>JAUWJD010000015.1 GCA_030607875.1 Chloroflexota bacterium
AACCTGCACATGACCGGCACACAGTTTATCTCCAACACCGCTTTCAATGACTACGGCGGCGGGGCGTACGTCGACGACGTTGTCACGCTGAACGGCGGCCTGTTCCAGGACAACTGGGCCGACGATTACGGCGGCGGCCTGTACGTCGACGATAATCTGGTGATGACCGACACCCAGTTCGTCTCCAACACGGCTCAGTACGACGGCGGCGGTGCGTACGTGTCCAGCGACGCCACGCTGAACGGCGGCCTCTTCCAGAACAACTGGGCGGACGAGCGCGGCGGCGGCCTGTACGTGTACGGCAACCTGCACATGACCAGCACCCAGTTCATCAGCAACACCAGCTCTACCGAGTCCGGCGGCGGGGCGTACGTGGACGATGACGCCACGCTCAGCGGCGGCCTCTTCCAGCACAACGATGCCGGCGACGACGGTGGCGGGCTGTACGCGGGAGGCGAGTTGACCGTCGAGCGCGTGCGCTTCCTGGGCAACACGGCGGGCGATGACGGAGGCGGCCTGGCGCACGTCGGCAGCAGCTCCATCGTCAACAGCCTCTTTGCCCGCAACGCTGCGGAGGGCGATGGCCAGGCGATGTACATCGACTACATCGATGGCACGCTGGACATCGTGCACTGCACCGTGGTCAGTCCGACCGGGAGCTCGGGTACTGCCATCCACCTGACTGGCTCCGACGTGAACATCAGCAACACCATCGTGGCCAATTTCGGCGTAGCCATCTCCAATACGAGCAGTGGGGCTACCGTCAACGAGGACTATAACCTGTTCTGGCCGACGAGCATGGTCAGCGGAACGGGCAGCATCAACCACGGCGGCAATAGCTTCTACGGCGACCCGGCCTTTGTCAACCCGGCCAACGACGATTACCACTTGACCGCCGCCAGCCAGGCGCTGGACAACGCCCAGAACCTCGGCGTCGCCGACGACCTGGACGGCAACCCGCGCCCACAGGACGCTGGCTATGATATCGGCGCCTATGAGGGAGCGGTGGCTGCCGGCGATCTATCGGTCTCGAAGACGGTGGAACCCAACCTGGTGTACCCACAGGATGTGCTCACCTACACCCTCAGCTACACCAATACCGGCCCCGGCCCGGCCATGGAGGTGTACATCACGGACACGCTGCCCGGAGGCACCAGCTACAACAGCGTCGTCTCCGTGCCAGCAGGCTGGAGCGGCCCGACCGTTCTCGGCCAGGACGTCGGCTGGTACACGCCCACGCTGGAAGCGGACGCCAGCGGGCAGATCGTCTTCACCGCCATCGCTGACATGGCCACCCCCGTCAGCAGCGACTGGGTCTTGACCAATACGGTGGAGATCACCGGCACGGGAGACAACGATCCGGTGAATAACAGCGCCGACGCTACAAGCTATCTGCAACATGGCGACGCTTCAATCGCCAAGAGGGCGGAGCCGGAGCTGGTCTACGCTGGCGACTTGATCACCTACACAGTGAGCTATACCAACACAGGCCCGGATGCGTTGGTGGACGTGTACATCACCGATACGCTGCCCGGAGGCACCAGCTACAACAGCGTCGTCTCCGTGCCAGCAGGCTGGAGCGGCCCGACCGTTCTCGGCCAGGACGTCGGCTGGTACACGCCCACGCTGGAAGCGGATTCCAGCGGACAGATCGTCTTCAGCGCCATCGCCGACATGGCCACCGCGGTCAGCAGCGACTGGGTGCTGACCAATACAGTGGAGATCACCGGCACGGGCGACATCACGCCGACCAACAACAGCAGCGCCGCCAGCAGCGTGCTGCAAGGCCTGGAAATCAGCAAGGTGCGCCCGCACGGCGAGATCTGTGCCGGCTGGAACTTTTGGTACTATATCTATGTCTCTAACACCGCTTCCTCACCAGCCACCGGCCTGGTGATCAGCGATACGCTGCCCGCCGAGGTCGCACCCTACTCGGTGCTCGTCAGCCCGGGCGGTGTCTTTGACGGCGCCAACACCGTCACCTGGAATGTGGGCACCCTGGCGCCAAACTCCAGCACCCACGTCTGGATCCGCGCCAGGACATACTCCTGGGCCGTGGGTGAGTGCATCACCAACCTGGCCCAGGCCGACAGCCTGCAAGCTGCTCCGCCTGTCACCGCCACCGACACCGCCTGCATCCGCGACTGCGCAACGCCGACCGGTACGCCCACGAGCACCGCCTCGCCTACGACGAGACCTACGGCTACACCGACGGCCACGCCTACCGACACTGCGACACCGACGGCTACACCGACGGCCACGCCTTCCGACACTGCGACACCGACGGTAACGCCCACCGGCACTCCGTCGGAACCGCTGGCCATCTGGAAGTTCCGCCCCCACGGCGACGTGGTGGCTACCTACACCTTCTGGTACTACATCTACGTCTACAACAACACCGCTTCCCCCATGCACGACATCGTGGTCACCGACATGCTGCCCCAGGGCATCGCCCCCTACTCCGTCGCGGTCAGCGAAGGCGGCGTGTACAACCAGGCCACAGGCACGGTGACCTGGGAGCTGGGCACCCTGGAGGCAGGTGAGGGCATCTACCTGTGGATCAGGGCCAATACGTACTCCTGGTCTGCTGGCACAACCCTGCACAACGTGGCCATGGCACAGGCTCCGGGACTGCCCACGGCCTACGCCGAGGACGTGGCCGTGGTGGTCGCTGCGCCCGTACCCACGGCGACACCGACCGCTACGCCGACGCCCACCTTCACACCGACGCCTACGGCGACAGCGACGGCCACAGCGACCGCCTCGCCGACGGCTACAGCAACGAATACCCTGCCGCCTGGGGTCACGCCGACGGAGACGCCGATACCAACACCGACCCCGACGGGGACCAGGGTAGGGCCTGTGATCACCTACTACGCCTACCTGCCGGTGATCACGCACAACGTGCCATAGCGCGACAGAGACCCCAATTGGCACGCCTGAGACCCGAAAGGTTTTCGAAACCTTTCGGGTCTTTCTGTTCTCAAGCGCCGGTCGAGTAGGATTGAGGCGCTTCGCCCCGCCGACCTGATGGCGAGACGCTTCGCAGCCTCGCCCTACTGCGGCGAGACGCTTCGCAGAGTCCTATCGAGACCAAGCGTGGCAGCATATGTCGCTTACGCTGGCCTCGACACTCGGCCGCCGTTCGCTCCGACTCTGGCAAAGCCCTGCGCTCACTTCCATCGCAGTTGACTCCACGCGCATTCTCGTGCTACAATTGCTGCGAGCTACACAGCAGTTCGATTTTTGGGAGATTGGCAGATGCAGCGTAAGACGAACTGGATCTTGAACCTCATCACCGTCGCAATGGATGCAGTGATGATCGGCGCGGCCTTTTTTGCTGCCTACTCGCTGCGCCGTGTCACGGAATACCCACGTCCGCTCAATCCTCGGCCATTCAGCTATTACGGCGGCATGCTGCTGATCCACGTGGCTACCCTCTTGGTCACGTTCTCCTTCTACCGGCTGTACCATTTCAAACGCGGCCTCTCCCAGATTGACAAGACCTACGCCATCATGACTGCCGTCTCCTTCGGAGCCGTAGCCTCGGTGGCCTTGACCTCTTTCATCTACAAAAATGAGCTAGACTACCCGCGGGCTATGGTGATCTATGCCTGGATTCTGAACATTCCGTTTGTGGTCGTGGGACGGCTGCTCACCGACTACCTCCATGCCCGATACCGCATGGCTAATCCCACCCGGGTGCTGATCGTGGGTGCGGGCGATGTCGGACGGATGCTGCTGCAGAAAATCGACCAGTCACCCGGCCTGGGATACGAGCCAGTAGGCTTTGCCGACGATACGCCAGGGCGCACGGAGGTCGCCGGCCTGCCCATCCTGGGCAATACTGCCCAGGTCGGATTCCTGATTCGTGAGCACGATGTCCAGGAGGTGATCCTCGGCCTGCCCGAGGCCAGCGACGAGGATACTCTGGGACTCATTTCGCAGTGTGAACGGGAAAAGGCGACCGTCCGCATCTTCCCCAATGTGTTTCAAATCATTGCTTCGGAGATCAGCATCGACGACTTGAATGGCCTGCCACTGCTCACTGTGCGTGACGTGGCACTGCGCGGTTGGCGATCAGCCTTGAAGCGCACCACGGATCTGGCTGTCAGCGCAGTCACTCTGATCCTGCTCTCGCCTTTCATGCTCCTGATGGCACTCTTGATCAAACTGGATTCGCCAGGACCGGTATTCTTTGCCCAGGAGCGCATGGGTCTGGATACACGGCCATTTCAGATGCTCAAGTTCCGTTCCATGCGTGCTGATGCTGAAAAGGAAACCGGGCCAGTGTGGGCTACGAAGGACGACCCACGCCGCACGCGCTTCGGCACCCTCATTCGTCGCTATTCCCTCGACGAAGTGCCGCAGTTCATCAACGTTCTTCTAGGGGACATGAGCTTGGTGGGGCCACGGCCAGAGCGCCCCATCTTCGTTGAGCAGTTTCGGCAGATGGTTCCCCGCTACATGGAGCGGCACAAAGAAAAGGCTGGCATCACCGGTTGGGCCCAGATCAATGGGCTGCGTGGAGACACGTCCATCGTGGAACGCACCAAGTACGACCTGTGGTACATCGAAAACTGGTCACTGCTTCTGGATATCAAGATCATACTCAGGACGGTGTTCAGCGCCTTCTACGATGAGAACGCCTATTAGCCACAACGCTTGACAGCGAGGCCCTGCCACAAAGGCCATTTCTACAGTTGCCCCAATGCTTCCGGGGTCCAAGAGACACCGAAGGCCTCACCATTTCCTCCTTCGCACTAAATCCTGTCCCTCCTGAGCTATTCAAGCCCCTCTCCCGACATCTGTCTGGCGGGAGTATGGGGCGAGAGCCTCCAACGTTAGACTTTTATATGAAGTGGCTCAATCATCTTGACAAGACGCGTGTATCATGGTATGATCTTAGCACTCGATTGGCAAGAGTGCTAACCGCATTTGACAATCGCGTTTGGAAAGCGAGCTTTGCAGCATGGATGACTTGACGGACAGGCAACGAAAGATCTTTGGCATTGCCGTACGTGAATACATCAGGACGGCCAGGCCAATTGGCTCAGTCGCGATCTGCCGCCGCTATGGCCTGGGTGTGAGTTCAGCCACGATTCGCAATGAATTCGTGGCCCTGGCCGAAGCAGGCTACCTGATACAACCGCACACATCCGCTGGTCGTGTGCCAACCGCCAAAGGCTATCGCTTTTTTGTCGAGCAACTAATGGAAGAGGTGGAGCTGCCCTTGTCGGAACAGTTGCTAATACGCCACCAGTTCCATCAGGTCACCCGCGATCTGGACGAGTGGATGAAACTCGCGGCTGCGGTGCTGGCGCGTGTTTCGCAGAGCGCATCGCTGATTGCCGCGCCCCAGGCGCGCCAAGTCCGCTTTCGGCACGCCGAACTCATCTCCATCAGCGAACTCACGGGGTTGATGATCCTGGTGCTGCAAGACAGCTCAGTGCACCAGCAGATGATGGTGTTTACGCGCCCTGTGTTTCAAGAAGAGCTGAGCCTGCTGTCCAATAAGCTAAACGCGCTGTTCGCCAATCTCAACACCGACGATATGCGCGCCAAGATGCACACGGAGCCAGGCGCGCAGCCAGATACGCTCGAGGCGGAAGTGACCCAGCGCCTGTTTGAACTGACAAGTGCGTACGAGACGCAGAGCAGTCGCGAGATCTACCGCGATGGCCTCGTGCACATCCTCCGTCAACCTGAATTCGACGAGATTGAGCGCGCGCGACAGATCGTCCAAGTGCTGGAACAGAACAGTGCCCTGGAGGCGATTTTTAGTCAGGCTGAGCTAGCCAATGGCGTTCAGGTCATCATTGGCGGTGAAGGCAGGTGGGATGAGATCAGGGATTGCACCCTGATACTCTCGGGCTATGGCCTGCCTGGCGAAGCGAAAGGCGTGCTGGGCGTGCTCGGGCCAATGCGTATGCCCTATAGACGCGCGATCCCTGCCGTGCGCTATGTGGCAGCGCTGATGAGTGATCTGGTGTACCGCCTGTACGGAGAGTAGCGTGGGAGGCACAGACACGATGTCCAAAGATGAGCAGAAGCACGTGACAACCGATGAGCAAAAGGCCAAGTCCGAGAGCAATTCGGACTCTGTAGACACGGCCGAGGAGAGGGCTGAACCGGTAGACGTTGAGGCGCTACAGCAAGAAATCGAGGACCTGAAGGAACAGTCCAAGCATCATCTTGACCAGTGGAAACGTGCTGCTGCAAATCTGGAGAACTACCGCAAGCGTGTGGAAAAGGAACGCGGGGAGCTGCTTCAGCTAGGACAGGCAACCTTGATCGCCCAACTGCTACCCGTGCTGGATGACCTAGAGCGAGCGTTTCTAACTCTGCCACCATCGCTTCGCAGCTTCACCTGGACCGAAGGCATGGCCCTGATTGAGCGCAAATTGGATGTGATTCTGGAGCGGCATGGGCTGAAGGAAATCGAGGCCCTTGGCAAGCCATTTGCTCCTATGCTGCATCAGAGCATACTGCAAGAAGAAACGACTGCGTACCCCGATGGTCATGTCACAGCCATATTGCAGAAGGGGTACATGCTGCATGACAAGGTGCTGCGTCCAGCGATAGTAAAGATAGCGCGGAACAAAGGGAGCGAGGAAGTCTCGTCGGAGGCGGAGCAAACCGAAGCAGGCGCAGCAGAAGAAACTGAGGCGAAAGACAACTCGCCGAGCAACGATCAACACTGAATCAGAAATCAAATAAACCTTTCCTGGGAGGACGTACATGAGCAGAATAATCGGCATTGACTTGGGAACCACTTTCTCTGTGGCTTCGGTAATGGAAGGCGGCGAACCGGTGATCATCCCCACGTCAGAGGGAGAAAGGCTGATGCCCTCCGTGGTGGCGGTGAACCCCAAGACTGGGGAGCGCATGGTGGGATGGGTGGCCCGTCGCCAAGCGGTCACCAATCCGGAGAACACCATCTTCTCCATCAAGCGCCTCATGGGCCGCAAGTTCAAGGACCCTGAAGTGCAGAGAGCTATGAAACGTCTGCCGTACAAAGTCGTCGAGGCCAAGAACGGCGACGCATGGGTGGAGATGGCTGGCAAACAGTACTCACCACCTGAGATTTCAGCCATGATTCTGCAGAAGCTCAAGACTGACGCGGCAGCGTACCTGGGCCAACCAGTCAAGCAGGCAGTGATCACCGTGCCGGCCTACTTCAACGATTCGCAGCGACAGGCGACCAAGGATGCCAGCAGAATCGCCGGTCTCGAGGTTCTGCGCATCATCAACGAACCTACTGCATCCGCGCTGGCGTACGGCTTGGACAAGAAAAAGGACGAACAGATCGCCGTCTATGACTTGGGCGGCGGCACCTTCGACATCTCGATTCTGAGCCTAGGCGATGGCGTGTTCGAGGTCATTTCCACCAATGGTAACACGTATCTGGGTGGCGACGACTTTGACCTGCGCGTCCTCGACTGGATCGCCGACGAGTTCAAGAGGGAGCAGGGCATTGACCTGCGGCAGGACCGCATGGCCCTTCAGCGTCTCAAGGAGGCAGCCGAGAAGGCCAAGAAGGAACTCTCCACACTGATGCAGACAGATATCAACCTGCCCTTCATCACCGCCGATCAGACTGGTCCCAAGCACCTGGTGATGACACTCACGCGGGCCAAGCTGGAACAGCTCGTGGGCGACCTGGTGGAAAAGTCACTGGGCCCGTGCGAGCAAGCGCTGAAAGATGCCAAGCTTTCGACGTCTGACATCGACGAGGTGGTCTTGGTCGGCGGCCAGACGCGTATGCCGCTGGTGCAGGAGACGGTGCGCAAGTTCTTTGGCAAAGAACCCAACAAGACCGTCAATCCAGATGAGGTGGTATCCGTCGGGGCGGCCATCCAGGCTGCTGTACTCGGTGGTGAGGTTACAGACGTATTGCTTCTCGACGTCACGCCGTTGACACTGGGCATCGAGACGCTGGGCGGTGTTGCCACACCGATCATCGAGCGTAACACGACCATTCCGACAAAGAAGACTCAGATCTTCTCCACCGCGGCCGGTGGTCAGACCAGCGTGGAGATCCACGTAGTACAGGGTGAGCGCCCAATGGCTACAGACAACAAGACACTGGGGCGATTCATCCTGGATGGCATCCCAGCAGCACCGCGCGGTATACCGCAGATCGAGGTCGGCTTTGACATCGACGCCGACGGCATCCTGCACGTCAATGCCAAGGATAAGGCTACCGGCCGTGAGCAGAAGATTACCATTACCGCCTCCAGCGGGCTGAGCAAAGAAGAAGTGGATCAGATGGTGCATGAGGCCAAGCAGCACGCCGAAGACGACCGCAAGCGCAAGGAGGAAGTCGAGGCACGCAACAACGCCGACTCCATGGCCTATAGTGCGGAAAAGACCCTTCGCGAACTGGGCGACAAAGTGCCTGCTGACGCCAGGAACGAAGTTGAGGGCAAGATCGCTGCCGTTCGTTCGGCACTGCAAGGACAGGACGTCCATCCCATCCGCACTACGACACAGGAGCTCAGCGAGGCCTTGCAGCGCGTCGGCGCCAGCATGTACCAGCAGGCTGGCCCCACTCAGCCACCACCAGGAGACCAGGGTGGGCAAGAGCCAACCGACGAAGGCACGGTCGAGGGCGAGTTCCGCGAAGTATAGAGCAAGTCGTTGGGTGCATGAACGAGGAGGGGGCACTGCTCGTATCCCCCTCCTTTCGTTTGGCTCTGACCCAGCATTGATGTATACTAGTTTCCGAATGCAGAGCGAAAAGCGATAGCAGACGATGGTCATGAGTGCCAAACGTGATTACTATAAAGTGATAGGCGTGGGGCGGGAAGCCAACAGCGATGAAATTCGCAGTGCGTACCGCCAGTTGGCCCGCCAGTATCACCCTGATGTAAATAGAGACCCGGACGCCGGAGACCGCTTCAAAGAGATCAATGAGGCCTACGAGGTTCTCAGCGATCGAGAGAAACGCGCTGCTTATGACCGTTTCGGCCACGCAGGAGTGGAGGGCAGCCTGGGTGGGTTCTCGGGATTCCCTGATTTCAACGACATCTTCGAGAGCTTCTTCGGCAGCTTTGCCGGTACACGCACACAGACAGGACCACGCCCAGGCGAGGATCTGCGCGCCAGCCTGACCTTGTCGTTCGAGGAGGCTGTCTTCGGAGTGGAGAAGGAACTGGAAGTGGAGCAGCTTGTGACCTGCCCAACTTGCGACGGTAGCGGCGCCGAGCCAGGCTCTCATCCCATCCGCTGTGCTGAGTGTGGTGGCACGGGCCGGGTGCGGCGCGTACGATCCTCGATTTTTGGCTCTTTCGTCAATGTCTCCACCTGTCGAAGATGCAATGGAACAGGGCAAATCATATCCAATCCTTGTCACGAATGCCGAGGACAGCAGAGGGTACGTGCCCGGAAA
Source organism: Chloroflexota bacterium (assembly GCA_030607875.1). Lineage (GTDB taxonomy): Bacteria > Chloroflexota > Anaerolineae > UBA2200 > UBA2200 > JAUWJD01. The sequence continues at coordinate 9,395 of JAUWJD010000015.1, forward strand.
CGCATCAAGGTGACTGTCCCACCTGGCGTGGATAGCGGCACACGTATTCGTCTGGCTCGCGAAGGCAACGCAGGCATGGACGGCGGTCCGCTAGGACACTTGTATGTCCTTCTTTCGGTGAAGCCGCACCGCTATTTCAAGCGCAAGGCCAACGACATCTACCTGACTATTAACATCAACCTTGCGCAGGCCGCTTTGGGTGATGAGATAACGATCCCTACCCTCGACGGCGAGGCCAAACTGACCATTCCAGCCAGCACCCAAACTGGACAGACTTTTAGGCTCAAAGACCACGGAGTGCCCTATCTGCGCCACAATGGTCGTGGAGACCAACTGGTCACCGTCTTCGTTGCCACGCCCACCAAGCTGAGTGCAGAGCAGAAGGGGCTGCTCCGCGAACTGGGCAAAACCCTGGGCAGAGAACCCATCCCACAAGAGGAGCGAGGCTTTATTGACAAGCTCAAGGACGCCTTTGGCCTGTAGGAAAACGGCTTCGAATGCCCATGAAATGCATTGAGATCAGTATCGAGACAGACAACGAGGCAGCAGAGGCCGTGTGCGCCCTATTCAATGAATACAGTCAGGGCGGGGCTATTATCGAGGAGCTATGGAACGGCACGGCTAAGCCTTCCATCATCAGAGTAAAAACTTTTCTGTCACCTCAGCACAGTGCCACATTGCCCAGGATTGAAGAGGCTCTATGGCATCTTGGGCAAATCTATCCCATCCCATCCCCATCGGTACGCTGGCTTTCCGAAGCAGACTGGATGGACAAATGGAAAGCAGGGTATGAGCTGCAGCGCATTGGGCACCGTATCGTGATCAGACCATCGTGGCAGCCATACACTGCGGCCCAAGGTGAGATCGTGATCCAACTCGATCCTGGCATGGCCTTTGGAACTGGCTTGCATCCCTCGACCCGGCTCTGTCTGGCGGCTCTGGAAGACTATGTGCAGCCAGGGGTTCGTGTGTTGGATGTCGGCACTGGCTCCGGCATTCTTGCCATCGCCGCTGCTAAACTGGGTGCGGCTAGCGTTGTCGCCCTAGACGTCGATCCCGTGGCGTTAGAGGTCGCGCGGGAGAACGTTGTAGGCAACAACGTGGAAGAAACGGTGTCGCTGGAGAGAGCTTCGCTACACTCACTGTCATCCTATGGCCTCCTTGATGACCTAGCTGGTCACGACGTACAGGTTTTCAACGCCCTGGGGAACTGGAACGGGACCTTTGATCTGCTGTTGATGAACATATTAGCCAAGATCATTGCACAATTGGCAAGAGCAATCGCCTCATGCCTGACTGCCAAGGGGTCATTTGTGGTATCGGGAATCATACAGCCCCAAGAAGATGAGGTGCGCCAGGCACTCACTGCCGCGGGTTTGAAGGTCGAAGAGCGCCGTGTGCACACAGATTGGGTTGCATTGATCGGTGGAAAGGAGAGTAGACAGAGCGACCACGGATGAGCGTAGAACTGCCTGAAGAGGGCTGATTCGGGTCTCTCTGTCCAGTTGAGATGCATCGCTTTTTTGTCCCCCCATCCTCGCTCCAAGATAATACAGTAACGCTGACTGGCCCAGTAGTACATCAGATCAGAAACGTGTTGCGCCTTCGGCCAGGTGATCCAATCATGGTGCTGGACGACGCAGGCTGGCAGTATCAGGTGCAGCTCACTGTCGTCGGGCAGCAAGAGATCAAGGGTGAGATAGAGCGCAAGACGCTTGCTCGCACCGAACCCAGGGCCAAGCTGACCCTATACCAGAGCCTGCTCAAGGGTGACAAGTTCGAGTGGGTGCTACAAAAAGGCACCGAACTGGGCATTGTGGAATTTGTGCCCACCGTCGCCAACCGCTGTGTGATCGGCAGTGTGGATGACGTGGGCCAGGCGAAACTAGAGCGCTGGCAAAGAATCATGCTGGAGGCAGCAGAGCAGTCACACCGTGGGCGCTTGCCGCGCCTGCACGCGCCATTGCTCTTTGCCCAGGCTTGCGAAAGAGCACGCCGTGCTGAGCTAGCCTTGTTGCCGTGGGAAGGCGAGAGAATGAGATCCATCCGTTCCATGTTGACATTCTCGTCCTCCACGCCAGTCACAGTGCAGGGGAAAACCTCGTTCATTCATCGGCCGTTTTCCATCAGCATCTTCATTGGCCCTGAGGGAGGCTTCACAACTCGCGAAGTTGACCAGGCTCGCCGCTACGGCATCATCCCGGTCAGTCTGGGACCGCGCATCCTACGTGCCGAGACTGCAGCGCTGGTTGCCGCAACGATCATTCTGTATCAACTGGAAGATATTTGACACATCGGATGGGACATCCGCCCTCCCGACACGAGTCGGCCCTGCCATCACCCAGGCAGGGCCATGTGCTGCCGTTGTTCAGGAAGAGATTGGAGTTCTATGGGCCGCGTTTATGTCGCCTTGGACATTGAGACCACCGGTCTGGACAGCAAGCGCGATGCGATCATCGAAGTGGGCGCTGTCAAGTTTCGTGACGGCACAGTATTGGATACTTGGTCTACTCTGGTCAACCCCAAGCGTCCTCTGCCCTACAAGATACAATTGCTGACCGGCATTCAAGCCGAAGAGGTACAGCACGCGCCCAGCATTCATGCCGTTATCGCTCCGCTGGCCCGGTTCGCTCAAAACCATCCCATCATTGGTCACAATATCGGCTTTGACCTGTCCTTCCTCAGACAGCATGGTGCTTTGGTGAGGAACCCAAGCATCGACACCTACCAACTGGCCATCATCCTGCTTCCAGAAGCCAGCAGCTATAGCCTGGGCGTTCTAACAGAGGCCCTGGATATCAAACTGGAACGTCACCACCGCGCCCTCGCGGACGCTCTAGCCACCAAAGACCTTTTCCTGGCTCTAGTAGACCGCGGACTGCAGATGGACCTCGCCGTTCTGCAAGAAATCAACCGCCTGGCCGCTCGCAGCAACTGGCCTCCAAGGCCGTTCTTCCGAGACCTTGAGCGTGAGCGGGCGCGCACCGCTTTCACCAGCACTGTGCGGGAACAACTGCGGAGCAAGGGGGACTTGGATCATGCCGCACTGGGCTTGGTACTGAATCGCAGAGACACAACAGAGCCACTACGCCCCACAGAGAGCAAACAGTTGCTCGATGAGCAGGAGCTGACCGCCCTGCTCGCTCCCGGAGGACTGCTGGCGGAGCGCTTCCCAGGGTACGAGTACCGGCCCCAACAGATAGAGATGCTGCAGGCCGTCACCCGCACCTTTAATGACGGGGGGCAAATCCTTGCGGAGGCAGGCACCGGTACTGGCAAGTCTCTGGCCTACTTGCTGCCTGCCATTCACTTCACAGTGAACAATGGCCGTTCTGTCGTCGTATCTACGAATACGATCAACCTGCAGGATCAGCTCTCTAACAAAGATATCCCAGATCTTCAGCGCATCCTGCCCCTGAAGTTCAAAGCAGCCCTGCTGAAAGGCCGCAATAACTACCTCTGCTTGCGCCGGCTGGCAATCTTCAGGCGCAGGCAATCGCTGGCGGCGGAGGAGATGCAGGTGCTGGCCAAGATTCTCGCCTGGCTTCCTGGGACCGAAACGGGCGACTCGGCCGAACTGTCCCTCCGTGATCAGGAATTTGCCGTGTGGCGCCAAGTGCAGGCGGAACAGGAAACCTGCCTGGGCGAAAGGTGTCCACACCGCAGAAAGGGACGCTGCTTCCTATATCGAGCCCGCCACAGCGCGGAGGCTGCCCATATCATCGTGGTGAACCATTCCCTGCTGCTGTCAGATATGCTGGTCTCGAACCGAGTCCTGCCCGAGTATCACCATTTGATCATCGACGAAGCACATCACTTGGAAGCCCGAGCAACAGAACAGTTAGGCTTTGCCGTGAACCGAGGCCAGGCGCGTTCTCTCCTGGCAGGCCTCTATCAACGAACCGATGCAGGCCGCCCCAGAGGATTGTTGCCCTCAATACCACAACACTTCCGCAGCAGCACCGTAAGCGCCGGAGTTCAGAAGCAGGCCAGTGCCTACCTGATCAAACTGCAGGGCCAAGTCGAAGAAGCCCAACACGTTGCGGATCGCTTCTTCGACATACTGCAGGCTTTTGTTGATGATGCGATTGTGCCCGCAGCGCGCCTCAAGAGCGGCTATGACCTGCGAGTTGAACTCACCAGCGGCACGAGAGTTCAGCCGGCCTGGTCTGAACTGGAGATCCTCGCCGACGATCTTGACCAGGTGTTGCTCACGGTGGAAAAGGGTCTGCAGGGTCTGCACACAAGTTTTACAGATTTGGAAGACCAGAACATTCTGAACTACGACGACTTGCTGCAAGACATCTGGTTCCGCCTGGATCATGTGAGAATGCTGCGAGAGCAGTTGAGAGAGATGATTAACGAACCGCAGCCAGCAAGAATCTATTGGTTCCGCATAGGGGCTAGGGACCACGAGATTACCTTGCAGTCCGCGCCTCTGCACGTGGGGTCATTGCTCGCAGAGAACCTTTTCCCAGAACTGGAGACGCTGATTCTGACGTCTGCAACCCTTTCCACAGCCAAGAAGTTCGACTACATCCGCGACCGTCTGAGTCTGCACGACGCTGACGAACTGAGGGTGGACTCTCCGTTTGATTATGCGCAGTCTACTCTGCTGTACCTGCCAACAGACATCCCCGAACCTGCTCAACCCAACTACCAGAAGGCCGTAGCCAAGTCCATTCGGGACCTGTGTCTGGCGACGCAAGGACGAGCACTGCTTCTATTCACCTCGCACCGTCAATTGAGATCAACCTACTACGCCATCGCCAGGCCGCTGGAGGAAGCGAATATCGTCATCTACGGACAGGGACTGGATGGCTCACGACGGCAGTTGCTTCAGCGCTTTAGAACGACTCCCCGTTGCGTGTTGCTGGGCACAAGGAGTTTCTGGGAGGGCATTGACGTTGTCGGTCCGGCGCTGAGCTGCCTGGTCATCACTCGCCTGCCTTTCTCGGTGCCCTCCGATCCCGTTTTCGCTGCGCGAAGCAGGACTTTTGAGGATCCGTTTGGCCAATATGCAGTACCAGAGGCAGTGCTGCGTTTTCGCCAAGGCTTTGGCCGCTTGATCCGCAGTTGCACCGACCGCGGCGTGGTTGTTGTGCTCGACAAACGTGTTCTGAGCAAAAGATACGGTTCGACCTTCCTCGACTCACTGCCAGATTGCACCGTGTATCGTGGTCCAGTCAGTGAGTTACCGGCGAAGGCTGTACACTGGATTGAGGAAAGCCAGACCTCGAAGCCTGGCCAAGGACTATAGGGGCCTTCGAACAGCAAGAGAGGAACGCTTCGAGGCGGGCATAGCCTCGGAGGGTACGAGTGGGGCATTAGGATGATGAAACTTGTGGTGTGCCCCGATTAAGCCTTCAGCTAGGGTACGGCTGGGTTAGCCTGGCAAGTGCCGATCTGCCGATGGGCGGAGGCAACAACCTGCATCGCGTCCGTCCGTCCGTCCTCTAGGACCCTGCACAAGCGAGATTGCCTCCCTGAACTGGCCCTGAAAACGCAATACGGCGCTCTTCTCCACCAGTGTTCGAGCCTGTCCCAACCGATTGCCACTGCGAGCAAATTCCGCGTATGCACGATCAAAGAGAGCCGTCGCCTGTTCCAACTCACCGATTTCGAGATGCACTTTTGCTCTAGACCACAATAGACGCGGGCAGCGGTCAACCATGTTCGAGGGCAACGCATCGATCCACCGGGCGACCGTTGCCAATCTACCAGCATCGTAGGTCTCCTGTGCTATCTCGAGCACAGCCTGCATGGCACTGTCATAGTCCTCGATCGTCAAGTAGTATTCGATAGCTTGTTCTACGGCACCGCTTTCGCGTAACAGTTCCGCAGCTCGCTGCTGCAGCGGGCGAACCTGCTCTGGATGTTCTTCCTGTAGCTTGGTCAAAAGGAACTCACGAAACAGATGGTGATACCTGTACCACCTTTCTTCCCCCCGCTCCAGCCGACTGATGAATAAGTTTGTGTCTTCCAGCTGTTTCAGTGTCTTGCGCGAGCTGCTAACTGTGAGAAGTTCATCACATAACAGAGGGCTCATTTCTTCCTGTATGGAAGTGGACAGCAAAAAGATCTGCAAGGCAGCAAGCTGTAGATTGAACACTTCGTTAACCAAGTAGTCATAGACCTTGCTGTCAGAACCTTGGACACGAATTATGTCCTCGAAGAGACCTTTCCACATGGTGTGAGTCGTTAGCAAAATGCCAGTGATTCAGCCCTCGGACTTCTCCGCAAGCTGTGTGGCTGCCTCGCTGGAAAAGCTCTGGTCATAGTTTTGCAGCAGCAAGGCTTGAATTTCCTCCGGCGTAAACCAAGTCCTTGACGCCCAAGCCAGCAATCTCCTGGTGGGCAGTGAGCAGCGCTAGTCCACGAGGGGTCAACGTGGGCACGGTACGGCTGGAGATGATGAAATGAAAGTTCTCGGGCAGATGCTGGATCAAGGTATCCAGCATCACATTGACCGCTCGGCTGCCGTCAACGAGGTGATAATCGTCAAGTACGACGACAAAGCAGTCAGGAATCGTCTCGTAAATCTCATTAACGAGTGTGCCAACGAACAGGGTGGGGTCGGAAAGTGTTTTACTGCCCTGGAGCACTCGGCGCGAGGTTTGCCCAAACTGAGGGAAATGAAGGTTTATGGCCGCAATCAGGTAGTCCAAGAAGACACGCGGGTCGCGAGCAGATTCAACTATCGAAAGCCAGCACACAGGCAAGTCAGTATCGTGAACATAATCAACAAGCAGGGATGTCTTGCCGTAACCGGCCGCGGACGAGATCAGCAACAGCTTGCGGTCAATGTGTTCGTGGATAAAGTCAACGAGCCGTGGCCGATGCAGCAGGTCGGGACGCTCTTTGGGAGTCAGTATCTGAGTCATGATTACCGGCGAAGGAATGACCACATACTCTCCTAGTGTGCGACGGACTCTGCACAGCTTGCACCACAGCTACTGCTTCGTGTACAGATTGCTAGACGTATCTCACTGAATTATGGTCTGAGAAGAACCATTTGAGTTCAGCAATTGACGCAGTACTCTGTAACTATAGCACACTACGTCGAAAAGGCGGCAGAGAGTTATGCCTATAGTATCGGACACGACAACAGGGTACTGTGTCAACCGTTCGATCTCTGCATGTGCTCTGCATGCCCCGTGGGCACCTGCGGGCAACGGCCGAAGGTCTCGCTACGGGTGACGGCTCGACGGGATTGCTGAACTTAGGCAGTCGTTTTCACGTGACAATCGAGCCAAAGGGGCTCTGCAATTCCGTCAACGCGGGACCCTTCGGCTGTTGATGCACGAAACAGTGAATTGGACTCGGTTTCAAAGTGTGTTGGTCCGTTCTTGTGGCAGAATAACCTACTATCCGTAGTTATAGTCGACGTTGCTCGCATACTATCCCTGGCACCGCGAAACTGCCGCATAGCCGACCAACACAATCCGGAACCGAATCGTGAATTGACACACCCTACCTTCGGCGTATAATGCGGACACTATGGAATCCCCATTCCTAGAAGCACACGGCCTGCTGAAGTACATCGGCTTGTTCCTAGGCGGCGTTTGCCACCAATTCCCAGAGCACTCGATTTCCATTGCCGGTGTGCAACTGCCACTTTGCGCGCGCTGCACAGGGACCTACCTGGGAACCGTGATAGGACTGGTCAACTTCTGGTGGAGAGGCCGTTCCCGCGCCAGTTGGCTACCGCCGATGAGAGTGCTGGCCGTCCTGGTCCTGTTCTTTGCCTTCTGGGCCATAGATGGTGTCAACTCGTACTTCAACTACCTCAGTGGGCGTGTAATCCTATATGTCCCCAGCAACTTGCTGCGCTTGACATCGGGTATGGTCAACGGCCTTTCCTTGAGCATCCTCATCTTCCCCATGTTCAACTTCATCCTCTGGCGAAAGCCCGAGAGACAACGCGTTGTGCGTGGCTTCAGAGAACTGACAGCGATTCTGTTGCAGGTTGTGGCACTTGTGCTGGTGCTACGAGCCGATATCGGGATATTGCTTTACCCTTTCGCCTTGCTGAACCTTGTCGGAGTCTTGTGGATGCTCACCACAGTGAACAGCATGATCGTCATGATCCTCCTCCGGCGAGAGAACTGTGCCGAGAGATGGCACCAAGCTCTCCTCCCTCTCAGCCTTGGGCTACTCCTGTCCATTGCAGAGGTGGGTAGTATAGCCATACTCAGATACGTGCTCGCCCCTGCACTGGTACCGCCCACCCTGTGAATACCACAGCAAACTCCGTTTGGAGAGCATGGGTTCCCCTCGGTCGCTGGTCTACTGTTCCCTGCAGGTTTGAACCAATCCCGATTCTGTAGTATACTAACGTCAGCCCATACCAGAAGCAAGGAGGTCCCGATGAAATTTTCCTGTCTGCAAGAGAACTTGGCCAAGGGCCTGGCGATTGTCGGGCGAGCAGTGGCTACCCGCAGCACGCTGCCGGTCCTCTCCAACATCCTCATGGCCACGGACGAAGGCCGGCTGAAACTATCGGCAACCAATCTGGAGGTAGGAATCAGTTGTTGGATCGGGGCCAAGGTGGAGGAGGATGGCGCAACTACTGTGCCCGCACGCCTTCTCACCGACTTTGTCAATTCCCTGCCGCCAGAGCGTATCGACGCGGAATTGGTGACACGCACGCAGACGCTCAATCTCAAATGTAGCAACTACGAGGCAAACGTCAAGGGAATTGATGCACAAGAGTTTCCCATAATCGTAGCGTTGAGTGAGGATACCGGCATCTCCCTGGAGCCAGCGACACTGCGGGAGATGATCAATCAGGTGTCGTTTGCCGCTGCCGTAGATGAGAGCCGGCCCGTATTGACGGGGGTACTCGCGGAGATCTCTGGCACCAACTTGACCATGGCCGCTGCTGATGGCTTTCGACTCTCGGTACGCAAAACCGAGCTCTCCGAGGCAGCCCTATCATCTACCAGTGTGATCATCCCGGCCAGGGCATTGCAGGAGTTGGCACGCGTCAGCGCGGAGGAAGACGAGCCCATACGCATGACCATAGCCCCCAATCGCAGCCAGGTCTATTTCCGCATGACCAACATCGACCTTGTATCCCAACTGGTCGAAGGGAACTTCCCCGACTATAAGCAGATCATCCCCAAGGGTTATGCCACGCACATGGTGGTCGATGCGGCCGAACTGCTCAAAGCCGTCAAGATTGCCTCCTTTTTCGCACGCGACGCAGCGAACGTCATACGGATGCGCATCACGCCAGGAGATCAGGGCATGGGTGGCAGGCTAACCGTGATGGCCACCAGCGCAGAATTGGGCGACAATGTGACTGAGATCGATGCTGCCGTGGACGGCGAGCCAATTGAGATCGCCTTTAACGCCAAGTATCTCGCAGAAGTACTCAGCGTAATCAACACCCCTCAGGTCGCGATAGAGACTTCCAGCCCCTCCAGCCCGGGCGTAATCCGGCCTATAGACGATGAGAGCTTTGTGCACGTCATCATGCCCATGCACATTGCACGATGAATGAACCGCCAGACCCTTTAGGACGACGAGAATGGGGATGCTTCCACGGGAGCATCCCCATTCTTTATGACACAAGGCTGCCAAGAGTAAAGCCCGCATCGAGTGATCGCAGCGCTAGCCAGGAGAGAAAATCTGATCCTCAACCTCTGGGGCATAGCGTTTCACCATGTCCGCAGTGATGGCCCCAGTTCGGCTTATCTCCTCGTATAGCTGACCACTGCGTTTCACAGTGCGCTGCCCCGTCGCCAAGTCGAGACCAATCAGACCAAACCGCGCACTGAATCCGTCCGCCCACTCAAAGTTGTCCACCAACGACCAGAAGTAGAACCCCTTAACCAGCACGCCTTCTCCCAACGCACGGTGCACCGCAGCCAGGTGCGTGAGCAGAAAGCGCGGCCGCTTCGAGTCGTCGTTGTCGGGGACACCGGTTTCGGTCACGTAGATCGGCTTGCCGCAGCGCTCTAGGCGCTTGAGCACGCGGTACAGGCCCTGGGGATAGGTTTCCCCCCAACCCTCCATGCTGAACTCGGCCCCTGGCATGACCGAGCGCCGTCCAAAGAGCAAGCCGGGCTGGGTAATATCGAAACTGACCATGCTGCGGGAGTAGTAATTCAACCCGATGTAGTCCTGTGAATCCACCAACTCGGGTATCCGGGTGTTCAAGCTCAGGGGAAAGCGCAGCACACCATCCACCGGCGGGTCAAGCACCAACCCATTGAAGAGGGAATCCTGCATCCCTGCTGCCCAACGATCCAGTGGCGACTTGGGTCTCATGGGATCAAAGATATGCAGATGCTGCGCCAGCCCTACTCTGGCCGAGGACTGCAAGCGGTGGATCGCGCGATAGGCACAGGCATGTGCCAGCAGTTGATTGTGTACCACCCGGAAGAACTGTCGGACATCCTGTTTCTGCGGCGGCCAGAAACCCAGTAGATAGGAATAGGCCCCATACACATTGGGCTCGTTGATGGTGCACCACAGATCGACCCAATCACCCAACTCCTCGACTACCTTGGCCGCAAAGCGCTCAAAGTAGCGCACCACGCCTTCGCTCTGCCAGCCGCCCTTTTCGACCAACCACGACGGGCTGACGAAATGAAAGAGGGTCACCATTGGCTCGATTTCGCGCTCGCGCAACGCGCTCAACATCTGCCGATAGCGGGCAAACGCTTCGGGATCCCACTTGCCCTCGCGAGGCTCGATACGGCCCCAATCAACGGAGAGCCGCAGTGCATTCTGGCCCATCGCGCGGGCCAAGTCGAAATCTTGGGCATAGCGGCCTGCCCACCATTCGCAAGAACGGCGGGCATCGGTGCCGTCCCTGACGTGGCCGGGCACCTGCTCCCATTCCCACCAATCGGTGTCGGCCGGCTCTCCCTCCACTTGATGAGCGGCCGTGGCAGTGCCCCAGCGAAAGTCGGGCGGAAAGCGGAGACCGTCGGCTGGCACTAGGGATAGATCCTGTCCAACATGCGGGGGAAGGCGATGGTCTCGCGGATGTGATGAATGCGGCATATCCACGTCACGGTGCGTTCCACGCCCAAGCCAAAGCCCGAGTGCGGCACTGAGCCATAGCGCCGCAAATCAAGGTACCACTCATAGGCCTGGCGAGGCAAGTTGTGCTCCTTGATGCGCCGCTCCAGCAACTCGTAACTGGCAGTGCGCTGCCCGCCGCCGATGATCTCGCCGTAGCCTTCCGCAGCCAGGAGATCCACCGACAGGCAAACTTCGGGGCGTGAGGGGTCTTCTTCCATGTAGAAGGCCTTGACAGCAGTTGGATAGTGATGTATGAACACAGGCTTCTCAAAGCTCTCGCCTATCACTGTCTCATGCGGTGCGCCAAAGTCATTGCCCCATTCAAAGGCCAATCCCTTCTTGTTCAACAGCTCCACTGCCTCATCGTAGGTAATGCGCGGGAAAGGGGGTACCACCTTCTCCAAGCGTGACGTGTCGCGATCCAGCGCCTCAAGCTCCACAGCACGGTTCTGGAGCACCGTCTGCACAATGTAGCTCACGAACTGCTCCTCCACTTCCATGCAGCCTTCCAGGTCCACGTAGGCCATCTCCGGCTCCACCATCCAGAACTCGGTCAGGTGCCGCCTCGTCTTGGATTTCTCAGCGCGGAATGTTGGCCCGAAGCAGTAGACCTTACCAAAAGCGCCGATGGTAGCCTCGTTGTACAACTGTCCACTTTGCGTCAGATAAGCCTGCTCGCCAAAGTAGTCGGTCCCGAACAATGTGGTGCTGTCCTCGCACGACGACGGAGTCAAAATAGGGGTATCTACGTTCACGAACCCATGGCTATCCAACCAATCCCGAATAGCCTTGACCACCTCGGCGCGAATGCGCAGAATCGCATGCTGGCGCGAGGAGCGAAGCCACAGGTGACGATTTTCCATCAGGAAAGCAATGCCATGCTCCTTTGGGGTGATGGGATAGTCCTGGGTGAGCTGCACAGTCTGCAGGTTATTCACCAGCAACTCGTACCCACCGGGAGCACGCTTGTCCGCCCGCACCTGGCCCGTGACGATGACCGATGATTCCTGCGTCAGGTGCTGTGCATCGCTAAAGACCTGCGAGCTCACGTCCTTCCGCGAGACCACACCCTGCACGACCCCAGTGCCATCACGCAGTAACAAAAACTGCACCTTGCCCTTGTCAGTACTGTTGTAGAGCCAGCCCTTGATAGTAACCTGCTTGCCCTCGTAGGCAGCGATATCCTTGATATAGACCCATTCACCCATCACAAACCTCCTGGATGCCACAAACGACCACAACCACAGTCAACAAGAAGCCTGATTTCCAAACGTCCTTAGGGACACCAGTGCGGCTTGGTGGCCTGTCGGCACGCCACAGGCAATTGTCCAATTCTAGCCGCAAGAGTCTACGGCGTCAAGAATGGCAGGCGTTCTCGCAAGCGGGCTGGCAACAATCCCATGACCAATCCTACGTCGGGCTGGCGCAAAGTGCCCAGCGCAACGAGTGCAACGAGGTAAGTTGCTGTTGCCACGGGGATGGTGAGCAGAATCGTCGTGCTGCGCAGCAACCACAGTACTACTGCCATCAAAGCAGCGGCCACGCCTGGCCGCCAGAACATCTCCACCCACGGCAATGTGGTCAGGTTCTTACGCACGCAGTAATAGAAGGGAATCAGCAGGGCCACTTCCGACAGCGCAGTGATCGCAGAGGCAGCCACATAGCCGTATCGCGGGATCAAAAGCAGGTTGCTCAAGATGTTGAAAGCCGCGCCGAACAGGAAGGCCCGTGTCAAGAAGCGCTGTTGATCGATGGCGATCAGCACATATTGGGTAACACTGTTGATGAAACCAATGGGCATATACCAGATAAGAAGCTGTAAGGAAATCATTGATTGGGGCAAGAAATCCGGCCCGGCCAGTATCAGAATGAGCTCACGGGCGATAAACGTTGTGCCCACAGCAACCGGCAGAGCGACCATGAGCAACAGCTTGATCGACAGAATGTAGGCCCGCACTAGCGAATCGCGCTGGGACTCGGCAAAGCGCGAAATGAGCGGGAAAATGGCCAGAGTGAAGTACGAAGGAATCACGTCCAAGCCACGAATATAGCGGTAGGCTGCGTTGTAGTAGCCAACTTCTGCGTCTCCCCGCAAGGGCTTGAGCAAGAGCACGTCCGACATGAAGAACACTTTGGACAGCAGGTTGTTGAGCATCAGCGGGAAGGAGGCTTGCAGCATGGTTCGAGCAAAAGCAGACTCGAACTCTAGCTTCGGGCGGAAGAAGAGGCGTGCGGCCAGGATACCGAGAATCACAGCAGTGCTGAGATTGACCAACAGCGATGTAGCCGCCAACCCGACAAACCCGTAACCCAGCAACAGTGCCAGTGTGCCCAGGATAACGCGCAAGACCGTTGTGACCGATGAAACGGCTGCCGGATACTCCATCCTCTCGTGGGCATAGAAGGCAGCGCTGAAGGAGTCGGAAACTAACTCAGGAATCAGCGCAACAGCGAATAGCGCAATGGCCAATACTGTGTCTGTGGTCAAGGCCGAAAAGCGCACGTAAGTGTAGATGATCACCCCAATCACCGGCAGATAGGCCAGCCACAGCAGAAACCGCAGAATCACGCTGTTGCTCCAGTACCGACTGGCCTGTTGTCTGTGTTTAGACATCTCACGGGTGATCCATGTACCCAGACCAAAGAGAACTGCGGTCTCGAAATAGCCTATGAAGTTGATCGCAAACCCGTAACGTCCCGCGCCGACTGGAGCCAGTATGCGCAGAGTAAGCATGGCAAAGGCCATGTCAATGACGCGGTTGAGCAAGTTGAGCAGCATGGGCGTCAGGGCATTCTTGGCCACGCGCTTGACGGCCGAATCACTTGCATCTTCACTGTAAAAGCGCCGCCAGAGCCAATAGCTGAGGATCAGAATCAGGATCACGCCAGCCAGGAAACTGACGAACAGACCCAACTTGAAGGAAAAGGGAGTATACTTGAAGCGTACTGTGTGCTGTCCAGGTGGCAGGCTCACAGCACGGAAGGTGCCATTGGCCCGATAAATGGGTATCTCCTGCTCATTTTGTCCTGGCTGGGTGTCGTAGGCTTTCCATCCAGAGGAGTAGGTGTCCGCCAATACCAGGTACCCACCGCTTGGCAGATCTGCCTCGATGAGCACCTCATTTAGATCGTAGTGCACAATACGCACCGCCTGCCATTCGCCACCCCTTGGCATCCCTCCCTCCGGCATTTCCTCCAGAATGACCTCCTGTCGGGGGTTCAATTGGCGCAGGGCACCTGCTCTAGCAGCTGCGTCCGGGATGACTCGGGCCTGATGCACGACAAAGGCGCGCGGCAGGTAGTCCTCGTTGCGGTAAACCCGTAGTTCTTGGTCGTAGACGAGTGTATAGTTATCGTTTTCTATGGTTTGCGTGGTCAGAACGTACTTGACGTTCAGCAGATCGAGCAGCGGAGAATCCAACGAGCTACGCTCACTCAGCGGCGCGATGCGGTTGTAGAGCAATTCCCCCTGAGGCTCAATGAGTTGCATGTAGTCTACGTACTGCTTGGCGATGATTGAGTCGTAGCCCCGCACATCTTCCCAGTCGTAGAACATGCCCACATTAGCGTTGACGGTTTTCTCACCCGGCATGTTAAGCGTAGTGAAACGCCACAAGCCTTCATCTTGTCGAAGGAAAGAAACCACTGGCGGCTCAAATGACAGAATGGCGGGGTCCGCCGCTGGATTGAATCCCATGCCAATGACGAACACCTCGGCAACGATAACCACCAATGCCGAGAACTGCCACAATGCAATACCACGCAAGCGCGTTCGAACACTGGTCAAGAGAAGCGTCACGCCAGCACCACACAGCGCCAGGAAAAAGATCAGGAAATTGCGGAACTGGTACGAGTAAAAGGCCCGACCATCCGCAAAGTCCTCGGGGGCTTGCGCCAAGGAAAGCATCACCCGTTCCGCCAACGCACTCACCACCTGCGGGAAGCGAAGGCTGCCCCCCAGCACCCCCAGCCCCAGCAGCCCCAGGAGAAAAACAAGGGTGCCTGCCAGGCGAACGGAGCGTGTGTTGGTTCGAGAGCCGCTAGTGGCCAGCCACGATGCCCCGCAGCCAGCGAGAATGGAGACGCTCAACGTGTATGGGAATATCCAGCGAAAAGGTGAATGCAGTTGTTTGATGCCCGGCAGAAGGTAGTAGAGGAAAGCGTAGAGTGGTGTGCCAAAGACGAACAGCAAAGAGACGACCGCCAGCAGAAGGAATATCCAAACGTACTTGGTTCGTGATTTCCAGACAGCTATGAACCCCAGCAATAGCGGAAGGAGGCCGACATAGCTGCTGCCTTCCACGTAATTCTTGATGCCCCAGTAGATGGTCTGGATGGGCTCGCCCTGCGCATTGCGCAGGTCGGTGATCACTTGGCGACTGAACACATCCAGGTAGCTGTGATGTGTCGGATTGCCAAAGAAATCGGGCACCCAAAATGCAACCAATCGCCGCCAGCGATAGGCCCACTCTATGATCTGTTGGTATGTGGCCGATTCCTGGCGAAAGTTCTCTCTGACCAGTTCGTACAGGGGAATTACTTGTATCGCAGCCAGGCCAACGCCAAGGCCGATCAGCAAGACCACCGCCAGGCCCAATTTCCCGGCCTGCACCCAACTGCGCGTTCGGTGCCAGTAGATCGCTATGCGGCAGGCAGCGTAGAAAACAGTTACCAGGACGACGTAGTAGGCAATCTCCACGTGCCCTGCCAAGAATTGTACGCACATGGCTGCCGCACCCACAGCAATCCACGGGATATACGACACGGCTTTGGGTTTCTGGCCTGGCACTTGCTCCTCCTGTGTACGCACGAGGCGCTCAACGACGGCCAGCAGCAAGGGCAGCCAGGAGGCAGCAGCGATGATCATGGGATGCACAACGCTGACAATCATGAAACCGCTAAAGGTGAACGTGATGGCGGCAATCAGGCTGCCCACGCGGTCCAAGCGGATGGTCCGGGCATAGACATACATGAACGCGCCGGCCAGCAGCAACTGCAAAACGGTGTAGTAGCCATAGGCGCGCACCAGGGGCAGCGCGTAGAAGATCAGGCTCAGCGGATACAGTGCCGAGTGCTGGCCCGCAGCCAGAAACGGTTGCCCAGCCAGGATGTGAGGATTCCAGAGGGGAAGTTGCCTGCTCTTAAGCGCCTGTACGACCAAGCGCTTCCAAACATAGTTCTCCAGAATAAGGTCATTCAGCAGGTCATTGTGCGGCACGTCAACGCCAAACTGAGCTGCAAAGCTTTGCCATGGTTGAAAGGCGAACAGGTTATCCAAAGGCAAAAGCGTCCTGCCTCCCAAGATGACCGGGCGAAAGAACACAATCAAGAGAGCGAGCAGGCCAAGGACAACAAGCAGATTCAGTAGCAGAGTTCTTCTAGTCAAAGAATGGGTCGCCTTTCCGCGAATGGCTGCGCGTGATTATACTGAGAGAGCAGGGGAAGGTCAACAAGCCTTTTGCCTTTTTGAGGAATATGCTATAATTGCACCTATCGTACGACGAGTCGTTAACGACAGGCGGAGAAATCTTGGTCATAGTCACGAAAGACACTACCTCTCGTGTTCAATCAGAGCCCAAGCGTGTCAGGGCTCTGTACCTTATGAGCCTGGCACAACCACAGGTGACGTGCAGCAGAAAGTGGTACGCCCTGGCTAAACGAATGCTTGACCTCGTTACTGCCACATTGCTTCTGCTACTGCTTGCGCCGTTCATGTTGGCCATCGCCATCCTGATCAAGGTCACCTCTTCTGGCCCAGCCATCCTGCTCCAAGAGAGAGTGGGCAGGGGTGGCAAGATCTTTGCCTTTTACAAGTTCCGTTCCATGTATGACAACCCCGACCGCTCTGCAGACATCAAGTTCGCCCGGGAGTATATCAATGGCAAACACCTCGCCACGACTACCTGGAACGGAGTCTTTAAGCCAGCTAACGATAAACGGGTGACGCCAGTCGGCAGGTTCCTGCGCAAGACCAGCCTGGACGAGCTGCCTCAACTCTTCAACGTGGTGAAGGGGGACATGAGCCTCGTCGGGCCTCGGCCCTCAATGCCCTATGAGGTAGATGTCTACAAGCCCTGGCATTTCAGACGCCTGGAAGTGTTGCCAGGCATCACGGGTCTGGCGCAGATTAAAGGCAGAAGCAGTTTGACCTTCAGGGACATCGTGAAGATTGACATTGAGTACATCGGGCAGCGTTCGCTGATGTTGGATCTCAAGGTCCTTTTCAAAACCATGCCGGTAGTACTCTCGGGGCATGGTGCCCGATAACAGAACCTCTCACAGCATCTCCCCACACGAACAGCGGCAGGAACTGCATGAGCAAGCCACTCCACAAACGTTTAACCCAGACAGCGATTCTCTACTCCAGGCCCGTCCGTCTTCGCGCGCTGCTTCTGCTGTGCCTGACGCTTGGCTTGCTCCCTGCTAGTGGGACCAGAGCCGCATTGCCTAACAAGGAGTTGCCCCCATTTCGCATCGACCCCGACTTGCCGCCCCCAATTGTGCTGAATGCGGAACAGGGTCTGGGGCAGTGCCACTGGCTGGATTCGAAAATCCTGTCCACACCCTACGTTGGTTGGGCCTACGATGCCAGTGAGGCTAGCAGCGGTTGGAAGACCATTGAGCCCCAGGATGGTATCTTCAACTGGGCACTGCTGGACGCGCAGATCGGCAAAGCACGCAACCTGGAAAAGCGTATTTGGCTGGAATTGCTTACGACCGAAGGCCAGACACCGCAGTGGGCCAGAGATGCGGGAGTGTCCGTCATCGGTTCACGCGGTGGGACGCCTGCACCGTGGAATGAGACCTACCAACGGCTTCTGCGCTGTGCGGTACATGTCATGGCCGCCCGCTACGATGACAACCCCACGGTAGACGCCATCAATCTGATGGCCGGCGGCTGCTACGGTGAGATGGTCATTTGCGCTCCCCGAGTAGATCGTCGAATCTGGGAACAGGCAGGATACACTGATGAGCGATTCATCGAGGCCGTAAAACGGATCATAGACATCTACCTAGAAGAGGAATACGTATGGGAGGACGGCAGCAAGAGCCATGGCTTCCTGAAAACTCCCGTCGTGCTGCAGGTGGGATCAGGGCTGTACGGGCATACCACAGCCGTCATCCGGCCAGTGGTAGAGTACGCCATGTCCAAATACGGCATGCGTGTGTGGCTCAAGTACAATGGTTGGGGCGGTAGTTACGACATGGGATGGCTCTACCAAGACTACGACACCGTCACCAGAGTAGGCTATGAGCCTGCGGGAAACAGCTTGGATTTCCTAAACAGGCCCAAGGTATACGTACGGACAGCACTTGAGCAGCACGCAAGCTACCTCTGCTTGCAAGAGACATACTTCGATATTGTGGATCCCAAGTGGCAAGAAGCACGCGAGATGGCAGCGTGCTATCTCGGCGCTCAGATCGTCCATCAAGGCACCCAGGCTCCGGATTCGATTGTGGTCGGCCAAGAGTACACCTTCATCACCAACTGGGTGAACAGGGGAACAACACCACTGATGCGTCCCAAACGGCAGGGAGTGAAAGACATCCCTGCCTCGTACCACGTCACCATTGCCTTCGTTGACGCTGCCAGTGGCTCGCCTGTGTTCGAGCACAGTTTTGCCCCCGCTGTACCTACTACAAAGTGGTACAGCGCACAGCCCGTACGCATCGAAGAAGTCATCCTCATCCCCGCCTCCGTGCCAGCAGGAAAATACGACCTGGGGATCGCCCTGCTCAATCCAAACCTGTCCACGCATGATGAGCACCGGTACTTCCGTCTTACTAACGTGGACCTGCACGATGGTAGTGGCCGATACACTGTGGGACAGGTTACGGTGCGCAACCAAAGTACGACCACAGCGACAGCCAAGCCCAGACCCGAACCCACACCTCCCCCTACCGCAGGCCAAGATGAGACAGGGAACTGGCTTACTAGAATTCTACGCGCTCTCTGGGAATGGTTGCGCGGTCTATTCTCAAGGCTGCGGTACTTTGCACTCGTCAGCCAGGGTATCGAGATACTTGCCTGTGGCACTTGCTTGCAGTACTATAGCTGATGGACAAGGTGGGCGTGGAGTAAACAGTGTAGCGTTGCTGGGACGCAATTGCAGGCTGACAGCATCGTCTCGACCTAGGAGTGCAATGACAGAGACAGGCTATGCCGTGGTGCTTTTCCATTCGACGCAGGGCGCGATCAAGGACGAGCAGGCGCTGATGCGAGCGGGATTTGCGGCAAAATTGATTCCGACACCTCGCCAGTTCAGCTCAGATTGCGGCACAGCTCTGCGTTGCTCATCGGAAGACGTGAATGCAGTCCGCGTAGCACTCTCAACGCTGGCGGCGTTGAGTACCACAGCGTCCACAGGGTGACCGTACTAAGTATCAGAGAGATTGGGAGGTACTGATTGTGTCAGAGGCATGTGAGGTCAAGCGCCTGACGGCCATGACTTCGGCGGCCGGCTGAGCGGCCAAGCGCGGCCCCGCGGCTTTGGCGCAGGTTCTGCGCCCTTTGAAAGACATGTTCACCAGCGCCGACTATCCCAATCTATTGGTCGGACTGGAAGTCAGCGACGACGCTGCGGTGTACAAAGTCAGCGATGAACTGGCAATCATCCAGACGCTCGACTTTATCACACCGATAGTGGACGACCCGTACACTTACGGGGCCATTGCTGCCGCCAACTCCATGAGCGACGTCTATGCCATGGGCGGGAAGGTCGTCCTGGCATTGAACATCACCTGCGTTCCCGCGGACCTTCCACCCGGTATGGTAACGGAAATCCTACGCGGCGGAGCAGAAAAGGTCCGTGAAGCGGGTGGTGTTATTGCCGGCGGCCATACCATAGATGACGATGAACCCAAATACGGGATGGCAGTAATAGGCCTTGCACATCCCGAGCACATCGCCACCAAATCTGGTGCACGCCCTGGGGATGTGTTGCTGCTGACCAAACCTCTTGGCATAGGCATGATTACCACGGCGGCGAAGAGCGATGTAGCTGAAGCAGAGCACTTGCAGGCCGCTATCGAGGTCATGCTCCAACTGAACCGTATCGGGGCAGAAATCGTTCCCCGGTTCAGTCTGAAGGGCATGACGGACATCACCGGTTTTGCTCTGTTGGGCCATGCCCAGGAAATGGCGGAGAGCAGCAATGTGCGTCTGCGCATCCACTCTAAACGAGTACCATTGCTACCAGGGGCGCGGGAATACGCTGAACAGTGCCTCTTCCCAGGCGGCAGCAACCGCAATCATGACTATTTCGAACAATGGGTTCGTGCTGCGCCCCACATCACCGAAGAGCTGTTGATGCTGCTCTATACACCAGAAACCTCTGGCGGACTTTTGGTCGCTGTCCCCCAGCAGGAGCTTGAGGGCGTAGAAGCTTGTCTGCACGCAGCCGAGCAAGCCTACTGGATCATCGGTGAGGTCGAGGCTGGGACTGGAATCGAGTTGGACTGAGGGGATGTTGGCTCGTTTCTTTGACAGAAACTCATTTCAAACATATACTATACTGAACCAGTACGTTCACCTCTTTCTGTCCGTCCAGCATGTTTGTCAGCCCGTTCAATTCGCGGCACTTGCAGGAGGAACCATCCAGTGATAGAAGACAACTCTCGCACGTTGCGCGGTCACCGACGGTTGTGGTCCTCCGTGGTTGTGCTGCTTGTCACCGTATTCATCTTGCTGAGCCCGGCACTCACGTCGTGCGGCATCGCCACGCCCACGCCGACCACTGCGCCACCATCCCCACGCGAGCCAGCACCAGCGTTGGAGGAAGACCGACTGCCGCCGTTTGTCCTCGACCTCAGCCTGCCGTCTGACATCGTGCTAAATGCCGGCCAGGGCCTGGGGCAGTGCCATTGGCTGGACCCAGACATCATCGCCAATCCGCTCGTTAGCTGGGCGTACGATACTGGCCAGGCGAGCGCCGGTTGGGACAGCATTGAACCAGAGCCTGGCGTGTTCCATTGGGAGGCACTCGATGCGGAAATTGCCAAGGCGCGCAGCCTGGGCAAGCGGATCTGGATCGAAGTACACACTACCGAAGGCCGCACACCGCAGTGGGCTAGAGATGCTGGAGTGGAGCTTGTCGGTTCGCGCGGCGGGACGCCCGTGCCATGGAATGAGACCTACCACCGCTTGCTGCGACGCGTTGTTCATGCCATGGCCGCCCGTTATGACGGCAACCCGACCGTGGATGCTGTCAATGTGATGGCTGGGGGCTGTTATGGCGAGATGGCCATCTGCGCGAAAAACTTTGACCTGGATGCCTGGGAAGATGCCGGATACACCGACGAGAAATACATAGAGGCCGCGAAGCAATTCATCAACATCTATCTTGAAGAAGAACACACCTGGGAGGACGGTACCACGACCCACGGTTTCCTTGAGACTCCCGTTGTTGTTCAGCTTGGCGCGGGACTGTACGAGCGT
The DNA here is from genome assembly GCA_030607875.1 of Chloroflexota bacterium. Lineage (GTDB taxonomy): Bacteria > Chloroflexota > Anaerolineae > UBA2200 > UBA2200 > JAUWJD01. The sequence goes on from JAUWJD010000015.1 coordinate 30,873, forward strand.
ACCTTACCCGTCATCCAGCCAGTCGTCCAGCACGCCATGTCCAATTACGGTATGCGCGTGTGGCTCAAGTACAACGGCCTGGGCGGTGGGTACGAAATGCGCTGGGTCTACCAGGACACTGATACGCTCACCAGAGGTGGCTATGAGCCAATGGGCAACAGCCCGGATTTCCTGGACAGGCCAAAGTACTACGTGCGGATGGCACTCGACCACCACTCGAGCTACCTGTGCCTGCAATCGCCCTACTTCGATATTGATGATCCCGAGTGGCGAGAAGCTCGTGAGATGGCAGCGCGCTACCTGGGCGCCCAGATCGTCCACCTAGGCATTGACGCTCCTGACACAGTTCTGCTTGGCCACCAGTACACCCTCACCACCCAGTGGGTGAACAGGGGCACCGTTCCCTTGATGCGCCCTGAGCGGCAGGGAATCAAAGACGTTCCTGCCTCGTATGACATCCAGATTGCTTTTGTTGATTCCGCCACAGGCGTGTCTGTATTCGAGCACACCTTCACCCCTGCCGTGCCCACTACACAGTGGTACAGCGCCCAGCCAGTGGTCATCGAACAACTCGTTCCCATCCCAGTCACTGTTCCGGTTGGGACATATGATCTGCGGCTCGCACTGGTAAACCCCAACCTGCCTGCGGAGTATGGGCACCGCTACTTCCGCTTTGTCAACACAGACCTGCACGATGGCAGCGGCAGATACACCGTGGGACAGATCACGGTGGGCACCGCAACCGCGCCGACTGCGACCCCGACGCCCTCATCAGGTCAGACTCCCAGCGGGCCCAACCTGCCGCCAGTCATCTTTGTCATGCTCGACTGGTTCAACGGCGACTGGGGGAACCCAGATTACCATTTCTCCTACATAGACAAGTGGGGCTACCGGCAGGAGTATCGCGGTCACCCCGAATACGGAGCCTTGGGTGGCTGGGCAGCCTTCCACTGGAACGATCTCAATCCAGAGAAAGGCTTCTACGACTGGTCAAAAACTGACAAATACATCAGGGACGCGCAGGCAATGCAGGTTACGCTGCCCGATGGCAGCGTGATCGCCAAGCCGGTAGGCATTGCCATAGAGACCTGGGCCATGGAAGAATTGGACAACCAGATTGGCATCAACTACACGCCCTACTGGGTGGCTGCGCAAGGAGGCGGCAGCACAGGCTCGTGCTATGATCCCGACGGCTCAGGGCCCTGCAAACCATTCTGCACCCCTCGCTTCAGCAGCCTGGTATGGCAGTATTGGTTGGACCAGTTCATCCTGGCCATGGGGCAGCATTACGACAACAATCCCGAGTTCTACAATCTCGCCTTCGTGTTAATCGCTACTGGCGCTGATCAAGAAACGAGCGAGCGCAAGAGCTTTGGCGACTGCGCCTACAATCCCGGAGGCAATACTCGGGCCTTTGATGATTGGGTTTTCCATGTGATGGGAACCCACAACATTGCTTTCCCCAACACGCCTCATTTCATTCAGTCCACCCTACATGGTATTCATTACCACGCCCAGCATGCGGCGACATTCCCTTCCAAGATGACCGGCGTCAAGGTTAATGGCCTGGAAGTGGACGTGCCCAGCGCCGAGATTCGCTTCGACGGGGTGTTGGTAGGTGGAGTCACGGGGTTCTCTGAGGTTTGGCATGAGAGCATTCCTACTGGCTTCGAACCGAAGCACGGCAATGGGATAAAGGGCTCCTATTGGTTCTACATGCAAGGCCTCTCCGTGTACCCGTATATGTTCGACATCCAGTTGCCCAATATCAAGGACGCCTACTTATCCGCACAGCAGATTGGCTTTCCAATCCAGGATTTTGTGCGTACCCACCTAGGAAAGTCTGTGCACAATACCCCGGACGTATGGATCGTGCTGCGCAAGAGCTACTTCCAGGACAGCAGCTGGACAGGCAGCGACGGAATCGTCCGCACCTATGGCCCTCACCACGAAGACTTTGAGTTCTACTTGTATCGCCGAGACAGCGCTCCGGGCAGCCGCACTGTGCCGCTGCGAGCGGAGCTAATAAGCAGGGAGCTGCCCGACCCAGCACGCGGACACATATATGCCTGGCAGAGCACGCGGCGCACCAATCAGGGCACAGGCAATCCGTACATGTCTTTCGACGTGGACGATCGCTACCCACACGTAGGCCAGGTACCCGAGGCTGCTGGTGGGCAAGTGTCGTGGCACATCACCGTAACCTTAGTCAACGAAGGAACCGATACGTTCTCATTAGAGTACACGGACTATTATGGAAACGTTGTGGAACGCCAAGTCACCAAGGGCACTGCACTTGGCACAGTCAACCAATGGGTTGACTACACCTGGAACGTGAATGATGCCTACTTCAACAACGGCTTGCCCGGTGGGATGGATTTCCGCATCGACTGCAACAACGACGGCAACGAGATCATCCACCGTCTGATCGTGCGCGCGGAGGGTCCTCCGCCCCCGACACCCACGGTAACACTGACCAGGCCGCCGACAAGAACGCCAACTCGCACCACCACGCCGGCAACGCCAACGCCCACTGGCACGCGTACACCAACCAGCGCCCCATCGCCTACGCGCACTAATACGCGTCCGCCTTCGCCCACCGTGACGACAGGACCGAGTCCCACACCAACAATCACGCCCACGCTCTTCCCACCTGGGCCCAACACAATCACGCTGCAACAACACCTGCAGGGTTACCGGGGCACCAATGACACATCTGTCCGGGCCGGGGAGCCCGCACAGAACTTTGGCAATCAGGCCAATATCCAGGTCAAGAACGACAGCATCTATTCTGGTCTGCTGCGTTTTGATCTAGGCAGCATGCCGCCGGGTTCCACGATTAACCAGGCCACTCTCGCGCTATATACCTACAATCGTGACAAGATACAGGCATTTGAGCTTCAGGCATATCGTGTCCTCCGTCCGTGGATCGATTCGCAGGCCACCTGGGAAAGGGCTTCCATTGGCAATCCATGGGCTGCGCCAGGCATCAACGACACAACTACAGATCGGGCTGCCGAACCTGCGGCTGGGCAGACGGTATCCCTGCTCAATACCTGGTACGAGCTGGACATTACCGAGCTGGTGAGGGATTGGAGCACCGATCCACAAAACAACCATGGAGTCGTCTTGCGGGGTTCGGGAGACATATCGGTGGTCTACCACTTTGCCAGCGCTAACCATGCGACCAAGTCGCTGCGCCCAATCCTGGTGATTGACTACACGGCTCCGGAAGCGCCCGTCACGGCGACTCCAACTGCACCGGCCACGGAAACGCCGCCGCCCTCTGGCACGCCGGAAGCTTCGGCGACGCCTACAGAGGGCGTTTCCCAGACCAGCACGAATACACCACGGCCTTCGCCTACTCCGACGGCAAGTCTCACGCCAACAATCACACCCACGCCATTCCCTGGTGGGCCCAACACAGTGACGCTGCAACAAGACCTGCAAGGCTACCGGGGCACCAAGGACACGACTGTCCTGGCCTGGGCTCCTGCACAGAACTTTGGCAACCAGGCCAGTATCCAGGTCAAGAACGACAGTGTCTATTCCGGCCTGCTGCGCTTTGATCTGGGCAGCATACCGCTAGGTTCGACGATCAACCAGGCCACTCTCGCGCTATATACCTACAACCGCGACAAGACACAGGGATTCGATCTCGAGGCCTATCGCGTGCTCCGTCCGTGGGTCGATTTGCAGGCCACCTGGGAAAGGGCCTCTATAGGCAATCCATGGGCTGCACCAGGCATCAACGACACAACTACAGATCGGGCTGCCGAACCCGCGACCAGGCAGACGGTATCCCTGCTCAATACCTGGTACGAGCTGGACATCACCGAACTGGTGAGGGATTGGAGCACCGATCCACAAAGCAACCATGGAGTCGTCTTGCGGGGTTCGGGAGACATATCGGTGGTCTACCACTTTGCCAGCGCTAACCATACCACAAAGTCGCTGCGCCCAATGCTGGTGATTGATTACACGGCGCCGGAAGTGCCGGCTACAGCAACTCCAACTGCACTAGCCACGGAAACGCCGACGCCCTCTGACACACCGGAGGCTTCGGCGACGCCTACAGAGGTCGTCTCTCCGACCAGCACGAACACACCATGGCCCTCGCCTACTCCGACCAGCACGAATACACCACGTCCCTCGCCCACTCCGACAGCAAGTCTCACCCCAACAATCACACCTACGCCATTCCCTGGTGGGCACAACGTCGTGACTCTGCAGCAGGGCGTGGCGGGATACCAGGGCACGAACGACACCTACATGGCAGCCTGGAACCCGTCAGGCAATTTCGTGCATCAGGCCAACATTGTGGTTAAGAACGACACTGCATACTCTGGCTTGCTGCGCTTTGACCTGGGCAGCATGCCTCTTGGTTCTACGATCAACCAGGCTATCCTCAGATTGTACGCTTATAACCGCGACAAGGCGAGGACGTTCGACCTGGAGGTGTATCGTTTGCTCAGGCTCTGGGTAGATACGGAAGCCAACTGGGACCAGGCATTCCTGGGCAATCCATGGGGTGTGCCAGGCGCTAATGACACAGTTACAGACCGGCAAGCTGATCCAGTGGCTGTGCAGGCGATACCTACACTCAACGTGTGGTACGAATTCGATATCACAGAACTGGTGAGAGATTGGACTGCCAATCCGCAAACAAACGATGGCGTCCTTCTGCGTGGCTTTGGGCAGCTGTCACTGGTATACCACTTTGCCAGCTCCAACCATCCGATCATTTCACTGCGCCCACAATTGGTGATTGACTACACAGCTCCAGAGGTGCCCACCCCCACTCCCGGGACACCAACTGCCACGGCAACAACAACCCGGACGCCTTCCGCCACGCCAGCGGTTTCGCCCACAGCTACTCCATCGCCCACGCCGGAGGCTTCGCCCACAGTGACGGCCACCGCGCCGGGCACGCCGACCGTTTCACCGACTCCTGTGCCGACCCTCAGCCCAACACCAACAGCACTGCTGACGCCGACACCAGGATTTGAAGATCACGTGGAGGACATGGAAAGGCGGGTGGGGATCCTGGCACAACTGATACGGGCGATCATTGACATTCTCAAGCGAGCTGGTAGGATTGGACGCTGAATACCCAAACCCCCAGACTGCCTGCTTGTGCAGGCGAAGGAGGACACAGTGAAGAGAGCAATCCTGATCTTGATAGTGGTAATATGTGCGATTGTAATTGGCATGCGGGTATTGGGAGCCAGCAGTGAGCAACCGTCGTCAGATGCGCCCGCCATGCAGAATCTTCCTGCCTCCCAACCAGATCTGCAGACGGGAAGAACCTTTACTGTTGTTAGTTACCAGGCTGTCCCCACCCGCAGCCTGTATTGCACGCGGTTGACCAGTCCCCCGACCATAGACGGCAACTTGAACGACTGGCCGATTGGTCAGAGCATTGACTTGAACAGGGACACTGCCTTCTCCTTCCAGGGCGGAATCGCTTCTCATGCTGACCTGAGTGCCATCGTTCGTAGCGGGTGGGATGAGGAGACCCTGTACTTTGCCATCCAAGTGTACGATGACATCCTGGTAGTGGATAGCGACGATGTGTGGCGTGATGACGGAGTAGAGATCGGCCTTGATGGGCTGTACGACAAATACGCCTGGGGTACAGATGACCATCAATACACCGTCGTGGCCGACGGCCGCACGACGGACCGTGGTGTATCAGCAACCGACATTACCGCTAACATCGTGGCGCACGAAGGCGGATACAATATCGAAGTCGCTATCCCCATGTCCAAGCTCCTACCCGGCGTCCCCATATCTGGCACTGTGATGGGGTTCACCATCGGCCTGCACGACGATGATGACGGTGGCAGCTGGGACGCCTATTTGATCTGGGAAGGGACAAATACAAGCACTAAACCTGAGGAATTCGGCAGTCTGGTTTTCAGTGAACGCCTCGATGATCGCATTGTTGCTTTAGAGGACAAGATTGCCCAACTTGAAAGGCGCACACAGGAGTTGCTGGAAATCTTGAGTGAATTTGAGCAATTGACGCCGCCGTAGAATCGTCACTTCCAGCACCAATGTCAGGGGAGGATGAACTAGGTTTCATCCTCCTCTGTTTGTTTGTCAGGAACGTGACACCAGTATCTACGCTCTCAGCAAGAAGACCTTGCCCGCCAAAGCCCCCTCTTCTCAGCACTCACATGAAGAGCACGGCCCCTCCACACCTCATTGGGCATCGCCGCGGGACCACACCACAGGCTCGTCTTGGGGGTAAGTGGCGGGGTGCACACTGTAGCCCTGCTCCCCAAGTACTCCGTTGGAAGACACTGCAGCACTACTCTCAACCCTGCGGATGACCGGCAGAAATGCCTCGTAGTGACTAGGCATTGTGTGCGTCGGTGTAGCAGTCCTAGTGGGCGTATTGGTCCGCGTAGGTACAGGCGTGAAGGTACGCGTAGGTGTAGCAGTCGGTGTAGGAGTGGGAGGCTGGAGATAGAAACTAACGCTCAGCCTAGGACGCTGCGCTGGATCCCGCATGCTCTGAGACGAATACAAGGTCCACCACTGTCTGAGACTGCCCGGCAAAGCGGCAAGCGCCACACCGTAGTTCGTGGTTGGCGCAGAAACCCAGCGTTGCACCAACTCAGTCAGCTCCTGGCCTTCCCAAACCTGCCACTGTTGCGTGTAGTGGAACCTGGCTACCGCAGCAGGGTCGGATGCTCTGTCGTCAACTCCCTTGCATCCGGCCAACTGCCAAGGCTCGCCGGGTGCAGCATCGTTCCAGGTAGCGCCATCCTCTGTCCAGGGACGGAGCACCTCATGGACACCTATCAAGGTGCTGATTCCGCCAATCCCTCTGTAGTAAGCGTAGAGCTCAAGTCTCGCTCCGGTGACCACGGCATTGCTGGGTATGTAATGTGCCACGTCGAAACGCAGCAGTATCTTCTGCCGGCCATCGTAGTAGACTCTCAGTTCATACCCCTGCCCAATGTTAGCGTCGACCCTGTGGCCATCGATGTAGGTGTCTGACACCCCGGCGTAGGAGGGCTCCGGCCAGACCCCGTTCTGGAATAGCGAAATAAACGGTGTGCTGTGCGGGAACGGCGTCCCCGTTGGCGTAGGCGTCGATGTTGGAGTGCTTGTTGGCATCGGCGTGCCCGTTGGTGTCTGTGTCTGTGTCAGTGTTGTGGTGGCTGGCGTCGTGGTCGTTGGCGTCAAGGTTTCCGCCGGGGTTGACGTGATCGTCGGCGTCAAGGCCTCGGTCGGGGTTGGTGTGATCGTCGGCGTCAAGGTCTCCGTTGACGTGGCGGTCGGCGTTAAGGTTTCAGTAGGTGTCGGGCTGATCGTCGGTGTCAACGTATCTGTCGGAGTTTGAGTGATCGTTGGCGTCTGCGTCCGCGTTGGCGTGGCCGTCGGCGTTAAGGTTTCGGTCGGGGTCGGGGTGACCGTCGGCGTCAACGTATCTGTCGGAGTTGGGCCAATCGTCGGCGTCAGCGTGTCAGTTGGCGTCCGAGTGATCGTTGGGCTTGGCGTCGAGGTAGGTGTTGGTGTCCACGTATTCGTCGGTGCAGACGTACTGGTGCGGCTGGGAGTGGAGCTCACCGTGCCCGTCGGTGTAGGAGTAGGCGTGTGAGTCAAGGTTGGCGTAGAAGTAGGTGTGCGACTCGGAGTCACGGTTCTCGTAGGTGTGGACCCAGGCCCACTAGACTCGTAGACGACGAGCAGTTCTGGCCGCAGGCTAATATCTGGATGCTCGCTAGAGGCGAATTCGTAGTAGCCAGGGCTGAGATAGCCGGAACACTTGAGCACCACTCCATGATTGCTGGCCGGATCGTCCAGCCACTCCTGCAACACCGTGGTGACATCAAAACTGCTCCAAACACCTATGCCCTGGATCTCGTAGCTGCTGCAGGCCTCGGCATCCCTATCTGCCGGGACGCCACGGCAGCCCTGCATGGCCCAGTTCACTCCGCTTCGAGCCTGATAGTAGCTTGCCTGGCTGTCTATCCACGTCCTGTTGACCTTGTAGGCATTCACCTGCAGGCTCTCCGGCGGGTCATTCCGCGCAGCATCTACGTAGAGCCTGATTGCCGCTGACAGGATATCGGCAGCTGCTGGAAGGTCAGCGAGGTCAAACTGGATCAGCGGCGAGAAGACATCATCTTTGCGCAGCTTCAATTGCTGCTCTTGATAGGGGCGGCTCAGGGGGCTCCATGCATCCAGATAGGTATCCTGGGCCTGCTCCAGGATGCTGACTCGTCTGTGCGGCGTTTCCGGGTAGACGTACAGATGGTGTTCGCCACCACTACTGGTAGAGACGGCAAGTACTCCGTCCACCGGCAGCGAATGGCTCAGCGCAAAGGCGCCACTCTGCAGATCTTGCTCTTCGACGACGTATCTGGCTGCAGGGGCGAGCCCCATCTCTAGCAGGTTGAAGCGCAAAGCCGTGCGCAACGTATCGGTCACCGTGGCATCTATGGTCCCGGTTCTTGGGTCATAAGAGACCTCTGTGGCTGTCCATGGGTTGCTCTCCGCCCCACCCGGCCTCGGCTCCTGGTCGATGTGCAGCCAGTAGTAGCCCTTGGACTCGTCCGTCTTGATGCTCAAACTCAGATAGGGATCATCCACGTTCAGGTGTTGAGCGGCCAGCCAGTCCATCAGGTCTGCCTGGTCAGCGGCTGGCGGGTCGGTCCCATGACCACCTGGGAACTCACGATAGAAGAGCTCATGGTCACTATCCCAGTGCTGGATAGCATCCCGCAAGTCCCTGGCATGGTGTTTGGGGACGATAGAGTACGTTTCGTTGCTGGGATCTTCGGGATCAGGATCGAAACCCGTGTTGTGCAGGATGGCCACCGGCACGTGTTTCAGGTTCCGCACCAACCCATCGTTATGGGGGTACTGACAACTGTAGCGTTCGTACTGCGGGCCGCCGGTCAGCCCGGTCGGCGGCCCTGCGCCAGTGTCCCAGCACAGCCACTGGCCGTGATTGCCGCTGCAATCCACGCCAGGAAAGCCAGAGTGATCCTCCCAATACCAGTCCCTCAGGTTGGTGAACCCCTTCACGTCCACCGCGGCAGCGATCAAGTCCGGATACTTCTCGGCCATGAGGATCGCTCTGTAGCCGCCACCGGACACACCGATCAGGTAGATGCGCGAGTCATCCACACCGTATTCGCTGCGCACCTTGTTCACCATCTCCATGATGCGATGCTGCACGTCCAGCACCGCCACGTGCCAGGGCTTGCTCAGGCGGTATAGATCTGGAGCCAGCAACAGCCATCCCCGTTCCGTGACCGCGTTGGCGTAGAAAACCCCCTGGCCATTGTTGCCGTACAGCACTTCCTCCGCAAAGCCGCCCCAGGAATGCAGTGCCACTACCAGTGGCACTGGCTCTGCCGGGGGGTAGCCTGTTGGCAGGCGCAGGTAGGCCCAATTCTCCAGGCCATCAACCTCGCTGGTGGGGATGGTGATCCTGAGGATGGTCGGGGCAGTGACGCGCGTTGGTGTCAGGGTGATCGTTGCAGTTGATGTGTGGGTCGGTGTTCGGGTCGGCGTGCGCGTGTTGGTGGGCGTGCTTGTATAGGTAGGCGTGCGCGTACGTGTCGGCGTGAACGTGGGGGTCGAGGTATTTGTCGGCGTTCGGGTAGGGGTGTTCGTACTGGTTGGCGTGAACGTAGGCGTGGGCGTATCAGTCGGCGTGTTGGTCGGCGTAGGCATGGGGGTGTAGATGGGAGCTGGTCCCTGGTAGGTTACCACCAACTTGGGGCGGTGAGCGAGCGCGGCCTCACTGCTGCTAAAGTTGATGTATCCACTACTGAAGGCGCTGTCTCCGCGCAACAATACGCCGCTATTAGGCAAACTCTGGTTGACCCAGCCCTGGACCACCGATGTCAGATCGAACTCGTACCACCTGAGAATGGAGTTGATGATCCCTCCAGCCTCAGGAGAAGTGCGCCGGTCGGTTTCAGTGTCCTCGCAGCCGGGCTGGCCCCAGGGCTGTGTTGCGGAAGCCACGTTCCAGGTTACCTCGGAAATGACGTTGGTGCGGGTGATGTAATACACAGACATCGCCGAGCCGCTGCCACTCCAGCCAGACGCATACAACTGGAGAGTGGCAGACACAATCACTGCTTCGGACGGGATGGGGGCCAGGTTGAACTTGACAATGCTGGCCCGCCGCTGTTTGTATCCCACGCGGATCGCTGCCTCTGCAGAGTAATTGCGGTGTGGCGCATAAGCATACATGTGGGTATCCTCAGCGCCGGAGTAACCGTTGAGGCCTTCCTGAAAGACAACGGTGTATTCGTCCCAATCTGCAGCAGCCAAGGGCACCCCCTGTTCCGTGCCCCTGTCGTCACCAACAGGGGCTATCTCCTGAGCTGAACTTACTCCCAGGAACAGCAAGGCAATAGAGAGGCCCAGCAGGGCTACGATGGTTACTGCGGTGTATAATCTATTCATTCTCCGGTCTACTCCCAACGATAATAGTCCTTAATGCTAACTCTCGACGCTCCGTCTGTATTGGACCCATAGCCCGCCATTACACCTGGATCCCCTTCCCAGGCGGACGGCAAGAACCTCGTTTCACGCTGAGTGAGGTCCTACCGCTTCGTCCACCGAAGGTTGCCAAACCCCCTCTGACTCGCTCATCATGTGAAACGACTGCCTGAGTCTAGCAATCCCATCGAGCGGGACGAACTGTCGACGCAGTACTCTGTAACAATGAATGCAAACTTCTGTAACTTTTCGTGCATTCTGTGGAAGAATCTTGGGCTGGCGCATAGGGCGCGGTACATAAGCCATGCCTGGGGTAAACACCCTACTCTGGCCTGCTAAGCCGCTTCAGGCCAGCAAAACCAGCCATCAGACGCTTGATTCCTGACTTGCCGGCAAAGGCAACGATCACTTGCTCATCCCCGCCGCGTCCTTGGCTGTTGACTACGATGCCCTCTCCAAAGCGGGGATGCTGAACGCGATCTCCTGGCGCAAAGGATCCCTCCCTCGGCGCGGCCCTCCTGGATGGTGCTGCCTTTGGCTCAGCCTTTCGCCTGGCTGGGGCACGACCTCCCACACCTTGGATCAGGCGGCTGGGAATATCCCGCAGAAAGCGGGATGGCTCACTGAGCGCCTGGTTGCCAAAACGCGTTCGTCGGAAGGTGTGGATCAGATGCAAGCTGCGCTTGGCTCGCGTCATGCCTACGTAGCACAAGCGGCGTTCTTCTTCCATCTCGTCCGGTTCTCCCAGCGAGCGGCTATGTGGCAGGATTCCTTCCTCCAGTCCGGCGATAAAGACGGTATCGAACTCCAGGCCCTTGGCCGTGTGCAGCGTAAGCAGCGTGGCGGCGTCTACCTCTTCTCGAAGATTGTCCACATCAGAGACCAAAGCTACGTCTTCGAGAAAGGTAGTCAAGGCAGAGTCGGTTGGCAGGCCGTCACGATCCTGAGCCACCGTGCGTAACTCCTGGATGTTCTCCCAGCGCTCCTCACCCTCCTCCGTACCATCTCGCACGTAGTCAGCGTACCCCGAATCCGCCAGAACTAGATCCATAAGTTCAAGCACTCTGCTGGCGTCACGTGCTGCTATCCAGCGATCCACTATGGTCAGGAAAGCGAGCAAAGCCTTTGAGGCTCTGCTGTCGAAACTGGGAACCAGATGAGAGGCAACAGACTTGGCACCATCCGCCGTCTGAGCCGGGTTTGCCTGCGCTATGCTGTCCTTGAGCAACTGCAGCGCAGTGTACAGAGGAACACCTTGTCTCTGCGCCCAACCTTCCAGCGCCTTTCGCGTCCTGGCGCCGATACCACGCGGCGGCACATTCAGGATGCGTTTCAAGCTGACATCGTCGTAAGGGTTGTGGATCAGGCGCAGGAAAGCCACCACATCTCGGATCTCGCGCCGCTCGTAGAAACGCGTGGCACCGACCAGTTTGTAAGGCAAACCGTGACGGACAAACGCGTCTTCGAGCACGCGGGACTGGGCATTGGTGCGATACATCACGGCGCAGCCACGCAGGCGACAGACCCCTTCCGCCACAAGCCTCTCGATTTCCCTCGCAATGTACTCTGCCTCTTCCTGCTCATCGTAGGCCTCAAAAACGGTGACCGGTAAACCTTGCGGGTTTTTGGTCCACAACCGCTTGTGCGTACGCCAGGTGTTCAGTGAGATAACATGTCTCGCTGCCTCCAGGATGTTTTGTGTCGAACGATAGTTCTGCTCTAGCAACACAACTCGGGCCTCTGGATAGTCTTCACGAAATCGTCGTATGTTGCGATAGTCAGCCCCTCGCCAGCCATAGATGCTCTGATCCTCGTCACCGACTACAAAGAGGTTCTTCCGTCCAGCGGTCAGCATTTTCACCAACTGATACTGCGCACTGTCTGTATCCTGGAATTCGTCCACGAGCACGTAGACATAGCGTCGCTGATATTTCCGCAGGACGTCCTCGCACTCGTTGAGCAAGCGCACTGCCAGCATCAGCAGATCATCAAAGTCCAGGGCACTGTTCGCCCTCAGCAATTGCTGGTAGCGGCTGTATACCCGGGCGGCTACCTCGTGCCAGTAGGTAGGCGGGTTATACTCTTCAGGCGTGAACAGAGAACGCTTGGCCTTGGAAATGGCTGCCTGAATCGCTGTAGGACGGTACATCTTATCGTCCAGGTTGAGTTCCCTCAGGGCTTGCTTGATAAGGCCAAGCTGGTCATCCCTGCCGTATATGACGAAATTCGATGGCAAACCTATCGCCTGTGCCTCACGGCGCAACAGCCGCGCGCAGATGGCATGGAAAGTGCCCATGGTGAGGTGCTGCAGCCGTTGCTGTCCTATCAGGCGGTCCAGGCGACTGCGCATCTCCCGTGCAGCCTTGTTGGTGAAGGTGACCGCCATGATATTGTAGGGATCGATAGCGCATTCCTTGACCAGGTACGCGATGCGGTATGTGAGCACGCGAGTCTTGCCTGAACCAGGGCCTGCCAGCACCAAGACCGGGCCGTCCAGGATCTCTACCGACGTTCGCTGTGCAGGATTCAATTGAGTCAACAAGTCCACCTATACTCCTTGCCGGGGCAAATACAGTCCCCCTATTCTAGCAACGTTTGCGTTTTTTGACCAATCCACGCAGCTTGGCGTCGTTTGCACTTCCCGATTGCCTGCACTAGAATTGACCCGTCCGCCATTTACCTGAAGAAAAGGAGTGCAACCGATGGACTGGAACAGACTGCCACCAGAGCTGGGCGAGGCGAGCGAAGGCCTGTCCACTTTGGTCACCGCAATGGAGACCAGAGTGCCCTACGCCGCTGCCCTGCTGACCCGCAACAGCGGGCTGCAGATTGGGGTTAACCACCGTGAGCAGCAAGTGACCGAAATCCGGCCCAGCCAGGGTCTGGTGCTGACTGCCTGGAACGGCACGTATTTTGAGGAGGCAGCGACCGCCGCTCTGACAAAGAAGCACATGTTTGATCTGGCTCGGGAATTTGCCAGCACCGTTGATATGTCCCCGTCATCCGAGGCTATAGACCCCGGCCCACCTCTCAAGCAGCACTTTGCGACCGCGTGTGACCAGGATCCTACCTTGCTCTCGGCGAAGAACAAGCTGGATTTTTGCCTCGAACTGCACAGCAAGGCGAAGGAGCTGGATCCACGTATCGTCAACGTGCAGGTGCGTTACCGAGAGACCCAGGAATCGAAAGCCTTTGCCAATCGGACGAAGCAGTTGTCGCAGAATGTGCTGCGCTTACGCCTGGTCGTACAGATCTTTGTCAGCGACGGAAAGCAACTGCGATACAACTGGATGACCAAGGATGGCACTGGCGGGCTGGAACTGGTTCAATTCACCGACCAGGAGTTGCGTGAACTGTGCGATACGGCTGTAGCTCTGCTTTCGGCCGAGAAGGTGCCACCGGGCATGTACGACGTGATCTGCACGCCCGAAATCTCTGGAGTCATTGCTCACGAGGCCTTTGGGCACGGCGTCGAGCTGGACATGTTCCTCAAGGACCGCGCACGGTCCGAACAGTACTTGGGCAAGCTCATTGCGTCACCACTGGTGAGCATTGTTGACGCCCCCTCTTATCCTGGCGGACACGGCTCCTACTTCTTTGATGACGAGGGACAGCTTGCCTCACCTACGTGCATCATCCGCGATGGAGTGTTCGAGCGTGGGCTGTCCGACCTGTTCTCGGCACACAGCCTGCGCATGCCGCGCAGCGCCAACGGACGCCGGGAGAGCTTTGAACGCAAGATCTACGCGCGCATGTCCAATACGTTCTTCGCGCCTGGAGAGCCACCTGTTCCCTCCATGATCGAAAGCGTGGAGCGAGGAGTCTACCTGAAAAAGGTCTCCAGCGGAATGGAAGACCCCAAGGGCTGGGGCATGCAGGTCACCAGTCATTACGGCGAGGAGATCCGCGACGGCAAGCTCACCGGACGGCTCTTCGCCCCGGTGGGCATTACTGGATATGTTCCGGACATCCTGCAGAGCGTCAGTGCCGTTGGTGATGACTTTGCCTTAAGCGGCGGAACGTGCGGCAAGGGCCATAAGGAGTGGGCGCCAGTGTCAGACGGCGGCCCTCATCTCAAATTGAAAGCGAGGCTGGGCTGATGTTGCAGCAAGTAGTACGGGCATTGCGCAAACAGGATGGGGTAGACGACTGGCTGGTGCGTCACATTCTCAAGACCAGCACCCAGTATTATGTCATCGGCTTGCAGCCGGAGAATCGACGCAAGGTCAACACTGAGCAGGTGGTGGTGACGGTGATGAACGATCACGCCCCAGCCAAAGGCGGCGAGGGGCGTATGCGCGGCGAAGCAGAAGTCACCTTACTGCCTACCGATCTGCAGCACCTACCGCAGAAGCTGAGCCAAGCTGTCTTCATGGCCACTTTGACCGACAACCCGCCGTACGATCTGGCAGGCGCTGTAGAGTATCCAGAGGTGGGCCTGGCTGACCCGGAGATGCAGGCCGCACCACGGCAGGTTGCTGAGCGTTTGGTACAGCAATTGACCGAGGCTCTGACAGAGGAGCGCGATGTTCGTCTGTCGAGCGCTGAGGTCTTTGTCGAGCAAAGCCAAGTCGCCATCCAAAACAGCAGGGGCGTACGCGGCGACAAGGTGGAAACCGAGATGCTGCTGGACTTTGTGCTGCTGGCATCCGGCCAAGAAGACGAGATGGAATCGCACATCGCTGTCAAACGCCGGCGAGCGGCAGACCTCGATGTGCCAGCGCTGGCTCGACGACAGGCGCAGTATGCGTGCGACGCCATCGCTGCCAGTACCCCAAGGACGGGTACCTTCCCTGTTGTGGTCAGCGATAATGCTCTGGTGGAACTGCTGATGAGTGAAGGTTACTCCCCGCTCATCCTGCGCTCTTCAGCCCGATTGAAGTATCAGCGCATGACCACCTGGGACATCGGGGAGAGCATTTTCCCTGGTGAATCCAGTGGTGACCCAGTCATCATGTACTCGAATGCCCTGTTGCCATTCGGCACCCGCAGCAGCAGCTTCGACGGCGAGGGGCTGCCGGGGCAGAGGACGTTGATCATCGATAACGGTGTCCTGTCGCGCTTTTGGGCCCGACAGCGCTACGCCCAGTACCTCCAAGTCCCGGCAACAGGGAGCTTCGGCAACATGGAAATCGCGGCGGGCAGCGTCCCGTTTGCCTCCCTGCTGGACGACGGGCCTCTGTATCACATCGTTGCCTTCTCGGCGATGAGTCCCGATCCTATCACCGGTGACTTTGTGGGAGAGATCCGCCTGGGCTACGAGATCGATAAGGGACAGACACGGCCGATCAGAGGCGGATCGATCAGCGGCAATCTCTTTGCTGCCCTGGCTATGGCCAGGTTGTCACAGGAAACCATCTTCCTGGGGGACTACCGGGGGCCACGCGGTATGTGCTTCCCAGAAGTCACTGTAGCCGGTGCCTGAGGAAGACGCAAGGCCCATCAGAGACCTGACAAGTATGCCATTTGGAGGTATGGGTCATCACAGGTCAGGGATTCAGATCCTCGACCTCGACAAGGCACTTGCGTTTCTTGGGAGTTGTATTATAATTCGAAACTACCTGGGTTGGGAGATCGCGACGGTGTGCAGAGGGCCTTGCGACAGACACGACACTTGTGTCTGGCCTCGCACTGTTGTTCTCTTGGCATGGATCTATTCCCACCACTGCCTGGCTTTGTCTCCTGGCGTGCCGGGGGTGTTTGTGCGACTGGTGCAAGCACGCTCAGCACGTCTCAGAAACCATCCCAATGGTACGTTTTCGGTACCTTGCCCGCTGCAGTTTTGAGAATCGGGCAATCCACAGTAAGATGATGATGTAACTCCAGTATCCCGCGAGAGAATTTGGCAAACGATCAAGTGGCAATGGAATTCACTGTAGAGTTTTTCGGCCTTCCACGACGCTTGAGTGGAGCCAAAGAGACAACCGTCCAGGTCAAGCTGGAAGCTACCCTGCGCGACGTCGTCAAGGCGCTGGCAGAGCGGTTTCCGGCTTTCTTGGGCAACCTCGTTGACCCCAAGACCTACGACCTGGAAGAGCCTTATTTCTTCAACATCAATGCACGCTTTGTTCCACGTAGTTTGGAGCACCACCCCATAGAAGGGGATAGACTATTGTTACTATTCTTGGAGGCAGGAGGCTAAAACATGTATTGGGGCAAGATTCTGCACATTGACGTATCAAAACGCAAGTCACGCGTGCAGCGCGTCAGCAAGAAGTGGTTGAAGAAGTACGTCGGCGGTGTGTGCATGGCATCACGGCTGGCCTACGACAACATCCCCAAGGGAGCAGATCCGCTGGGGCCTGAGAATGCCGTGTGCTTTGCCAACAGCGCCTTCTCTGGCACTATGGTCCCTGTAGGCACCAAGTACGCGGTTGCTCACAAATCCCCGCTGACGGGCTTCCTGGGCGATTGCCTGGCCGGCAGCTACTTCGCCGCAGCGTTCAAGCGTGCCGGCTACGACGGCATTGTGATCAAAGGCAAGTCAGATAGTCCCATCTGGGTCTTTGTCGATGACGACATGGTCTCCTTCGAGGACGCCTCAGACTTGATGGGACTGGAGACCTTTGAGACCGAGGAGGCCATCCGCGCCAAGGTTGGCGACCAGCGAGTTCGTGTCTGCACCGTCGGGCCAGGCGGTGAGCGACTGGTTCGCTTTGCCAACCTGACCAATGACCGAGGCCGCCAGGCGGGACGGACCGGACCTGGTGCGAGCCTGGGCGCCAAGCTGGTCAAGGCCTTGGCCATCCGCGGCACCCACTCCGTCAAAGTAGCCGACCCGGAGAACCTGCTCAAGGTGTGTAAGAAGCTGGGCGAGCTGGCCCAGACCACCAAGACGGAGAAATACCGCATCCTGGGCACACCAGCGAATGTGCTGGCCATGAACCGCCTGGGCGTTCTCCCCACGCGCAACTATCAGAACGGTGAGTTCGAAGGCGCGGAGAAGATCAGCGGTGAGGTCTTGCACGAACGCCATACGGAGAAGGCTGTGGCCTGTGTCGGTTGTCCCATCGGTTGTGAGCAGGTCGCCCGGGTGAGAGAGGGAATCTATGAGGGTGCCAGAACCTCGATCGACTACGAATCCCTCTTCGCGCTGGGGCCCAACTGCGGCATCGCCTACCTGCCAGGCATCATCGAAGCGATCCACCGCTGCGACAGGTGGGGCATAGACACTATGAGCACTGGCGTGACCATCTCCTGGGCGATGGAGTGCTACCAGCGAGACATCCTCACCAAAGACGACTTTGACGGGTTGGAGCCTGAATGGGGCAACCACGAGGCAGTCGTTGAGCTGGTGCGGCGGATTGCCTACCGCGAAGGCATCGGCGACCTGCTCGCTGAAGGCACCAAGCGTGCTGCCGACAAGGTGGGCAAGGGCTCTGAGCATTTTGCCATGAACGTGAAGGGACTGGAGTGCGCTGGCTACGATGGGCGTGGTTTCCAGACCTTTTCTCTGGGCTGCGCCGTCGGCACGCGCGGGCCTTGCCACAACCGCTCACTGGCCTACGAGCCAGATGCCAAAGGCAAGGTGGATCGCCTTTCAGCCGGACCAGAACGAGGGATGCTGGCCAAAGAAGCGGAAGAGTTCGCCGGAGTCTTGGACATCATGATGTTCTGCAAGTTCATCCGTGGCTGTTTCGACGACATGTGGACGGATGCTCCTGAAATCTGGAAATACAGCACGGGGTTCGATATGACCAGCGAGGAATTGCACCAGTTGACTGAGCGATCATGGAACCTGAAAAAGTCCTTCAACATACGCGAAGGTTGGACGAGGGAGGACGACTGGGTTCCGCCGCGCTGGCTCAAAGACCCCCTGCCTTCAAAGGGTTCGAAGGGAGCCGTCATTAAGCCTGAAGATATGCGCATGATGCTGGATGCCTACTACGAGGCACGCGAATGGACTCCCGAGGGCCTCATCCCCAAGAAAAAACTGATCGCCCTCGGTCTGGACGACATTGCTGAGGATATAGGAGTCTAAGAATGGAAAAACAATATGCCCACATCGTTTGCGATCCGGTCAAATGTGTCGGGTGCGGAGACTGCGAACTGATCTGCTCCATGGTCAAACACGGAGTTTTTGACCCGTCTCTGTCGCTCATTCGCACCGTGCGCATCGAACCCATCGTAATGCTGGCAGTCAACTGTCGGAACTGTGCCGACGCCCCCTGTGTCCTGTCCTGTCCACGCAACGCGCTCACCCAGGATCCAGAGAAGGGCATCATCCTGGTGGATACGGACCTGTGCGACGGCTGCGGCTGGTGCATCGAGGCCTGTGAGTTTGGCGCGATCCTGCTCAACCCCAGCACGAAGAGGGTAGAGATATGTGACCTGTGCGCCGAATTCGACGAGCCGCAGTGCGTCGTCTATTGCGAGAAGGATGCGCTATCTCTGAGCGTGCCAGACGTCATTGCGCAAAAGACCAGGCGTGATGTCGTCAGCAAGTTGCTCCGGGAACTGGTGGCGCCAAGCTAAGCAACAGTAGGAGTGGAACAATGGCGGATGAGGCGCATCCCGCCTCATCCGCCATGTCCTGTAGAAAGGCATACACATGCCTACAACGTCTACGCAGGAGAAGTACATGAGCGAAAACGATGATCTGAGGATTGGAGTCTATGTCTGCCACTGTGGCTCCAACATCGAAGGTGTCATTGACACCAAGGCAGTAGCGGAGTATGCATCCACGTTGCCAGGTGTGGCTTGGGCCACAGATTCTCTGTACTGCTGTGCTGACTCGGGTCAGAACGAGATCGAACAGGACATTAACGAACACAACTTGAACCGTGTGGTGGTGGCAGCCTGTTCCGTGCGCCTGCATGAGCCTACCTTTCGAGCTTGCGTATCGAGGGCCGGCATGAATCCCTTCCTGTTCGAGATGGCCAATATCCGCGAACAGGACACGTGGGTGCACTCACACGAGCCAGAAGCCGCCCAGGAGAAGGCAAAAGACCTGATCGCTGCTGCAGTAGCAAAGGCCCGTTTTCTAACGCCGTTGGACATGATCGAGGTGCCGGTGACCAAGGCAGCGATGGTGATCGGCGGCGGCATCGCCGGAATTAGCGCGGCACTCGACCTGGCTGACATGGGCATCAAGACCTACCTCGTAGAAAAGGAGCCCAGCATCGGGGGAAGGATGGCACAACTGAACAAGACCTTCCCTACGATGGACTGTAGCATCTGAATACTTGCCCCCAAGATGGTTGACGCGTCGCGTCACCCCAACATCGAACTCCTCACCTACACCGAGGTGAAGAGAGTCGAAGGTTTTGTCGGCAACTTTAAGGTCTTGGTGGAGCAAAAGCCCCGCTACGTGATCACAGATCACTGCAATGGTTGTGGCGACTGTGCACCGGTATGCCCCATCGAGGTGCCCAACGAGTTTGAAGAAGGGATTGCCCCGCGCAAGGCGATCTATATCCCGCACAGCCAGGCCGTACCACTGGTATATACCATCGACCTCGACAACTGCATCAAGTGCTACAAATGCGTCGATGCCTGCGGCAAGCTGGACGCCATTGACTTTGGCCAGCAGCCCCAGCAAAAGTGGCTGGATGTCGGGAGCCTCATCGTCGCCACTGGCTTTGATAGCTTCGATCCTTCTGAGATAACAGAATACGGCTACGGCCGCTACGAAAACGTCATCACCACGCTGGAACTGGAGCGCATCAACAACACGGCCGGGCCCACCACTGGTCAGATTATGCGGCCCTCGGACAAGAAGATGCCTCAGAGCGTGGCCTTTATCCAGTGCGTCGGCTCCCGCGACGAGCGCTACAACATCTACTGTTCTGGCTTCTGCTGCATGTATACCATCAAGAACGCCCTGCAGTGGAAGCAGACCCACCCCGATAGCGACGTTACCATCTTCTACATGGACATCCGCACGCCGTCCAAAGGCTATGAGGAGTTCTACCGGCGGGCGCGTGAGATGGGCATTCGTTTCATCCAGGGACGTCCATCCATCATCACCGAGGATCCCAACAGCGGCAATCTGTTCATCCAGGCCGAGGATGTTGGTCTGGGCCAAGTAATCGAACTCGAGTCCGAGTTGGTGGTGCTCTCCACAGCAGCTGTGCCGCGCGCCGATACTGACGAAATGGGCTCTGTCCTGAACATCAGCCGCAGCCCAAGCGGGTTCTTCATGGAATACCATCCCAAGCTGCGGCCCGTGGACTCGCCCACAGACGGCATCTTCCTGGCAGGCGCCGCCCAGGGCCCCAAGGACATTCCGGCCAGTGTGGCACAGGGCAGTGGCGCAGCCTCGCGTGCGACGCGCATCCTCAACTCCGACACCTGGGAGATTGAGCCCATCATAGCCCACGTCTGGGAGGATCGCTGCATTTCAGCCAAGGGCAAAAAGTGCGGCATCTGTGCGACCAAATGCCCGTACAATGCCATCATCGTGGAGCAGGGCAAGGCGGCAGAGATAACCCCGGCCAAATGCCACGGCTGCGGCGCCTGTGTGGCCGAGTGCCCGCACAACGCCATCACCCAGTTGCATTTCACTGATGCCCAGATCATTGCCCAGTTGCACGCACTGCTGGCTCACGAGCCAGAGAAAAAGATCCTGGCCTTTATGTGCCACTGGTGCAGCTACGGCGGTGCAGACAACGCCGGAACCAGCCACTTTGAGTACCCGGCATCTTCGCGCGGCATCCGCGTGATGTGCTCAGCGCGCATGGACCAGGACTTTATCTTCGAAGCGTTCCGGCTGGGAGCCGGGATGGTGCTGGTGTCCGGCTGCCACCCCCAGGACTGCCATTACATCAGCGGTCAGCAAGTAGGCGCAGCACGGTTCGACAAGTTGGCCAAGCGGCTTGAGAAAATGGGCATCTCGCCAGAAAGGTACCGTGTGGAGTGGATCTCGGCGGCAGAAGGCGCCAAATACGCGCGGGTGATCAAGGAGATGGACGAGACTCTGAAATCACTCGATCCCAAGGCGTTGAAGGAAGAAATTGAAAGGACGCGCCCTGAGTTTGAGCGACGTCTTCGTCGTTTGCCCGAGATTCCGGATGTGGCTGAAGCTCTTGAAATGACTGTGCCTGCATAGAGAGGTGTCTGCGTGCAACGCCTGAACCAATTTGATCCAACATTCAAAGACGAAGTCATGGCTGAACCTGGCGGCGAGCACCTGCTGCGCTGTTATTCATGCGGCACGTGCATGGCCACTTGCCTGGTCCGTCGCCAGTATCCTGACTATAACCCACGCCGCATCATGCACATGGTGATGCTTGGCCTGCGAGACGAGGTGCTGGGCAGCCATGTCATCTGGCGTTGCTCTGCCTGCGATGATTGCTACGAGCACTGTCCGCAGGGCATCCACATTTCGGACTTATTCAAGGCCTTCCGCAGCATCGCCTTGCGCGAGGGCCGCTCTCCGCCTGGTCCCACAGCCCGCGTCAACGAGCGTACCTGTGTGGCTTGCGGCCTGTGCGTGGAAGGCTGTCCTTACGACGCGGTGGAACTGGTACAGAAGCGGGTTCTTGGCCATGAGAAGACCGTTGCTCAGGTGAACGCGGCGCTGTGCATGAGCTGTGGCGTATGCGCTGCTTCCTGCCGCTCGGCTTCCATTGACTTGGTGGACCATAGCGATGCCATCCTGTTCGAGTGCATGCAACAGGAGCTGCTGGGTGCGGAGGTGGCTGCATGAGCAAATGGCAACCCAAGATCGTTGTCTTTCTCTGCCAATGGGCCCTCAAGTCCGACTCGGAATGGGCCAGACGCCACGAGCTACCGCAAAACGTGCATGTCGTAGAGGTCCCGTGCTCAGGGCGCCTCAACCCGCTGCTCCTGATGTCGGCACTCCAGCATGGCGCAGATGGCCTGCTTGTCATCGGTTGCGAACCAGGACACTGCCACTACAAGGAGGGCAACTACTTGGCACAGCGCAAGTTCGCCACGCTGAAGAGTTTCCTGAAGACACTAGGATTGGAAGAAAGCCGTGTGCGCTTCGCCTGGTTGGGTGAGACAGAGTCCGGAACGTTCCCCAGCGTAGTTGAGGGCCTGATCAGTGAGGTGCAACGGTTGGGTCCAGCTCATGAGCTGGCTACGCGCGAGACCGTGCCCTGTGTGGTGAAGGCCTGATGGGAGCAAAAGGACTAATAATGCAGGAACTTGCGGAGGCAATTCGGGAAGAAGGAAAGCGCCTGTTGGAGAGTGGCGAAGTCGACCTGGTAATTGGCTTCACAGTAGGGACTCTGCCACTGCGCGCTGCCCCAGTATTTGTCCGCAGAGCAGAGGATGCCGAGCAACTGGTGTGGAACTCGTTCTGCGAGAACAACCTGGCCGTCTACCTGCGAGACATCAGGGACAAAAGAATAGCCGTGGTGGCCAAAGGCTGCGACACACGCGCCATCGTTGCCTTGATCAACGAACACCAGTTGGACCGGGACAAGATTCACATCATCGGTGTGCCGTGTCACGGCATGGTCGACCGCCGCACCGTGGCGCGTCGGGCTCCGGGCCAAGTCCTCGCTGTACGCGAGGAAGGTGAGGAAATCGTGGCCGAAGGAGAGAGCTTTTCCATTCGCCTGCCCCGCTCCAAAGCCCTCTACCGCTCTTGTGCAGCTTGCACCCACCCCAACCCAGTGATTTACGATATACTTCTGGGAGAAGAGGTAGCGGTGTGGGCCGAGGACCCCTATGCGCATGTCCGCGAAATCGAGCTAAAGCCCGCCGCCGAACGGGCCGCCTACTTCGCCACCGAAGCACAGAGATGCATACGCTGTTACGCCTGTCGTCAGGCCTGCCCGATGTGCTACTGCGAAGAGTGCTTCGTCGACCATACGACACCGCGCTGGATCGAATCGGGAGTCACGCCAGCAGGCCTGCAAGGCTGGCAGATCGGCCGTGCCTATCATTTGACGGGACGGTGTGTGGCTTGCGGAGCTTGCGAACGTTCGTGCCCGATGGAGATCGACCTCGTGTACCTCAACGGCAAGTTACGCAAGGAGGTATGGGAACTCTACGGATTCCAGACGGGGCTCATTGTGGGAGAACTGCCTCCGCTGGCCGTTTTTCAGCCGGACGAAGGATCGGATTCCACGCCCTAGTCATGCATGTTTGCAGCCGTTGACTTTCCAGCGCGGCCTATGATGGGGTATCGATGACCAAGAAAAGGATCGCCAAAGAACATATCAACGCCTTTCTCGCACGGCTGCTGGAAGATTATATCGTCTATGCTCCGGCAGAGGAGGCTAACTACGTCACCTTCCGCCAGATCACAGCGCCTGAAGAAGTGGTCTGGGACTGCCTGGTGACACGCAAGCCGCCGAAAGACGTCGTCTTCCCCCAGACGGAAACGCTTTTCACCTACACCAAAGACGCGGACGTGCTGCGGCTGCAGTCTATGGAAGCGGTCGAAAAGGAGCGCATCCTGTGGGGCGTGCGGCCATGTGATGCGCAGGCCATGCTCATTCAGGATGCCGTGTTTGACACGCCAGAGGACCGCGACGTCTACTACACCAACAAACGCGAGAAGACGTGGTTGATCGGCATCGGCTGCAACCAACCGCTGAGCACATGCTTCTGCACCTCGGTAGGAGGAGGGCCCTTCAAGAAGGATGGGATGGATCTCTTCCTCACAGACATTGGAGAGGCCTATCTGGCAGAAGCCTTGACCGCCAAAGGTAAGAGGCTTTTGCACGGAAGAGGCTTCCGCCGAGCGACGAAAGCAGACTTAAAAGCGTCCGATGCTGCAGAGCAGACGGCACTGCAACGCTTGCCAGCACCCATGAGCATGGACATCATCAAGCAGCATCTGGACGGGATGATGGACAGTCCCTTCTGGGATGAGATACAAGCCACCTGTCTGGGGTGCGGCATCTGTACACTACTTTGCCCAGTCTGCTACTGCTTCGATATTGTGGACGAGGGCACCACGACTTGCGGCCAGCGGGTGCGCAACTGGGATACCTGCCAGTACAGCATCTATACACTAGAAGCATCGGGGCACAACCCTCGGCCCGGCGGGCGGCAGCGGGTGCGCCAACGGCTGATGCACAAGTTCAACTACCACCTGGTCAACCAAAACCTGGTCGGCTGTGTGGGCTGCGGGCGCTGCGTGCAGTTGTGCCCTGTGAATATAGATCTCCGCCAACTACTGGCTGAGATTGGAGCGGCTGAATGACAACTAGAACCCAGTCACCTAAGATATCCGTCAACTCTGTACCCAATCCCTACCTGCCGCTTCCAATGCGCATCGAGCGCATACACGTTGAGACCGATGACGAAATGCTCAAGACGTTCGATCTTGCTTTTGCCCGGGAGGAGGACGCCGCTGGTTTTGATTTCCGGCCCGGCCAGTTCTGCGAGATTTCGGTGTTCGGCAAAGGGGAAGCGCCTTTCGGCATCGCGTCATCCCCCACTGAGACAGGGCCTCTGAGATTCACGGTGAACAAGGTTGGTGTAGTGACCACAGCTCTGCACAACATGAACGAGGGGGAGCTTGTTGGCCTGCGCGGGCCGCTAGGAAACGGTTATCCTCTGGAGCAATTTGAAGGGCACAACGTTGTGATTGTCGGTGGCGGCTTTGCCTTCACGACGTTGCGTTCATTGACCCACTACCTGTTGGATCCAGGCAATCGCTCGCGATTCGGGGAGATCATCATCATCTATGGAGCTCGGCGGCCCGGCCTGCTGCTGTACAAGGAAGACCTGGCAGCATGGGAGCGCCGCGAAGACATCAGTGTGCACCTGACGATTGACAGAGAAGCACCCGGGTGGACAAAGCACGTAGGTTTTGTGCCAGACGTAGTAGAGAGGGTCGCGCCAAGTGCCGAGAGCACCTATGCAGTGATCGTCGGCCCGCCAGTCATGATCCGTTTCACACTGCCCAAGCTCAGGGCACTCGGCTTTCCACCCGAGCAAGTTTTTTCGTCTTTGGAGCGGCGTATGAAATGTGGCATAGGCAAGTGTGGACGCTGCAACATCGGCCCCTACTATGTCTGCAAAGATGGCCCTGTTTTCAGCCTTGCTCAACTGGAAAGCTTGCCTCAAGAATACTAGGGACACGTCACCACATTCCGGAGGAAGACATGAAACGCGGTACCACACGCAAACAATCGACATCAGAGGCTCTGGTCCTGGACCGCAGGATGATCACTCGCCACCAGCGGCTGGAGTTGGACCGCATCAAATGTGTGGGATGCGAGTTGTGCGTTGCCGTTTGTCCTCCCGAGGCCATCGAGTTCGTTCCTGGCGCAGTGGAGGAAGGACAGCTCGTGCAGCGCCCCACGGTGGACATCGATGCACGGAAATGCCACTTTTGCGGGGAGTGTGTAATCATCTGCCCGGTCAATGCCTTGAGCATAATCATCGATGGCGAGGAGCGCATCCTAGTTTGGGAGTACGAGGTCTTTCCCATACTGACCAAGGAAATCACCTGGGACGCCTCCAAGCTGCCCAAGGACAAGGCAGACGCCGTGGTCAAGGCCTGTCCCACGGAGGTCATCACGGTGGAGGTGACGCGCACCAAGACAGGCAAGGTGCGGAGGGTCAAAGACGTTCAAGTGGATGAGAGCGACTGCATCTATTGCAGACAGTGCGAGGCTACCAGCCCCGAAGCCTTCTCGGCGACACACCCGTTCGAGGGCATCATCCGCCTGAACGCCAGCCTGTGCCCATCGGGCTGCCAGGCCTGCGCGGACATCTGCCCCACCGATGCGCTGCTCATGAGTGACGGGCAACTGGTCCTCGACGATCGCTTTTGCCTGTACTGCGGTGCTTGCACGCAGGTTTGCCCGGTGCCGGAGGCGCTGCTAGTGCGGCGGCATCGGATACGTCACACACCGATCAAATCTGGAGCCTGGACCTATGCGGTGGAGAAGCTGGTTTCCATGGAACTGGCTGCGGAGGAGATGGAACTCAAGTCCCAGGCCAAACGCCGCAGCGTCCTCAACTATATGCCTGGGGTGAAGAAACAGGAATAGCCGATAGGCCGAAGAGCTTTGCCACCCATGCACAAGAGCCACCAGGGAAATCCCCTCTGGTGGCTCTTTGCTGACCTGGCGGTAGGTCTGTGCTCCCCTAACGTGGGAAGGGGACTGGGCCACTCTGCGATCTGGGCAGACGCACTCTTGCATCCGGAGGCCAACGTATCCTGTTATCAGGCAAGTTCGAACGTTCTGGGGCAACAGGGCTCTGAGCTTTGCCCACACCAAGTTTTCGAGCGCGCCCAGGGACACTGGCTCGATGGATCGGCCAGCCAGAGAGCCAGCTAGCGTCTCGGAGATCCGGACGTTGCTTCAGGAGGGTTTGCTTACCGCGGAATGGAAGTGTACCCCGATGGTTCTGCTCCTGAGAACGAGCCAACCGCTAATCCCGGCGCATGATTCCGCAGCGCCTGCACAGGAGGCGCCTCTTTGCTTCCCACCACGCCAACTTGTCTCAAAACAGCATCGGGGGTTGCGGTACATAGTACACCAGCCTGTACTGCGCACCGGTTCCATGTGTTGCTGCACATACGTCTCGAGCAATACTGGAGCAAAGCTGTGTGAACCCAGAGGGCTTAGACAGACCCAGCAAAACTCACCCCTCTCAAGAGCCTCAATGCCCTCGGCTTGCCCGTGGAGGCCAAACGCTGTCGACAGGGGGAAATCGAAAGGCGTGGGGTTCCTTAGCCCTGTAACGTGATAGTAGAAGGCAGCGGGCGGACTCAAGATGAATACCTCTTGGCTAGCAGCGCTTGCTTTCAGCATCTCTGCCTGAGTCTCCGCGTCCTCAATGAAGTCAGATAGCAGAAAGACTCCGTGGAAGCCCGGCCAGGGAGCGAACTGGTACTTACCAGACCGGATACCATATGCCATCCATCTCACGGAGCCAACGACTTCATAGGCCAGCCGAACCCCTAACCCCAGCAGAATGGCCATGCGCGCCAGAGGAATCCAGAACGTGTTCACGCTGAAGTCGATGTTGGGATAGGCCCATACGAATCCAAGCAGGAGGGCCGGCACTGCGCAAATCATATGAGCGGTGTCCACACGCGGGAACACGCCAGCGAAGGCCGCGGCAACGAAGACAAGCACGATGGTCGCCAATCCGCGTTTGTCAGAGCTCGCCCGCACCCATGACCATAGCAGCGCCGCAAATGCCGGAATGGGGAGTATGAACTGCAGTTGTCGGTAAAGAGCGCCGAGTTTCCTCAGGGAAACCGCATCGCGTGTGAGGCTCACAAATGCCCCCAGCTGAGTTCGGTACCCTATCTGTGCATACCGCATGTAGCTACCTTGATCGAAGAACCCATAGTCGAGTAACTTGACACCTGCCCCACTCAGCCAAACTGGCAGCAGAATCACGCCAGCGGCAAGCGAAAATGCGGCCAGAACCAGCGCGAAAGCCCTTGACCTATGGGGCACACTCG
Organism: Chloroflexota bacterium; assembly: GCA_030607875.1. GTDB lineage: Bacteria > Chloroflexota > Anaerolineae > UBA2200 > UBA2200 > JAUWJD01. The sequence continues at coordinate 58,714 of JAUWJD010000015.1, forward strand.
CCCGTACGTCTCGACATACAACCACCACGGCCAGGCAGAGTGCTGCCAGTGTATAGAGTCCCAAGTTCTGCTTGCCTGCAAAACAGAACCCGGCACTGATGCCAGCGGCAACCAAGTCGCGCGTGGCGCTGCGCGCGGCGGCATGTCTTACCGCCCGCACGCTCTTCCTCCAGGACAGCACAGCACTGAAGCTTGCTAGCATGAAAACATAGCCCATTGGCGTATAGGGCACGTTGTACCCCGGCATCCAGGACGGGTAATAGATGAGAAGTATCATCACCATCAAGACCGCCGAGAAGCGACTTTGGCCGAGCTGTAGGGCGATGCGATAGGATAACAAGCAGGTGGAGGCAAAACAGAGCGCCATGACCGCTTTGATGACCAGGATCTCGTTTCCGAACAAGGCAGCAAAGGCTGTGGTGATGTAGATCGAAAGCGGAGTGGCAACAAACCACACATCACGATAGAGGACATCGCCTGTGAGAAGCCGATGCACGACTTGGAGGAACCAGTTTTGGTCCCAGCTAATAGGACCGTGGCTGGAATTCGTGAAGAAACCGTAGGCAAATAGCAACAGGCCACCGACGAGACTGCCACCATACTTCTTTGTGGCCTTGGACCATCGCTTGGAAGAACTGACCCGTCCCTCCCCACGCAGACGCTCTTTCGCACACGCAGACATGCTCTGGCAAAGACGACGAACGCGTACAGCTCTCCTCTGCCTTATGGACAGGATACGACATGGTTCCGGCCAGGAGGGTGCAGAAGCCGCGAGTTGCCTCGAATGCGATGCACTTCCTGCACCAACAAGCAAGCGGCTTGGATACATGGTACCTCCGTGTGACGAACGCGGCACCCATCGAAGTCGGCGAACTCGAAGTGAGCATGAGTGTGCAGGCCGCCAGGGCAACTGGGCAAGCGCACACAACCCCAGTAACGCAGCTTCTTGTAAGCCGTGTTGCTCAGTCCCGCACAGCGCCCTGTCTAGAACAAGGCGTAGATGAATGGTCCGATGCCCGTCGCCTGGCCAAAAGCCATCAATAAACCAAAAGCGACCAGGATAAAGACCATGGGCATCAGCCACCAAAGCTTCCGCTTCCACAGAAACGAGAACATCTCTCCTACCACGCGAAAGCGGGAGAGGATGCCTCTTAAAGTTTTCATTTGCCAACTCCGTTCCAATACGTGAGCGTGTAGCTGCGGTCTTGTCGCGACGTCTCTGCAAGCGGTTCAAACGTGGCCAGAAACGCGCTGATTGCTGCTGCAGCTACGTGGTGTCCTCTTGCGTTAGGATGATCGGCGTCGAGAAAGAGAGTGCGCTGCTCCTGCGCCATCGCCTCTTGGAAAGCCGGCAACAGATCCAGGTAAGCGATTCCTCGCTCGTGACAAAGCCGGACAATGATGTCTTGGTAGTTCCCCTGCGGGTTTTCTCCTAATGCGCGATCATAGTATCCAGGCTCGGAGGTTGGCTCAACCTGCAATCTCATGGGAAAAGCCGCCAGCGTCAGTGCACTCCCCAACCTCTGACTCTGTGTCACCAATCCATCCAGAAGAGTCTCCGTCTCATTCCAGCAGTTGGGGCCCTGGCAGGGCTGCAGGTTTCTGAGCCTGAACTCCAACGCCTGGTTGCGCACGAAACACAGAAGCGCGCTTTTCCTCGTGAGCCAGGTGAAAGCCTTGGCGGCCACTCCCATCCCCAAGGGCTGCTTGTGAACCGCTTCGTTGTTCCCATCTACGTCGTTGAAGAGAAAGGCAACCAGGATCAAGTCAGGATCGAAGGCTTTTCCCTTTTCCAGCAGATATTGCACTTCATGCCACGTTGCGTAGCCCGGCACACCAGCATTCCACACTTCGAAGCGCGTGCCCGTGTCGAGCTGGTCGAGCCCTTGCTGCAACTGGTGCACGAGGCTGTCTCCCTCCTCGACCCCCCAGCCGAAAGCTACGGAATCACCCAGCACCAGAATGCGAACGGTGTCCGCTGGCTTCCCTGCGCTGGCTTCCGATCCACGCAAGCCCAGTGAATTGATGCGATAGGTGATGCGCTCCCAGGTATCCAGATAATCCGGGCTCAGATTGTGCCGGATAGCAGCTTCCCGGTCGAAGGTGAAGGTGGCGCCAGGCACCAGCTCGTACTGTCGCAGGGAATGGGAACGAACCTTGGTCTCCGCACCCTCAGCCTGAGCCGTCGGGTTCAGACAAGGCCGCTGCCCGCCCAGACGCGCCATCCCTTCGAGCGCCCCCAGGAAGAAGACAGTGCTGGCGAAAGCAAGCAGCAGGTTCAGGGCCAGGTCTCTCCAGTTGCTGGGAGCGGCTTCGCCCCGTGTCATCCCCTGTCCTTCTCTACCAAGTACTGCCCGTAGACCACGGCATCCATCCCGCTGTGGGAATAGGTATGGAAAGCATCAGCCGGCGAGTTTACGATGGGTTCACCGCGCAGATTGTAGGACGTGTTCAGCAGGACTGGCACGCCGGTTGCCTCACCGAACCTGCGAATGATCTCGTAGTAGCGCGGATTCCACTCGCGCCGTATGGTCTCTAGCCGTGCTGTCCCACCGACGTGCGTGACCGCTGGAATGACGTCCCATTTGTCCTCGTGAACCGGCGTGACCACCAACATGTAGCGAGCAGGGTAGCACTGCTCTGGATTCTCAAGCTCGAAGAACTCTTGTGTCCTCTCCTCCAGCACCACTGGCGCGAAGGGGCGGAAGGGTTCTCGGAACTTGATCTTGCGGTTCACGATGTCTTTCATCTCTTCACGACGGGGGTCGGCCAGGATGCTGCGGTTGCCCAAGGCACGAGGGCCCCACTCGAAACGTCCCTGGTACCAGCCAACTACTTTGCCTTGCAACAGCAGGTCCGTAACACGATCCATGAGTTGGTCGTCGTTTTTGAAGTACTGGTAGCGGATGCCATTGGCATCGAGAAAAGCCTGCACCTGTTCTTCGCTATACTCCTGACCCCAGTAGGCATGTTCAAGCACAAAGCGACGCGGCTGCTGCAGCAAGGTATGGTACACATGCAGCGCTGCGCCCAATGCGCATCCCGAGTCACCAGCCGCCGGCTGGATGAACAGGTTCTTGAACGGTGTCTCGCGCAGGATTCTGCCGTTGGCGACGCTGTTGAGGGCTACGCCCCCCGCCATGCACAACGTATCTAAACCTGTTTGATTGTAAGCCTCATTGGCCAGCTTGAGCAAGACGTCTTCCGTCACAGCCTGAATACTGGCCGCAACGTCTGCATAGTATTGATTCTGATCCGCCTCTGCCTCGCAGCCAGGCTTGAAGCCGTATTCGCGGGTGAAGAACTCGGACTTGTTATCGCGCTTCTGGCCAAAAAGCTCCGCGAACTTAAGGTTGTAGGTACGTTCTGTAGATTGGTGGAACGCGAAATAGTCCATGTTGAGGCGAAAGCTGCCGTCATCGGCGACGTCCACCACTCTTCTGATCCGGTCAACGTAGCGTGGCTGTCCATACGGAGCCATGCCCATCACCTTGTACTCGCCGTTGTTCACTCTGAAACCCAGGAAGGCGGTAAAGGCCGAATACAGCAGCCCGAGTGAGTTCGGAAAGCGAATCTCTCGCGACAGCACGATTTCATTTCTTTGCTGCGCGTCCCACGCAGCTTTGCCACGCCCAATTGCCGCTGTGGTCCACTCCCCCCCGCCATCTATGGTCAGGATAGCCGCTTCCTTGAACGGAGAGCTGTACAGCGCGCTGGCCGCATGGGACATGTGGTGGTCGGCAAAGAGCACTTTGGCCTCTGCGACGTCGAGCTCTCTCACGATGTGGCTCTTGATCCACAGCTTCTCTGAAAACCAATTGAGCATGGCCTCTCGGAACACACGCCAGGACTTGGGGTACGTGCTGAGCGTAGTCATCAGGATGCGCTCGAATTTGATCAAGGGCTTTTCGTAAAAGACTACATAGTCCAGATCTTGGCCTGTGATGCCCGCCTGTCGCAGGCAAAACTGAATGGCCCGCGTAGGAAATCCAAAGTCATGCTTCTTGCGGGAAAAACGCTCCTCCTCTGCAGCGGCGACCAACTGGCCGTCTTTGAGCAGCGCCACAGCAGAGTCGTGATAGAAGCAAGAGATGCCAAGTATGTACATCAGAACTGCCTCCTCGCTTCCTCAAGCGTAGGCTCTGGCAATATCTTGAGTTGCCAGAACGTAGTTCCGTTGTGACGCTTGAGTTGCAGCGGATCGGATAACAACCGCACACCCAGCCCAAACGGCGTCACAATCAGAAAATAGAAGAGCGAGAAAACGATTCGAGCCCAGACATTGCCAATCCGGGTGATGATGACTTTCCACTTGGACCAGAGCTGCTTGAACAACGTCCACCTCCCAGTATGTGATCGCAGGAACTATGCAGCACAAAGGTGAAAACAGGATGAAAAGGGATTGAGAGCATGGAGACCATCCCCAAACGCCGGGCAGCGTCTGCCCGTTCAGGCACTAGCGACCCGGGACGCTCTGCACTGAGCAATCCATACGACTTGGCGATAGTGTGTGCCTGACACTCACAGCGCAGAGCCGAACGCTCTCCACTTCCCAAACCGATCGCCATTCAAACAGGCAGATTGTGATACAGCCTGCCCCCGTCACTCCCCATATCCGAGCCGGATTGTACAGCAACAGCAGGCCAATCGCCAAACGTCGATTGGCGCGTTCCTGTTCTGGTACGCGCTGGTGCTGGTGCTGTGCTTGACTCTCAGTCCATGTTGTGATACAATGTCAACGTAATCAAATACGACAGTTGCTAGGGGAGCCCCATAAGGCGGGCTGAGAGGGTGGCCGGGAAGCCATCGACTCCTTGAACCTGACCTAGGTAATGCTAGCGCAGGGAAGCAATCCTTGTATCCAAGAGCCGCCGGCCTTTATCTGGGTCGGCGCTTTTGTGCTGTAGGGGATAGAAGAGGGAATGTCAACATCGCCAAGACCCCCATCAGAGCATGCCTTCAATGCTGTGGCCTCGCTCTACGATTGGTGGTTCGAAACCCCGCTGGGTCATACCACCGATGAATTGGAAAAAGATCTGCTCTACCACCTGGCCAGGCTGCGCCACGGGGAACGCGGGCTGGACGTGGGCACCGGCAGCGGCCACTTTGCCGTTGATCTGGCGGCACATGGGCTCACCGTGGTAGGCGTGGACCTGTCGGCCCCCATGCTGGCCGTGGCGCAGAGCAAAGTCTCTGCGGTGCACTTGGTTCGAGGAGATGCAGCCACATTGCCGCTGGCCGCCGGTGCGTTCGACCTGGTGCTTTCGGTGACGACGTTGGAGTTTGTGGCTCACCCAGAGCAAGCCATCGACGAGATGTGGCGCGCGGTGCGCCCAGGCGGGCGGCTGGTAGTCGGAGTGCTCAATGCACTCAGCCCCTGGGCCTGGGCACGACGACGCGAGAGCAGGAAACAAGAGACGCCGTTCTCCCATGCGCACTTTTTCTATCCTTGGCAGTTCGTCGGGCTGTTGCGCCAGTTAGGGCCAGTCCAGTGGAGCAGCTCGGTCTTTATCGGGCCGAACGGCAGGGGGCTGCGCTGGGCCTGGGGACTTGAGCGGCTCGGGCGCGCCCTGTTCAGACCATTCGGTGCATTGTTGGTAGGGAGGGTAACGAAATGACAGTGAGCGCCCAGGTGAGCATCTACCCACTCGGTCAAAGTGACCTCGCGCCCGCCATCGAGGCAGCTTGGAAGGCATTTGAGGCTCGTGGGCTTGCCTACCGGCCTGGATCGATGAGCACGCTGCTGGAAGGGGAGGAAGCGGTGGTATTTGCCGCACTGCGCGACGCCTTCCGGGCAGCCAGTGAGCATGGGGGCACGGTGATGGTGGTCACCGTATCCAACGCCTGCCCGCCAATGCCACCACGGAAGCCGGAGGTGGGCCATGCCTGACCTATTGAAGCAGCGCGCCAGAGCAGCAGTCCAGAACTCTTTGCCACCCTTGATCCTCATCGCCCTGTTCCTGGCAGTGTGGCAGTGCGCGACCTGGTTGTGGCATATCGAGGCCTATCTGCTGCCTTCTCCATCGCGCATCGTCAGCGCGGGAGTACAGGCTCGCGGCCTGCTCAGCGCCCACATCCAACAAACAATGCAAGAAACGCTGCTGGGCTTTGGGGCCGCGCTGATCAGCGGGCTGGCGCTGGCGCTGGCCATTGACCTCTCCTCCTTCTTACGCCGTGCGCTGTACCCACTGCTGGTGGTGACGCAGACCGTGCCTATCATGGCCGTCGCGCCGCTGCTGGTCATCTGGCTGGGCTACACTATCTGGCCCAAGATCATCGTCGTAACCCTGGTGTGCTTCTTCCCCATCGTGGTGACCAGCGCCGACGGGCTGCGCTCTGCCGACCCGGAGCTGCTGGCACTTCTGCAAGCGATGGGCGCCACCCGCCGGCAGGTGTTCTTTAAGGTACGGGTTCCGAGGGCGTTGCCCGCGATGTTCTCGGGCATCAAAATCGCAATCACCTACAGCGTGATCGGCGCCATCATCGGTGAATGGGTGGGCGCCAGCAAGGGGTTAGGCGTGTTCATGCTGCGCGCCTCCAACTCCTTCCGCACCGACTGGGTCTTTGCCGCCGTCGCCATCAGCTCGCTGCTCAGCATCCTGCTCTTCCTGGCTGTAGCAGTGATCGAGCGCCTGGCGCTGCCCTGGTACTACACGTCTACGCGCCAGGAACGTTGGGAAGAGATACAAACGTGAACAGAGTCATTCATATCAAAGGGAGGTGAAACATGTCAAAGAGATGGATGCAGATTCCTGCGGCGGCGCTGTTACTTGTCACGTTGGCAGCCGGTTGTGCCACGAGACAACCCACCCCAACCGCACAACCGACCAAGGCCATCCTGTCCCTGGACTGGGTGCCCAACACCAACCACACTGGCTTCTACGTGGCCCTGGAGAAAGGCTGGTACGCCGAAGAAGGGATCGACTTGGAGATTCAGATTCCTTCCGACCCTGCCGCCGCGCTCAAACAAGTGGCTTTTGGAAACACCGAGTTCGGCGTCAGCTTCCAGGAAGAGGTCACCATTGCACGGTCCAAAAATATCCTGGTCGTTTCACTGGCGGCGGTCATCCAGCACAACACCTCGGCCTTCGCCTCACTGGCCGAGGCCGGCATCCACAGAGCAAAGGACATCGAAGGCAAGCGTTACGCTTCGTACGGGCTGCCCATCGAGCAGCCCATCCTGGGCCAGCTTTTGGCCTGCGATGGCGGCGACATCGCCAAGGTGGAGTTCATCGACGTGGGCTTTGACGCGTTCCCGGCACTGATCGGCAAGCGCGTCGACCTGGCCTGGATATTCATGGCCTGGGACGGCGTGCAGGCTGAGATCATGGGCGTCCAACTCAATACCCTGCCTTTGTACGGCAGTTGCGTGCCCGACTATTACACGCCAGTGATCATCGCCGGGGAAACCACCATTGAGAACAAGCCGGACCTGGTGCAGCGCTTTATGGCCGCCACGGCCCGTGGCTACGAATATGCCGTCGCCCACCCAGAAGAGTCGGCCACGATCTTGCTGCACGCCTCGCCAGAGACCGATGCCGAGCTGGCCCGCCGCAGCCAGGCCTGGCTCAGCCCGCGCTATCAGGACGATGCAGCACGCTGGGGCCTGCAAGAAACGGAGGTCTGGCAGGAGTTCGCCGACTTTATGTACAACAACAAATTGATCGAAAAGCCCATTGATCCGGAAAAGGCCTTCACCAACGACTTCTTGCCATGATCTGTACACGGAAGACACGAAAACAACACGAATAACACGAAAGAGAATCAAGAGTGTTCGTGTGACTCGTGCTCCTTTCCCTGTCTTGGCCGACCTCGTACGCGGCGAGACCAAGAGGCAGGACAAGGCGTGCTGTTCGTGTACGATGAGCTAGCTGAGAGAGATACTGTGAACGACGCAGCCACTTGCAGAGTTGAGATACGGAACATACACAAAGCTTACCGCTTGAACGAACAGCCGCTGGAGGTGCTGGCCGGCGTGAGCCTGCGCGCTGCTGAGGGGACATTCGTGACGGTCATCGGACCCAGCGGCTGCGGCAAAAGCACGCTGTTCAGCATCATCACTGGCCTGCAGCAGCCGGATCGGGGCGAGATCTGCTTCGACGGTGTTGCGCTGCGGCAGCGACTGGGCACAGTCGGCTACATGCCACAGCGCGCCCTGTTATTACCCTGGCGGCGCGTGCTGGACAACGTCATCCTGGGGCCCGAAGTGCACGGCGAGGATCTGACCGCAGCCAGGCGCGAGGCGCAGAGCCTGCTGCCGCTCTTCGGGCTAGAAGGCTTTGCCGACAGCTACCCCAGGGAACTGTCGGGCGGCATGCGGCAGCGCGCCGCCCTGCTGCGCACGTTCCTGTGCCGCAAGGACGTCATGCTGCTGGACGAACCTTTCGGCGCTCTGGATGCTATCACGCGCAGCACGCTGCAGGAATGGCTGCTGGAAGTGTGGCAGCAGTTTCGCCACACCATCCTGTTCATCACCCACGACGTCGAGGAAGCGGCCTTTCTGTCAGACAAGGTGTACGTGCTGAGCGCACGGCCAGCGCAGGTGCGCGCCGAACTGGCCATCCCCCTACCCCGCCCACGGCAGCGGGAGATGACCCTGACACCCGAGTTCGCCGCGCTCAAACAGCAGTTGTTGCAGACGCTGGCGGAGAATGAAAGTGCCCAGGTGCGTGGCACTTAGAAGTGGCACGCACCCAAGTCCCCTGAATACCCGGAGGAGAAATGCGCGCCATCATCGTTGCCAACGGACACGTCGAAGAAGGCGAGAACTATGTGCACCGGGTTCAGCCCGGTGACTGGATCATTGCAGCCGATGGAGGGGCCCTGGTCGCGCTGCACCTGGGACTGCAACCACAGGTGGTCATTGGCGACCTGGACTCGGTGCCAGCCGATGTGCGCTCCCGGCTGGATTGCCCATTCGTGGACCATCCAGCACGCAAAGACGAGACGGACACCGAACTGGCCATCCAGTACGCTCTCGAGCGAGGCGCGGAAGAGATTGTGCTCCTTGGAGCCATCGGTGGCCGGCTGGATCACACGCTGGCCAACGTCTTGCTGCTAGGCATGCCGCAGCTCGCTGGCATCAAAGCCAGGATTGTGGCCGGGAACACCGAGGTCTGGCTGATCCGTGCTGGAGACGAACTGCAGATCGACGGCCAGCGGGGCGACATCGTGACCCTGCTGCCCGTGGGCCAGGATGCCATCGGCGTGACCACTGCCGGCCTGGAGTGGGACCTGGACAATGACACCCTGGGCTTTGGACCGGCCCGCGGCGTCAGCAACGTGATGACGGCGGACAGGGCACAGGTCGCGTTGCGGGAGGGACTGTTATTGGCACTGAGAGTACACAACACGGAATAGGTTCCCAGTTGGCAGTTGGCTGCCCTCCAGGACTACTGGAGACTGGTAACTGGCGACCGGTAACTGCCTTGCGCAAAGCCGGGCAACCGGCTATAATCTCCGGTGAACCGAACAGACAGAGGTAGACAAGAATGACAGCACACGCCGAGAATCCGCAGGCAGCCGAACTGGGTGAGGTATATGCCACACAGGGACCCCCCAGAGCGCACGTCATCAAGTCCAAGCTGGAAGCGGCGGGGATTCCGTCCATCCTGTCCTACGACAGCGCCAGCCTGCTCTTTGGCATTACCGTGGACGGCCTCGGCCAGGTGCGCGTCTTGGTGCGTCCCGAAGACGCCGAGGAAGCGCGGAGGCTGCTAGCGGAAGTGCAGCAGCATTGGGAGGATGACAATGGCAACTGAAACGCTGTTGGACCAGCACATCGAGATCACGCCAGGTGTGGCGGGGAGCAAGCCACGCATCGCCGGCCATCGCATCACGGTGCAGAATGTTGCTATCTGGCACGAGTGGATAGGGCTTAGTGCCGACGAGATCGCCACAGAGCATGGCATTACGTTGGGGGATGTCTACGCAGCATTGGCCTACTACTACGATCACCGCACCGCAATCGACCACTCTATTCACGCAGACCAAGCCTTCATTGAAGAACTACGCCAAATGACCCCTTCCAAGCTGCCGGAGAAGCTGCGTGGCCGAAAAGATTAGGTTCTACATGGATGAACACGTGCCTTCTGCGGTCACTGCGGGCCTGCGACTACGAGGCGTGGACGTCCTGACTGCGCAGGAGGCTGGGATGCTCGAAGCTCCTGACAAAGACCACCTTGCACTTGCTGCGAGTCAGAGCCGGGTGGTCTCTACACAGGACGCTGATTTCTTGCGTCTGCATGCTGAGGGGAGCAGCCGTGCTGGCATCGCTTATGTCCATCAACAGAGCGCGGTGGGGCGTGTCGTGCGCGTCCTGATGTTGATCTATCAAGTGTTGGAACCCGAAGACATGCAAAATCACGTCGAGTTCCTGTGACCTGCTGCCGTACGTAGGATAGCATCAAAGTGCGCGTCCTGGTGCGTCCCGAGCAGGCCGAGGAAGCGCGGAAGTTGTTGACTAAGCAGCAGCAGCCCGAGGAAGATCAATCATGACCCCTGGCTCCACACCCGCAAAGCCCGCCGGACAGGACATCATAGAGCAAGTACTCCGGCAGATCGGGCCACTTGATCCGCATCAAGTCGCCATCTGGCGAGCAATGAGCCCGGCACGACGTCTGGAGTTGGCTTTCCAAGCCTACCAGTTTGCCCTGGACATTGTGCGGCTCACCGAGCGGCGCGCCCACCCCAACCTCTCGACCGAAGAATTGAGCTGGCGCATCACCCGGCGCATGCAGGGTGACCCCAATCCAGGGAGATGACAGGATGGAGCCTGTGCGAGACTACGAACTCAGGGCCTTCTTCACCCGCGTGGTTGAGGTGCTAGAACAACTCGGCATCCCCTACATGGTCGTGGGCGGTTTCGCAGCCATCTTCTACGGGGAACCCCGTCTCACTCTGGACGTGGATATCGTGGTGGACATGAAAGAAGAGCACATAGAGCCATTTGTAGCGACCTTCCCGGTGCCCGATTACTACGTCAGCGAGGAGGGGATCCGCGACTCGCTTCGACGACACTACCCGTTCGACGTCATCCAGCCAGCCACTGGCGCCAAGATCGACATGATGCCCCTGACCACCGACCCGTTCACCCTGGGTGCCTTCGAGCGCCGTCAACGGATCACCTATGACGAGGCAAGCCACACTGCAACTTCCATCAGCGCCAAAGACCTCGTCTTGAGCAAGCTGTCTGCATTTCAAGAGACGGGCTCTGAAGGGCATCTGCGTGATGGGCGCGGTGTGCTCATCATCCGCGGGGAAATGTTGGATGTGGAAGCTATGCGACGCCGCGCACAAGCGGCTGGAATCTTGGAACTGCTCGAACGCACTATGGAAACAGCCACATGTGAGATCGGGGACTGAGCACGCTGTTCGGTCCAGCCTTGTCATTGGCGTCATCATGGACGGCATCGGCAAAGTGCGCGTCAAAGTGCGAGCGCGCTACGCGGCGAAGGCGAGAGAGCTCTTGATCGAAGAAGACCCACGACGGGAGGAGTGCTCCAGCTGCGAGAGCTGTTGAGGTAGCGGATGTCTGGCAAGACTGCAAAAGGGCAAACAAGCTTTCTTGATGAAGCGCGTGTCGTGGTAAGTCAGACTCTTGCGGACTACCAGAAGCAAACTGAAGACTATGTGCCGAGGATTCTCGTTCGCGAGGGGGCCAGCCGCCAAGAAATCTCGGAATCGAGAAGCTACCGACAACTCGGGATGCCAGTACCGGAACAGATGCTTATTGATCATAGTGAAATCACCAGCTTTCCACGCATGGCACTCATCGGCAACGCAGGTTCTGGCAAGACTTATGCTGTTCGCCACGCATATTTGGGAGCCGCTGAGACTTTTCTTCTTGCCTCCGACACACCGATGCCTTGTCTCCTGAATCTAGAGAGGCACCTCTCCACCCGACGCGGCATTGAGGAAGCCCTAGATCGAAGGTATAGAGATTTGTTCGGCCGGCTGAGTTCAGAGCACGAGCCAGGCTGCGTACTCTTCCTTGATGGCCTAGACGACAGACTGAGAACTGAGCCCAATCATTTCGACTTCGTCAATAGCTTGCTCTGTTTTCTTGCGGATCATTCTAATCAGTTGTCGAGCGTTGTCCTCGCTTGTCGACGCCCATACTGGAATCCGAGTTGGGTTGCGGGAAGTGAGCCTCCCTGGGCGGTGTATCACACTGACTTCCTAGACCCTGAGGACTACATTGCTATTCTCCCCGATCCAGCCACACTCCGGAAGTTCTTCGATCACGCAGAGTCGCTGGGCATCGCTGACCTACTCCAACTGCCCTTCATCGGCTTCGACTTGGCCCGAAGATACCGCCGGGGTGAGGAACTGCCTTCCAGTCGTCAGGAGTGGTTTCGGCAACGGATCCAAACATCTCTCAAGGGAACTGAGCGCGACCAAAAACGCGCTGAAGCGCCCCCGCTAGACACCTTACTGATCCGAACACAGTTTTCTTAACAGATCCGTCAGTTGGGTGTATACTGATGGTATGACAAACCAAATACCAGATACCTTTAGCGATTGGCGAGAAGCTCGACGTTTTCGAGCATGGGAACT
>JAUWJD010000059.1 GCA_030607875.1 Chloroflexota bacterium
TGCCCGGAAATGATCAGTCTATCCGCCGTAGGTCCCCCGTCGGAGCCGTCGCCTTGGGCGAGACCTTCGGCGGTCGCCCGCAGGTGCCCACGGGTGCCCACGGGGCATGCAGAGCACATGCAGAGCACATGCGGAGCACGAACCGCCGACATCACTTGGGCGGGGTTTCGCCGCCTCAGCCGAAGGTGTCGTCCCCGTTTGCCTTGTCTCTACGCCTTGTCGGCTTGAGGCAAGGCGTAGACGGCGCCTTCCGTTTACGCCTCCCGTTTACGCCTCTGGCGTAAAGACCAGAGGTGGCGCAAAGACAAAGGTGAGACAGGGCCGAGCTGGGCGAACCGGCAGACCCAAGGTGGCCGGCAAAAGCGAAAGCGCTCAAGGGCGCTATCAACGGGCACTTCTGGCAGCCGCACACAGGATGCTACCGCTATCTGGTTGACCCGTTCGGCGGCTGCGACCACCAGGAAGGTCTGGGGCACTGTTTCTCGCTCCTGTTTGGCACTGCCAGCACGGAACAGGCTGAAGCGATCTTTCGTAATCAGCACATCACGCCAGCGGGCATCCCTTGTGTCTGGCCGACGTTTGCCCGCTGTGAAAGCGCAGACGGCAAAAGCTTCGGTCGGCACAGCGGCACGGTTTGGCCACACATTCAGGGCTTTTGGGCCCACGCAGCCGCGTCATACGGCAAGGCCGATCTCTTCGAGTACGAGTCAAGAAGACTGGCTCAGCATGCTTGCCGGGACCTCCAGTTCGCGGAGATCTACCATCCGATTTCTGGCAGGATATGCGGTGGAATGCAGGAATCGGATCAAGGCATTCGCCAGTAAAAGTCCTGCTCCCGACAGACCTGGAGCGCCACAGGCTTTGTGCGCATGATCTTCATGGGATTGGTGGGCATGACTTCTGAGCCGCATGGCATCCGCTTCAAGCCCCTCCTGCCTGAGGGATTCGACGGCGTGCGCCTGAGCCACCTGCCCTATCGTGGGCAGGTTCTGGATATTCAGATTGAAGGCCCAGGCACGCGGATTGCTGGGTTTCGAATCAACGGGCAATCTGTGTATCCCGCTGTCCTACCGGCCACGGGGTCTGGAGAGCAGAAGATCACGATCAAGATGACGTCTTCGCGATAGTGTACAATTGACAGTAGGTACGCACTTTCGGACTGGCAGTCCCGACTGGTACTGCCAGTCCGAAATCACTAAACGACGTAAAACTCAACAAAGGACAAGCAATGAACATCATTCTGATGATTTTTGATTCGCTGCGCAAGGACTGTGTGGGAGTATATGGCTCTCCCCCCTGGGGAAAGGTTCAAACGCCACACTTTGATGCCTTGGCCAGCGAATCGCTGGTGATGAAAAGGGCGTTTCCCGAATCCCTTCCCACTCTGCCGGCCCGACGCGCCATTTATACGGGTCAACGTGTATATCCCTTCCACAATGGGGATTTCCGCCTGAGAGGGGACTTTGTGGGTGCTCCCGGCTGGGGGCCGATTCCCGAGGAGCAACTTCCCCTGGCCGAGATTCTGCACGAGGCGGGCTGGCGCACCGCCCTAATCGCGGACGTCTACCACATGTTCAAGCCGTCCAAGAACTTTTGGCGTGGCTTTGACCAATGGACATTCCTGCGCGGTCAGGAAAAGGACCCTGCCCGCTCCGGGCCAAAGCTGACTCAAGCCGAGATTGACTATTGGCTGCCCAAGGAGCTGCAAAATGAAAAGAGCGTAGCATTTATCCAGCAGTGCATCATGAACCTCCACGACCGGATCAAGGAGGAGGACTATTTCGCGCCCCGTGTGCTCAGGGAGGCGGCACTCTGGCTGGAACAGAACCAGGACGCGGACAAGTTCTTTCTCACCATCGAATCCTTTGATCCGCATGAGCCCTGGCTGGTTCCTCCCCACTATCGCAGGATGTATTCCAAGAAGGAAGGCCGCGAGCAGGTAAAGACTGGGTATGAGGATGTATCGCACCTGGACAAGAAACTCCTTGTTCGCACACGGGCAAACTACAGCGGCGAAGTCACCCTATGCGACCGCTGGTTTGGGTACTTTATGGAGAGCCTGCGCGTGCTTGGCCTGCTGGGAAACACGATGGTCATATTCACCGCCGACCACGGCCATTCCATCGGTGATCGCAACTACCTGGGCAAACGAGGGTATCCCTCTGCCCCTGAGGTATTCGCAGTCCCGCTTTTGATCCGCTTCCCGAAGGCAGAACACGCCGGCAAGACGAGCAACATGTTCGTGCAACACCATGACATCACGGCTGCCATCCTGGAGGCAGTCCACGTCAAGCCCCGCGTCGAGATCGATGGAATCCCGTTCCTGGAGGATGCCCTCGCAGGCAGCCCCGGACCGCGCGATCACGTGACCGTGGGCTGGGGATCCGCAGTTACGGTGATCACGGACAGGTGGTGGTTCAACTGCAAGGTTGACGGTAGTGGAGTGCTCCTCTACGACCTGGAGGCCAGCGAACCGTTCGACAGAAACGTTGCGCATGAGCACCGCGACGTCGTGAACAACCTCTTTGGCCAGGCAAAAGAGGACGCCGGAGGAAGTTTCCCGGAGTGGCTTGTCAACCTGGCCAGGAACCAGGCCGACGCCCCTGGCTGCAGCGATCTGGCTGCACGAATGTAGCGGAAAGTGAAGTGAAAGGTGTCCCACCTTTTAGGCAAAAGTTACGGCATCGGCCTTCACAGGTACAATCCAGCCAAGTTCCCAGGAGCTGTTTTCTTGGACGTCGCCGACGCTCAGTACAATCCTCTGAACCCGGAGGAGATCATAGCCGGCATTCACCCGGCCAGCAGGCCGGGCACATACGGTGTGGCCAAGTTCAAGGGCGGCGCCGTCCTCGCCGAGGTCACAACGCCGTACAAATGGGACAGCAGCCTTGAATCCTACATAGACGCCGAGGAAGGCCTCTTGTATGCGGCCACCGGGACGGGCGTCGTGCAGGTCCGAGACCTGGGCGACCTCCAACTGCGAGAGGAGTTGAAGCTGCCTGCAAAGGGGATCACGAGCACTGCTCTGGATTCCCAGGGCAGGCTCTGGCTGATCTCAAACCCGATGCGCGGTGGGGACGGTGGACTGTACGTGCTTGAGGACAGGCAACACTCCGAGAAGCTGGAGAGGGTCAGACAGTACTCTACGCCGACCAGCCTCGATTCCCTGCGCATATCCCCCTGGGGCGAGAAGCTGCTGGTCGCAGACTATGGAAAGCATGTAGTCGAATGTATAAGCGAAAACGGCGACAGTTTGGGAATCCTCTACTTTCCATACGTTTCGGGAGTGAAGTGGACCCTGGATGAAAGGGTCTTGCTCTCCAGCGGCAAATACAACAAGCATACGTTTTTGCTCTTGATCACTGGAGCGCTGCATACCACCGCCAAGTCCGGCTGGTTCGGATACGTGATGGATTACGGCACCCAGGCATCCAACAGGGCCGATGCTTTCTACCTGGACAGAGTTCTGATCCAGTGGTACCTGGGATTCTCGGAAATCCCCCTGCCCTTGCCCAAGAGAGCCCCTTACCTGATCAGGGTTGGAAGCGGGGAGTTCGGGCCAGGCGATCTCGTAAGGGAGCGGGGCTTTCAATCGTTTACACCCATTGTGGTGTTCAACAGATGCCACATAGTCGCCAGGCCGAAGGATGTCGAATTGAAGCTGGAAACCCTCGTGCCTCACCACCATATTATCGCCCCCAAGCCAGATTTGGCATGGGATGTGGTGGAAACGTTCAGGGGGACGTGCAAGGTCAGTGTGCCGGGAGTCTACAGGGTCAGAGCAATGTCCAAAGCTGCCGTTGAAGTCTATGCGATCTGCAAACCGTAGATCGAGCGGGTAAGGATTATCACCAAGATCGTGGAACGCTTCGAGCCAAGGGCTCGCTCTGGTGACCACGCTTATTTGCCAGCAAATCCCCGAAGGAGCAGCAATATGTCAGATCAAACAGTAGGAGTAGGTCTAATCGGCTGCGGCAACATCGGCGCCGCAGGGCACCTCCCCGCTTACGCGCACATCCAGGAAGCGCAACTGGTGGCGGTATGCGACGCAGTGGACGATCTGGCCCCGGCTGCCGCCCAGCGTTCAGGGGCCGCGGCTTACACCGATTATCAACAGCTCTTTCGGCGCGAAGATGTGCGCATGGTGGACATCTGCCTGCCCACCTACGTCCACGCCCAGGTGGCGATTGCCGCGATGGACGCTGGCAAGCACGTCCTGTGTGAAAAACCAATGGCGCACAATCTCGAAGCATCGGACGCCATGATCAAAGCCGCGCAGAGGAACAAGGTCAAGTTGATGGTCGGGCAGGTGCGCCGCTTCGATCACCGCTACTCAAGCATCAAGGAGCAACTGGATGCAGGCAAGGTGGGACGGACGGTTTTTATCCGGCGGGCGGAACGGCAGTTCTTGCCCTTCCCGCCTGACGCCTGGCAGTGGGATCCGCGGCGGGGCGGTGGGGTGATCCTGGACATTGGTGTGCACGCCACCGATCTCTTCCGCTGGTACTTTGGCCAGGAGGCTGTAGAGGTCTATGCGGTGGCAAAGTCGGTGCGGGAGGCGGCTGTCGCGGCTGGCTCCTACGATCTCGCTTTCATCACCTGCAAATTCAACGGCGGAGGGGTCGGCTTCGCCGAGGCCAGTTGGGCCCATCCGCAGGGCTTTGGGGGGGCGCTCTACGGGCAATTGGATGTGGTGGGCACGGAGGGCAAAATCCAGTACGGTGACAAGGATACCAACCCCATGTTGATCTATACCACCGAGAAAGGCCACGAACTGCCGCGCTACTTCCGCTTCATGTCCACCACGGAGTATGCCTTTGAAGAGGAAATCCGCCACTTTGTGCGCTGCATCCTGGATGACCGGGAGCCGGCCGTCAGCCCTGAAGATGCCCGGGCCGCTTTGGAGATGGCCCTGGCGGCGCAGCGCTCGGCGGAGACAGGACAGCCGGTGCGGCTGCCGCTGGGAAAGGAAGTCGAGTAGCATGGAGACCATCAACCTTGGCATCATCGGCTACGCCCACCCACACGCGGCCAAATATGCTGCTGCTATCCGCGCTTGCCCCCGGGCCAACCTTATCGGCATCGCCGGGCTGGGGGGCAACGCCGGCCTTGCTGCAGGGGAAGCCGCACGGTATGGCATCCCCTACTACGCCGACTACCGGGACTTGGTGGCACGCGACGACCTGGCAGCGGTGTACGTGGGGACGGAGCCCACCCGCCACCTGGGAGTGGTCGCCGAGGCCACTGCCCACCGCAAACACATCCTCTGCGACAAGCCCATCGCACTGACGCTGGACGAGGCCGACGTGATCATCGACCTGGCGCGGCAGGCAGGCATCAAACTAATGGTGCCTTTCAACCCCCGTTTCCAACTCCCCTTGATGAAGGTGAAAAAGGCTCTCGACAGCGGCCAGGCGGGCGAGTTGGTCTCCATCTTTGCCCTCAAGTACGGCAAGCTGCCCACCAAGATCCCCGGCCCAGCCGATTACAGTTGGCTGGTGGATCCAGAGCAGGCCGGGGGTGGCGGCTTCCTGGACATCGGCATCCACGCTGTGGATGCCCTGCGCTGGCTGGCCGAGAGCGAGCCCCGAAGAGTTTATGCCCACATCGGCACTGCGCTCTACGAGGGCCTTCCCGTTGACGACCTGGGGATGATGACCGTCGAGTTCGAGAACGGCGTGGTGGGGGCTCTCAGCGCGGGCTGGGCCAACCCCGATGGCTATCCCACCTGGCTCGACGTGCGCTTTGAAATCCTGACCACAGAGAGCGCCTTCCTCATTGACAGCCCCTACCACGACTATTGGTGCTACGGTTCGACCCGCGCCGAGAAGCAGTACTGGTGGCGGCGAGACGTGGATGGGCTAGTGGACGAGTTCGTGCGGGCCATCCTTGAGCACCGAGAGCCCGCGATCACCGGCCAGGACGCTCGGGCGGCTCTGGCCATCGCCTTGGCGGCCTACGAGTCGGCGCGAACCGGCCGGGTAATCCACATCACCTGAGGGCGCTGAGATCGGGTGAGGTGAGACACTTTGTTTCCATGACCACATGCCTCTGGGCCACGGCCCGAGACGTGGTGGCGAGACCAAGAGGCAGGACAAGGAGTGCAATTTGTGTCATTCGGGTTCTGTTAGTACAATTCGGTTTTCCTTTGTATGATTCATTGTAATTCGGTTCTGGTTTCGTGTAATTCGTGTACCAATTCTACTGCTTCGTGCATCAGTGGCTGCACCTCTTTGGTCGGTCTGTTGCCCCGTCAAGCCATCGCCTGCGGCGAGACCTTCGGCGGGGTGAACGACGTGAAAACAGGTGCTCAAGTTCAGCGATTGATGCAGTACTCTGTAAGAAAGTGGGGGACACTGCTGCGCATCGAGAAACTATTGCAAGACAGAATCATGGACCACCTGACCTTCTTGTACGGCGCGGAGAGCGCTGGCCCGCTGTGGCGGCGCCTGCAAAACATCCTGCGTGACTTCCAGCGGCGCAACCCGCGTCAGGCCCAAGCCCCTGCCACCGGGCAGCTCAGCCAAAGTGATGCCATACTCATCACCTACGGCGACCAATTCCAGGAGCCAGAGGTGCCGCCGCTGCAGACGCTGCACCAGGTGCTAACCCAGACGCTGGGCTACCCCGTCTCCGGCGTGCACATCCTGCCCTTCTTTCCCTACTCTTCTGACGACGGCTTCTCGGTGATCGACTACACCCAGGTCAACCCCGACTTTGGCACCTGGGACGATGTGGAACGATTGGGACGCGACTTTCGCCTGATGTTCGACGCCGTGGTCAACCACGTCTCTCGGCGCAGCCAGTGGTTCCAGCGCTTTCTGGCTGGCGACCTTGACTATGTCGATTGGTTCATCTCTGTCGAGCCAGGCACTGACCTGTCCATGGTGGTGCGCCCTCGCGCCCTGCCCCTGCTGCACTCGTACCCATCTGCCAGCGGCGAGAAGCTCGTCTGGACGACTTTCAGCGAGGATCAGGTTGACCTCAATTACGCCCATCCTGATGTGCTGCTGACGATGATCAGAATCCTGCTGTTCTACGTGGAAAAGGGCGCGCAGATGATCCGCCTGGATGCCATCGCCTACCTGTGGAAAAAGATTGGTACGCCCTGCATCCACCTGCCAGAGGCCCACCATGTGGTCAAGCTGCTGCGTGCCGTGCTGGACGCCGTCGCGCCAGGCGTGCTGCTCATCACCGAGACCAACGTACCCCACAAAGAAAACATCAGCTACTTTGGGGATTCCCTGCCCGGAGCGAGCGGCACCGACGAAGCGCAGATGGTCTACCAGTTCCCGCTGGCCCCGTTGGTGATGCACAGCATCCTCTCCGGCAATGCGCGCGCCATCTCCCAGTGGGCCGCAGGGCTGGAGACGCCCTCGGCGCGGGCCACCTTTTTCAACTTTACCGCCTCCCACGACGGCGTCGGCGTGATGCCTGCGCGGGGTCTGCTGAGCGGGGCCGAGATACAGGGACTGGTGGACGCGGCTCTGGCTCACGGCGGGCAGGTGTCGCACAAGACAAACGCCGATGGCAGCCGCAGCGTCTACGAATTGAACATCTCCTACTTTGACGCCCTATCGGACCCTTCCGCCGACGAGCCGCTGGCGCTGCAGGTGCAGCGCTTTATCTGCAGTCAGGCCATGATGCTGGCCCTGGCCGGCGTGCCCGGCATCTATGTGCACAGCCTGCTCGGTTCGCGCAGTTGGCACCAGGGCGTGGCCCAAACCAGCCGCAACCGCACCATCAACCGCCAGAAGTTCGACCGTGCCACGTTGGAGCGCGAGCTGGCCGACCCCACCTCGCTGCGCTATCAGGTGTTCAGCGCCTACATCCGCCTGCTTCGGGCCCGCGCCGCAGAGCCGGCCTTTCATCCTTTCGGCGAGCAGCGCGTGCTCTGCTTGCACAACGACGCCATCTTTGCCTTGCTGCGCACGTCCCCGGACGGCGAAACCCGCGTGCTGTGCCTGCATAACGTCTCCGGCCAGACTCAGCAGATGCAGCTTCAGCCCGCCGAACTCGACCTCGCGCCCGGCACCTGGCGCGATCTGCTGACCGCTGAGGAGTACCCGTTGGCCAGGGACGGTGTCACTCTGCACCTGGCACCCTACGCAGTGCGGTGGCTGCTCAAGCCCCCGAGCCAGACGCCTTTCTTCCAGCCACTCTGTTCAAGGGAGGGCAAACACGTGCGGAGGACTCTTACACAACAGGATGCACGGGCTTGACAGTCTGCACCTTTTGAAGTATGATGCACTCAATTGCCGAAGGTGTTGTCGCCAAGACGCCCCCCTCGAGGGAGAGGAACCAGTGCCGGATATCACAGTCAACGACGCCACAATCAAGTCGGGATTTTTCACTACTGCCTCGCGGGCCCTGGCCCGGCATAGCAACGCGGCTGACATAGCGCGGCGCGTTCGCTGCGCACCCGACGTCCCCGCGCGCTGGCTCCCGCACCAAAACACCCATACTATCGACTTTTCCACTCCGACTCCTAGTCGCTGGTTCTCCGAGCCCGCTTTCACAAGCGGGTGTCCTCCAAACTCCGTCTCTCAGGAGGACCATCTCAAGCCCAACAAGAGAGGAGGTGAGTGCTCGGATACTTGATGCGCCTGTAGTTGGATCCTATCGGATCAGAATCAATACCAAATCTCTAAGGAGGAGATACCAAGATGAAAAGGACGTTGTTTGTATTACTGGTCATCACGGCCCTGATTGCCTCGTGTGCACCGGCGGCGACGCCAGAGCCACAGATAATCACCAAGAAAGAGACCGTGGTGGTCAAGGAAACGCAGATCGTCACGGAATTTGTGGAGAAAAGGACGCTGGTCTTTTCCTCCAGGCTGTTCAGCCCGCCTCGCGAGCAGGAGTTCTTCATCAACGAGGTGATCAAGCCGTTTGAGGAAGCGCACGGAGTGACCGTGAACTTCCAGATCATCGACGACGACACACTTCTGGAACGGGCAGAGATCCAGCAGGCCACCAACCACATCGTGACCGACATTGTCTGCGCCCACAATGGCAAGATGCCGGATTGGCTCGATGCAGGGTACGTGGAAGACCTGACCGATCTGGTCAACAGTTGGACCGACAGGCACTTTAGCCCAACCTTCGATAGCGACACCAACCGAGACGGGAAGCAGTACTTCCTGCCGGTGGGCGCCGACGTCTACCTGCTGCTGGCCAACAACAAGGTACTGCCCTATCTCCCGGATGGTGCGGACATCGACCACCTGACCTGGGAAGAGTACGCACAGTGGGCAGTGAACATCGCCGAGGGCGAAGGCGAGGGCAAGGTCTGCATCACTGGCATTCCCATGAAGTCCTGGGTCTACCAGTTCGGCGGCTCGGCGCTGTCCTACGGCGCTGGGTTCCCAGACATCAACTCGCCAGAAGCGGCTGAGGCATGGAAGATCTGGGAGAAGATCGGTATGGCCGGTGGCTTTGTGCCGACCGTGATGAACATCGATAGCTGCGTGGACCCGATGATGCGCGAAGAGGCCTGGCTGACGGTGTTCCACAACGCCCGCGCTGGCCAGGTGTATTCGTCCAACGAGACGCAGTTCACGTTGGCGCCTGCACCGACCGGGCCGGTGGGCGTCGGCACCATCGCCGGTGTGAGCGGCTACGCCATCATGAAGGGCGCGCCGAACTATGACCTGGCCGTCCAGTTCCTCGAGTACGTGACCCGGCCCGACATCCAGGTCAAGATCGCCAAGGGCACCGGCGGGTTCATTCCGCCCGTGCAGGAAGCGCTCGACTACTTCGGCGATGAGGCCGTCGACGAGGTCATGTCCAAGGCCATCCTGGTGCTGGAGAATGGCATCGCCTCCGGCGTGCCGGGCTACCTGTACCAGGACTGGGGAGCCGTCAAAGTGTGCTTTGACGACGTGTTCGAGGACACAATCTTGGCCGGCAAGGCTGTAGATCAGGCACGGCTTGACGCTGCGCAGAAATGTGTGGATGACCTTCTGAAGTAGCTCACTGAAACGCGTGTAGCTACTTTCGACTTGATAGAGCCGGGAAGCTAATCCCATTTCCCGGCTCTATCTTCTAGACAGCCGGAGGGGCCTGCGCGCAAATCGCAGACCCGAGACCCTGTCAAGCGTGGTTGCAGTTCAGAAACCGGTTTTCTGGGACCTGCACTGCTGCCCAGCGTGATCCTGGTTGATGGAGAGAAAAGGCGTTTCTCCCGGGCTTCTGTCACAACGACATCAAGGGGCTCAGGGCAGGCAGGGAGCCGCTGCTTCGGGGTCTTCGCGTGGGTACTACTGCTTCACCAATGGCTAAACCTTTTTGGTCGAAGTGACGTCTCGTCGAGCCATCCCGTCGGTGCGGTCGCCCGCAGGTGCCCACGGGTGCCCACGGGGCATGCAGAGCACATGCAGAGCACGAACTGTCGCCTTTGGCCTTGCCTTCGGCAAGATCTACGACCTTGTCTTCGCCAAGACCTTCGGCGATAAAAAAACGGCTACTGAAGTTTAGCTCTTGGCGCAGTACTCTGAAAAAGGAGTAGGTGGGTATGACGGCAATCGCGCGTCGGAATGCCAAGACCTGGAGGAAGCTGGGAAAGAAGGCGGTTCCCTATCTGTTGGTCCTTCCCGTGGCCCTCTACTATGCCGCTTTCTGGCTGCGACCAGTTTTGATCTCAGTCATCAACAGCTTCACCAGTGATGCTGGCCGCTTCACACTGGAGAACTTTAGCCTGGTTCTCCGTGAGGAGAGTTTCCTACCAGCTCTGAGGAACACCACGGTCTTTGTCGTTTTCTCGGTTACGCTAGAGTTCCTCGGTGCCCTGTCTCTCGCACTGCTGATCAACAGAAAATTCAAAGGCGCAGGCTTCTTCCTGTTCCTGGCCATGATCCCCATGGCCCTTCCGGCCGCCGCAGTGGGAGCGATGTGGATCACCGGGTTCACTGCCCATGGGTGGATCAATAGCCTGCTGCAATACGTGGGGTTGCTGGCGGAGGGCGGAAAGATCTACTGGCTCGTAGGTTCCCATGCTAAGCTGATGACACTGATGATCATTATTGATGCCTGGCAGGTCATCCCTTCGGTGATGATCATCCTGTTGGCAGGATTGCAGAACATACCCCCAGAGGTGCAAGAAGCAGGGTACGTGTTTGGTGGGAACTATCGCCAGGTCCTGAGGAAGATCACACTGCCGCTGCTGGCGCCGACGATCCAGACCGCCATGATACTGAGATTGATTTCAGCGATCCAGGTATGGCTAATCGTGGTGCTCATCCTCGGATACTCCAGAATGCCCTTCCTGGTTGAGAGGGTCGTCTATTACACTAAAGAGGTCGACCTCTTGTACATCGCCAACGAAATGGCTGGCGGCTACACCATGATCGTTGCCATCGTCGTGTCCCTGGCGGCTCTGTTCTACCTGCGGGTTTCGGGGGCATTCAAGCGAGCCCGGGAGTGAGAGAAATGACCAGAAGGAAGCCAGTGAACCTTGCCAAGGCCGCACGGACGACAACCTTCTACATCCTTGTCGTCGGAGTAGCCGCGGCCATGCTGTTGCCAGTCTACTTCATCGTCTCGCTGTCCTTTCTATCGGTCAGAGAAGCCTATTCTTATCCCTTGCCCTTGGTCCCCGCGCTGGAGACTCACTTCAAGCTCACACCTGGCAAGCGGGGCTACCTGGTCAGCGTCTACGACCGGATAGAGGGTGCCTATGAGAGCGTGCTGGATACCAAAGAGCTGCAAAAAATGTCGGAGTACATGAGATACCAGTTGGCCACTCCGGTAACCATAGAGGACCTCGAGCAGCAGGTTGCCAGGCTTGAGACGGAGGACGAAGTGTATTTCACTCGTCGGAGAAATCTGCTCGCTAACTACCAGACCTTCTTCGGCGTGGCCGGGTACAATGCCGTCCCTGCCTTGATCAGAAGCCTGCAGATCTGCGCTTTGACCATAGTAATCTCGCTATCCATCGGTGGAATGGCCGGCTATGCCTTTGCCAGGTACGTCTTTAAGGGAAAAGACCTGCTAAAGTTCAGTGTTCTCTTCGTCAGGATGTACCCCGGTGTGGCCATCGCACTGCCAATGATCAAGATTCTCGCAAACATGAACTTTTATGACCGGCCCATCGGCTTGTCGCTGGTATACTCGATCGGCAACATCGCCCTGACCGTATGGATCACGGCCAGCATATTCATGGGCATCCCGGAATCCCTGGAAGAGGCGGCACAGGTCTTTGGCGCAAGCAAGGCGCGAGCATTCTTGCGCATTACCTTGCCGCTGGCTTTGCCTGGGCTGGCAGCCGCGGCCATGTATGCTTTCCTCGGAGCCTGGAACGAGACAGTGGCAGCGATTATCCTGACGACGTTCAATCCCACCTTCTCTGTGGTGGTCTTTCAAACGGTCCTTGGATCCGTGGGACAGGTCAATCTGGCTGCAGCAGGCGGCATGGCGATGGCCCTGCCAGCAGTCATCTTCACTTTCTTCATCCGCAGATACATCCACCAGATGTGGGGCGGGGTCACGGTATAGAGGAGGAAGCCATGGCGACATTGACACTAACACACATCACAAAGCGGTTCGGCAGAGACGTTGTGGCCGTCAAGGACTTTAGTCTGGAGGTGCCAGACCGAGAGTTTCTCGTTCTCCTCGGCCCATCGGGATGCGGTAAGACAACAACCTTGAGAATGATCGCTGGTCTGGAAGAGGCGACCGAGGGCACCATTGAGATCGATGGCGTTGACGTTACCGATCTGCCGCCCCGCAAAAGGGACGTGAGCATGGTCTTTCAGAACTATGCAGTCTGGCCGCACATGACGGTTTATGACAACATCGCCTACGCTCTTAAGTTGAAGCGGATGGACAAGCAGACGATTAGCACGATGGTCAAGGAAGCCGCAACCTTGACCAAGATTGACCAACTGCTGGATCGCTTTCCGGCGCAGCTTTCGGGCGGGCAGCAGCAGAGGGTGGCGGTAGCGAGGGCTATCGCAGTAAGACCCAAGCTCTTCCTGATGGATGAGCCGCTTTCCAACCTGGACGCCAAGTTGAGAGCGGCGACCAGAACGGAACTAAAGGCCATTCACGCCAAGACCGAGGCTACGAGCGTTTTCGTGACCCATGACCAGGCCGAGGCCATGAGCCTGGCCGACCGCATTGTGATCATGAAGGATGGCGGGATCATACAGATTGGGTCGCCTGACGACGTCTACCATCGCAGCGCCAACCTGTTTGTGGCCGACTTTATCGGCACGCCGCCGACCAATTTCATGAACGTCGAGCTGGAGGTCGAGAACGGCCAATGTCAACTGGCCGGCCCTCACTTCACCTGCGTGCTGAGCGCTGAGAACGCGGCCAAGATTGAGGACCATGATCAGCGGCAACTTGTACTTGGCGTCAGGCCCGAGAGTATCCTCATCGTGAGCGAAGATGACGCCGTTCTGTCCGCAGAATGCCTTGTCTCAGAGCCACAAGGTTCCCATCAGATCGTGGCCATTGAGCTTGGAGACAAAATCGTCAAGATCATCGCGCCAGCGCACCCCGTGATCGCACCCGGGGAGACTGTGCACCTGACCTTCGACCAAGAGGCCCTGGCCTTCTTCGACAAAGAAACTGGTCTGAGGATCTAGAACCGCTCCTGACAACAGCGGACTGCACCTTTGTAGCGGATTCGTAGTGACGACTTGGTCGTTCCAACAGGCACGGCCATCAGTGCGTGCGTTTTCCAAGCCCCGCTCGCCTCAACCCACCGCAGCCCTCTGCCGGGGGCAGGGCCAGTCCAAGACCACACTCATGTGAGCAGCGCTTCCGGGTGTCCCTATGAGCACAAAGAACGACGCAGAGGTGGGTTAGCTGCATGTACCACAGCATTCGTTTCACTTCGACCAAAATCCACCGTCACCTGAGCCTGATCGAGCCGCTGGCCTACCGCTGCCGGCAGCCACTGCTACCCTTCCGCTATCGAAAGCTGCAAAGCCCTTTGGCGGACCCGCCAGTGTCCGCACGCACGGACGACGGAGACTGGCAGACGATCCCCTGGGGCAGCTACTGGTGCGAGCCCAAGGCCGACTTTGTGCTGCGCACCCGTTTTCAGGTTCCCGACGAGTGGGACACAGCTTCTCCTGTTGCCCTGTACCTGCCGATCGGGGAGGCAGGAGACTTTAGCCATCCTGAAGCTCTCGCCTACATCGATGGCCACCCCTACGCGGCCTGCGACCGCCACCACCAGGAGATCATCCTGGCCCCGCGTTGTGTCGATGGAGCGGCGCACCTGCTGGCGCTCCACGGCTGGGCTGGCAGCCTGCGCAATGACCCGGACGCCAGGCTGCTGATGCGCGAGTGCGCCCTGGTGCAGATCGACCAGCCAACGCGCGACTTGATCGCCCTGGCGCGGGTCGCGCTGGGCATCGCTGACCACCTGGATGACCATCAGCCAGCACGTGCTCACCTGTACGATGCGCTGGACCAGGCCTTCAAAATACTGGACACGCGGGAGCCGTTCGACGAGCGCTTTTACGCCAGCGTGCCTGCTGCCCACCAGGCCTTGCAGGCAGGAGTCGCCCGGGCGGGCGCTCCCCTAGACGTGCACATCACTGCCGCCGGTCACGCGCACATCGACGCGGCCTGGCTCTGGACGCTCGGCCAGACCCGGCGCAAGGCCGGCAGGACCTTCCATAACGTGGCGCGCCTGATGGAGCCATTCCCAGAATTCCACTTTTCGCAGAGCCAGCCACAACTGTACGACTTTGTGCGTCGGGATTACCCCGAGCTGTTCGAGCTGATCAAGCAGCGAGTGCGCGATGGGCGCTGGGAGCCCCTGGGCGGCACATGGGTGGAGCCAGACTGCAACATCACCGGCGCAGAGTCCCTGGCGCGGCAGTTCCTCCTGGGACGCGCCTTCTTCCGGGATCACTTTGGCCCCAACGCCGATGCCCCTGTGCTGTGGCTTCCCGACGTGTTCGGCTTTTGCTGGAACCTGCCCCAACTGCTGAAAGAAGCCGGGCTGCAGTACTTTTTCACCACCAAGATCGGGTGGAACCTGTATAACCGCTTTCCTTACGACTCCTTCTGGTGGCAAGGCCTGGACGGCACGCGTGTACTGACCCACTTTAGCCCCACCCCTGAGCAAAACAGCGCCCACGCCAGCACCTTCAACGCCCACGTTTCGCCCGAACAGGTGCTCGGCACCTGGCACAACTTCCAACAGAAGGATTGGGGCCAAGCCGGTGTGACGCCGCCCCTGCTGATGTCCTTTGGCTGGGGCGACGGAGGGGGCGGCCCTACGCGGGAGATGCTGGAGAACATCCGCGAACTGGGGCGCTTTCCCGCCACGCCGCAGATCCGCTGCGGCACCGTCGGGGAGTTTTTCTGGCAGCTGGAGGCTGAAGCCGGTGAGCGGCTGCCGACCTGGAACGGCGAACTGTACCTGGAGAACCACCGAGGCACCTACACCACCCAGAGCCGCAACAAGCGCGCCAATCGCAAGAGCGAGTTCCTGTTGCACGACGCCGAGTTCCTGGCGGCCATGGCTGCGCTGCTCTGCCCACAGTACCGCTACCCGCATATCGAGCTGCACCGCGCCTGGGAGCTCGTTTGCCTCAACCAGTTCCACGACATCATCCCGGGCAGCAGCATTGGCCCTGCTTACGTCGAGTCGTTGCAGCAGTACGCCGAGGTCCACCGCATCGGTGACCAAGTTCGGGCAGGCGCGCTGGCGGCCATTGCCGCGCAGTTGGGCGGTGACATGTGGGTCGTCAATCCCACCTCATTCCCTCGCCGCGATCTGGCCTTCTGGGCCTACGCAGAAGCGGGGAACGTAACGCTACAGCGCAGCGATGGCTCCCTCGTCCCCGTGCAGCCCGTGGACGGAGGCTTGCTGCTGGACGCGGGAGAGTTGCCCCCGTACAGCGTCACTCCCCTATTCCTGGCACCGCGTAGTAACGACTTTGGTCGTCCAAAGCCCTCACGTAGTAACGACTTTAGTCGTTCAGACAAGCAAACGACTAAAACTCTAAGTGTGAGTTAAAGGTCAACTTGACAAAAAGGCTGGCATCAGGTACTCCTAAGGTTGACAAACCAAGAAGGAGGAACCTGATGCGCAGCCTGACTGATTTTATCACAGAAA
>JAUWJD010000034.1 GCA_030607875.1 Chloroflexota bacterium
AAGTACCCGCGTGCCCACAGATGTCGTCCCCAATACCGCTTTTTCAGGTGCGGAAACTCATCTTGCAGCATCTTCGACGAGCGCCCCTTCAAGTACTGCATCACCTTGGCCGGACTCAACCCCGGCGGACACGACACCAACACATGCACATGGTCCTTGCTCACGTGGCCTCTCAGTATTTTGATGTCCCGGCTCATACAGCTTTGCCGGATCAGTTCCCGTGCCCGCTCAGCCACCGGACCTCGCAACACGTGGTAGCGATACTTGGTTACCCACACAAAGTGGTATTGGATGTCATGGACTGTATGCGGACCTTTGCGATACTCAACCATAGTTTACCTTCTCTCCGGGCAGGATTCGAAGGTAATCTTACCAGAAAAAACGCGC
The DNA here is from genome assembly GCA_030607875.1 of Chloroflexota bacterium. GTDB lineage: Bacteria > Chloroflexota > Anaerolineae > UBA2200 > UBA2200 > JAUWJD01. The sequence goes on from JAUWJD010000034.1 coordinate 388, forward strand.
TAAAGCTATTCGCCTAAAGGCGAAGGTTTCGGACCTAACGCATGGAAATGAACCAGGCGATCCCCAACAGCGATGTCACAAATGCCAAGCGCGAGTTGCATACAATTGCATAGCCAGCGAAACTGAGGATGTCCCCAACGTATTGAGGATTGCGGGAATACGTGTACGCTCCCGTTGTCACGAATTGACCTTCCAACCCCTGCGTGGCGCGAATCCCCAGGCTCCTCATGCCCCACAGAGCGAACGCTAGCCCGAGACAGAACAGCACCCCACCGAGAGCGAAGCGCACCCAGTGACCAAACACGAAGCTGTCCCAGTCCAGTATGCCGAGGACCATCGTGCCCAGCGCGGAGACGATGGTCAGCATCCAGGTATACGCATACTGCCAGGAGCGCCTCTCCGGTGGAGGCCAGATTCGCAAGCGCGGCTTGATGAGTGTCAGGATCAACCCTCCGCCCAGCAGAACCTCACTGATGACAGTTACTCTGAAGACAGTACTCTCCATTATGTCATTACCTCGTCATGCTGCTGGACAACACCACTGACACTCGCTGTCATTGTCAGCGCAGCCCCTCCCTTGCCGCAGTCTCTCATTCATGCGTAAATGACGTACTCCGTGGCTGGGATGTCCGGATGAGTGTGAAACTTGAGCACGCTCGCCTCTCCCTTCAGGGCCTTGGTGACAAGCAGCCGGCTGAGCTTCTGAAGGCGCGGCAGCTCCTGTATCTCCTCCACGCTGAAGAACCGAGCTTCGTCGACTTCGCGGCGGTCAGCTTTTGCTTCGTCGTCGCGCGCCCGCAGCAGGAAGATGAAATAGGCGCTGTTCTCTTCGTCAGTGACTCGGCTGCGAACAGCGATGAGCCCTTCAATTTCCGCCTGGATCCCCGTCTCTTCAAACACCTCGCGCTGCACTGCTACGTTGATCGTCTCGCCCCGGTCAACGAAACCGCTGGGGATCGCCCAGTCCCCAGTGCCCCGGCCCAGCGCGCGGTGTATGAGCAGAGCCCTATCACCGTGCACCACGACCGCCCCAACGCCAACCGAGTACCCTTGGAGGTACTTTGCTCTGTAGTGAGTCATCATCGATCAACCTTTCGCGCCGCGTCGCCTTGCGGACCTGGCTGCAGCACAGCGAGAACAGTGCCAGCCCGGCCCTACTCTCCAAGCATGTCCGCTGGTGCTTGGGCAACTCGCAAGTCCTGGGGCTGCTAGTTCGTCTGACCGGTGGTAGTAACTCTGAACAGCGTCCTCCGTCACGGTCATCCTTCTGCCACGCCCAGCGGCCTGCTTCATTCGCCAATGATCTTGACCAACACCCGTTTTCGCCGTCGCCCGTCGAACTCCCCGTAAAAGACCTGCTCCCAGGGGCCAAAGTCCAAGCGGCCATTGGTGACTGCTACGACCACTTCGCGGCCCATGATCTGGCGCTTGAGATGGGCATCACCATTGTCCTCACCAGTGCGATTGTGCTGGTAGCGACTGATCGGCTCGTGGGGTGCCAGTCCCTCGAGCCAATCCTCGTAGTCCTGATGCAGGCCTCGCTCATCGTCGTTGATGAACACCGACGCGGTGATATGCATGGCGTTGACCAACACCAGTCCATCTGTAATGCCGCTTTCGTGCAGGCATTGTTCAACCTGCGGCGTGATGTTGATGAACTCCCGGCGTTGCGGAATGTGGAACCACAGTTCTTTGCGATAGCTTTTCATGGTGCTCTACCTTTCGCTGCTGCAGTCAAACTCAGCACAGCTATTCTGCCTCCTGGTCGGCATGAGTCATCCTCACCGCATTTCCCCGCAGTACGTACGGGCTGGGCGCTGACGCTGACCATAATCACGTCACTCGTCCCTGCTCTTCGCTGTGACACATCTTCGGTACGGCAGGGTACGGGCTGCCTTGTCGCTCACGCCACGCATTCGGCGTGCAGCACAGTGAGACCGCGCCGTGGCCCTGGACCCGCTCCGCACAAGGCATATCTGTTACTTGCAACCTACATAGATCCCGTATCCCACATAGTCAATGATGCCCCTTGGATCCGACAATGCGTCCCGCATGAAACGCCTGTATTCGGGCTTTGTGAGACCTACCTTGACGGAGCGATAGAGGGCCCTTCCCAACTCTCCCCAGCCCATCCGCCTGAGCCTGTTGATACTCTCATCTCGATAGGTAACAGCATGAGCGCTCGCCGTGACGTCTTGCAGCCCAGCATCCTCGAGTAGTTCTTTCCAGCCGTCTGCAGTGAGTGGTTTCAGGTTGCTGCCCAGAACGCGAGAGAAGTAGGCAAGCATTTTGTGGGGAGGCTCCTTCACCCAAGTGGATTCGTTCAGCCCGACACAGCCACCCGGCTTGGCCACGCGGACGAGTTCACTGAGCACCTTGACCTTGTCGGCCAGGAACGCCACCACAGACTCTGCGATTACCACGTCGAACAGGTTGTCCTCGAACGGCAGTTCTCTGGCATCTGCCAGCCTGAACTCGACCACATCCTGCACGCCTTCTCGAATCGTCCTTTCGTTCGATCTATCGATCATCCCTGGTGTGATATCGACTCCCATCACTCTGCTGCCCAAGGTCTTGGCAGTGTAGGTGGGCGTCATCCCGACCCCGGCTTCGCGCCACACCTCATACCCCAAACCGCCGACCGGCTTTCACCAGCCAATGGTGCAAAGGCGCCATGCTGCGGCAGTGCTCGTAGCACACTTCCACCAAGTCTGGTGTCAATGCAATCTCTCGACTGATCGTCCCAAAGTGGGCGTAGAGCCCGTTGTAGCGCAGCAGGTTAGCCCGTTCGTGCTCTGCGGCATAGCCACGAGGAACTCGCTTGTAGTGTTCACCGCCTATCTCGTAGATGCCCGCGCTTCTGACAGATGCCAGCGCATCCTCCAGCTCCCTGCCCAGACCAGGGTCCACTACCGCATCCCGGTACGCCTCCACGAACACCCTAGGAAACTGCCACTTGCCTGCGAAAACCCCAGCACCATCTGGAGCGACACGAACAAGGAAAGCAGGGTTCTCCATCTTCTTTCGTGGCCCTTCCCAGAACACGACCCGCACTCTCGTGTTATACGGCCTCTTGTCTTTGCTGAAGCGGATGTCACGGTAGATGCGCAAGAGCGACCCCCTACCGTCAGTGCGCAGATCGTAGGTAATGCCCTTTTTTCAATCGCTCGCCCAGGGCGAACACGAAATCCAGCGCCGGAACCTGCACGGACTTGAGATAGTCCTCCTTGTGCGCTTGAAACCACTCTCGGTTGTTATTTTGCTCCAGTTGTGCGAGGAACTGCAAACGTTCCTCGGAAAACCCTTCAAATGCCGAACTGTCCCTCATCTCGCATCACTCCTTTCAATGAGCCTCTGTCAACATGATACTCGTCAGGCTGACCTCATCTCAAGTGCAGTCGCCGGAGCCCTGACTCATGAAGCTACAGTCACCAGGAGAGGGCCGCTGCCGCTGGTACCCCAATAAGCTGGTCCGGGATAACTCAAGTGCACTTCGAAGCTTGCGGAAGCGCGGAGGGTGGCCTTGCCAGGCCGCACCGCTCGTAGTACGAACTCAGCCGCGTCGGATTCGCCTGGCTCGATCATGAGATAGTGCTCCACTGACTCGGGGCTGCTTGGCTCAAACAGGATCCCTTGTCCCTCAAAGCTGCGCAACCTTCTCCAAAACCACTTTGTGCTCCTCCAACAGCGTGGCCAGCGCATCCCGGTCGGGCCACCGGAAGCGCAGCGCCGTGCCGCAGTCGGAACTCAGATGTCGAGGCGTAGGGATGAGTTTGACCTCAAATCCTGCCTTCTTTGCCACTCTTTCGGCTCTGATAGCCCAGTTGGTAGAGTAGAACAACATCACTCCAAACTCGGATTCGCTCATTTTTCCCCCTCTGAAGCCATCTGTTTCACTGCTACTATGGCCTGGTCAACCTCGTCTGTAGTGCTGAAGAAGCCCAGAGCAAACCGCACTGTCCCTCGTGGGAAGGTGCCGATGGTCTTGTGCGCTGAGGGCGCGCAGTGCAGGCCAGGCCTGCACATGACCCCGTATTCCTCGTCCATCCGCAGGCCAACCTCCGAAGGCTCCAGCCCGGCAATGTTGAAAGACACCGTGGCGGTCTGGAGCGATGACCCCTTTGGTCCATACACTGTCACGCCTTTTATGGGGGCCAATCCCTCCAGAAGCTGCTGCGTTAGCCGCATTTCATGGCCGCGGATTTGGTCCACACCGGATTCCAGGACAAAGCGCACACCCGCCCCCAGCCCTGCCAAACCCACGGCGTTTGAGGTGCCGCTTTCGTACTTGTCAGGCGGAAAGTCAGGCTGCTGCTCAAATTCGCTGCGGCTGCCGGTGCCTCCGCGCATCAGGGGATCAAGCTCGTCCACTGCCACCCTCGGGCCGATGTACAGTCCACCCGTGCCTGTTGGCCCCAACAGGCTCTTGTGTCCAGTAAAGGCCAATAGGTCAATGCAGTCTGCCTGCACGTCGATGGGGCAAGACCCAGCCGTCTGGGCCGCGTCCACCAGGAACAGCAGGCCGTGCTTTCGAGCAATGCGCCCCACTTCCGGCACGGGCAGGAGGATTCCAGTGACGTTGGAGGCGTGGTTGAGGACGATCAGACGGGTGTCAGGGCTGATGGCCTTCTCCACCTCGGCGGGGTTGAGGAAGCCTTGCGCTGAGCAGGGGATCACCGTGAGCCTCACCCCGCGACGCTCCAGGCTCCGCAGAGGGCGCATCACAGAGTTGTGCTCCATCGAGCTGGTGATCACATGGTCGCCAGGCCGCAAGAGGCCGTTCAAGGACAGGTTCAACGCTTCGGTGGCATTGTGGCCAAAGACGATGCGCAGCGGATCCTCGATGCCGAACAGTTGGGCCAGCGCCTCGCGGGTTTCGTACACGATGCGGCCAGCCTCTACCGAAAGGCGATGGCCTGAGCGGCCTGGGCTGGCACCTACCTGGGTCAGGTAATGATGCATCGCCTCAACGACCTGCGGTGGTTTAGGGAAAGAAGTCGAAGCGTTATCGAAGTAGATCATTTTGGTCTCCCCAAGCAATGTTTGTGCCCACAATCCCGGCTCGGGGAGGTGACAGGAGGTCAGCAGAAGAAAACACCTCCCCGGGCTGGAGGTCTGGCTGGGCAGCCGGCCAAAGAGGGCTGGAGCCTGCGGCGCATCACGTGCGCCTCGCCAATGTCTCGGCTTCAAGCTTTTCAGATCAACAGCCTGTACAGCAAGAGTCGCAAGTATCATAGTCAGTCCAGCCGAACTGTCAAAACACCAGCCTGCAGTTGACCTGAAGCTCGCTGACGGTACGCGAAGGTCACAAACTGGGACGAACAACACGCAGAATCACGATAAGCAGATCGTGCTGTTCGTTTCTTTCCCTGTCTTGGCCGTCCTTGCCTGCGGCAAGGCGCAGTGCCTCGCCTCGGGCGACACCGAGGCGCAGGATAGGGCGTGCAATCTGTGCGCCAATTGCTCCTCCAGGAGCGTTTTGGGCCGCCAATGGGGACATTATGTTGCACGCGAGCGCAGCAGCCGCTCCAAGATACGCCACAAGCCTAGCACAGGAATGCTAGAAACCGTGAGCACTGGCACCAGGAAACAAGTCTTGGTCGTATAGTGCAGACGGGCACGCCACAAGTTGGTCAGAAACTCCTCCGCCATCTGAAAGTCGTCCAGCTCTGTCCAGGCACGTCCGATTTCGCACCTAAAGTGGCCATCAGAGCCAGCGGCGACCGGAATGCCGTGTTGGGCAGCGAACTCGCGGGCGCGGCGGTCGTCAGCAGCGAAGGGAGTCCGCGCGTTATAGCCTTCGATCAAGTCCACCTGGTCGATGATCTGCAGCAGTTTCTCTTCTTGGATCTTGCCGGGCACACCTCGGGCCAGAGGGTGGGGGACAAAGACCAGACCATTCTGCTCGCGGCTGCGGGCGATGGTCTCCTCGGCGCTGAGGTGCGGGGGAATGCGTTCCTTGATGAACAGGGCCCCGATGCCACCGTGTGCTGTGCCGATCTCCTCGCCGACGATCACTTTGAACGGCGCCCACTCGCACAGGCGCAGAGCACCTTCAATCTCATCGTGATCCAGCACCGCTACGCCATCGAGGCCTCGGCGGCGCACCACGTCGGCCAGTGCCTCCAGGGAAAGCAGTGAGTCGTAGGAGTAGCAAGTGTGGACATGTAGATCGAAGCGCACGATAGGCGTCCGTTGGCGGTTACCAGTTGGCGGTTGGCAGTAGGAAATGCGTCAGCAGTGTTGCAGGATACGTACTTCGTTGCGGCATAGTTTGGTCATTGGTCATTGGAAACTGGCCATTCGTCATTCGCCATTCTCTTCTACCAGTCTGTCTTGGCGCGCTCCGCTACGATCCGCTCATAGATCTCCAAGGTGCGCTCGGCAATGCTTTCCCATGTGTATTGCTGTAACACCATCTTGTAGGCATTCTCTGCACGCTGCGCAGCCCAGTCAGGACGGGCCAGGGTGTGATTGATTCCCCAGGCCAGTGACTCCACGTTGTCCGGATACACTGTAATGCCAGTTTCCCCGTGCTGGACCACTTCCTGTAGCCCACCAACGAGGGAAACGACGACTGGTGTCTTGGCGGCCATTGCCTCAAGGGCCACAATGCCAAACGGCTCATACAAGCTGGGGAACACGGCACAGGAGGCCACTTTGTACAGACGGTCACGGTCATCATCGGGAATGAACCCTGTGAACAGCACCTTCTCGCCAACGCCAAGCTCCCAGGCACGGCTGCGCAGGTCGCCGAGCAGCGCTCCTGTGCCAGCGATCACAAACTTGGCCGCTGGGTTTTCAGCCAGCACTAGAGGCACAGCCTCGACTAAAACCTGCAAGCCCTTTTCTTGGACAACGCGCCCCACGTAGAAGATAATCTGTTCACCAGGCGGCGCGTACACACTGCGGAAGCGCGACAGGTCTACCCCGTCCCACCGTGCAAAGCGGTCCGCTTTCACGCCATTGGGGATGACGTCGATCTTGTCCATTGGTGCTTTGAAGTAGCTGGCGATTTCGTTGGCCATGAACTGAGTGCAGGCGATCACCCGCCATGACTCGTAGGTCAGCCACCATTCAGCACTGTGGATGGCCCGCTGCTGCTCGGTAACCAGATGGCCCCGTGCACGGCCCTGCTCTGTAGCATGGATTGTGCTGAGGAGGGGAATCTTGAAGTTATGCTTGAGTGCAGCGGCACTGAAGGCAGTCAGCCAATCGTGATTGTGAATCAGGTCGATGCCTTTGGTTGTACACAGATTGCCGCCGATTTCTTCCAGCTTGATGTTGGTCAGCCAAGTGCGAGTGTAAAAGTCGGACCTCGGCGCATCCAAGGGCTCGACGCGATAGACGGCGAGCCCATCGCTCTCCTCCAGTGCCCCGCCCCCAGCAGAGCGCGGAGTGACCAAGTGCACCTCGACGCCAAGTTTGACCAACGCGGGAACGAGATCAGCCACGTGGCGCCCCAGCCCGCCGACAACGTGCGGAGGATATTCCCAAGACAGCATCAACACGCGCATCATCGCCCTCCCTTCTACTTGGCAACTGTGAGTGGAGACATTATACTACAGCCTGTCGCGTGGGGCAAGGACATAGTCCGGCGACTGTAGGTCACAGCGAGTGCCATTTGATAGTCACGCGTTGGAAGTCCATGTCTGCTGTTGAGAAGCCGTCTCGCTTTGTCTCACCTTCAGCCCTTCGTCCCATTTACCCATAGTCCATCCAAAGAAAGGCAGCACAAGTATGACCACAGAACCTTCTATCGTGCAGGTTAACAAAGAGCAGTGCCGGAACCTGGCCCGGTGTTTGACAGTGCTTCAGGTGCGCCCGGATCGGTACCTGAGGAGGCCAGCCGACGAGATTGAACGCCGCCCGGAAGCCAACTTCTGGTTTTATGTCACGGCGATATGCCAGAGCACGAGGACCTTCGAGGGCACCCTCAATGGCCGCTGGGTGCGCGGTTGGGATTACCTGGTGCAAGCCAGCCGGCGTCGCATTGAGGACTTTAACGCAGAGCGGATGCAGGCATACACTGCCGAGGATCTGCGCAGTCTGTTGTCCGATGACCTTACCGGTGCGCACTCCCCAATCGACCGTGTTGAGGAGCGACTGGAGCAACTGCACGACTGTGCTGAGCGCCTGCGGCAGCATTGTGGCGGCGAGGCAATGGGCATCTACGCGCGCTGCGAGGGACGCCTCGTGGGAACCGGGGGCTTGATCGAGCTCCTTTCGGCGTTCGAAGCCTATAGTGATCCGCTGCATAAAAAGTCAGTGCTCCTGGCCGGCATGCTCCACGAGATTGGCGTGTGGCCTTTGCATGATGCACACAACCTGAAGGTTGCTATGGACTATCACGCTATGCGGGTGGCACTGCGCAGCGGCATGGTCGAGGTACAAGACACAGACCTGGCACGCGACCTGCGCGCACAGAACACCGTTTCCGATCACCTGAATGAGGTCGTCCGTTCCGCAGTGAGCACGGCCTGCGATATCATGGTGCAAGAATCGGGACTGTCGGTCTTTGCTTTCGACAAGCTGATCTGGCACCTGGGACGAAGCTGCTGCTTCTACGAACACGAGCCGATCTGTGGACAAGAGCGCATGCTGAAGGGGTGCTTCAAACGTGATAGGTGTTCATTCATCCAGGCCACGACGTACAGATGCCTCAACGTCTGCCTCTTTGACGGCGTCTGCAAGGGAAGCCGTGATCCCGCATATCGTTCATATTGGGAGACAAATGTATACACACCGCACTATTAGCGGTTGTCAGTTGGCTGTTGGCAGATTAGTCAGCAGATTAAGCGGATGGCAAGAGCATCCCATGAGCCCAGAGAGTATGAGCTTCTGAAGTGCCTGGGAGCTGCTGGGAAGAATGGAGAGGCAAACATGGAAGATATCACTGAAGCCATTAGTCGGGCGTTGGTAGACGGACAACTGCCCTGTGCCGTGGTCTTTGAGATCGCCGAAACGCTGGGAGTTGAGCCCTTGCAGGTGGGAGAAGAGGCCGATCGTTTGGATGTTCGCCTGTCCCACTGCCAGTTGGGGCTGTTTGGATGGGGCCCCAAAGCAGAGGGTAAGTATCGGCGAGTCAAGCCACTCAAAGAGGTCCCGCCTGCGCTGGCCGCAGCGATTCGGGCAGCCCTGGGCAAGGATAGCAGACTAGCCTGTGTGGACGCCTGGCGCATTGCTGCGCAGTTCGGTATAGCGAAGCAGACGGTGGCCGATGCCGCCGAAGGGCTGGAACTGCGAGTCTCACACTGCCAGTTGGGGGCATTCTAGAGGGTCGCCTGGAGCTTACCCACGTCTTGGCTGGAGAAAGAATCTGTATTGGTTTCTATTCTGTTCTCGTGTTATTCGGTATTCCTTTCGTGAATTCATGCACAGAAAAGTGGGCAGTTGACAGCGCTGAGACTCCGTTGTACAATCGAGCGCAGAACTGAATGGGAGGAAGTAGACATGGTCATCCGCGACTTTCAGCCAGAAGACACCGATGCCCTCGTGGACATCCTGAAAGCCAACCTGCAATACAGCGATCCACACACAGAAGGGCCGGAAGCCATGCTACGAGTGCACCAGTGCAGAGCAGCGGTGTTTCTGGTCGCTGAGGAGGGGGGCAGACCAGTGGGTCTGAGCCGTGGAGTCTATGACGGTTCCAAGGCTCTGATTCACATCGTCTCCGTAGATCCTGCCCATCAGGGACGTGGCATCGGCTCCGCCCTAGTGCGCGAGACTGCCAGACGCTTCAAGGAACGCGGGGCCAGGAATCTGGCAGTGACTGTGCCGGGCGACAACCTCGAGTTCTGGAAAAAGCTCTCGTTCCGCCTCACCACTCGTATCATGTTCGCCCATCCCATAGATACCGTGATCGAGTAGCGCTCCTCTGCCGTAGCGTCCCGGGTTGCCCTGCACTCAATGAATTGGTTGTTCGTCGCTGGCTCTTCTCAAACCACGGGGCTCTCTTGCGCTTCCTCCTGCGCTCCTTCACCCTTTAGGCGGGAGTAGAGCGCGAACAGATTCTCCCGGTGCAGGTACCGTACCAGCCCATCCAAAGGGACACGTGACTTTCCACAGGACTCGATATCGATGTCCAGCAAGGCGGATTCCGGCGCGCCTTGCTGGACCAAGCGCTGCACCCTCTCCTGGACGCATTCCAAGTAGTGCAGGCTTGACTCAATCTCGTAGGCCAGTTCCCCTCTCAGCAGCAGTTGTCCATGACCTTGCAGAACACTCTCAGGCTTGAGTTCACGTATCCTGCGTAAAGATCGCGCGCTGTCTTCAGGACTGCCCCACACAAAGTACGGCACCGGCAACATCGCATCTCCGGCAAAGAGGATCTTGTCACCCTCGACCAAGGCTCCAATGCAGTTGTTGGTGTGCCCCGGCAGGGCAGTGATATGGAGGGAATGCGCCCCGAGGTGGATGTAAGTGTCGTGCTCAAAGACGACGTTGGGCAAGCGAATCTCGACTTCAGCCAGGCCAGGTGTCTGCCTCTTGGCGTCAGCCAGGTTCTTTTGGCCCCACTTCTGCAGGGCCTCGCGACACAGTGAATGGGCCAGCACTTCCGCTTCCGGGAACAGATAGGTTCCGTTCGTGTGGTCGGAATGGTGGTGGGTGTTGATAACGTAGCGGACTGAGCCGTGCCCTCGCCTCCTGATGAAAGCAATCATCTCGCGAGTCTCTTCGGGGAAGGGAAGCGTATCGATGACGATAGTGCCTTCCGAGGTCAGAATGACGCCGGCGGTCACCTGGGCATAGAGGTCACTGGTGAACGTGTAGATGTCGTCGGCAACGCGATCCCGTCTCATGCAGCCTTTCCTGACGCAGTGTGGGAACCCTTCAAGGCAGTAAGTGGTGAACGGCGTTCATGCACCTGTCCGTGGCCTGCCTGTCTTCTCTGTGGGAAAGGATAGCACAGGAAAAAGCAAAAGTCAAGCCCTCGACAAAAAAAGGTCACCTAGCTTAGCAGCCAGTGACCCGACAAAAATGCGTCTCCACCATGCCGTGTGCGCTATTGTTTTGAACCTGCTCTCGCAAGTGGGGAACTAACTCCGTGGTTTTGCCTCACTGCTGCCAGTTACTACAGCCCCACAGGAAACGGTATCCCCTTTTTTCTCTCTGTTGGCTCAAAACTCATCGTCGCATCACAAACAGAGCAGATGACGCAGCCGCATAGTATCACAAAGAGCCAATAATGTCAAATCGCGCGATTTGCTCTCCTTCACGCCTCAGCACGTTAACCTGCGCTGGGCTGGCGTTCTTTCCACAGCGACCACCCGATGTAGCCAGCAGCAGTCAACCACAAAGCAGCAAAAGTCAATAGCATAAACGGGTTATCACCAGGCTCGCTGCCTGCCCCGCTCGGCGGTGCTTTCCGGGTGGGAGTGCTCGTGGGAACCGGGGATTCGGTTGGCGCGATGGTCTCTGTTGGGCGCAGTGGCAGCGTTGCTGTGGGCAATGGGGTCTCAGTGGGCAGCGGCGTTTCGGTGGGCGGCGGCGTTTCGGTCGGCCTCGCAGTGGGCACAACGGTGGGCGTGAAGGTAGGCAAAAGCGTCGGCGCCGGAGTCGGTGTGAATTCCGCCGTCGCCGTCGCTGCCGGCGTCGGTGCGACGTAGGTCAGGCAGGCATCATCCCAGTATGAGACGTTGAACTTGACCGGGAACTCTGGCCGGCCCCGAGCGTAAACAGTGATGTGATCCGCCTCCGCCTTGGCCTGTACCTGAATCTGCACCCAAGCATCGTAGGGCATGCCCTGATCGTCGTAGCGGCGTGTTTCACGGTCCAGCACTGGATCGGACCACACCGTCCGTTCTGAAGGCATCGCACCAACGCCTGGCGGCACATCCCCAAATGGATCGATTCCCACGTAGACGCGGTAGTTTCCAGGGTGGTTCAGGTCAGAGATGCGCTCATTATTCCCATCTGAGATCATGCTCTCTTCGCCGGTGTAGATCTGGACCCAGATAGAGAAAGTGACCAGACTGCCTTTGGGCACAGCCACTCGTTGGTAGATGCCCGCATCGTGCACACCAAACATGGTAGAGAATTTTTGGGAGTAGCTTCCTGTATGCACGCGGTAGGTGGAATATCGGTCCAGGCGTGTGATGTCTTCGACATCAAACTCGGCCTCATGGCTATATTGCGAGTAACCCCAGACGCTCCATGGATTCCAGGCATTGACTACAATGGAGGACGGTCGGGTCCCCAGGCCGCCGGTGCTGCGCGAGCCCTCTTCCATGCTGGCATTGGCCAGAGGGTTGCCAGGGCAAGGGTCCTGGGCTACCATCACAGGCCCAGGAAAACAAGCAAGCACAACGAGAATAAGTACAACGTTCAGAATGCGCCGCCAGGACATGGTGTAAGTTCCTCCTCGGAGAATAGACTGGGGATGATTATAGCCAGATTGTCTCTGATGCCAAAACGGGAATGACCCGTTCCCAAGCGGCTGACCGCCTCGGCCAACTGGTGTCGCCCTTTTGCGCAGTTGGCAGTTCTCATCTCCCCGTACGTCCCCGCGCTTGCGCGGTCTTTTGTGTTCAGGACAAGATGGGCTATGATTATCCACAATGGAGGTAAGCCAATGAACCGCGTAGCTCGCCGCAAGTTCATCGAACTGGCCCTGACGGGTGCAGCAGGTGCCTTTCTCGCTGCCTGCGCAGGGCAACAGGGGCAGCCACAGCAACCCACGAGCACGCCACTGCCCGGCGCCGCACGCGTCCGCGGCAAGATCGTTCAAAACGAGAACCGGCCCGACCGCAACGTCCGCTATTTCACGCCCTTCATCCCTCCCACGCCAGAGGAATGGCGGCTGACGGTGAACGGACTGGTGACCACGCCGCTCACCTTGACCTTTGCCGATATCCAGCAGCTCCCGGCGGTGGAGCAGGTCTCGCGCATGAAGTGTGTGGAATGCTGGTCCTTCAAAGCCCAATGGGGTGGCTTTGCGCTGGCATCTTTGCTGGAGCAGGTCAAGCCCAAGCTGAATGGGCAGTATGTGCGCATGACCTGCGGGGATGGCTACTGGGAAGTGCTGCCGGTGGAGGATCTGACGCGGGACCGCGTCGTGTTCACCTATCGCATGGCCAGCGAGTTCCTGGCTGACGAGTATGGTTCACCGCTGCGCCTCATCGTGCCCTGGAAGTACAGATACAAGGGGGCCAAGTGCATCACCGGCATGGAGTTTGTCTCCTCCTTGGCTCCGGGGTACTGGCCAACGGTAGGCCCCTACACAACCCATGGAGACATTCAGGTGGGCTCCGATTTCCCGCAAGACGTCGGCGAGCGCAGGCCAATCACCGAGCCGGGCAAAGAGCTGACGTACTAGCGCGGTTTCCAGATCGCCCCCTTCTTTCCAGGCGTTCTCAGTCAATCCCGCTTTGAGGCACACCTGGCACAGGACTCGTCGCAGTCCCACCCCTGCTCCGTGGCAACCTGGGGCAGCCGCGCGACGATTGGCAGATAGGCCCGCTGGTTTCCAACGGTGCGCACCTGGCCGGAATTCGGGTCCGCCATAAGCGATGATACGTCTACAGCTTCAAAATCGGACCCACGCACGCGGTGCAGCTCGTGGAGCACATCGTTGTCCCAGCGCTCGTCCGGCAGGCCAGAAACAGACCAGGCCGAGCCGTTGTCTGCCAGGATCATGCCGTACTTTTTGAGTGCTCGCAGGATCACCTGCACCTCAGGCGAAAAAACCGAGACGTCAAAGTCAGCCTTCAGGCGAACGCGCTGGCCCATCGGCGGGTACTGGGCACCCATGAGGCTGGAGGCATAGTGCCGCGCGGGCCAGACGTAGGCCCGGCGTGTCTGTGGCGCGGTGAAACGCAGCGCGTGACTAATCTCGCCACTGGCCACTTCCTCGTAACGCACCAGCCCGGGCAGGATGGGCAGGCCCGCCGCATCCGCCGAGGTCCAGCCAACAGGCCGCAGCGCGTTCGAGTTCAGCTCAAAGATCGCGCCAGAGCCAGCATGCCAACTGCCATCTGGCTGCGGCCAGGCATAGAACAGCTCGTAGAGCACGCAGTTGTCGCGGTCCAGCACCAGCACATGGCGGTCGCCATCACTATCCGGCCCGTCCTCGATCAGGGCGTCTAACGGAATCGGGTAAGGGCCAGGATCGCTCTCTTCATCGTAGTCAAAGGTGACGGCAACTCTGGGCTGATTGCCGGGTACCGTGATATAGGGTATACCAATGGGTCCGCCCTCCCAGGTACCCGAACCAAAGTCAGCGTGCACATACCTGCCAGCGCCGATAGTAGCGACATATGCCGCTGAATTGGCGTGCACGGGTAACGTGTCCACTGGCACATTCCAGATATTGTCCGCAGGGAAGACAGCGCAGCCAGCCACGTTAGGCTGCGTCTGGACAAGTGGCGCGAGTTCACCCATGGAAGCGTGGCCAGTTCCGTCAGACATGAGTGTGGCCAGGATTACAATGAGGCCAAACCAGCGGAACCATCTCAACCTGACGATGATAGGCAGCGGAATTCGTGTCATTCGTGCTTTTTCGTGTGATTCGTGTACAGAGTGCCAGGCCGCTTCTTCGGCCACGTACGCTTGAGGTTCTGCTTCATTTTTCGGGCGTAGCATTTCTGCAGGTCGATTCCGGCATAATTGGCCAGCTTGAGAATGTAGGCCAGACAATCCGCAAGCTCCTCGCCTAGATGGTCTCTGGCGACGTCCTCCTCGGACAGTCCCTCCGCCCGTTCGAGTTGCCGTGCAGCCCTCACCGCCTCGCCCAGTTCGGCCATCAGATAGGTCAGGTTCCGGAACAGATCCAGGTCAAAGCCCTTCGCCTGATCCAGGGCTCGATGAAAAGCTTGCAAATCGCGAACTGTGAGCTGATCGCTTGCAGGAAAACCGATCACTTGACTCCTCCCCAGGCAGGCGGCGACATCCTCACCGCCTGGAAATCCACTGCGGATTATACCCGACAATGGCACTCGCCTTCAAACCAACTGCTCGCAGTGTGCCAGTCGCCAAGGAACCATCACATGCCCTGCTGGTGAAAAAAGCGCAGCTTGGTCGAGTCAGACATCTGTGATATACTCGTGTAGCCACATCCTTGGCCAGAGATGCACGCGCCAAGGAGAACAGAGCCAGCGAACGGTCGCCCCCGCCCAAGCAAGGGCGGGACCGCGCATCAGTTCGGCGAGGCTGCGGTGAAGGGGATGGCAACACTCTACGGAGAGATCACCCATCATTACGAGTTGGTGCCATTCGTGCTCTGCATGCCCCGTGGGCACCTGTGGGCGACCGCCGAAGGTCTTTGCGAAGACAAGGTCGCAGATCTTGGCAAAGACAAGGCCGCAGGTCACGCAGTATCCTGCCTTGCGACCGGAGAAAGTCCCCGAAGCGGAGCCGAGTGGGGCGGGGCGACGGCTTGACGGGGTTATTCGATTCTTTTCGTGCAATTCATGTACGGATTCTTCCCTCAGGTGAGATCTGGAGAGACTCCAGGGCCTCCTTGACTGCCTGAAGGAAAGGACTATAATTGCGCACAGATTTGAGGGATGGCCAGGAGAATGCCCGGCCAGCGCACCCAGTCACGAAGCAAACTAGCTCAGTATGGGGTGCAACACAGGATACGACATGTTAGCCCAATTCAAGCCCGGACAAGCCTACCAACACATCGAAAGAGCGCAGAATCTGGAGCGCCTGGGACGTTTGGATGAAGCTATGCTGGAATTCAAACGCGCCGTCGAGGCCGATCCCAGCATCGCTGCCGCACGCAACGCATTGGGCCAGCACTACCTGCGCAAGGGCCTGGCGACCAAGGCAGCAGACGAATTCCACACCGCCGTCTTGCTGAACCCAGGCTACGAGAGCTGTTTCAACCTGGGGCGCGCGCTTACCGAACTGGAACGGTACCCAGAAGCGGCCAATGCGTTCGGCCGGTGCCTCTCCCTGCCTGGCAATGACCCCTCGGCGCGCTACGAATTGGCCTGCGTACAGTGCGCCCAGGGACAGTTCTCAGAAGCACTGGCAGAGCTCCAATTGCTCGCTGAACAATACCCTGAAGACTGGGAACTGAAAATGGCTGTAGCCGATTGCTACATTGGACTTGCAGAATATGCAGCGGCGGAGGTTGCACTGCAGGAAGCTATGCAAAATGCACCTCCCAATGCAGACACTACCGCAATCCACAAGAGCTTGCAGCTCGCCCGGCGCCATCAGGAATTCCCAGCACAGCAACCACTGGAACTCAAGGATCGCCTATACGTCAACTACGGGATCATCTGTCTGGGCAGCGGTCGCGATGATGGCCTGGATGTGCCTGTCTACGAGGACCATACGCTCACCTATCGTGATGTGGCCACCACCCTGCACCGGCTCTTGGCACTGGTCAGGGAATTGGGGTGGCAATTCAACGCGCTCATCAGTGTGGACAAAGATTCTGCACCGCTGGCCATCGCCCTATCGGAACTGCTGGAGGTGCCTCTGCTCGACGTCGCACAGTTGCGAGAGGAAGACTTGGTCCTTGTTGTTCAGGCCCTGGGCACGCAACGAGAACTCTGCGAGGTCACCCTCGAACACGTGCCAGGGCCGCTGCTGTCCTTCACCTTGGCTGCGCTGGGGCCACTGAACCAGAGGCCGCTGGCAGACGTCGTCGGCATACGCTATTATGGCAAGTGTACCTTGCCCTGGAAACGGATTCGCATGCGCTCCCCCGACGCTGCGGCAACTTCCATCTTGCGGGCACTGGCTATCGTGCCCACAGAGGACAACCTGCACGAGCAAGTCTCCTACTACATGCAGAAACACAGGCGTCTGCGCTTCCTCGACCTGCCGGCAGGAAACGTCAATCGTGAACAGTGAGACGTAAGGCGTCCTCGCTGCTCGGCTCGCTGTGGAGAGTTCAGATCACGACATGCACATCCTGCGCTTGCCAGTCGGCATATATCAGACCAACAGTTATGTCCTCTTCTGTGGCAAGAGACACACACTGCTCGTGGACCCGGGGGACGACCCAGGCACGCTGTTGAGTGCCATTGCTGGCACTCACCTAGCAGCCATCCTGCTCACGCACGGCCATCCGGATCATACCGGCGCTCTGGCCGAACTGCGGCAGGCCACGGGGGCACCTGTTGGTGTACATCCCGCCGACGCGGAATTGCTGCCCGTGCCACCAGACTTGAAACTACACGATGGCCAGGTTGTGCACTTTGGTCGCTGTCGCGTGCGTGTGCACCATTTGCCCGGTCATACACCAGGCAGCGTGGGCCTGCAACTGAGCGGTCACCGCTGGCTAGTCGGTGACACCATCTTTCCCGGCGGCCCAGGCCATACGGACTCCCCGGCAGATTTCGCCCAGCTAATGCAAACACTATGGCAACGCATCTTCGTCTTGCCGCGGAAAACACAGTTGCTGCCCGGCCACGGCGAGCCCACCACTGTGGACCACGAGTATGAGCCTTTCCACACTTTCCTCAGAAAGGGCTGGGCCGAGGATGCATACGGTGACGTGCGGTGGGACACCAAACCCGGTGTGCCCGGCTCTATGACTCCTTCGATGCAACATGCATGAACGGCACTCATTCTGCTCCAGACTCTCTCACCCATCCAAGCTGTGTCGCCCTGCGCTTGGGCAATGCAGATGGCCCCTCGAATCGCGCGCCTGAATGGAGACCAAGGTGAGAAGTCCAGCCGTGCACCTCGAAAGCCCGCGCCTGGTCATCCGTGAGATACAGCGGAACGATCTGCAGCAAATGGAGGCCTGGCAGCCCTTCAGCGATCCGTTGCACAGGCTCTGGAATATTCCGCGCCGGACATCACTAAGCCGAGAAATCTGGTTCGTGCTGCACAGCTCAGACCCCACCAGGTTATGGTTTGCCGTCCAGCGGCGGGCAGACAAGAGGGTCATTGGCACCATCAGTTTGCGCGAGATCGTGATGTACGAATCGGCGCGCCTCGGCATCAGTTTCGGCGCTGATTACGTGGCGCAGGGCTATGGCAGTGAAGCCCTGCGCCTGTTTCTGCCCTACTACTTTGACGAGTTGGGTTTCCAGCGCCTCTTTCTGGACGTCGCCGCGACCAACAGACGCGCCATACATGTCTACGAAAAACTGGGCTTCCAACAAACGGACCGCCATTATCGCAGCATCCCCGACCAGGAGGACCTCTCCTTCCTCAAAGAAGAGCCATACCGCCACTTGCGCGTGTACTTCCGCCAGCGCTTTGGCCACATGCAACTGCAGTTCTACGACATGATCCTCGAACGCCGTGAGTGGCAGAAGCAGCTTGGGCAGCCCGCCCGATCCTCTCGGCCAGGATTATAGGGCGTTCCCATTTTCAATCAAAGCGCCGGTCGAGCAGGCTCGAAGCGTAGCGGAAGGGTGTATCACTTGTACTGAGCCTGTCGAAGTGAAGCCAAAGTGAGCGGCATCTCTCGATACAGATCTCCGCTGCGCTCCAAGGTCGCTCTGCTGCCGTTCGCCCTGACTCCGGGAAAGCCCCACAAAAAATCGCGCAAACTTGACTTGCTCCCTCTGCCTCATTATAATACTCTGTTCCCTTTGAACAATTCAGAAGGAAGAGAATAGGTACATGATGAGTAGTTCACCGGGTAATCCTATCATCGTGCAAAGCGACAAGACGGTGCTGCTGGAAGTGGACAACCCACTCTATGAGGCAGCGCGTGATCAACTTGCCCGCTTCGCCGAACTGGAGAAAAGCCCAGAATACATCCATACATACCGCATCACGCCCTTGTCGCTGTGGAACGCGGCGGCTGGTGGCCTATCCGCAGAAACGATCATCGCTGCCCTGCGAGACTTTAGCAGATACCATCTCCCCGACAACGTGCTTGTGGACATCGCGGATTATGTCTCCCGCTATGGGCGAGTCAAGCTGATCCGCGAAGGTACGAATCTGATCCTGGTATCCAACGATGCGCCGTTAATGGCCGAATTGGCCCACCATAAGCAATTACAACCCCATATCTTGGAGCGTCTGGGACCCCTTCGACTGCGGATCGACCCCCTCAGGAGAGGCCACGTCAAGCAAGCCCTGGTGTCCATCGGCTACCCTGCCGAGGATCTGGCTGGATACGTGCAAGGAGCACCGCTGCATTTTGCCCTGCGTCAGACCACGCGAAGCGGTGCCCCCTTCGTGCTGCGTCGATACCAGCAAGAAGCAACCGCCGCCTTCTACGCAGGCGGTGGACCCAGCGGGGGCAGCGGCGTCGTCGTGTTGCCCTGCGGCGCGGGCAAGACGATAGTCGGCATCGCCGCCATGGAGAAGCTGCAATGTGCGACTTTGGTGCTGACCACCAACACCGTCGCCGCACGGCAGTGGATGGCCGAACTGTCCGACAAGACCGACCTGCCGGAAGACTCGATCGGTGAGTACAGCGGACTGCGCAAGCAAGTGCGCCCAGTGACCATCGCCACCTACCAGATCATGACCTATCGGCCCCGCAAGCGGAGCAAGACGCCAGGCCCGGAGAACCCCTACATTCATTTTGCCCTGTTCAATCAACAGGATTGGGGCCTGATCATCTACGACGAGGTGCACCTGCTGCCGGCGCCAGTGTTCCGCATCACTGCTGAGATTCAAGCGCGGCGACGGCTGGGCCTGACCGCCACATTCGTGCGCGAGGATGGCCGCGAGACAGATGTGTTCTCACTGATTGGCCCCAAGAAATACGATGCACCGTGGAAAGACCTGGAACGTCAGGGCTGGATTGCCACCGCCGAGTGCCACGAAATCCGCATCTCGCTTCCGGATGACCTGCGTGTGGTCTACGCCGTGACCGATAAGCGCGGCAAGTACCGCGTGGCTGCTGAGAACCCGCGCAAGCTGGATGTGCTTGAGCAACTGTTGGCCAAGCATCTGGATGACAGCATCCTGATCATCGGGATGTACCTGAGCCAGTTGCAGGAAGTGGCTGAACGATACCACTATCCGTTGATCACGGGCAAGACCAGTGTGCGAGAACGGCAGCAACTCTACCAGGCATTCCGCAGTGGGGACATCAGATGCCTGATCGTCTCCAAAGTGGGCAACTTTGCCATAGACCTTCCAGACGCCAATGTGGCCATTCAGATCTCGGGCACTTTTGGTTCGCGGCAGGAGGAAGCGCAGCGCTTGGGCCGCATCCTGCGCCCGAAGCATTACGGCCTGCTGGCTCATTTCTACACACTGGTGACCCGTGACACGCGTGATCAGGAATACGCAGCCAAGCGGCAAATGTTCCTAACCGAACAGGGCTATCGCTACGAAATCCTCTACCAAGATGAATTGCCCCACTGGCAGCCGACCCGCGTGGCATCATAGGAGACATCGTTGAACAGACTCGAACCGCAAGCCTTGCATGAGCCGACGCAGGAAACAGGGTTTGCCCTTTTGCCCATACTGGAGCAGATGAAGCTCGCTGAACTGCGAGACATCGCCCGGCAGCGTGGCTGGCAAGTCAAGGCCAGCAGCAAGGCAGAGTATGCAGCGAGAATCGTGCCATTGCTGAGCGAGCCCACAGAAATAGCGCGGGCGGTGATCTCCCTGCCCGACAATCTACGTAGGGCTCTGCAGGCGGCATTTGTGGCCGAGGATGGCCACGGCATCGCCCCTGCTGTCCTGGCCCGCGTGATGAGTGCAATGCGCGGCGATGAGCGCGAGATGGTCAAAGCCGTAGAAGCTGCTGGGCTGTTGCGTGACCTGGCACGCTGGGGGCTTGTTTTTCCCTGGCGCGGCTTCTCCAAGGGTCTCAGACATCTCTTCCCCTCAGAGGTACAAAGACTTACACCTCCGCTGCAGGGCTGGTGTCGCCAATCGCGGCAATCGCCAACCGCCCAGGTGTTGTCCCGGGATAGCGACAGTCTGGTGCAGCTTCTGCACAGAGTCTGGGAACGCATTTCCCAGCAGCCGCTAAAGCTGCGGCCAGCGCTTGAGCTGCTGCCTGAAAGACGCCTGCCAAGAGTGCTGCGGGGCTGGCCATACGACCGGCAGGAGATGGCCGAGTGGCTGGCCAAGAGAGGCAAGCAGACCCAGCGAACACCACAGACGATGTTTGTGCCGCCGCCAGAATTCCTGCTGGAAGACGCGGAACTGGAAGCACTGGCGTCCCTGGCCGACGGAGATATCGAACTCCTGGAATTCGTGTGCCTCTTGCTCTGCGAACTAAAGCTGGTCACGCGCGACAGTGGACGCCTGAACGCACGAGGCCAGGGCATGGACCATTTCCTGTGCCAGCCCGCTACCGAGCGGCGCATCAGGGTTGCTCGGGCCTATCTGTCCCTGCTGAACTGGAGCGAGTTGGACGTGGTGCTGCGCACAAATGCTCGCTTGGGGCTGCAGCGCAACACGTACTTCCCCCTCACCTACTGCCAGTTCCGCTCGCAATTGCTGCTTCTCCGCCATTCCATCCTGCGCTTTTTGGCTACTGCCGGTGAGGAGGGCTGGTGCACGTTGGCGGACATTGACTCTGCACTGCGCACATTGTGGCCCAGTTTCTTCCCTGTACCGCAAGCAGATGATCGGGACTGGACATCTCGCACTTCCCGATTGGCCTGGCGTTTGGTTTGGCGCCAGGAGACAGACGACTTGAGCCCAATCAATCCACAGGATTGGCAAGCGGCTCAAGGGAGTTTTCTACGTTGGATGCTGCAGGGCCCTCTGCACTGGCTAGGGTTTGCTGACCTGTGCCTACAAGAGGGCGAGCTGCTGGCTCTGCGCCTTCATGGCTTAGCTGACCTTCTCTGGGACCGTCCCTTCGCTACGCCCCGAGAGCACCCCCCTGCTGACCCCGTGGTGATCAATGAAGCCAACTGGACCATCGCCGTCCAGCCCACCCTCGCCCCACCAGAGATACACGCATTTCTGGCAGCCATAGCTCGCCTGGAAGCAGTGACACCGATCCAGTACACGTACCGCCTGGACATGCGCGCAGCCTACGCGGCCTTTGCGCAAGAGTCCCTATCAAAGCTACTCGCGGAGTGGAAAAGGATCATGCCCCTGCCCATGCCTGCGACGATGCACAAGGTACTGAGCGACTGGTGGACAGGATATGGTCAGGTGCATCTGTACGAGGGGTTGGCCCTGCTGGAAGTGCAGGACGACGTTACTCTGCACGAACTGGAAGCAAGTACGTCATTAAAACAACACATCGTCGCCAGACTATCGCCATGCTTGCTCATTGTCCGTGACAAGGCAGTGGAGGCTCTGATGAGCGAGTTCGCAACCAAGGGCTACATGCCCAAGGAAGAATGGTAGGCAGTACCCATGGCGAAGCCATCGTATCCAGAGCACAACAATCCACCCCAACCGGCGTTGCCGTCCATTGAGTGGGGACACGGAAATCTGCCAGCCGCGGCAGCAGAGACCCACACAGCCATTACCCAGCGTGAACTGTTCATCTACTGGAGTTGCCTGCGAGCGCAACCTGCACCTCTGACGCAAGCTGGTCTGGTGCAGAAGCGCGTGCTGCGCAGCATCAACCAGCAGTTGCTGACGCCAGACTTAAGCCTGGAGAGCGCCCCAAGAGAGAGCGATGTCCCCCGCTTGCACTTTATACGCCTGCTGCTGCAAGAACTGGGCCTGCTGATCCAGGAACATGCTGAGCTGCGCACCACAGGTCAGCGCAACCAGATACCACAATTCTGGCAGCAATCGCTTGCGGAGCGCACAGAAGCATGCCTGCAGGCCTGGCTGAGCATGAGAAACTGGAACGAACTGACCAGCCTGAAACTGTCCTCTTTTGACCTCGATCTGCTCAGGGCGCGCAGTACACTACTCGAACAACTGCGACTGCTCCCACCCCACACATGGCTGTCAGCAGACCACTTCTTAAGCCGCCTGAACATCGTTGCCCCTCGCTTGCTTTTCCAGGCCTCGGATACTCACTCCACAACCTCCCACAGTGCAGGTTGGCGTTATGTGAACCTGCAGAACAGCCGTCTTGCCAAGATAGAGGGTGCCTTCGTCGGCGGCGCTTTGAGTGGGCCACTGCACTGGTTGGGCATAGTAGACAGCTCCACAGATGAGGATCGCTTGTTGGCTTTTCGCATCAATGCCAGTGGAGCACGTGCACTGGGCATGGAGCCAGCCAGTGAGGACGAGTCAATGGGTAAGGCCAGGCTCATTGTACAACCCAACTTCCGTATCTTTGCCTTGGGCCCGGTCCCCGAGGTGACGTTGGCCAGGCTGGAGATGTTTGCGGACCGGGTCAAGGCAGATCGTAGCGCTTTCGAGTATGCACTCTCGCGTGAGACGGTTTACCGTGCACAACAGGACAATCTGTCCGTTGCTGATATTCTGGCCTTTCTGGAGCAGAACTCGAGCGTCCCCCTGCCAAAGAATGTGTTGCGCACGCTGCAGGAGTGGCTAGCGCAGCACGAGCGCATCGTCTTTCACCGTGCGGTGTCGCTGTGTCAAACGGCCAAGCCTCAATTGCTGGAGCGACTGTGGGATGACAGCACCCTGCGCATCCACCTGGAGCGGCGACTTACTCCAACGGTAGCCGTCGTCAGGAAGCGACGCCTTGCGGCGCTCCAGGAAGCCCTCTTGAAGCGCAAAGTGCTGCCCGCTCTCTCCCTACAGGACAATCCATGTAGCGGTCGCATACAAGCGACAGCGGATGGGGAACTGTTACCCGTTCACCAGGGGCCCGACATGCTCCTCGACGCCTGTCTGCGCCGCTTGGCAGAACAGCGCGACGGCAAATTCTACGTCAGCGAAGCAGCGGTGACCCAGGCACTAGCCAGCGGCATGAGCGTTCCGGAGTACCTGGATCAGTTGGGAGCGCTGCCCGACGAACTGCAATCGCGTATCAAGGCTTGGGGACACTATTACGGTAAGGCCTATCTGCGAGAAGCGGTCTTTTTGGAAGTGCAGGATTCTGCCACAGCCGATGAACTTGTGGCCGATGCAGAATTAGCGCGCATGCTGTCACGGTTTCCCGCTGACTCCCGAGGCAAGATGCTCTTCGTGCACACCCAGGACCTGGAAGCGCTACGCCGCAGACTGCGCAAGCGCGGCATAGAGCTGGTGTAGCAGCGGCCCATCATCACCCGGACGATAACAACGGTAGACACTGGCGAGAAACACCGATCACCGATTTGACGGTAAGCAAACCAGTGTATCCGGTGTCGTTGCAGTAGACATGCCTCTTTGGGCACCGACGGCCGCAAAGCACCGCAGATTCCGAACCTGTGGAAGGCACCCGAACTGACACCTGTCTCCCCGGTTGAGGCGAAGTAATCGAGCGGCCAGGCGTGACAAACTCCGCCTAGGCTGCCTTTCCCATGCAACGCTTACAGCTCACGGTCCCAGTTGGATGCTGCGCACTACCACAGGCAGGAAGGCACACCACATCTGTCCGGTCGGGGTTAGCGTAGCCGTTGCTGTCGCCGTCCGCATCGGCGTGCGTGTGCTCGTCGCAGTGAGCGTGATCGCTGACGTAGCACTGGGCGAGGGCCTGAGTGTTGACGTCCTCGTTCTCGTCGGTGTCGGAGTGGTCGTGGGCGTCCCCGTCCTCGTGGGTGTCCATGTCCCTATCGAGGTAACCGTGGGAGATGCGGTTGCTGTAGCCGACGTTGGCGTCCCTGTGCTGGATTCCGTTGGGGTGACAGTCGCCGTTGGCGTTGCCGAACTCGTGCCCGTGGCGCTGTAGTAGACGTCGAGAATGCCCTCTGACGTTTGGGCCAGCCAGATCAGGCAAACTGAGCCATCCGCTGCCAGGTGCGCATCGAGCACCACAATGTGATCGAGGGCCACGTTCTCGACGGGTTGCCAGACATCACCAGCCATCGCCCAGGACGCGTACTGCACCCTGTCTTCTGTGGTCCACGCCAAGTGCCCATCGCCCGAAGCAGAGCGCGCCAGTGCCGGCGCAAAGGCCCTCACGGCTCCTGAGCGCTGCTGTGGCGCACTCCACGTGTCGCTCAGCCATTGCGACATGTACACCGCCTCTTCACCAGGCTCGCCCTCCTGCCACGCCAGGTAGACCTTGCCGTGGCCTACGACGATCGCAGGCAGTACGGACTGGATATCGAGGGAAGCGGAGACCACTTCGGGCAGAATCCATTGGCCTCCTGCTCCGCGGCTGATTAGGACCTCTGCGGCAAAGCCGCTGCCCCACACGTCCTGCCAGGCCACCCAAAGATCCCCGGACGGAGCAAAGGCCAGCACCGGGCGGCTGCCTTGTGCATCAGGAACAGGATAGCTGGACCACAGCGTGCCGTCCGTGGACTGGGCCACAAAGACCCACGCAGCGTCCGTGGACTGCTCGCTCCAAACGATGGCCAGCTCGCCGTCGCCGGTGGCAACAATCCGAGGTGACGAGGAAAGGCCGCTGCTTTCGGACACGTTGACGGGCAGATCCCAGCCACCGGATACCTGCCACGACACGAAGTAGACGTCGTCGTTCTCAATGAAGCGGTAGGTAAATGCTATGTACACATTGCCACTGTCGTCGGCCGCGAGATCGGCAGAATGGCCTCTGCCGACGCGGGTTGCAGTCGACCACCCGCTGCCATCGTGAAAGCGGTGCCAGATCAGCTCGCACTCGCTCCAGGCGATGTGAACCCAACCGTTGTGATCCACGACAATGGCGCCATGGTCCACGCCTGCCTCACTGGAGGACATGTTGGCAGGCGTGCTCCAGGTGGTGCCTTGCGCAGCCACCGGCGCGACTGCTTCTGCGCCCCGAGAGACCATGGCAAGATGGAGAAAGGCGCAAGACGCCACGAGCAGGGCGGCACAGACCACCGCGCGCATGTGCGAACCAGTCACGGGGGATCCTCCTGTGGTATGACGCTGTGTGCAGTGCTGTCGAGAAGGCGGACGCCGATTGGCCACAGCCTGACTATGCCTGGGGCTTTTGGCGCCCGTCGATCCAGGAATGCACAGGGATGGCAGCTCCAGCTCCGGAAGCTGCCATCCTGAACACGGGTTGCTGAGGTACACAGTGGCTCAGGCTGCGTCCCGGCCTTGCCCACTGCAGGAGCTGTAGCCGCCACAGGCGTTGATCCAGTGACGGCATTCCCCCAAGCTACGGCTGCGCTTGAGGTGTGACTGTCTGCGGTAGCGTTTCGACCGGCTCTGCATTCAGGATGCGGATCGTCTGGGCCATCAGCGGCTTGCCTGGGTGGCGCGGGGCCACCACATGAGCAGCGAGGCCGATCCTCGGGGTTCCATGGACCTCTGTCCTCGGCGTGACCTGCACCGACCGGCCTCCGACGACCCAGCGGCCGTAGTAGTGCAGCGGGCGGGCAGCGACACCGGGCGGCAGCCACTCAA
The DNA here is from genome assembly GCA_030607875.1 of Chloroflexota bacterium. Taxonomy (GTDB): domain Bacteria; phylum Chloroflexota; class Anaerolineae; order UBA2200; family UBA2200; genus JAUWJD01. Next base: position 26,617 of record JAUWJD010000034.1, read on the forward strand.
TGATGCCCCTCCACTCTACCTCTTCCGGCTCCTCGTTCTGCACCTCGATGACCAACGCCAGCAAGTCGCCATTCGACTTGACCTGGGCACGCACCCTGGCCGAGAGCTCCTCCTCCGGATGGCCGATGATTCGGGTGCGGCGGCTCACGGTGACCTGGCGGCCGCCGATCACCCACACGGGGTGGCCGATCTGCTCGATGATCCCCTCGAACTCGATGATGCGGTCATTGATGGGTAGCACCTCGATGGTCAGCGCCTTCAGACCCTCGGCTGTGCGCACGGCGCGGATCTTGACATACGCACCGACTTCCAGGTTGCCGGTGATCTCCGTGGAGGCGCCATAGAGGATCGTTAGGCCGTTTACCACCAGGGATGTGCTCTCCAACTCGGCCACGCGGCCTCTGATAGTGATCGGCCGCTCTGGGGATGGAGGCAACACGCAGATCACGATCGCCTCCAGCTCCACCTCACCCGGGTCCGTTGCGGGAACCCGCCTGGCCACCGCCAAAACGCGAGCACTAACCTCGGCCGGCCCTTCGGTCTCGTCAATGCGGGTGCTCTCTACAACCTGCACCGTACGCCCGCTGATCACCCAGGGGCCAATGTTGGTGCCTTCTGGGCGGCTTTCAACCGCGCCTCGGAAACTGACCACGCGCCGGGGGGGAACTCCGATCGGCGGGGTCCCGCCTGGGTGCGCCAGGGCAACCTCCACACCCGAGGCCAGCATCAGGCTGGCCAACAGCAAGAAGGCCGTAACAAATCTCTTCTTCCAGCTCATCTCAGCTCTCCTTTCATCTTCTGCATCTTTGCAAGCCTATTCCCCGACCTGCTCAACACAAAAGAGAACCAAAGGCGCTAGAAAAATACATGCTCTGCTTGTGGCTGAGTCCACAGTCCACCTGGGGAATCAATTGCGAGGGTTGGGTCCCTACAAGCCTCGCGCCCGCCGCAGATTGCTTTCGGCGGGAGGCGCAAAGTGCAGGTATTTCTCCGTAGCCGCATCCAGATCCGAGTAGCAGCCGCGGTAGGCAGGCGGCAGCAATGCCGCCAACTGGTACATGATTTCATCCACAATCTGCTGGCGCACCGCGCCTATTACCTTCTCTCCACCGGGCTTGAGGCGGAACGGCTGGCCCACGACAATGTGGAAATCCGTACGCCGCAGGCGGGCCAGATTGTGGCGATACTTCTCTCCTCCGTAAAAGGCCAGCGGCATCAGCGGCACACCGCTGCGCAATGCCAGCAGCACCACTCCAGGATGGCCGCGCTGCAGTCGTCCATCGTTGCTGCGCGTGCCCTCCGGAGCGATAGCCAGCATATCGCCCGCTGCCAGCACCGCCAGGGCGCGTCGTATCGCCCTGATGTCGAACTCGCCCCGTCGCACAGGAATGCCCTCGCCCACATCAAACAGAAAACCCAACACCGGGTTGTCCCAGGTCTCTGTTTTGGCCAACGCGATCACGCGGCGCGGCTGCATGTGGATGTAGAGGGCCGGAATCTCCAGGAAATTGACGTGATTGAAAACCAGGATGAGCGGCCCATGCGCCGGCACCTTGGCCAACTCGGCATCGTGCACCCGGCAGAGAGCATGGGTCAGCGCCCCGATCGTCAATGTCACCAGCCGTTTCGTTATGGTCATCCGCCATCGCTCTCTGTTGTTGGGAGCTTGTCCTCCTGGGGCCGGTTGTCACCCAGAACCACAAAGTGAACTGGGAGGCCGTCGCCTCGGGCGCAATGGTGAACGTGATCTCCGGCCAGGGCGTCACGTCGATGCCGTCGCTGTAGACCTTGTAGTAGTAGGTCGTGCCGGCCTGCAGGCCAGCGATGGTAGCCGAGTGCCACCACTTGTCGTCATAGACCTCACTAACAGCAGCTACGCTGTGAGAGTAGCTCCGGTCAGGGCTGCAGCGCACCTCACTGGGCGCGACGCTATCGGTGGCCCAGGAGATGACCACTACGCAGCCTCAGCTCCGGACCGAAACCGGCGTGCCGATCTCGGCCCAGTTGTACAGCAACTCTGCTTCGTACGTACCGAGCACGATGCAGCCATAAGAGACTGGCGAGCCGAGGTAGCCAGCCCACAGCGTCTGCCCGTTCTGCAGGATCGGCAGGGCGTGAATGCCGTTCTCGCTTCCGCCAGCCCAGTAGATGCCCAGCCAATGGGGCATCCAGATATTCCAGGTCGCCCCATAGGCATTGGGAATCTTGCTCTGCACCTGAAACTGCCCGGTGCGGGTATAATAGGGTGCGCGGCCACTGGAGCACACAAAGGAGTAGACCAAGGTATCCCCCTGGTAGGCGTAGAGATGCTGCTCCGAGAGGTCGATCACGATGCGCCGTGCACCTCCTGACGTGGCTGGCGGACCCGACGCTGCCTGTGGCACGCGCAGCACCTGCCCGACGCGGATCTTGGAGGGGTCGGCAATGCCATTGGCTCGGGCCAGCGCAAAGGAGGTGCTGTTGAAGCACCTGGCGATTTGGGTCAAGGTATCACCGGGCCGTACAACGTAGGTATCGCTCGTCTCCGGAACTTGCTCAGGGATCGTCCCGCCCGCACCCGGTATCACCAGCGTCTGGCCGGAATAGATCAAGTGCGGCCCGTACACGCCGTTGGCGTACATCAGCTCCCAGATGGCGATGCTATAGCGGAAAGCGATGCCGCTCAACGTATCACCGCGCTGCACGACGTAGGTGCCACCGGTGGTCATGGCCGGACCTACTGCTGCGGAGCTTGAGCTGCCTGGGATGACCAACCGTTGACCCACCCGGATCGAGCCGGCATCTGTCAGACCATTGGCGCTTACGATGGCCTGCACTGTCGTGCCATAGCGCAGGGCCAGGCGAAAGAGGTTCTCGCCGGCCTGGACGACGTGCACGATCCGATCCTGTGCTAGGGCAACCGGGGGCCAAGCGGCCGCCGACACAGCGAGAACGAGCAGCACGCCAAGAGCGAATATCAGGCGTCTATCCAGGCTCTTTGTTCTTCCCATAACAGAAGTATAGAGCGAATGTGCCCCCAAGTCAACTCAAAGCAGACTGGCGACCGGTAACTGGCAACTGTCAACTAGCAAACGTCCAGCTTTCGTTCCGGGAGAAGCGCCAGCATGGAGGGAAAAGGGCTGCCAGCAGCGCCAGTGTCTCCGTAGCCATCACTGTGCCATGAAAAATCGCAAGCACCTCAGCACCCTGGTACCCAGTCACGAGCTGAGCCAGCGCCGATGAGGGCCATTTCACCACCGCCGCGCGCAATGCTACTTTGTCCGACACCGCCACACTGTCACCGAGGCTCTCAATGGTCACTGCCCCAGCATCCGTATCGAAACAGACGGCGCCTCTGGGCAGGGCTGGCCTGAACCCGGTGCGCCCCCTCAGCGCTTTTCTCACCAATGCTCCTGCATCCAACACCTTGATCCAATCCGCATCGGGGATCGAACCACCTTCGGGATCAGCACCCTGCAGGCGCACCCCCGCCCCGCAGGCCCGTGCCAGAGCCGTCAGAGGCGTTTCGGGCGACGCGTAGATCGGATAGCGAGACCCGTAGCTGGGCGCGGCCGGGTGCTCGAACAGGATCCGCCCCTTCCCCCGCTCCCGGGCCAGCGCTGCTGCCGCCAGTAGAGCCGACCGGCACTGCTCAAGGGTCTCCACTTTGACGTCGGTAACCAGCAGGAGATCCTTGTGCAGAGCCTTGTGCTCCATAATGTCCAGCATCTCTCGTCCACGTGCAGGAACCTGGGGGCCCAACTTCCGTTCGAGCAACTCTGGCGTGGCAAAGATGCCAGAGTGGTAGGTAAAGACCTCAAATCCGAACGGGCGATAGAGCCGACAGCGCCCATGCGTGACCACAACGGGTATTCTAGCGACTCGCAGGCTAGAGAAGGCGTGCTCCATGATGCCGTGAAAGTGGCCTTCCCGCCCCCGGTCCTCGCGCGTGGCCACGTTCATGATAAAAGCATAGCGCACGTCGCCCCCGGGGAACTCCATGCGCTTGTCAGGATCGATCTGGATGAATGATAGTGGGACACCATCAACAACCCGCACTCGTGTCCACTGTGCCGAGACATGGTCGATGTCGTCACTGTACGAGTGCTGCATGACCTCCTGAATGGCCAGCCGGCCGCGCTCTGTTTCGGCTGTCAGATACTCGATCCTCCGCGCCATGTCCCTCAGCATCAAATCTTCTACAACATGTCCACGTCGCGACAGCACAGCTACCGCCTGCCCCAAATCTCTGTCGCGCACCAGAATATAGTCCGTATGGTACGTCGAGATGGCAAAGATGGGGATTTCCGCTTCGGCCAGGGGAGCGCTGAGGGAAGCCAGGATGCCCGTCAGGCCGAAATCCAGCGGCCCACGGACCTTCAGGCAACGCCAGCCCCTCTCTTTCTTCGCAATCCGTGTATCCGCGTTCCGAATCCGTGTCGTGCTGACTTCCTACGGCGCAAGCTCCACCACGATCGAAAAAGCTCCCTGCTCCATCACCACCAACTGATAGCCGAACACCTCAGGGTCGTACTCCTCCAACAGCTTCTGTGTGGAGAGTGTCTCATTGGTCACCACGATCTCGATCTCCCGTCCTTGCCTGTTGGCCGTCTCCACCATCCAGATCAGCGTGGCCAGGTCCGGATTGTCGTCCCTGCCATTGGCCGAGATGACGTACGTGTCCGCCCTGACCTTTTTGAAGAAGGTCTTGGTCATGTTACGATCGCTGCCGTGGTGCGGCATCTTGAGGACATCAACGTGCATGTGCCCTTTGGAATCGAGCAAACCAGCTTGCTTCAGCCCCTGCAGCAGATGATCGCTGCGCCCGTCACCAGTCAGCAGGATGGTCTTCCCCTCTGCCTCGGCGAGCACCATGATGCTGCTCAGGTTGGGAACGCTTCGATCCGCGTTGGCCATCAGGAACGGATCGCCAGAGACGAGGGCATCCTCGTGATTGTCCAGCCACTTGAGCCACCTGTTCTGCAACTCATCCAGGTTCTCCTGCGTCGGCCCGACGACGTGCAGGCTCAGGTTATCAAAGGCTATGTCGTCCAACGCATCATCTGCGCGGACGAAACCGCTGGCAAAGCCCGGATTGATAGGGATGCCCAGCGCGATTGCCGCCAGCCTGAGCTGGTGCCCCTCGCCGATTCCCTGCACCGCCATGTCCGCCAGGGTCATTGCCTGGGCACCAGCCATGGCCATCACCGCCTGCAGGCGGGCCTCGATGTCGTTGCCGCTGCCGATGGTCTGGCTGAAGGCGTTGTGCCACAAGGCGTCGATGGAAATGGTCTCGGCGACACCGTTGGCTCGCTGCTGTCGCAGCTCAGCCAGCAGGTCCAGCAGCCCGATGATGTGATCGTTGTCCACGTGGCTCAGCATCACCAGATCCAGATTCCCCCCGCTGGCCCCGATCTCCTGCAGCTCGCCCTGTAGATGCCTCTCGTAAGTCGTCGTCGGCCCGCCATCGATCAGCATGTACCTCGGGTTCGATGCCGTGCCATATTCCAGGAGCAAACAATCACCGTATTCAGCCTGAACGACGTGCAGCTTCAGCATGCCCCGCTCCTTTCTTCTCCTCCAGCGTCTCAACCTGCGACAGAGCGCCCTACACGCGCTTGAGCGACGAATCCAGCTCACCGGTCACCACCAGGGCAAAATCCTGCGGGGTCTGCAGCAAATTCGTGGCCGAGATCTGAATCAAATAGTCCCCAGGCGGTGGGTTCTCCAGCCGCACTACCTCCACGTTGTTGTCGGGATCGGGGATCTTGAGGCCCATCGGCAGGTCTGCATTGCCCATCCACTTTTTGCGTGACGGCTCATGCTGCACGAACAGGTTCAGGTTGTTTTGCAGCGCGCGGGCAGCCACGTCAGTCCAGGTCAGGCAAATGCGCAGCCACTCTCCGCCGGAGATGCGCAAGCGGAAGCGGAAGCGCTGGCCGCTGCGCCTGAACTGCTTCCGTGGGTGCTGCCACGTATCCACGAACTCTAATTTGAGCTTTGGCTCTGACGGGTTGGGAATGGCCCAGGGCATGTAGATGCAGCCAAACCCCTGGTGGAAGTTGGGCAGGTTGGCAAAGTCAGCCACGGCATCCTCGCCTGTCAGCCAGCGCGTGCTGTTGATCAGCGTCGCTTTTAGCAGGGCAGCGCTGGGCTGGTGCTCCTGCTCCTTGACATAGTGCTCCCTGACCAACGCCGCGCATCCAGCAACCAGCGGCGCGGCCATGCTGGTGCCGCCCAAGAAGGCATAGCTCCCATTCCCAGGAAACGGACCCCAAAAGTTGCGCAGGGGAGCCCGTGATGATTTCGCCGAGGCGATATCCGTTCCGGGCGCCACAACGTCGGGCTTGATGCGGCGGTCGTCGCACGGCCCACGGCTGCTGAAGGCTGCCATGCCTTGCGCATCGCCGGACACCCTTTCATCACCGATGGGCGAATCGGGGAAATCCCCTGGCCAGGCCTGCTTGTATGTCAAATTCGCGTAGCCGCCGCTGGTGCGGCTGCTGCGGCTGGCCCCGACAGTCAGGGCGTTCTTACACGACGCCGGCGAGCCGATCGACAGCCAGTCCACAAATCCCCGCTCGCTGTTCAGCCGGTTCGCCGCCTGACCCTCGTTGCCTGCCGAGATCACGATCAGCATGTCGCGGTGCTGGGCTACGAATTCGTCCACCTCGATGGCGTTGATGGTGTACATCGAGCCTGTGGCCGCGCCCCAACTGTTGTTGTGGATACGTGCCCCGGCCAGATAGGCTTCTTCGAACAGATCCCCCAGGTCCAGCGGCAGTCCACCCAGCCTGCCGCGGGCGTCGAGCAAGGATTGGAAGAACAACTTGGCCTGGGGCGCAGCGCCGCGGATCTTGCCCCCAGAAGCTGTACCATCCCCAAGCACCGAGCCCGAGACGTGCGTGCCGTGACCATGCGGGGCGCTGGCGTCGTTTTGGCGGCCCAGTGCTACGATGCCCACGATGCGCTCGTCAAAGTCAGGGGGGCCTTCATCGAGCCCGGTATCGGCCACGGCCACGATCTGGCCTTCACCCATCTGCGGGATGTTGGCAGCCACCCCCGACCCCGTCTGCCGATCAATCCCCAACAGCGTCCGCGCTTCGTCGTTATGTAACTCTGGTGCGATGTACTCCTCCACCGCAGCGACCTGCGACAATGCAGCGATCTCATCCGCCAAGGTTGAGTCCTCCAGCAGGTAGATGCGGATCTTGCGTCCTGTGGCACCCGCCATGCTCACCTTGTGCTTCTTGAGCCACTTTTGTACCTTGGCCTGATCCCGCTCGCGGTGCAGGCGGATGTCCCAGGTCAGCATAGCTACTGCTACATCCGGGAGACCTGCGGCCCGCCCTACCGCTGCCTCGGGGCCCTTGGCAGAAGTGGGGCCTGTGTCTTCAGCGCCATAGATGCGCAAACGGCTGACGAAAAACAGGGCCTCGACAGCCTGAACCTGGCGTGGGCTGAGTCTGGCGGTGTAGTTGTAACGAGGCACGTACTCTAACAGCTTTACCCGCAGGCTGCGCAGTTGCTTGCGCCACTCCTCCAGCAGGGGGCCTTGGAGCTGGATGAGATAGAAGTTGGATTTGCTGCGATCTACCAGGGGCGCCGGGCCTTTGGCAGAGAGAGCGCGAAGCGACCTGCGCACCCTGGCCCCAGGATGCGGCTGCACTTCGCTGCCTGGCGTTTCCACCTCTGGCTGGTCCTCCAGGACCTGGACGATCAGGCCCTGGGCCTCCAGATCGGGGATGTCGGCTGCATCGATCTCACCCAACACGTAGCTCTCGGTCTGCTGCACGTTGGTCAGGCGCTGTACCGCAGCCACCTCTTCCTGCTCATGCATAAAATGCGCGATAACCCTCTTCTTGGCCATGACTTGCCTCCTCTCTTGTCAGGCTCGATGCGTCCTCCGACAGGTTTCCAACTATACGACGTACCTGCACAGCCGCGCTCGCCTCTACCTTCTCGCTTATGTAGAACCCTGTCTACAGTAGCCCTCCTGCCACACATTGTAGAGCACACGCCCCAACAAGTCAAAACAGCACCGCAATTCTCACGATAGTGTATCCTTCATTCGGGAAATTGGGGGGAGAGCCTGTGGGAGAGCGCTGACGGATTGGTCGCTTGCGTGGATCACAGTCCACGCCCTGCACTGGAGCGCGGACAATGGTCAGCTTGGAGCGCTGTCGTGGGGATTTGGCTTCGCTTGGACAGCGGTCTGCGCTGGATAGCTACACCGGCGGACTGTGGTCCGCCCAGAGCGAGTGTATGTCGACCTTCGGAGACGCTGCTCTGATCGGCCCTAGCCCTGTTCAGAGCCAACCACGAGCGACCATTGCCCCATTTCCTGACGGACTGCCATCACTCTCGCGCAGCGCCAAGTTGACAGACGACAACTTCTGTGCCACATTGCTTGAGGATCTGCGAAAATGAGGATTATAACAATATTGTAACCTGGCTGCTATCCCAAGGATACCGAAACGCGTGCTTTTTCATCTTATCTTCATCTTCATGTGGTATTATGAGGCGGGAGCGTACTGCCATCAGGCAACTTGGCGGGCGTAGCGGTCATTTTGCTGGCGCCACGCTCGCTGCATCTGGATTCGCTTGCAGATTGTGCTGATCGACAACGTGCCGGATCAGCGGTGCCGGGGATAGTATGCCAGCAGCATTCATCGCAACTATCAGTGGTAGCTCATCCTGCCAGAAGAACTGACCACACACTCTGAAACCGAGTCTCAACTTGGCAGACTTTGCTTTCTGTGCTATATTGTTGACAGGTTCTTCTCTCACCACAACTCTACACGCTGCGCCTTGCCTGCGGCAAGATGTTCGGCCACAGGCCCGCCCTTTATCTCCAGGATCAGGGCTTTATTGCACCACCAACAGGGGGAGAAATCATGTCCAAACGCCTGACCCTCGTTATCCTGCTCTTTCTAGTTCTCTCTCTTGTAAGCTCGGGCTACGTGTCTGGGCAGGGGGTCGCAGAGCTGACAATCCTCAAGTACCGTCCGCACGGCGACATCTGCGCCACCTACCTTTTCTGGTACTACATCGACGTGACCAACACCAGCGACGCAGTGCCAGCATACGATGTGGTCGTGACCGACACGCTGCCGGACGGCATCGCGCCTTACTCCGTGGTCATCAGCAGCGGCGGGCAGTTCGATGGAGTGAGCACCGTCACCTGGAACCTGGGCACCCTCGCCCCGGGCTCTAGCACTTCCCTGTGGATCATGGCGCGAACCTATTCCGCGGCCGGCGGCACGACTCTGCTCAACACAGCATCGGTAGACGGCTCGAACACAGCGACGGTCACGGCTACAGACGCGGCCTACATCTACCCGCTGCCGGTCGTTCATGTCACCGCCGAGCCTTCCGATTGCTGCGAGCCGCTGACGGTGCAGTTCAGCGCTGCCGTCTCGCAGGGCACACCGCCCTACCAGTACTCCTGGGATTTCGGTGACGGCACTGCCGCCTACCAGCAAAACCCGCTGCACATGTACCAGAACGCCGGTACCTACACCGCCGTGCTGACGGTGGTTGACGCCCACGGCTGCCAGGGCGAGGACGAGGTGATGATTACCGTCAACGAGCCGGCGGCGGCCAGCTTCACCTTCGCTCCCGAGCCCATCTGTCCCATGCACCCGGTATACTTCACCGACACCTCCATGCCTGGCGACAATCCCATCACCCAATGGCAGTGGGACTTTGGCGATGACTCGACCTCCACAGACCAGCACCCATCTCACGCCTACGACCAATCGGGCACCTATACCGTGGCCCTCACCGTCACCGATGCCCACGGCTGTTCCGACACTACCACGCAGACGCTGGAGGTGCTGCCTTGCATCGAGGTCACCAAGTTCCGCCCGCACGGGGACGTGGTGGCTACCTACACCTTCTGGTACTACATCTACGTCACCAACCTCTCTGGCGTCACGCTGGAGGACGTAGTGATCACAGACACGCTGCCCGAGGGCATCGCGCCGTACTCGGTGGCGGTGAGCGAAGGCGGCGAGTTTGATGGCGTCGCTACGGTGACCTGGGAACTGACATTGGAGCCGGGAGAGGGCGTGTACCTGTGGATCAGGGCCAACACCTACAGTTGGGCCGCTGGCAGCACCCTGCACAACGTGGTAGTGGTAGAGGTGAATGGCGTGTATACGGCCTACGCCGAGGACGTGGCCGTGGTGGTCGCTGCGCCCCCACCCACACCGACGCCGACGCCTACGGCGACACCGACCGCTACGCCGACGCCCACCTTCACACCGACGCCAACGGCCACACCGACGGCCACGGCGACAGCGACCGCTACGCCGACGGCTACAGCAACGTTTACCCTGCCGCCTGGAGTCACGCCGACGGAGACGCCGATACCAACGCCAACCCCGACGGAGACAACCGTGGGCCCGCAGGTGAACTACTACCTCTACCTGCCGGTGATCAAGCACAACTTGCCGTAGCACAACACAGACCCAACACAACACAGACCCCAAAGGTTTCCTGCAAACCTTTGGGGTCTTTCTATTCCTCGTCGTGGCGACTTTGCTTCGTGCGCCGATCGCTAACGCATCTCCCTGAATCAGGGCAAAAAGAAGCCGTCCGTTCTCAGCACTGGTCACTGGCCTGAGGGTCCAGTCGTGTCACCCCGGTAGGTGGTTTTGCAGGAGGTTCCCACGTCATGGCGACGACCCGCAGTCGGCGTCGCGCCAGGATCGAGGCAAAAAGCGCGGCCACACGGGCCAGTGCCAGCCGTGTGGCCAGCAATCGCGGCAACTCGAGACGCGCTACCCTGCGGCATCCAAACCTTGTATAGAAGCTTTCCATGTCCTCCAGGCAGAACCCGTAAACTGGGCCGCTCTCCTGCTCCAGCAGACAGCGGATGATCTGACCAGCAATGCCTTTACCCCGCCAATCCCCCAGCACACCAATGGAGGCCAGCTCGCGGCTGCCGTCCTTGAGTGTCTTGACCTGGCCACCGCCAACGATCCGTCCCTGGTCTTCCGCCACCACAAAGCGTTGCCACGCCAGCCCCGAAGGATTCAGGAATGACGCGCGGACAAGAGAGCGGATGGAGGCCTGATCTTCCTCGCGGGCAGGCCGCAGTACAACGGACACTGACATTCCCTCCAACGGCCTGGCCAAGGCAGCGATCCGCGGGCGCTAGGCCCCGAGGTCGCCGTCTGGGGCCTCCACAGCATCGCGATCGGGTCGGGGCCCCAGGCACAGGAACTTGGCGAGCGCCAGCAACACGGTTGCCTGAGTGACGACTGGCGAGACCCAGTAGCTAAAATGCTGCGACCCCTCGCCCAAGATGCCCTTTTTCAGCCTGGCTTTGCTCTGTGCCAGCCTGTCCTCGTATTGGCTTTCCCCCATCAGGCCGCGCACACCAAAGATCATCACGTCACCGTGCGTCTCGTGCACATTCGTGGGAAAGTGGAAGGGCAGAGTCGCATAGCCCCTGATTGAACCTGAGAAGCAGGCGTTGTACAATGAAAGCCCTCGCACGGTGATCGCCTGCACCAGCCAGCGAACGCCTTTTCGCACGACAGCCTTGACCTCGCTGGGCGTGTTGGGCATCCAGACCAGCCCTGCCTCGGGCTGCGCCTTCACCGTCCAGATGTCCAGCAGCGCATTGATCGCCACCGATCTGCTGTAGACGCGGTCAGAGCCGTTCTCAAACACCCCTCTCCAGAACACACCGTCGTCGCCGTCGTTGCCCCTGGCGCGGCACAGCAACTGCTCTGTGCCGGCCTGCCGCAGCGAGCACGACAGCCAGCCTCTCGCCTGCTCCATTTCGGCGTAGGGCAAACTTGACGTCCGGGAAGCGTTTTCCAGGAAATGCAGATTGCGTGCCAGGCTCCAGTAGAACTGCGTGGCGGCAGGGTAGTACAGCAGGGTGATGTGCGGCAGATCAGAAAGGACATCGTCTTCGATCACGCAGCACAACAGTCCGACCGTGTCTCTGTAGATCTGCCGAAAGTCGGCGTCAAATCCCTTCTCCGCCTGCTCCGGAAAGGCCAGCAGCGCCTTGTTGATTCCCAGGAGCATGTTGGCAGCAACGGTGGGCTCGATGTTGTTCATGTTCATGGGGATCTTGGTATCACGGTTGCCGAACTCTTTGCCTTCGTAAGGATGCTGCATCCAGGTAGTCAGCAGCGCAAGGTCTTGGCCGCGATTCTTGTGCAAATAGCGTCGCATCCAGTAGTATGTGCGTGGATCGATAATGTTCACGGTGCGATCGTGCGAGAACGGACGGTACGCATACTTCACCATCTCGGCCATGATCCTGTCCAGGTTGTGGTTTTCTCCCTCCCACATCTGCGCAGCACTGGCATGTCTTCCAGCCGACGCCTTGACCTCGGAGCCCAGCGCGAGTGCGAGGCCGGTATCGTCCGCATCGCACGGCATATTGAAGCGGCCCAGAAGCTGCCCGACATTCCCCTTGGTCACAAAGTCCACCACGCCAGGCGAGACCGGTGCCAACAGACCGTCCACGTCGGCACCAAGGAACCGCACCAGCCGATAGATACGCGGGGGCCAGGGCTTTAGATAGTTGAGGCACCTAGCTATGTTGTCAGGCAACTGCACCCACGCCCCGTCCACACGCTTCTGAGCGTAGAAGCAGTAGCCTGGCGTGCCCGCAGCCAGGTTGTGATCGCGGTGCCGCAGGATCGCGGAGACGGCTCCGGCCACCTGTTCAGGATCGACGTCAGCGAGTCCCAGAGCCTGCACCTCCAGCAAGCACAGCGTGATGATGGCCGTGGCAAACATATTGCTGTCGTGGAGCCTAAAAACGCGACTCACAGACCGCAGCAACGGCCGCTCAACGAAGCGCAGCAGAAAGAAGTGGCTCAGTTGTGTGTAGCTCGGATACAGGCCACTTGTCCTCTTGTGCAGCAGGACCTCATCGAGGCGAGTGAGAAAGGGATTGCGTTGCTTCCACTGCACCCTCTGGATATCCTTGTGCAAGCGGATCGCCACCTGGTGGATGCGCGCCAGGTTCAGCCCGGGCCCACCATCTTCTGCTGTCTGTTGATCACTCATATCCGTCCATCCAGCGCTGTCTGCGTCCGCATGCCTGCCATTCCGCACTATCCCCTGCAGGCTATTTGGTACCCCGTCAATGGTCCAACAGAGACAACCTCAGTGACCTCTGCGCTTGTCTGCGGATTCTAGCTGCCCTGAGGCACCGAGTCAAGTTGTGGATAGAGGCTGCGGTCTGCAATCGAGAAGCTGACCGGATATTGCTACCCGATGGCTTTCGTGGCTCCGGCATCACTACCCGACGGCGGCACCCCCGATCGGCGGAGTTTGCTTGGCGAAGACACCACTGAACTCGACGTCGGCTATTCCCACCAAGAGCCTGCACCGTCGATCCGAAAAGTTTGCTTCGCTTCCCGCGCATAGACACCTTTATTGCTGCGTGCAGAGCGTCATTTGAGACTCGGTTCCATCTTGTGTTGGTGACGATTCCGGCAGTGTTGGTGAGCGCAAAGTGACGTTCGTACGTCTGGCGTGACATGCGGGCCGTCTTTGGCATCGCACACCGGGCGTAGGCATTCAGACCC
>JAUWJD010000041.1 GCA_030607875.1 Chloroflexota bacterium
GGGTGTTGTTAATCGTGTTGCCAGCAAAGTCCTAGCGCACACCTTCTGCTTTCTCTGGCACCGCGTCAGTCCATTGGCATTTACTCACACTTAGGGTTTTAGTGACATTTTACATGATAGAATGCGTCCTTTTGACAATCTTCCTCTCCAATGTTATACTAGCTGCCACCTTTATGTATGCGGAGGAGATAGCTTCACCATGAAGAACATTTGCGTTATTGGAGTAGGGTACGTAGGACTGGTTACGGGAGCTTGTTTGGCTGATCTGGGCAACGATGTTGTATGCCTCAATCGGAACAAGCAAAAGTCAGACAACTTGAAGAGGGGTATCTTGCCTATCTTCGAGCCAGGTCTGGAGGAGATTGTCAGGCGCAACCACGAAGCAGGACGGCTGCATTTCACGACCTCCTACGACGAGGCACTGCGCGATGTCGAGTTCGTCTTAATCGCGGTGGGCACACCCTCCGGCAGTGAAGGGGAGGCTGACCTCACTCACGTTAGCCAGGCGGCTGTCGGCATCGCCAAGCGTCTCGTCCAACCGGTGGTCATTGTCAACAAGAGCACGGTTCCCATCGGGACTGGTGACTGGGTAGCTGACATCATCAACGAGCACAAGCATAGCGATGTCGAGTTTGCGGTCGTTTCCAACCCCGAGTTCCTGCGCGAAGGCTCTGGTATCTATGATTTCATGAACCCCGATCGAATCGTGCTGGGTTCTACGAATCGGCAGGCTGCAGAGAAGGTGGCTGATCTGTATATTCCGCTGCAGGCAGAGACCATCATCACCGATCTCCGCACCGCAGAGATGATCAAGTACGCTTCGAATTGTTTCCTGGCCACCAAGATATCCTTCATCAATGAAATGGCCAACATCTGTGAGTCCATTGGTGCCGACGTCAAGGAAGTCGCGCGGGGTATGGGCAGTGACAAGCGGATCGGCCACGCTTTCCTCGGGGCAGGTGTGGGCTGGGGTGGTTCGTGCTTCCCCAAAGATGTCAAGGCTTTGGCGCACATTGCCGCTACCCATGGCGCTCACCCACAGATGCTGCGCGCCGTTATGGAGATCAATTCCGACCAGCGCAAACGAGTTATTCAGAAAGCGCGAGAAGTCCTCGGGAATTTCCGCGGGAAGACGATTGGCGTGCTAGGCCTTTCCTTCAAGCCGAACACCGATGACATGCGCGAGGCACCTTCGATTGAGATCATCCACATGTTACAGCATGAGGGGGCGCAGGTAAAGGCCTACGACCCGGTGGCCATGGAGAACGCCAAGGAGATTCTGGACAATGTGACCTACTGTGATAACCCGTATGCAGTAGCTGAGGATGCCAGTGCCTTGCTGCTGGTCACCGAGTGGAACGAGTTCAAGCACCTCGATATGGAGCGCATCGCCAAATCCATGCGCCAGCCAGTTCTTTTTGACGGGCGCAATATCTACGAACCTGAAAAGATGCGGGCGCTGGGATTTACCTATCGCGCCGTGGGGCGTGGCTACGATGCCAATGGCCAGCCTTTGTAGGCATCCCTGATGCTCAGTGCAGGCGTAGACATCATTGAGATCGAGCGCATCCAGCGTGCCATCTCGCGGTGGGATGATCGCTTCTTGAACAGGGTCTATACGCCAGCCGAGTTGGCACTTTGTCGCGGGCGCGTGCCAGAACTGGCGGTGCGCTTTGCGGGCAAAGAAGCGATCTCCAAGGCTCTGGGCACTGGACTTTTTGGAGTGTCGTGGCGTGAGATGGAGGTACTGGCCGATGCGCGGGGCAAGCCGCTGGTTCATCTCCATGGACGTGCAGCAGTTCGGGCGACGGAGTTGGGGCTGGCAGACTTGGCGATCAGTCTTTCGCATTCGCGTGACTATGCCGTAGCTTTTGTTGTGGCAGGGCAACATGGACAGGATTGAGCCGGCCCTTCAGGCCAAACTGCAGCAACGACCACAAGATACCGTGCGTTTGATCGTGCGTGTGGCTGGCGATGTGACACAGGCCGTAGCGCGATTGAAGGAGCTTGAGGTCGAGGTTCTGCGTTCGTTCACACTCATCCAGGCAGTTGCGGTATTGTGTTCGGCAGCGACTGCTTTGACTCTCCTGCAAGAGCCTTGGGTGCAAACCGTTGAGGAAGACCAGCAGGTTTCTGCACAGGCGCGGGACACCCAGGGCTCGAGATAGAACGAGGGAGGCAGACATGACCAAGATCAAGATCACATCTGCTCTGGCAGAACGGATGACTGCTCCTGGTGCACCTGAAGAACATCGCATCATTGTTCGATATAAGGAGGCTCTCGCCATTGCCAGCCGGCCTCTGGCCGGCATAACTCTGCAGCATTTTATGCTTATTCCTGCCGCAGCTATGCGTGCTTCAGCCGAACAGATTCGTGAGCTGGCTGCCGACCCTGGGGTAGAGCGCATCTGGCCGGACCTGCCAGTGCACATCTGCCTGGACGCATCTGTCCCCCACATTCGTGCCCCACAGGCCTGGGATGCTGGTTGTACCGGTCGTGGTGTGCCTGTCGCTATTTTGGACACAGGCATAGACCCTGGTCACCCAGACTTTGCTGGCCGCATGCTGGCGATGCAGGACTTTACCGGTGAAGGAGTGCGGGACAATCATGGCCATGGCACCCATGTCACCGGAATAGCCCTTGGTGCCGGCAACAAGTACAAAGGGGTTGCGCCGGAGGCTTCTATCTATGTGGCCAAGGTGCTGCACGACGATGGCTCTGGCTACATGAGTGAGGTGATAGCTGGCCTGGAGTGGGCCGTGCAGCAAAATGTCCGCGTGATCAATTTATCTCTGGGCGGCCTAGGACCGTGTGATGGCACTGATGCGCTGTCCACGGCCTGTGATGCAGCCGTAAATCGAAGCGTTATGGTCTGTGTGGCTGCAGGCAATTATGGGCCAGGTGCTTCCACCGTTGGGCCGCCTGGCTGCGCCAGGAAGCCGCTGACTGTGGGCGCTTGCTCGAATCAGGATGCTATTGCCGCTTTCTCCGCTCGTGGTCCGACTAGTGATGGACGGGAAAAGCCTGACGTTTTGATGCCTGGAGTGAGTGTTGTTTCCTGCCGTGCACAGGGCACCAGCATGGGCACACCGGTAGATGCGCTCTATACGCGGGCGTCTGGAACCAGCATGGCTACACCACATGCCACGGGCACGGTGGCGTTGCTGTTGGAAGGTTTCTCGGACCTGACCCCTGCACAACTCAAAGGTCGGCTGAAGGATACGGCCAAGGACCTTGGCCTGGATGCGAATGCCCAGGGCAAGGGACGCGCGGATGCGTATCAGGCATACTTGGGCACACCGTTCACGCCCCCGCCGTCTCCCCCGCCAGCCGGGTGTCTTGTCTCCATCCTGCAACTGGTGATGCCCAACCGCTGAGTTTCGTCTTGGCTCGCTGGGGCGCTGAAGCTGTTGTCTAGCCCGTGTTTCGGCGCTGAGAATGACCAACGAGAGGAGAATCACAGATCATGCCCCTATCCCCAACGGCATACATCTTCCCCATCGCTGGATTGCTGGGAATCGTTGCCACGATCTATCTAGCTCGCATTACTTTGCGCAACGACCCTGGTCCGCCTGAGATCGTTGAGGTTTCCAAGTTCATTCAGGAGGGAGCGGCGATATTTCTGCGGCGGGAGTATCGCATCATGGCTGTGGCTGCGGTGTTCTTCGCCATTGTCTTGCTGGTGGCACTGAATGTTTACGTCATGCTCACGTTCATTGTTGGTGCCGTAACCTCTGTATTGGCTGGCTATACTGGCATGAGCATTGCTACGCGGGCCAACGGTCGCACCACCTTCGCTGCTCGTCATGGGCCTATACGAGCGTTTGATGTGGCCTTCTCCGGTGGGAGTGTGCTGGGCATGGTAGCCGTCAGCCTCGGTATTTTGGGCGTCTCCTCAGTCTATCTCCTGTTCTCGCTGTTGCGTGTGGTGCCTGATCCTTTGAGCGTCATGACCGGTTACTCCCTGGGCGCGAGCTTCGCAGCGATCTTTGCGCGCATCGGCGGTGGAATCTTCACCAAGGCAGCGGACATCGGGGCCGACCTGGTGGGCAAAGTAGAAGTGGGCATCCCGGAAGACGACCCGCGTAACCCTGCAGTTATTGCCGACAACGTGGGGGACAACGTAGGCGACGTGGCGGGCATGGGTGCGGACACCTATCAGTCCTATGTGGACACGACAATTGCGGCACTCATTCTGGGCGCTTCAGCAACGACGAGCCATGGCGCTCCCTTGGGTGAGGAAGGCCTGCTGTTCCCTCTGTGGATACTTCTCGCTGGTATGTTGGGCTCGGTGGTGGGAATCGCTGCGGTGAAGGTGCTGGCGTGGAGGGAGAAGCTGGGTCCGGAGGCGCTCCTGCGCTTGGGAATGGTCATCAGTGGAGCTGTGACGTTGCTGGGGATATGGGGACTGTCCCATTTCTACTTGCGGGACCTGCGCGCTTTCTTTGCTGCCGCGTCGGGCCTGATCGCGGGAATAGTCATCGGCTTGATTACCGATTACTTCACTTCAGGGCACCCAGTGGATCGAATCGCGGCATCTGGTGAATCGGGTGCGGCCACGTTGATTATCACTGGCCTCTCGGTCGGCCTGCAGAGTGCCGTTTTGCCCATGCTCCTTCTGGGTCTGTCCATGATCGCCGCCTTCAATGCCTGGGGGATTTACGGCATTTCACTTTCCGGTGTGGGCCTGCTCTCCATCCTGGGCATTACCTTGTCCATGGATGCCTATGGGCCGATCGCAGATAACGCCGGCGGCATTGCGGAGATGACACATCAGCATCCGCGCATCAGGCAGATCACCGATCGTCTGGATGCTGCAGGCAACACCACCGCAGCCATAGCCAAGTCCTTTGCCGTCAGCGCGACGGCAGCGGCCGCGCTCTCACTGCTGACTGCATACTCCGAGGCGACCCACGTGAAGAGCCTGGATATCCGTGATGCGAGAGTGATGGCGGGTCTGCTGATCGGTGGCGCGTTGCCGGCCCTGGTCTCTTCCATGACACTCACTGCGGTGGGGCGCACGGCAGGCGTGATGGTCGCAGAGGTGCGGCGTCAATTCAGAGAGATTGCCGGGCTGCGTGAGGGCAAGGTTCCTCCGGACTATCAGCGCTGCATTGACATTGCCACCAGGGGTGCTTTGGGACAGTTGCTCCTGCCATGCCTGGTTGCTGTGCTTTCTCCCTTCGCTATCGTGTTCACCCTGGGACGTGAGGCACTGGCAGGTTTCCTGGCCGGCAACCTGGTTACGGGCGTTTTTCTGGCGATTTTCATGGCTAATGCTGGCGGAGCCTGGGATAACGCGAAGAAGTTGATCGAAGCCGGTGCCTATGGAGGCAAGCGTTCTCTGGCGCACATGTCCAGCGGGGTTGGCGATACGGTGGGCGATCCGTTGAAAGATACAGCGGGCCCGACTCTGAACATTGTCGTCGAGCTGGTTGCTGCGGTCTCGCTCGCTTTCGTGCCGCTGTTCTTGCGCCTGGTGCCATAGAGAAGACGGATGCGCCCGCTGATTGGCGTTCCCTGTCAAGGCAACCTGCGCTCGCGGTATCGCCGGTACTGTGTTGGACAGAGCTACTGTCGCGCGCTGCAGGTTGCAGGCGGCGCTCCGGTCTTGCTTCCGCTGCTGGATGATGAGACGCTGTTAGCTGCATACCAGCGTCTGGATGGCTTGCTGTTGGCTGGCGGCGGCGATATTGCCCCCCATCATTTCGGCGAGGTTCGCCAAGCCAAGCTGAGCAGCGTTGATCCACCCCGTGACCGAGTGGAACTACTGCTGGCTCGCCAGGCGGTGAGCGACGACTTACCACTGCTTGCCATCTGTCGGGGGCACCAAGTACTGAACGTGGCGCTGGGAGGCACGCTCTACCAGGACATTGTCACACAGACTCCACAAGCACTCCGCCACAACTTCCATCCTGAGTATCCTTACAATTATCTGGGTCACGAGGTGCGGATAGAGCCAGGAACTCACCTGGCCGACATCCTTGGTGCGGGGCGCCTGGGGGTCAACAGCTTTCACCACCAGTCAGCCAAAGACGTAGCTCGCGGTTTCCGTGTGACTGCCTCTGCCCCGGATGGTGTGGTAGAAGCTATTGAAGCTCGTGATAAGCGCTTCGTGATCGGCGTGCAGTGGCATCCAGAGGAATTGGTGGCGGATGACCCGCGAATGAAGCACTTGTTCGAGGCTTTTGTGTCTGAGGCATGCAGGTTCTGTGCGACATAAGAGATGGGAACCAGTCTTTGAATTTCGCGTAACTCTTGTGACAAAACATAGCAGGTAGTTTGCGAGACAAAAGACGCCCCAGGTTCTTGGGAGAACCTGGGGCGTCGCGTTTCCCGCAACCCATTTGGGTTATCTGGGATATCTTTTGGGATATAACATACTGGTCTACTTAAGGATGTAGTAAGTGCCCTTCTTGTAGCCGATACGCAGCAGGATACTCTTGTCCACCATGTCTGCCAAGTCGAGGCGCAGGGTTTCCGGAGTGACGCCGGGACACAGGTTGTGGTATTCCCGGTTGGTTATGCGGTTGTGCTCCTGGAGGTAGGTGAGGGCCTTGATCTGTCGCTCGTTGAGGCCCTCGGCCCATTTGCTCACCGCACGTTCGCGCACGTTGCGCAGGGTCACCTTGAAGGTGAAGGGCTTGGCCTCAAATCGTGGTGCAGGGTGGCCTGCCTGGATCATCTCGTCAATCATGCGGTCAATACCCAGCCCCAGTTCCTCGATGAATCCCCAATAAAAGAGGCTCTTCACGATGCGGGGGTTGCGGGAAAAGTGCTCTTCCACAATATTGTCCAGCGTGATGTGACCAGGCAGTCCGCCTGGACTGATGATTTCCATGCGGTCATCGAACATGCGGACTTCGATTCGGCGGCCAGAGAGGCGATAGTCGCGATGAGCTACGGCGTTGACGACTGCCTCGCGCACCGCAAACAGCGGGTACTCTGGCCGGTCCTCACGCTTGAGGCCGGAAAGCACCGACTCGTGACGCACCTCTTCCCAGATCGTGTTCCAGAGGGTCTCGATGACTTGCCCCAGCGGGCCGCTGATGTCCTCGCGCCGCACATAGCCGGGAAGGCCTTCTGCGCTCGTCGCCTTTGTGCCTGCAAAGCGCACCAGGACGGCTCCGCTCTGCGGCAGCAATCGCTGCGGATGCCGCCCAAAGAGCAGCAGGCCAGCTACCGTTACTCTTCCTTGCTCATCTATGGCACCGCTGTTGGCCAGCAACTCTTTGTCACTCAGCTTCTCGCCGCGTGGGCCACGCAGGCGGCGCTTCTCGGCATGCTCGACGAGGAGATTCTCATCCAAATCAGCTAACGTCGCGCCAGGTACCGTTTCCAGTTCATAATCACCAGCGCCTTTGGCGGAGGCAAGGTGTCTGATCTCCTCTCCGCTCAGTGGCCGATTCCTCGCTCCTGAACGGAGCAGCACCCGTCCGTCAGCAAGGCTGTGCAGTTGTGGGCTGCGGGGCACCGAGATGGCAGTCGCTGTCCCATGTCCGGTTTCCAGCGGTTGCCAACTTGTTTGAACTGGAGGGCGGCATATTCCCTGTGCACGCAGGAGGATTGCTTCCAGGTGCTCGGGTTCGACCTCCTCCAAAAGCGTGCCAGTGGTACCCAGGCCGATGAGGATCGTCCCTCCGTCGGCGTTGGCAAAGGCGACCAATGTTTCTGCCAATCCGTCCGCTTCTGGCTGCGGCATAAAATCGAGTAGCTGGCCGCGCCCTTTCTTCAGCAGTTCTCTAAGGTCCATGAACCGATCTCAACCTTCTCCGCTGAGACTAGCTCTTGCTAGTTCTCTTGCGCGATCTGGACGCACGGGCTGCAGAGGTCTTGCTAGTCCTTGTGCTTCTCGTCTTGCGGGTCCGCGCCGTGGCTTGTTTTGCCGTGGATGCGGGCTTGGCTCGCTTGCGGGACGTTGTTCTCTTTTTCCTCGCGGGTGCCTTGATTGCTGGGGATGAAGTCATACGTTTGGAAGGCGGCCGCACGACGGCTGCCACCGAATCCTTGGCTCTGAGCTGCACGACTATCGTGCCTCGTGTCGTGCGACCTTGCTGGGGAACGCCACTGGCCTTGGTACGAAATGCTTTGCCACTGGCGGACAGAATGGCAATGTGGTCATCCTCGCCCACAACGCTGGCGGCAGCCAGGCGACCAGTCTGCGCAGAGATCCTGGCAAACGTGGCAAGGCCTTTCCCATAACGGCTCTGCACGGGGTATTGTGTGAGACGGGTACGCTTTGCGTATCCCTTTTCGCTCACCACCAGCAGCGAGCCGCCCTCCTCTATCAAACCCATGTAGATCAGGTGGTCTCCGGAAGCTAACTTGATGGCATTCACTCCAACCGCATTGCGACCCATAGCGCGAATGACTTCCTCCTTGAAGCGCAATGCCTGCCCACCCGCAGTGACCAGGATCACCTGTTGATTGCCATCGGTCAGCTTGAGCCAGCGCAACTCGTCGTCGTCATCCAGCTTGATAGCGCTGAGGCCACTTGCGCGGACAGCGGAGAATTCGTCGACGGCGGTACGTTTTATCCGCCCCCTGGCAGTGCACATGGTCAGAAATCCGGCCCGCTTAAAATCAGGTATGTCCACGATGGCGGTCACCCTTTCATCCGCTTCCATTGTCAGCAGGCTGGAGAGGGGAACTCCTGCCGCCTGGGAATCGGGGATCAGGTGAACTCTTGTGGTGAAGCAGCGGCCCTTGTTAGTGCAGAATATGACGCTGTGCAAGGTGTTCGTCTTTGCCAGGTACTGCACGGGGTCCCTGCTCCTGGCAGACAGGGGATCACTACGTCGTGAGAGCTTCTTCACGTAGCCACGGTGTGTGATGGCCAGGAACACGTCTTGTTCTGGAATCAGGTCCTCCGCGCTGATTTCTCGTGCTTCCTTCTCCGAAATGCGCGTGCGCCGCGCGTCGCTGTAGCGGGCCTTTAGTTCCTGCAGTTCTGTCTTGATCAGCTTGAGGATTTTGCGCCGGCTGCGCAACAGGCCTTGCAGGTACTTGATTTGCTTTAGCACATTGGCGTACTCTTCTTCGATCCTGCGCCGTTCCAGCGCCGCCAGACGACGCAGTTGCAAGTCCAGAATCGCCCTGGCCTGCACTTCTGTGAGCTTGAACTTGCGCATCAAATTTCGCAACGCTGTCTCCGCGGTTCTTGACTTGCGGATGGTGTTGATGACTTCGTCCAGGTGATCGAGCGCTACGCGCAGGCCCTCGAGGATATGTGCCCGGAGCCTGGCCCGCTCTAGCTCGAATCGGCTGCGGCGGGTGATCACTTCCTGGCGGTGCTGGATGAATGGCTGCAGGCACCTCTTTAGCGACAAGACACGCGGTTCGCCATCCACCAAGGCCAGCAGGTTGACGTTAAAGTTGCTCTGCAAGGACGTGTATTTGAACAACTGCATCAGCGTAGGCTGTGGCTCTAGACCGCGTTTTAGCTCGATGACGATGCGCATGCCTTGCCGGTCTGATTCGTCGCGCAGGTCCGACAGCGTATCAATGCGTTTGTCGCGCACCAACTCCGCGATTTTCTCAATCAGGCCGGCTTTGCTCACCTGGTAGGGAAGTTCGGTGACGATGATGAGGGACTTACCACCAGTTGCTTTCTCGAAATGCACCTGGGCCTGTACAGCGATCTGGCCTTTGCCGGTGGCATAGGCGCTGCGGATGCCTTCCAGGCCTAGAATGGTGGCGCCGGTGGGGAAATCAGGGCCCTGGACCCAATTCATCAGATCGTCTACAGAGATGGACTCGATGTAGCGATACTTGTCAATCAGGAAAATGGTTGCGTCGCAGATTTCACCCAGGTTGTGTGGCGGCACGTTGGTGGCCATGCCCACGGCGATGCCTGATGCTCCGTTGAGGAGCAGGTTCGGGAGGCGGGCAGGGAGTACTTTGGGTTCTTGCAGTGTGCCGTCGAAATTGTCCATGAAATCGACGGTGTCTTTGGCGATGTCGGCAAGCAGTTCGCTGGCCAAAGGTGCCAGGCGTGCTTCTGTGTAGCGCATGGCCGCAGGATTGTCGCCGTCTATCGAGCCAAAGTTCCCCTGGCCATCAACCAATGGATAGCGCATGGTAAAGTCCTGCGCCATGCGCACCATGGCATCGTAGACTGCGGTGTCGCCGTGTGGATGATACTTGCCAAGCACTTCACCGACGATACGGGCACTCTTCTTGTAGGGCTTGTCGTGCTGCAGGCCCATGTCGTTCATGGCATAGAGGATACGGCGCTGCACCGGCTTGAGCCCATCCCGCACGTCGGGCAAGGCACGCGAGGTGATCACGCTCATGGCGTAATCCAGGTAGGCGGTTTTCATTTCCTGTTCAATGTCGACTTGCCTGACAATGCCGATTTCCATGTGCTGACAACCCTTTCCTTGCGTGTCCTCCGTCTGCGTTGGATTATACCCCAAATGGGCTGATTCCTCAAGGTTGATTCGGTTCCGGATTGTGTTGGTCGGCTATGTGGCAGTTTAGCGGTGCCAGGGATAGTATGCGAGCAACTTTGACTATAACTACCGATAGTAGGTCATCCTGCCACAAGAACTGGCCAACACACTTTGAAACCGAGTCGCAAATCGACCCAAAGACTGCGGGATGGTCAAACCGACGGCTGTGATTGGAGGTCTGGAGAGACTCTCGAGTGAACATCATGGCATTGCGAGCCCCGTCCGGGCAGCGAGGATAGGGGGGCGTGCAGACTGACGTGCATGCCGCTTGCCCCCGGGGGGAGCCGCAGCTTTCTCATGTTGCCCCCCGTGAGGTATAGTGCTATACTTACGGCGGAGGCCAGATGCTGCGCGCCTTGACGGAAGTTCCACCGCTTGTGCGTTCTGCGGAGGTCGAATCGTCCATGCACAGGTGTGGTGAGTTCCTGGCCAATGGTGATCTGGCACAGGCGAACTATCCCACTGGCACCAAGGTCAGTGAGCCCTGGTTCCGCTTCTCCTTTCCTCGTGGGTACAGCGCGGATATCCTGGAGGCGATGTTGGGTTTGGACGCAGCGGGCTATGTGGGCGACGAACGGCTGCGTCCGGCTGTTGATTTCATTGTTTCCAAGAGGAAACTGTTAGAGCGTGGGGGCCAGGACCGATCTACGCCTGGAAGAGCCGCCATGCCCTCACTGGCAAGTTGCTGGTAGACCTGGACTGGCGCTGTCGAGGCGGGCCGAGCAAATGGGTTACCCTGTTCGCGCTGAGGGTGCTCAAGGACTGGTATCCTGGATCGTGATCATTGCGAACTCAAGTGGAGGAAATGCATCATGAAGCGAATCGCTGTGTTGACCAGCGGTGGTGACGCGCCGGGCATGAATGCTGCCATCCGTGCCGTAGTGCGCACCGGGCTAAACAAGGGCTGGGAGGTTTTTGGCATACGGCAGGGCTATGAGGGGCTCATATCAGGGAATATGGCGCCGATGAAGGCCCGGGACGTAAGCGGCATCATCCAGATGGGTGGCACGGTGCTGGGCAGCGCCCGCTGTCCCGATTTCAGGAGTGACGAGGGGCGTCTAAAAGCGCTAAGGGCTTTGAATCAGAATGATATTGAGGCCCTGGTGGTCATTGGCGGCGATGGATCGCAGCGGGGCGCATACGCCCTGTCGCAGATGGGTTTCCCGGTGATTGGCGTGGCTTCGACCATTGACAATGACCTTTATGGATCGGATATTGCGATTGGCGTCGATACCGCTCTGAACATTGCCCTGGAGGCCATAGACCGGCTGAAGGTCACTGCCTCGTCACATCAACGATCCTTTCTGGTCGAAGTGATGGGTCGCAACAGTGGCTACCTGGCGCTGATGTCAGGTATCGCTGGTGGTGCAGAGGCCATCTGCATCCCTGAGGTGGAGACCGACCCCGAGGCCCTGGCTGTGGAATTGCGTGATAGCTACCGGCGTGGCAAGTCGCATGCTATGGTCGTGGTTGCCGAAGGTGCCAAGTACAACGCCGATGCGCTGATGCACTATTTCCAGAAGCACCGTGACCGGTTGGGCTTTGACCTGCGCGCGACCACCCTCGGTCACGTGCAGCGGGGCGGGGCACCGGGCGCGTTCGACCGCTTGTTGGCCACCCGGCTAGGCGCGGCGGCTACGGAGCATCTGGCTCGTGGCGAGCATGGGCTGCTGATGGGCCTGATCGGAAGCGAAATCATGGGCACACCTCTGGAAGAGGTGGTGACCAAGAAGAAGGAACTCGACATGCGTCTGTGGGAGTTGGCGGAGGTGTTAGCGAAATAGGTGCGCTTGGGAGCAGGCGGCAGATGGGCTGCCCTGTCTCGGAGCGCGGCGCTGACGTCTTCCTGGCTGACCCACAAGGCAACTACCTGGGGCGCGCCTGCCCGTGGAAGCGCTGCGGTCCGGGCATTCGCGCCAGTTGTGATGCTCTGCACTGTGGCCGGCGGCCCTACCTGCACGACGACCTGAGAACGATCCAATTGGACAAGACGCTGATCGCCGTGCCGCCCATCGAGTTGTGGCCGCAGATGGTGACGAGAATCTCGGTGCCCGAAGACTTGCAGCAGGGACTGATCGTGTCGCTGCAAGGTTAGCAAGAGCACAGGGCTATGAAACGAAAACGAATTGGCAAGCAACCACCCCGCTACCATATATCGTGCCCCTATTTGGGTTTGTTCCGACACAGTTCGATCAGCAAGTCCGGTCGATTGGAGCTAACACCGTCCAGGCCGAGATCGATCACGTGCTGCATCTCGTCGACCGTATCCGGGTTCCAGGCGCGGATCTTTAGCCCGTGCGCGTGTGCCTGCTTCACGAGCGCCGCATCAGTATTGTGGTGCTCGACGTGTAACGCCTCGGCGCCTATTCCCACAGCCTGCTCACAGGCATCTTCAGGTGCCTTGAACCACAGTGCGGCGAGCCGGATGTTGGAATTGAGCCGACGCATCTCATGCAAGCGCTCGTGCACAAACGAGGTCAGGAGCACTTGATCCACCATCCCGTTCTGTTCAACGATACGCACAACTGGCGCGGCAGTCCTGGGCCCCTCTAGCTCAATCTGCAGGATCGCTCTCCTGCGCACCGAATTAATGACTTCCTGCAGCGTGGGGATGCGTTCGCCTTTGCCGGCATCGAGCTGTCTGATTTCCCGCAGCGCAAAATCGGCGACGGCACCGTGGCCATCGGTGGTGCGATCCACTGTCTCATCGTGGATGACCACGAGATATTGGTCGTGGGTCAAATGCACGTCAATCTCGATTTGATCCACGCCCAGATCGAGCGCCTTCTGGATGCTACACAGGGTGTTTTCAGGCTCGAGAGCGGCTGCACCTCGATGCCCGATGATGATCATCTTGTCTCCTGTGGGCCTACGTGGGGCAAGATGCTTCTTGCCCCTACGGTCATTCGCCCTTCACGATCTTCAACAGTCGTTCGCGGTAGCGTTTGTCGCGGTTCGGCAGTTCCGGGTTGATCTGCGCACCGACTTCCAGGAAGTGGCGCAAGTCGCGCCCCATGGCCATGCCACGGGCGGTGTGCATGTCCAGCGCATAGTCCGGAATCGTTGGCCGCAAGCCCTCCACCTCCACTGCATGGCGCAGCCAGTTGTGCATCTCGTCGCTGCTGCGGTCCTTCTGGCGAGTCGCCAGGTACCGTGCTGCGTGGATGGCGAAGGTGTAGCGATCCCCTTCGTGACGCCCAAAGCGCTGGGACATCTGCCACAAGGTGTGAATCAGGATCGGGGCCTGTGGCTCACCAAAACCGATGTCCTCCACCGAGATGATGGACAAGCGGTCCCACAGCTTCTCTTCCATCTCAGGGCTGGTGTAGACCATCTCGTAGGCGCACAGTGCTGCGTTTTCTTGGAGGCCGCGCCGGATCGATTTCTGCAGCGTGGAGATGACTTCATCGGCTGGCAGGTCGTGGATCGTTCGCACGCGCGTCCATGGGTCAAATCCTTCGGTAGCCATCGTCTTTTGCCTTTCTCCTCAGTAGATTGGGTGCTTACTCGGCCGCTTGCTCACCTTTGGCACGACGTCCGCGCAATGCCGCAAACGCCGCCTCCAGTTCCGCGCATGCCGTGGCATAGTCGAGCGTCGTGAATTGGCCTGCTCGCAATAGCCACTGACCATCCACCATCATGTCGCGCACGTGCATGCCAGAGACAGAATAAACCAACGCCGTATAAATATCCTGCGCTGCCGACGGCGCCCAACCAATTTCACTCAGGTCGAGGGCGATCAAGTCAGCGCGTTTGCCAGGCTCTAGTGAGCCAATCTGCTTTTCCAGGCCGAGGGCACGTGCGCCGCCCAGCGTGGCCATCTCCACGATCTGACGAGCAGGGATCGCCCCTGGCTTGTGCTCGAGGAACGACATGACCTTGCCCAGCAGTCGCATATCGCGGAACAGGTCGTAGGAGTTGTTGTTGGCCACGTTATCGGTGCCGATTGCCGTGTTCACGCCCGCAGTGAGCATGGCTCTCAGCGGCGGTGCGACTGCGCCCGAGCGAGTGAATGACGAGGGTACGATCACTGCGGTGAACGGAGCTTCGGCGAGCGTGGGCAAATCTTCGGGCGGAACGGTCAGGCAGTGGGCCGCTATCAGGCGTCGTTTCAGGATGCCCATCGATTTCATTTGCTGCACTGCGCTGCGTCCGTACTGTTCCTGGCAGATCTTGTCTTCCTCCCCATGGGTGGAAAGGTGAATGTGCAGCCCGGTTTCGAAGCGGTCGGCCAGCTCCAATTCGGCCCGGATGGTTTCCGGGCGATTGTCGGCAAAGAAGGCGTGCGGCCCGACCCAGCCTTTCAGACGGGTGTGGCCACGCAGTTGTTGCAGGAAGGCTTCGGTTTCGGTCAGGGCGCGTGCGCTGGCTTCGGTATCGCCCATCTCGACAATGCCAAAGGCGAGGGCGGCGCGAAGCCCGCTCTTCTCCACGACCGGCACGATCCTGTCCATGTGAAAGTACTGGTCGGCAAAGCACGTGGTTCCTGTGCGGATCATCTCCGCACAAGACACAGCTACAGCCGGTGGCACCATCTCGGGCTTGAGGTACAGCTCCCACAGGCGGATGGCGTTGTACCAGCCCTCGTGAGTCAGCAGGGACTGGCCCTCTGCAAGACCGCGAAAAAGCACCATCGGTGTGTGCGTGTGGGCGTTGACCAATCCGGGCATCACCAGGCGGTCGGAGAGGTCGAGGGTCTGCAGGTTGCTGCCTTCAAAAGCCCCGATGGGCGCAACCTGCACGATCTGTCCATCTTGGATGTGAATGCCACCGGGACGGTGAAGGTGGTGATCCGAGTCAAAGGTGACGACGATTCCTGCGCGAATCAGAACAGCAGCCATAGTGATGTGTCCTCCGATCTGTTGTTTCCTTGCATCTCCCCGGAGAAGCGGTGGGGCGTCGTGGTTGTTTGCTATTCTAGAAGACGAGGGGTTTGGCGTCAAATGCCAGCGGCTGAGCAACACGGGAGGATGGCGAATGATTTCGACACCGCCATTAGCGTAATGTCAGGACCTGTGGTATGATGAATGATAGGAGCAGGTGCGGTTCGCATCTCAGCCGGAGGAAGATGACGCATGGCCACCATAGCAATCGTTGGCGCTGGGATGATGGGAACAGCCATCGCCTACCCGCTGGCGGACAATGGCCACACGGTGCGGCTGGTGGGCACCCACCTGGACGGAGAGATCATCCAAAGCTGTGGTGAGCGGCGCTATCACCCCCGGCTAGAGCGGGAGATCCCCCCTGAGGTGGAGCCGTATTTGGTGGAGGAGATCGCCGAGGCGCTGGATGGCGTGGAGATCATCGTCAGTGGTGTGAACTCGCTGGGCGTCCACTGGATTGGGCAGACGATTGGTCCCTACTTGCGTCCAGGACAGTTGGTTATTGCTGTCACCAAAGGGCTGGAGGCGGCGGAGAACGGCGATTTGCTCATCCTGCCCGATATGCTGGCCAGCGAGCTGCCGGAGAGGATCAGTGGTCAGGTGGAGCTGGCGGCCATCGGCGGGCCCTGCATCGCGGGAGAGTTGGCCGGCCGTCGCCAAAGCTGTGTGGTGTTTGGCTCACGGCACGGCGATGCTGTTGAGCAGTTGGCAGCAGCTTTCCGCACGTCCTATTATCACGTCTGGACGACCACTGATTTGGTGGGTCTGGAGGTCTGCGCGGCGCTGAAGAACGCCTACGCCTTTGCTGTGGGCCTGGGCATTGGGCTGCTGGAGCGGGCCGGGGGACCGGATGCGGCAGGTGCATACATGCACAACCTGTCTGCCGCCGTTTTCGGCCAGGGATGCACTGAGATTGCGCGCGTGTTGCAGCTCGTGGGCGCGACGCGCGCCTTCGCTTACGAGTTGCCAGGCGCTGGTGATCTCCACGTGACTTGCCAGGGAGGCCGCAATGTGCGCCTGGGACGCTTGTTGGGGATGGGGTACAGCTTTGTCGAGGCGCAGGAGCGGATGGCAGGTGAGACGCTGGAGGGGGCGGAAACGGTACGCGTGATGGGCGATGCGCGGCCCAAATTGGAGGCGAGGGGCCTCATCGCGCATGAAGATGTTCCGCTGATGCGCGCGCTGGTAGATATCGTCGTCCACGGCTGCCCGGTTGACCTGCCGTTGGATAGGTTTTTTCATGGCACAAGGTCCTCTTTGTAGTCGTTGGGCAATCTGAGAGAGTCAGGAGGCTGGCTTTGAAAGCGGTGTTCATCAAACGAGACTGCTTGTTGCTGCCAGGGTCCGGCACACCCGAGACAGAAGTGCAACTGCACCCTGGCGTCGCAGAGGGCTTACAGTCTCTGGCCGCCACCGAGTTATTCATCATCGTGTTGGACACTGGCCTGTGTGGCACAACCGAGACGATGCCAGCGATGGATGAAGCCACGATGCAGCGTATGCTGGGGCTGATCCGCGACGGCAAGGGGCGGGTAGATGCACTGCTGGAGTGCCCGCATCATCCGCAGGATCATTGTGGCTGCTGGGGCACCTACCCAGGTTTTCTCTATGCTGCCGCTGCTCAGCTCGAACTTAGATTGGATGAGTGCTACTTGCTGTGCGATGAGCCCAATGACGTCCTCCTGGCCTACAGAGTTGGCTGCCGGCCGGTGCTGATCTTGAACGGACACAGCATCGCTGACCTGTACGATGGGCATCAGCCAGAACCGTGTGATTTTCCAGTTGCTCGTGACTTTCGCCTGGCGGTGGAGTACCTGCTGGCGGAGGCGGAGGCCAACGAGCAATGGGGCCACCCGCACCCGTCGTCCTCCCTTTCGCAAGTGGACGAGGAAATGGTGCCAGCAGGAGAGGCTCCCGAGTTTTCCCCCACACTGCAGCTACTCTCGCCCCTGCTGGGTGCAAAAGGGGCTCTGCTGCCGAGCTTGCCACAGGTCAGCCGCAGTGCCCGGCAATGGCTACTGGTGTTCATTGTCGGCAGTGTGTGGTTGAGCCTGGGCATTGCTTACATCCTGACCCACCTGTATCGTGTGCAGCCGTTTCCCGAGTTCGTTTGGTACTTGACCTTGCAGTTCATTCCCCGCCCCGTGCGTGGGTTGCTCTTTATTCTCACCGGTGTCGTCGTGGTGGTGGTGTCTCTACGGGCGTTCCTGCACCTATTCTCCAGCAATGGCAGGCGCAGTTAGGTATTGTGAGCCAGTTGCTCGCGGGACGCCTTTGACAGGACGTGGGCAGCCGCTTGGAATGGCCTTTGCTGAGCGGCGAGATCTAGAAAGCCTTCGAGGGGCTTCGGCCAGCAGCGCGCTCTCCTATGATCCCAGATAGCATGCTTCCTTGGAGGTGGGACGGCTTGGGCTGTTGCTGATCCCGGAGTGTGGGCCACGGCAGAGGATCTGCAAGGTGCTGATCAGTCTGCCGTCCATCGGAATGACTGGGGCAGGCTCACCGCTTGCCAGCAATCAGAAGCGATCTTCGACCCTGCGCAGAGTCAGCAATAGGGCAGTGTTTCCACTCGCAGGTTGATGAGGCACTGCGCAGGGTATGAGGGTCCTGGAGAAACCAGGCGGAGTGATGTTCTAGTGATAATCCTAGCATTTGTCACGCTAATGGCGGTGATGATCGTCAGCGCCATTACTGCGGTGTTGTCCCAGAACCTGCTGCGCGCGGCTGTCGCGTTGGGAGTGGGGAGTGCGGCTCTGGCGATGATCTTCTTCCTCTTTGATGCACCCTACGGTGGCAGCTTTGAGCTTAGTGTAGGGGCTGGGTTGATCACCGTGCTCTTTATCATTGCTATCAGTCTGACGGAATCGATGGAGGGCCCCAGTCGTGAACCGTGAACGAGCTACTTGGGCCATCATTGTGGCTGTATCGCTGCTCGTTGGCCTGCTAATTGGTCGGCCATTCTCATCTTCACTCGCCAGTGCCAGCACAGCGTCGTTCCGATCGTTGTTCTGGGACAGTCGTACTCTCGACCTGGCAGTCCAGGTGGGGCTGATGTTTGTTGGTGCCCTGGGCGTCGCCGCGCTTCTGCCCAGGGCCAGCGAGGACAACGAATGAACGCTCAAACTATGCCTACGATAGATCTTCTCAGCACGGTACTGGCAGTGTTGCTGTTTATGATCGGACTGATCTGTCTGCTCACACAACGTAACGTCATCAAGCAGGTGGTAGGGCTCAAGATCATGCTTCAGGGCGCTACGCTGAGCCTGATCATTGCTGGTCGTCTACGTGGCGACACGCGGTTCGCTGAGACAATGGTCATCTCAGCCCTGGTCGCAGAGACGGTTGTGATTGCAATTGCACTAGCCCTGATTGTGAACGTCTTTGAGCATTACCCGTCAGGTGATATTGATCGTCTGAACAAGCTGCGGGGTTAGGATGACAGGTGTGTTGGTCACTACGCTGATCCTGCTACCACTGCTTGGTGGCTCGTTGATGGCGTTGATGCCTCGGCGCATTCGGTCTTGGACTGCACACCACCTGACGATGGCCACCACTGCGGTGACGGTGGGCTGTTTGGTTGCGCTGCTGCCTCACGTCGGTAGTGGCCCAGCCCTTACGCTGAACTGGCTGCCCCCTGATGGCCCGATGGAACTGGCTCTTGGCGCGACAGGGCTCTACGCAGCGCTGGTGACTGGCTGTGCACTCTTCCTCGTCTTGCTTGGCACGATGTCCGGCAGCGCAGAGTTTCGGCCTCTGACCGGGGCCGTGATGCTATTGGTGCTGGCCGCCACATACGTAGCTTTCCTGAGTGAGCATTTCCTGCTTCGTTACGTGGCACTGGAAGTGGTGGCACTGGGTGTTGCTTTGGTGCTGCTAGTTGAAATCCAGGGCTCAGCGAGCTTTCGCCTGACTTGGGCGAATTATCTGCTCCTTCGCGTGGGTGATGCGGGGTTGGCCGTCGCCATCCTCGTACTGCTACGAGGCAGTGGAACACTCAACATCAAAGGGGCGCTGGCGGCGGCTGCCAGGCTCGATGCAGCACCCCTGGGCTGGGCTGTGGCTGGGTTTGTGTTGGCGATATGGATCAAGCTGGGTGGTTGGCCCCTTCACGTCTGGAAGCAGCCCGGACGGCGGCTATCGCTCCCTTCACACACGTGGCTCTACGCCAGCGTTATGCCCAACCTGGGCATTTACTTGCTCTACCGAGTTGCGCCGTTACTGGCACTGAATCGCCCGCTGCAGACGGCGGCATTGTGGCTGGGCGCAGGTGGGGCAGCGGTGGCAGCACTTGTGGCTCTCACCCAGACGGATCTGCGGGCTGCGCTGGTCTACCAAGGGGCCGTTCAGGGTGGCCTGGTGCTCTTTGTTGCATCCTCCGGGCTCAAGTCAACCACCTGGTTGAGCTTGTTGGTGGTGACACTGCTGCGTCCGTTGCTCTTTCTTGCGGCTGACACAGCCAGGAAGTGCGAGTCACCGACACGGCGCAAGGTTGCAGCGGGACTCTTTGCCCTGGGTGGGTTGGCGCTGACGGCTTTTGGCCTGCTGACAACCTGGTGGGCGCGGGAGGCATCGGCCCCCATGGACGCAGTGTTCGTGGCTCAGGCCGCCGTCGCACTGTCCAGCATCTGGATGGCGCGTGTAGTACGCAGGCTTCTCGCTCCCTTACCCAAAGTCACAGCGTCCAGGGTGCACTGGACGCGGTGGGCAACGTTGGGGTTGCTGGGTGGCGGAGTGCTGTCCGCGGGGCTAGCCTTTGAGCCGGTGGTTCGGTATCTGGCCACAGCCACCGATATGTCGTTCTCGACCATCCCCGGCTTGCCGGCCTTGCTGCGCTATGCCCTTACCGCCCCGGCCATCTGGGTGGTAATGGTCTTGACGTGGAGAGTGTGGCGACTGGGACGCCGTTCCGGACGAGAAGTTCTCGTCACCGCGCCGCCGACAGGAGAAGTGTATAACCTGGAGGAAGCGTTGGTCAGGGCGGCCCAGGTACTGCGTGCTGTGTTCGAAGTAGGCACTCTGGAAAGGATGGTCGCCTGGATGGTGCGCGTTGGGATAGAAGGGGCTCGCGTGGTCTACCGTGTCGTTGAACAGCAGGGCCTGGAGGGTCTCCTGCTGCGTTCCGCGGGGGTTGTCGTGGGAGGAGCGCGTGTCGCCCACCGTGTCGTGGAGCAGCAGGGCCTGGAGGGTCTCCTGCAGCGTTCCGCGGGGGTTGTCGTGAAAGGAGCGCGTGTCGCCCACCGTGTCGTGGAGCAGCAGGGCCTGGAGGGTCTCTTGCAGCGTTCGGTGAGGGTTGCCGTGGCATTGGGCCACCGTTTGCAGCGCTGGCACACGGGGCGACTGCGGCATAGCCTATTGTTGGTATTGATCAGTTTGGCGGTGGCGGTGTTGGCTCTAGTTATGCGTGGTTCGTAAAGGAGCGAAGCATGAATGCAGAAACGACATGGCTGGTTATCATCCTGGGCGCACCGTTGGCAGCAGCGGCGTTGCTTTCCCTCATGGGCGCCCGTGGCGCACGCATGGCGGGTTGGATTGCCGGGCTGGCTGCGGCGCTCTCGTTGGTGGGAACTATTGCTTTGCTGCCGGCACTTCAGCGTGGAGACACCCCTGCGCTTGGCTTTGAGTGGATCCCGGCGATGAATATCCGTCTGGCTGTGCGGCTGGATTGGTTGACCCTCTCTTTCCTGATCACCGAAGCTGCCGTGGCGCTGCTCGCAGTGGTCTATTCATGGGGCTACCACCATCGAGATGAAGGGACGGCGTATTTCTACGCGTCGTTGATGCTTTTTGCTGCTGGTATGTCCGGCACCACGCTCGCTGATGACATCTTTCTGTTCTATGTCTTCTGGGAACTGATGTTGGTGGCATCCTATGTGCTGATTGCTGTATGGGGCGAAGGCGAGCGCCGGACTGCCGTGGCACTAAAGTACTTCATATTCACCCACGTGGGGTCGCTGATGGTGTTGGTGGGGCTAATTCTGCTCTATAACGCCACTGGCACCGGCAGTTTCTCGGCATTCCGAGCAGGAGTAACCTTGGCTCCGGCTCTGGTGAGAACTGTCGTCACCCTTTTCCTCGTTGGTTTCTGCGTCAAAATGGCCATTTTCCCCTTGCACCTATGGCTGCCCGACGCTCATACCGTGGCTCCCATGCCGGTCACGATCATGCTCGCAGCAGCCATGCTCAGTATGGGTACATATGGCATTCTGCGCTTCCCGATGGGTATCTTTACCCTGGCTCAGATGACTCCATTTGCCGTGCCGATGATGGTAACCGGCATTATCTCCGAACTATACGGAGCGTTGATGGCCCTGGCCGAGGATGACATCAAGCGCATAATCGCCTACTCCAGCGTCAGCCAGATGGGATATATTCTCTTCGGCTTGGGTACTCTGACCTGGAACGGCGTAGCTGGGGCGACGTTACACGTCATCTACCATGGTATCGTTAAAGCGCTGCTCTTTATGTGCGCGGGGCTGATCATACGAGCCACCAAACGGCGACGGATCGGGCAGCTGGGCGGCCTGGGCGGCGCGATGCCAGTGACCGCTATCTGTACAGGGGTGGGTGCGTTGGCTATCGCTGGGGCGCCGCCTTTCTGCATCTTCATAAGCGAGTGGATGATTTTCTCCGGTGGTTTTCACACCGCTCGCATCGGTCTTTCGGTCTTGACGGTCTTTGGGTCGCTCCTAACCGTAGCCTATGCCCTCTGGATGCTAGGACGCATCTTCTTCGGCACCCGTCCAGAGGGGCTGACTGTGGGCCGGCTGCCCCGGGCCATGCTGGTGCCGACCGTCTTGCTTGCTGTCCTGTCTCTGGTTGCGGGGCTCTTCCCCGCGCCGGTGTTTGACTGGGTGGCTCGTGAGCTACCGATGCTCCTGGGAGGCGCTTGGTGACAGGCAATGTCTG
The DNA here is from genome assembly GCA_030607875.1 of Chloroflexota bacterium. Taxonomy (GTDB): domain Bacteria; phylum Chloroflexota; class Anaerolineae; order UBA2200; family UBA2200; genus JAUWJD01. The sequence continues at coordinate 22,245 of JAUWJD010000041.1, forward strand.
GGTCGTCGTGCCACAGGCATGCTTGCTCTGTGGTTCATCGCTTGTCTATCTGGTGGGGCGCCTTTGGAAGACTCGCAATCACCTGCTTGCGCTGCTGACGGCGCTCTTCTTCGCGATGGCACTGGGGGCGCTCGTTCCCGTCTTCAAGCTAGCACGACCAGGCGACCAGGCGGCCTGGGGCCACTTTGGCCCCACTGGAGCCTTCCTGCGTGCTGATCCCGGGGCATTGCTGGTGGCAGGTATTGCCCTGGGGCTGGGCACGCTAGTAGCCATCTATTCTGGCTGCTACTTGGCGCTCGACCGGCGCTATGAGACATTTTACCCGCTGTTGCTGTTGCTGGTGGCTGGTCTGGTGGGGATGGTGCTGGCGGCTGATCTGTTCAACCTGTATCTGTTCTGTGAGTTGATGAGTATCGCTGCCTACATTCTGGTGGCTTTTCGTCGCCGCCTGGACACCGCCATCGAGGCCGGTTTCAAGTACCTGATGATGGGCAGTGTGGGCACTGTTGCCATGCTGTTGGGTATCTCGTTTGTCTATCGCGGGGCAGGTGGGCTTACGCTCTCCCAGACGGCAGCGACGCCTGGGCAGTGGACCCATGCTGGCTTGGCCTGTCTTCTGGTGGGCCTGGGCATCAAGAGTGCTATCGTACCCCTGCACACGTGGCTGCCCGACGCCCATGGACGAGCGCCCAGCAGTGTGAGCGCCATGCTCTCTGGCATTGTCATTCAGAGCGCTTTCTACGTGCTGCTCAAAGTCAGTCTGGGACTGGGGTTTGCCGCGCGCGACCTAGGGACCTTGTTGATTGTGCTCTCGCTGTTGGGCATGGTGTTGGGCAATGTGCTGGCGCTGGTGCAGCCTCACACAAAGCGGTTGCTGGCGTACTCCACCATTGCGCAGATGGGCTACGTGATGCTGAGCATCGGTGTGGGACTGCGACACAGTATTCCGGCGGCCATCCAGGCTGGCTTCTTCCTCTTACTGGCGCATGCCGTGATGAAGGGGTTGGCTTTCTTGTGCAAGGGCGTCTGTCACTTCTACTGCGGCGCGACTGTCATCGGGCAGTTGCGCGGGACGGCCGCGCGCATGCCGTTGGTGGCAGTGACCTTCAGCTTAGCGTTGGCTGGTCTGGCCGGGATACCGCCCTTGGCCGGCTTCGCCGGCAAATGGTTCATACTGACCGCTGGCTTGCGGACAGCCGATGCCCTGGTCTACTTCGGGTTGGCGGTATTCTTGGTCAGCACCTTGCTTGCATTGGGCTACTATCTGCCACTCATTGGGATGCTGTTCGCAGCGCAGGCTTGTGAAGCATTGGAGACTTCGGAGGTCTCACGGATACAAGTATCGCCCTGGATGGCATTGCCCCTGGCAGTGCTGGGCTGTCTGGTGTTGGCCATCGGCCTCTACCCGCAGCCGTGGCTGAACTGGGCCGCAGCGGTGGGTGATTATCTGGGCACGTTGGGCAGGTGAGTAATGGTGAAGCAGATGTTGCTGAGTCCGCCTATTGCCATGTGCGTCTTCCTGGCATTGGTCTATGGCCTCTACCGCCTGGGAGGGGCGCTGGCTCCGCCAGGTGAGAAGCACCCAGGCAAGCATTTGCCATACGCCTGCGGGGAGGATATTCTTCCACCAGAGGTACAGTTGAACTACCATGGATTCTTCCAACTGGCGTTGATGTTCGGTGTGCTGCACGTATCGACGCTGGTAGTGGCGACGCTGCCGCTGGGAGGCGGATCGCACCGAATAGCGTTAGCCTACCTGGTGGGCATAGCCATCAGCGTCCTGGTGCTGAGCAAGGGAGAGGCGTGATGTGGGAGAGTGTCGTGCGCTGGGCTCGACGCAAGTCGCCGTGGGTCTTGCACTTTAATACTGGCGGCTGTAATGGCTGTGACATCGAGATTCTGGACCTGCTCACGCCGCGCTATGACGTGGAACGGCTGGGCATCCTGAAGGAAGCATCGCCGCGCCATGCGGATATCCTGCTCTGCACCGGCCCAGTAACGCGCCAATCACGCGACCGACTGCGTCGCATCTACGAGCAGATGCCGGCTCCCAAATGGGTGATGGCCATAGGCAGTTGTGGCTGCTCTGGCGGCGTCTTCCATGGCGGCTATAATGTGTTGGGCGGCATTGACCAGGTCTTGCCCGTAGACATATACGTGCCGGGTTGTCCCTGCCGTCCGGAGGCTATCATCGCTGGGATCGCCCAGCTATTGGACATGGTCGAATGAACGTTGATTCAATACTGGGTGCACTGCGGGAGGCCTTTCCCGCTGTGACGTTGGAGTTCCAACCAGGACTGTTGGATGAGACTTTCGTTGTGCTATCAGCGGACTGTGTTCACCCAGCCGTGCGCCTACTTATCGAGCGGTTCGATATACGACATCTCTCGACCATTACGGGCCAGGATAGGGGGAGTGAGATTGAGCTGCTCTATCACTTCTGGGATGGGCGTGGGCTGACCTTGCGCACCTCGCTGGCAAGGGAGGACTCGCACATCGCCACGGTGGTCGATCTGATCCCCGGAGCCGCGTTCTACGAGCGCGAGGTCAGCGAGATGCTGGGGGTTACCTTTGACGGTCACCCCGACCCGCGCCGCTTGCTGTTACCAGAAGACTGGAGTGGTGAGCCTCCTTTGCGTCAGGGGGACTCGGCTCAGTTTGCTGAGCAAGATGTTCCTTCCCCGTCCATCGGGACAGCCATCGCCGATTCGGGACACGTCGTTTGGGCAAAGGATACGGGACGGATGATCATTCCTATTGGCCCACAGCACCCGCTGCTCAAGGAGCCATTGTCGTATCTGCTGACCGTCGAGGGGGAGCTGGTCACAGACGAGTCGCTGCGGATTGGATATGTTCACCGTGGCATCGAGCGTCTCTGCCAGCAGCGAAGTTATGTGCAGAATATCTACCTGCTGGAGCGTGTCTGCGGCATCTGTTCGCACATCCACACCACGACGTATTGCCAGGGAGTAGAAGCACTGCTAGGGCTTGAGGTGCCGCAGCGAGCGCTCCACCTGCGCACGTTACTGTGCGAACTGGAACGCATTCACAGTCATTTGCTCTGGTTGGGTGTGTTCTCCGAGAATATCGGCTTCACTACCATTTTCATGTACGCCTGGCGCGACCGCGAGATCACGCTGGATATCATGGAAGAGCTCTCCGGTGGGCGCGTCTCCCACGCTGCTAACGTTATTGGCGGCGTGCGCACGGACGTGGACAAGGAGCAAGGTCATTCGATCCTGGGACGGCTCGAGGACTTGGAGCGACAGATCGAGACTTTCCGGGATGTTATCCGGCACGAACGCTCCTTTCAGATGCGCACACGAGAGTTGGGACACTTGTCCTTTGAGCAGGTACGTAGTCATTGCGTTGTGGGCCCGATGGCGCGGGCTTCAGGCGTGGATGTAGACTTGCGACGCGACGCACCCTATGCCGCCTATGACGGTCTCGACCTGCGAGTTGTTACTGCCGGCGGCGGAGACGTGTGGACGCGCACGCAGATGCGCGTGCAGGAGATCTTTGAGAGCCTGCACCTATGCCGCCAGGTACTGAAGGAACTGCCCGGCGGACCGCTGACCGTGCGCGCTCCACGCCGTGTTCCTGCCGGGGAGGTAGTCAGCCGTGCCGAGGCACCACGTGGTGAGCTGATCTACTACATCCGCAGCGATGGCAGTGAGAGACCGGCGCGAGTCAAAGTGCGCACGCCCACAATGACGGCGCTGATCACTCTGTCTGAGCAGTTGCGCGGCATCAACATCGCCGACGTCCCTGCGGTGATAGGCGGCACGGATTTGTGCATCGCCTGTGTGGACAGGTGAGGGAGAGAAGATGCCTGATTGGCTAATCGCACTGTTTCACTTGCTGGTTTTTCCCGGTTTTGGGTTCCTCTTCTTGTGCGCCCTGGCTTTCCAATGGATTGATCGCCGTGTGGCAGCCCGCTTGCAGGGGCGGGTTGGGCCGCCCTGGTTCCAGCCATTGGCTGACTTGATCAAGCTATTGGCCAAAGAGGACATACTGCCCGTTGGTGCCGATGAGCTGGCTTGTGCGGTGTTGCCGATGGTCTCACTTGCCGCAGTGCTGACAGCCGGATTGCTAATCCCTGTCAGTGGGTGGAAACCCAATTCCTTCGAGGGGGATTTGGTCGTGGTGCTCTTTCTGCTCAGTATTCCAATGCTGGCCTACTTCCTGGCTGGATGGCTTTCCATAAGTGTCTACAGTGTCGTTGGCGGCAATCGTTCGCTGTTGCAGTATTTTGCCTATGAAGTGCCTTTTTTGATGGCGCTTGGCGGCACAGCCATCGTCAATGGCTCCTGGTCTATCGCGAGCATCGCCGCACGGCAGTCGCAGACAGTCTGGACGATGCTCATGCAACCAGTGGGTTTCCTGGTGGCCATGATCGGATTGATTGGCAAGCTGAAGCGGGCACCATTTGACATTCCAAAGGCCAAGTCAGAAATCAGCGCGGGCCCCTTGACCGAGTTCAGCGGCCGCAAGCTGGCGCTGTGGTACCTCAGCCGGGATATGCAGACAGTCGTAGGCGTTTTCTTGTTGGTGAATCTCTTCCTGGGAGGCAGTGGGGCGATGCTGCTGCCTGCTCTGAGCTTTGTAGCAAAGGCACTATTATTGCTGCTTATGCTGTCCGTGGCCAGCGTGCTCTACGCTCGGTTGCGCATTGACCAGCTAGTGGATGTTGGCTGGAAGGTGCTGGCACCGTTGGCGCTCTTGCAGCTACTGGTGACCGTTTGGATGGGAGTTGGATAGTTGGATAACACGTCCCGCTCTCATTCGCTGGTCTACCTATTGCCAGAGCTGTGGCGCACGCTAAGAACCCGCCGCATCACGGTGCGCTTTCCCTTTGGGCCACTGGAGCTACCTAGCTATTTTCGAGGCAGAGTGACCGTTGATCCTGCGCTGTGTAATGGCTGTGGGCTATGCGTCCGCGATTGCCCGGCTGCCGCGCTGGAACTGGAACGCGAAAGCCGCGACGAGTTCCGGCTGATCTTCTACTGCGATCGCTGTGCTTTCTGCGGTCAGTGTGAAGCTGTCTGCCGGACTGGGGCCATTGTGTTGACCAATGAGTTCGCGCCTGCCGCAGCCGACCGTAACGCGCTGCGCGAGGAGTTCAGCAAGCCCTCGTAGGTCTAGCTCGCGTGCTGCAGGACAGCGCAAGCGCAGTTTGAACGCAAAGCGCGTTGAGTGGAGGTGGAGGGAGAAGTATGAGCCTTTCCAATATCGGCCCCATGGAATTAGTGCTCATTCTCATCCTGGCCCTGATCGTGTTTGGGCCGCGCAGGCTGCCTGAGGTGACAAAAGGCGTGGGTAAGGCGATGAGGGAATTCAGGCAGGCTTCGCAGGAGCTGACGGGTGGAATCAGCGAGGAGCTGGAGCGCACTGCGGCGGAACTCACAGAGAGCACAGGGCCACCTCGACCGCCTAAGCGGAGCAGAGAGCCCGTGCAAGAAGATTAGACGGAGAGGTCTACTCGAGCTCTTGAAGACGATGACTTGGTGAAAGGGGCTGCCGCGTTACCCGCGCAAGGTGAAGGGCCTGCGGGGGGCATGTGAGGGCGGGAAAAGCGAGAGCCAGGAAACAGCCAACGGGGTTTGTTGCACGCCGTTGACGAGGAGGAGTCTGCGATGGAAGAATGGTTTGCTCTGGTGCAGAGTGCGGCACGAGCCTTGCCCCACCCGGACGGCATTGCAGAGTCGCTCAGCGATGCTGGCCTGCAGCACGCTGAGTTTGGTGTGCTCTATCGCGCTTGCTTGTGTGAGCCTCCAGTTACCTTCGACATGCTGGCCGACTGGACGCCGTACAGCGCACCTGTACTGCTCAAGGCACGCTTGGACATCCTGCTGGACGAGGGTTTCCTGCAGGCCGTGGATGCACGAGAGTATCTCGTCACAGATAAGGGCCTGGCGCTGATCCAAAACTGGGCAGAGAGGATACGAGCGCATTTGGCTGCGCAGACTCCGCTTCCCACGCGGGACCTGCAACGGCTCTCTAGCCTGCTATCGCGCATTGTGCAAGCAGTGCTTGCTGCCCCACCTCCGCCCAGCCACGATCGCCTGCTCAGCAACCGGCGTATCGCTCCCGTGGCCAGCGCGGTGCCGATGGTACACATTGATCAATACCTGACCGACATGGTCTACTTCCGGGACGATGCCCACGTCTCTGCTTGGCGCCTGCATAAACTGGATGGCCCTTGCGTTGAGGTGCTCACTCTTTTGTGGCGCGGCGAGGCGGAGGATGTGGATGGGCTCAGCCAGGCCCTGTCCGAGCGCCGTGGTCATGACCGTGACGACTATGCGACTTTCGTCCAAGTGCTGGAGAAGCGTGGGCTGTTGGACGCGTCCCAGCCGACATTGACCCTCACTCCGCAGGGACAGGCCCTACGGGAGGAAATTGAGGCCACCACCAATCGCTACTATATGTTTCCCTGGACGGTGCTGAACCCGACTGACGTGCAACAACTGCGTGGCTTACTGGAGCGTTTCGTGCAGGCGCTGAGCAGGGCGTGATGTTTTGAATCGCTGCCTACTAGCCTGAGACCGATGGATTTATGGAGCTGTTTCTCGAAGGAGGTGTCCAATGCCTCAGTTTCCCTGGCTTGATCCTGCGCCTTTCTTCTTTTCTGCTGGCCCTGTAGGTTGCCTGCTGATCCACGGATTTACTGGTTCGCCGCCGGAGATGCGGCCTATGGGAGAGTTTCTCTCTGAGCGAGGGTTGACAGTATCCGGGCCACTGCTGGCGGGGCACGGAACCACACCCGAAGATATGGCGCGGACTACCTGGCAGGACTGGTATGCGTCCGTTGAGCTGGCTTACCAGGACTTGAGGCAGAGCTGCGCCGAGGTGTTCGTGGGCGGCTTTTCGCTGGGTTCGCTGCTGGCTGCGCATTTGGCCGTGCACTGTGAGCTATCCGGCCTCATACTGATGTCCCCAGCATTCTGGGTGCGTGACTGGCGAATGAATCTGGTGCCGCTGCTGCGCCGCCTGATCAAGTTCGTGCCCAAGGATCCGAATCCTGAGCATTCCGATCTGACCGACCCGGAGGCCTACAAGCGCTTTTGGTCGTATGACGTATACCCTACAGCGGCTGTGCATCAGTTGCTCACTCTGCAGAATGTCGTGCGCCCTGAACTGGAGCGCGTTCGTCAGCCGACGCTGGTCATATATGCCACAGGAGATATGGATATCGCTCCCCATAGCGGGCCAAACACGTATAAGCGAATTGCAGCGCGAGACAAGGAACTGCTGGTTCTGCATAACTCTGGGCACGGCCTGGTTGTGGACAGTGAGAGCGAGCTTGTCTTTCAGAAGGTCTATGTTTGGATAACAGCACGCCAGGGAGCGATCGCGGAGTGAAAGTGGTGGCTTGGCTGTTGGTGGTACTCAGTCAGCGTCGGCTCCTGGCGTTGAAGTACGCACCAAGTGCCAGGCACTTTGCAAAGTGCCTGGCACTTGCTACTGGTTTGACTCCCAAACCCCGTTTTCTCCAGCATATGCCCCTGGCAGGCAGTGCCAGGAGAAAACGGCGCTCTGACCGTTGAGGGAGCTACTTGATCTCTACGACGGCGCCAACTTCCTCCAACTTGGCCTTGGCGGCGCTGGCTTCCTCTTTGCTCACATCCTTGACGACGGTGTTGGGAGTGCCGTCTACCAGTGCCTTGGATTCTCTCAGCCCCAGGCTGGTCAGCTCGCGAACGGCCTTGATCACCTTGATCTTTTCCGGCCCAATCTCTTTGAGGATAACCTCGAATTCTGTTTGCTCTTCCTCGGCTGGAGCGGCGGCGGCCGGCGCTGCTGCGATACCCGCAGCCATAATGGGCGCGGCAGCAGTAACACCCCATCGCTCTTCGAGTGCTTTCTTCAGCTCGACCAACTCGAGCACGCTAAGTTTCTCGACTGCTTCGATGATTTTGTCAATACTCACTGTTTTTGCCTCCTACGTTTTCACTGTGTCAATTGGTTTGTTCACCCCGAATCTTTGGCCTGCTTAGGCCACAGCTTCACCCAGTTGCTCGGCGTGTGCGTCCAGCGCGTACAGCAGCCCACGCAGCACATTGTCCAACAGGCTGACAAAACCGCTCATGGGCGACTGTAACCCCGCCAGAGTCTGTGCCTGGACGACTTCCAGTCCGGGTAACGTACTCAGAACTCGAATCTCTTGGGCATCGATCACGCGTTCGCCCAGCAATCCTCCTTTGATAGTGAAGATACCGGTTGCCTTGGCAAACTCCACCATGGCCTTCAAAGGCTGGCTCACGTCACCGAAGCACAGGCTCAAGGCTGTGGGGCCCAGTAACATATCTTCCGGCTTGGGCAGGCCGATCTCTTCCAGGCTTCTCAATATCAGGGTGTTCTTGGCCACCAGGAATCTGCTGTTGAGCGGGCGCAGCTTGTTGCGCAGTTCAGCCATCTGGACAGGTCTCAAGCCTCGATAATCAGAGATGACGGTGACTTTGCTGCGGCTCAGCATGTCCTTTAATTCTGCAACGATTTGTTCTTTCTTCTCCTTGGATATCGCCAATCTGTCCTCCCTCCTTCTTCATTGCCGGTGCTAAAAACAAAAGAGCCCTTGCATCGCCGTGTCGCTCAAGCAGGAAGCCTGGCCGATACAAAGACTCGCTAAAACAAAGGTGTTGCGGTACTTTGCCTCGGCAGGCATTGATATTAAGCGCACGTGCGCACCTGCTATCTGTGGCGATCTGGCTAAACAAATGTGCTTGTTAAACTGATTTCAGTGCCAAAGCCTGGTTGATGTCTACCTTGACCCCTGGGCCCATCGTGGATGTCATGGTGATGCTGTGGATGTACTGACCCTTGGCGCCGCTGGGTTTAGCGCGCACAATGGCTTCCATTACTGCGGTCAGGTTGTTCATCAACTGTGCCTTGCTGAAACTGACCTTGCCAATGGACAGGTGGACGTTGGCAGTCTTGTCCAGGCGATATTCTACGCGGCCCTGCCGTGCTTCTGTGATCGCCCGTGCCAAGTCCTCGGCTGGGAGGACGGTGCCTGTCTTGGGGTTGGGCATCAACCCTCTGGGACCAAGCAGCTTGCCCAGTCGCCCCACTTTGCGCATCATCTGTGGGATGGCCATTGCTACGTCGAACTCGAACCATCCCCCCTGAATCTTCTTGACCAGGTCATCGCTGCCTGCATAGTCCGCGCCCGCTTCTCGGGCCAGTTTCTCCGCCTCTCCCTCAGCAAAGACCAGGATGCGAACGGTCTTGCCGGAGCCGCTGGGTAGCAGAACCATGCCTCGGATTTGCTGATCCGCTTTGCGCGGGTCCAGGTTCATGCACAAGTGCAGGTCGATGCTGGCGTCAAAGTTAGTGAATGAAGTCTTCTCTGCCAGCTCAATAGCTTCCTCTGGCGAGTAGGCCTGGTTTCTGTCAACGAGGTTCAGTGCTTCTTGATACTTCTTGCCACGCTTCGGCATTTTCCCTCCTGTGTGGTTCTAGCGGGCATGGCCCTCCCACTCGGTTCACTCGTTGCCGAGCGAACTGTCTTGCTCTTTGATCTCAATACCCATACTGCGGGCAGTGCCTTCAATGATCCTCATCGCGCCTTCCAGGTCAATGGCGTTGAGATCTCGCAACTTCAGAGTGGCGATCTCTCTCACTTGTTGGTGTGTGATCTGGCCGACTTTGATCCTGTTGGGTGCGGGGGAACCCTTTTCTACGCCCGCGGCTTTCTTCAACAGATCGTAGGCGGGGGGCGTCTTGGTGATGAAGGTGAACGAGCGGTCAGTATACACTGTGATTTCTGCAGGGATGACTGAGCCAGCCATTTTGGCCGTCCGCGCGTTGTATTCCTTGCAAAAGGCCATGATGTTGACGCCGTGCTGGCCCAGGGCAGGACCTACAGGCGGCGCGGGATTTGCTTTTCCCGCCTCGATTTGCAGCTTGATAATTGCCTTGACTTTCTTAGTCACAAATCCTCCTGGTGCTCGGATGCTTGCTCACTGTTTCTGCACTTGCAGGAAGTCGAGTTCCACGGGTGTGTCACGCCCGAAGAAGGAGACCATCACGCGGACTCTGCCCTTGTCCAGGTTCAATTCGTCGACGACGCCCACAAAATCAACAAAGGGGCCGTCGATGATGCGCACTGTCTCGCCCTCACGGAAGCCCACCTTGATTTTCGGCGCTTCCATCTCCATCCGCTTAAAGATCTTGTCGACTTCGCCTGGCCGCAGCGAGGATGGCTTGTCCCCCAAGCCAACGAAGCCGGTAACGCCTGGTGTGTTGCGCACGACGTACCAGGATTCTTCATCCATGATCATCTGTACGAGGATGTAGCCGGGAAAGACGCGCTTCTTCGACGTGCGGCGATGGCCTCCCCTGATTTCGATTTCTTCCTCGGTGGGCACCACGACCTGGAACACCTTGTCTTGCATGTTCATGGACTCGATGCGGTGCTCAAGGTTGTTTTTGACCTTGTTCTCGTAGCCGGAATAGCTGTGCACGACGTACCAGGCGCGCCCGTCGTCGATTTCCTCTGGCTCTTCTTCTGTTTCCGGCTCCTCGGCAGCCAGTTCATCCTGCTCCTGCAGCTCTTCTTTCGCCTCGGGCGCTGTCTCTACAGAGGCAGGCTGTGGCGCCGGGGTGACAGGTTCTTCCGGTGGTTCCTGCTGCTCCTGCAGCCCCGCTTCCGCCTCGGGCGCTGTCTCCGCAGAGGCGAGCTGTTCCGCTTCGGTGACAAGCTCTTCTGCCACAGCGGTCTCGGCGCTTTGGGGCTCTGTTGATTTGATTTCGTTTTCTACTTCGTTCGCCAAAAGTGGACTTGACGTGTCGCTCATAGTATTACAGGCTGGTTCCTAGGCTGATGATGATTCTCATCAGCCACGAGAAGGCATAGTCAATCAGTGCCATGACGACACTTGCAGCTACCAACACCACCATCACAATTGTGCTCAGCCTCGTCACTTCTGCACGGGATGGCCAGGTGACCTTGCGTATTTCAGCACGGACTTCCTTAAAGTACTTTGTTATGCGGTTGTTTGCAAGTGCAGGGGCCATTGGTCGCTCCGATTTTGTATGCCTGACATTTCAAGACACCGTATCGTCAGGGTGGTTTCTGCCTGCAGACCGCATTCCTGCGACACGGTGCCTTGAAGAAATCATGCAGCAGGCCAGGCAGGATTTGAACCCGCAACCTGCGGTTTTGGAGACCGCTGCTCTGCCACTTGAGCTACTGGCCTATGATCCCGATCTCTGGCAGTTGTGTTAGTCTATTTGGCCTCACGATGCAAGGTGTGCGTCCGGCACCTGGGGCAGTACTTCTTCAGTTCGATGCGCCCCGGATCGTTCCTCCGGTTCTTGCTCGTAGTATAGTTCCTTTCCTTGCACTCTGTGCAGGCAAGGGTGATTACGATGCGGTTCTCTTTCTTTGCCACTGTGTGTCACTCCACGCTTGCCCCCGCCCAAGCAGGGACAAGCGTCTTCTTATTCCAGGATCTTGGTGACCACGCCAGCGCCGACGGTGCGGCCGCCTTCACGAATGGCGAAGTGTGATCCAGCTTCCAAAGCCACGGGAACAATGAGCTTGACCTTCATCTGCACATTGTCGCCGGGCA
>JAUWJD010000069.1 GCA_030607875.1 Chloroflexota bacterium
CAGAACGCTGGGGCGCTGGTGGGCATGATCGTCCTCGCTGTGGTGGTGGGAATGGTGCTGTTGGCCCCGTGGCTGGCCCCGTACGATCCGTTGGTCATGGACCCGCCGGCCCAGCTTCAGCCACCCAGTCGCGTTCACTGGGCGGGCACGGATCTCTTTGGGCGTGATCTTTTCAGCCGGTTGCTGTTCGGTGGACGCACTTCTCTGCTCGTAGGCGGCGTCGCTGTGCTCATCGCCTCGCTGCCGGGGATGCTGCTGGGTCTGCTGGCGGGATACCACGGTCGCCGCGTGGATGGCTTGATCATGGCTATCATGGACGTCGTGCTGGCTTTTCCCAGCATCCTTCTGGCCATGATCATCGTGAGCGTCACGGGGCGTGGGCTGTGGAATGTGATGCTCGCTGTGGGCGTGGCCGGGATCCCCGCCTACACGCGTATGGTGCGAGCTCAGGTCCTGGTCGTGCGCAAACGGCCCTACGTGAGGGCTGCGATTACCGTGGGTTGCAGCACGGCACGCGTCATCTTCCGTCACATCTTGCCCAACGTGCTCTCGTCCCTGGTGGTCATGGCCACGCTCAACGTTGGGTGGGCTATCCTCAACGCCTCAGCGCTCAGTTTCCTGGGAATGGGCGTACAGCCGCCGTGGCCGGAGTGGGGAGCTATGCTGAAGGAGGGACGGGAGTTCCTGCGGCAGGCCCCGTGGGTCACTGTTTTCCCTGGCCTGGCTCTCGCGCTCGTCGTGCTGGCCATCAATCTGGTGGGCGACGGCTTGCGCGATGCACTCGATCCCCGCTTGGCGTATCGGCTGCGGCCGCACCGCTGGTAGCGGGTCGGAGGCTGTGAGCGTATCACGCTGGGGACATGAAACAGGGGGAAATAGGGCTACAAGGTTCGTAAAATGAGCCTAAACGGGGCTGGCACGGGATTACAATCAAAAGTGCCAGCCTCGTGAGAATGGGGTACACTGTACCCAGCCAAATCACATAGAGGAGGCTGGCAAATGCAGTGTACCATAGGATTGACGGATTGCCAACGGCGGTGGGGGGCTGTTGCCCATACGATAGCGGTGTTGGGGCTGGTGGCGCTGACAGTAGCGACAGGTACCACCCTGGAGAGCATCGGGGGGTGGTTTGCCTACCCACCGCAAGCGATTGGGTTGGCAGAAGGACGACGGGGGCACAGGCGGGGGAGCCGTCGCTGTGGGTTCGCCTGGCGCGTAGGCTGGTACTGGATGCGACGGAGTTGGATGGTGGCGGCGGTGCGTAGCGAAGCGCTGCTGGCGCCGGTATGTCTGACTGAGCGCCAGGAATGGGAGTGGCTTTGTCTGCTGCCGTGGGTGGCGTGGCTGTGGAAGGGGGTGGGGATTGCCTGGCCTGGGCTGGGGCGTCAGCCATTGTACGAGGGAATGGGCCGCATGTGGGAGCGGGCCAGTGGAGTGGCGCTGCTTGGACTGGGGATGGTGTGGTTGGGGGAGCGACTTTCCGCCTCTGGGAGGTATGGCCTGGGGGCGCTACCTGCAGGCATGTGCCTGCAGCAGCGAGCAGATGAGCCGCAGGTCGAAGTGAATACCGGATCAGCTTCTTGCCAATCCGCTCAATTGGAGCAGCACCAGGCAAGTGAGCCGCAGGTCAAGGTGGAGCGAGATGAGGAGGGCGTGTATCACGTGCAGTTGAGGGGGGAGTTTGCGCTGCACGTGGATGGAAACGTCGCTTTCTACAAACGGATGCTGATCATCTTTCTGGGGCTGCTGGAAGTACCAGGCGAGACGCGAGCCAGCCGGCGGACGAGAGATGGACGGACGCCCTTTGTGCGGCAGGAGCAGATGGCCGCGTGGTTTGGGGTACCACACCCGGTGATCAGCAGGTGGTTCGACTACTGGCTGAAGCAAGACTGGCGGCGAATGCTGAGCCAGAGGTGGGGCGAAGTACTGACGCAGGAAGTACAGCGGCGAGTCATCGAGAGCTGGGTCAAGTTTCCATGGTGGTCGGCCCGGCGCATGTGGGAGCATCTGCGTTCGCAAGGGAGCGATATCACCCTCAACCAGGTGAAGCAGATCGGACGGGAGAGCGGCTGGACGACCTTGCGGCAGCGGTTGCGGAAGCAATACCAAATCAGTGTGCAATCCTTCCGGCCGCGAGACGAGTGGCTGGTGGAGCAATTGCTGGGACAGGTGCAGCAGTTGGTGCAGCGACTGGAAGCGTTGGGTGGGCTGATCGATGAGCAGCGGATAGAGATAGCAGACCTGGAAGCGTTGTGCAGAGAGTTGCACCTGGAGCCAGCCCGGCTGCGTCGGCCCTTGCCCTGGGTACTGCGCGTGGAGCGGCTGTTGTTGGGGCGCTGGGAGTTGGTGGATGATGACGTGATACGCTGCATCTACTGCGGCAGCACTGACGTCTCGCGCAAGAGCCGCAAGCCGCGCTGGAAGCACTATGTGGATGAGAAGGGCGAAGAGCGGAAAGTAGCCGTCTATCGCTACTACTGCTACAACCCAGCGTGCAAATACAAGACGTTCACCAACCTGCCGCCTAATCTGATCCCCTACTCCAGGTGGACGCTCGATCATCACGTGGCCGCGTTGCAGATGTACGAGTGGTCCCGCAGCGTGTACCGCTGCACCGGTCAGATGTTAGGGGTGAGCAAGATGACGGCCTACTGCTGGGTGAGCGGTTTCGGCTACCAGTTGCTGCCGGTGGCAGCTTTGTTCGGTGTAGTGCGTTCCAGCGGCGTGGTGGGGGTCGATGAGAAATATGTGTTGGTGCCCAAGAACGACAAACCGGATGAGAAGATGAAACGGTGGATGTATGTCTACTTCGCTGTGGACTGCTACACTTACGACCTGCTGTACATCGAGATCTACCCCTACAACACCAAGCAGAGCGCCCGGGCCTTCCTCCTGGCACTGCGAGCCAAAGGGTACCATCCTCGCGTCGTCGTCACCGACATGCGGGTGGACTACCGGGACGTTGTCGCCCAAGTCTTCCCCAAGGCAGTCCACCACGAATGCATCTTCCATGCCTTGCAGGAGGTGCGCGAGCATGCCAAAGAGGCTTATGGGACAAACTACGCGGAGACCTACCCGGAGGTGGAGCGGCTACTGGAAGAGATCGACCGCATCTTTGACGCCCGTACCAAACGGACGGCTCGACACCGCTACGAAAAGGTGTTGGCACAGCGAGAGAAGTTCGAAGCCCAAACACCTGAAGCAGCCGCCATCTTTGACTTCCTGGAGCGGCATTGGCTCTACTTGGTCAACAGTATCGAGAGCCAGCTCATTCCCAGTACCAACAACGCCACTGAGCAAGTGATCCGCATCTTCACCCAGCACTACAAGACTTTCTGTGGCTTCGAGAATATCGAGAGCGCCCGACTCTACCTCGGCGTTTTCGAGAAAGTTTACCGCTTCAGCCCCTTCTCCGACGATGCTCAGAAGCGTATCCGGGGCAAGTGCCCTCTCGAACTGGCTGGCTACGAGGTGCAGAAGCTGCCAATGGCTCAACTCTTTCGCGGGCTGGCCCTCCAATGGCCTGCCTCAGCTTTCCAAGAGCTTGTCCCCAATGTGTGACGGTCACATGGCTCGAGTTCGACAGTCCGAGTTCTCTGTGATACAATCGTCTTGGTGTAGCAATCGTTCGGCAACCATAGCAACAGGAGCATCATGGCAACTGGCAGACGGTGGGTGGTTCGTGACCGTTATGGCAACGACATCTATCTGACTCAAGAACGGTGGGAACACATCACCGGAGCGATAAGCCATCCCGAGATGTCAACCTATGAGGAACACCTGAAAGAGACGGTTCAGTCGGGCAAGCGGAAGCAAGACTCCTTGAATCCACAGAAATACCGCTAAATCAAGCCGTTGACGCCTTGGCAGAAGACAACACGCACATCATTGCTGTTGTGCTGTTTCGGTACAGCCAAGGGCCAGATGGTGAGCCAGTGCCCAACAGCTACATTGTCACTGCCTACCAGAAAGAGATAGGGTGAGGGTGCGGAAATGACAAAGCCAATCTTCAACTATGACGAGATGAGTGATACACTGTACGTCTCATTTGCCCCCGGAGAGAAGGCGACAGGTATCGAATTGAACGACCACATATTGTTGCGTATCAACAAGAAGGAGCGCCGAGCTATCGGATTGACCTTCTTGGATTACTCCCTTCTGGCGCAGAGAACCGAAGTGGGTCCGCGAAGTTTTCCCCTGACGGGTTTGGCAGAGCTGTCGGAAGAACTGCGAGAGATGGTGCTTGATATTCTGCAACGCCCCCCGGTAAGCCATCTTCTTTTTCTCTCGACCTACACGCCATCCATAGTAGAGACGATTCCCATTACATCGCTGCAACCTATAGCAATCGCCCCGGCATGAAGCTGGATTTCAACACAACAGAGGTCTCGCCATAGTGTAACAGTCCCGCCCAACAAGTCGCTGCACCCGACCGCGCTATCGAGTATCCTCTTGAGGTTTGTGCCGCCTTTGCAACGTTTTGGTTCCAGTTTGGCCTCACTGCACAAGCCGCGCGGCGGGTGAGATCCGATCCGTTGGGCGGCCTTCAGGCGCGGTCAGCCATTGAGGTCAACAGAGAGGTCTCAATGTCGGTTCAGATTACTCATCCTACTCCTTACCCCGAAGTCAACGCCGTGTTGCGTGTATTGCTATCGGATGTGCAAACTATCATAGGGAATCACTTCATTGGCATGTATCTTCACGGCTCGCTTGCCACTGGTGATTTCGACTCCCAACGGAGCGATATTGATTTTGTGGTCGTCACTGCTGACGGGCTGCCAGAGGAGATGATTCAAGGTTTGGAAGCGATGCACGGTCGCCTGACAGCCAGCGGCCGCAAATGGGCAACGAAATTGGAGGGCTCCTACATACCGCAAGACACACTCCGTCGCCACGGTCCTGCCGACGTACCGTGTCCATGCGTCAATGAAGGACGTTTCTACATGGCTCGTCTCGGGAGCGACTGGGTTATTCAACGTCACATCCTTCGAGAACAGGGAGTTGTGGTGACAGGGCCAGTTCCACGGACTCTGATTGACCCAGTCCAGCCAAACGACCTACGGCGCGCTGTGCTGGGGTTCTTACGCGAGTGGTGGTTGCCGCTGCTCCATGATCCGGACCCTCGGTTGCGCGGTGGCGAGTATCAGGCCTACGCCGTTCTGACCATGTGTCGGGCTCTCTATACACTCCAACATGGAACGGTCGTCTCGAAGTCGCTCGCAGCACGGTGGGAGCAGGAGGCACTTGGGGAGCGGTGGTCAGCGTTAATTGAGTGGGCCTTGGCGTGGCGAGACGATGAGCAATCAGAGTACATGAAGGAGACTCTGGATTTTATCCAGTACACACTGGAACGCAGTCAGCTGTGCCCTTCCTGCGGCCGCGTCATGCAGCGAAGGCTCCTCCGTCCTCAGGGGCGCTGCCCTCCTTGAGCAGTGCCGGTAAAAGCATAATGGGTCTTCCTTCCAGGGGCGCGACAGACTGTTGTTTTTCGGCGCCTTCGGCTCTGCCTGCCTGGCGATCGGAAAGACCTTGTCGGCAGGCCACGCATGCGGTTGATCTTCGATATCCTCAGGCATCGTTCTGGGGCCAGGACATTGATAATC
>JAUWJD010000022.1 GCA_030607875.1 Chloroflexota bacterium
ACGGCGCGGCCAACGACCGGTTTGGCACCTCCGTGTCCATCTCCTGCGACACCATCGTCGTCGGGGCACCGGGCGACGATGACAAGGGCTCCCAGTCGGGCTCGGCCTACGTCTTTGAGCGCAACCAGGGCGGGGCCGACAACTGGGGCCAGGTCACCAAGCTCCTCGCCTCCGACGGCGCGGCCGGCGACCAGTTTGGCGAGTCCGTGTCCATCTCCTGCGACACCATCGTCGTCGGGGCATATGGCGACGATTCGTACCAGGGCTCGGCCTACGTGTTTGGCTGCGTGACCCAGGCCGAGCTGGAGATTGTCAAGTACCGCCCGCACGGCGAGGTCTGCGCCACCTACAACTTCTGGTACTACATCGACGTCACCAATACCAGCGACTTGGTACCGGCGAGGGACGTGGTCGTGACCGACACCCTGCCGGAGGGCATCGCGCCCTACTCCGTGTTGGTCAGCCCAGGCGGTGTGTTCGACGGTGACCGCACCGTCACCTGGAATGTGGGCACGATCGGGCCAGGCTACAGCGTGCGTCTGTGGATCAAGGCCCAGACCTACTCCTGGGCTGCCGGCCAGTGCATCACCAACGTCGCCGTGGCCGACAGCAGCAATGTTGCCGAACCTGTCACCGCCACCGATACCGCCTGCATCCTCGACTGCGGCACGCCCATACCCACAGACACGCCGACGCCTACCAGCACCGCATCGCCTACGACGATACCTTCGGCGACACCGACCGTGACGCCCACCGGCACGCCGTCGGAGCCGCTGGCCATCTGGAAGTTCCGCCCCCACGGCGACGTGGTGGCAGGCTACACCTTCTGGTATTACATCTACGTCTACAACAACACCGCTTCCCTCATGCACGACGTCGTGGTCACGGACATGCTGCCCGAGGGCATCGCCCCGTACTCGGTGGTGGGGAGCGAAGGCGGTGTGTACGATGAGGCGGCAGGCACGGTGACCTGGGAGCTGACACTGGAGCCGGGAGAGGGCGTGTACCTGTGGATCGGGGCCAACACCTACAGTTGGACCGCTGGCAGCACCCTGCACAACGTGGTGATGGCCGAAGCGGAGGGAGTGGATGCGGCCTACGCCGAGGACGTGGCGGTGGTGGTCGCTGCACCCGTACCCACGGCGACGCCTACCTTCACACCGACACCTACGGCCACACCGACGGCGACGGCGACTGCTACGCCGACGGCTACAGCAACTGCAACGAATACCCTGCCGCCTGGAGTCACGCCGACGGAGACGCCGATACCAACGCCAACCGCGACGGAGACGCCGATACCAACGCCAACCCCGACGGAGACAACCGTGGGCCCGCAGGTGAACTACTACGCCTACCTGCCGGTGATCAAGCACAACATGCCGTAGGGCAACACAGACCCAAAACTGACAAATACCAGAAACCCGGTTTCTTGTTTGATCTCGCAGAGACCGGGTTTCTCTCTGCACGGGTCTCTATCCTGGCCTGCCCGCGGTTCGCAGCTCACGTTTTGACGTTCCAACGTTTCAACGTTCTAACGTTTCCGCACCCACCGAAAGCCTCGCCCGTGCGCAGGATCTCAACGGACTGCCATCACTCTCGCACAGGGTAGTGTGTCCTTCGCTCAGGAAATGCTGCAGCAGTGCGCAGTACCGACGTGGCTCGATTGCTGTGTCACTGCGCCCTCTTATGTAGCATAGGGGCTTGTCCCCGTTCGTGACGCCCACCCCGTCAAGCGGGACGAACTGCAAGGGGCTATGCTACATACCCTGCTTTGCACCCATCTGCTCTCGGAACCCAATTTCCTGAGCCAAAGATACACTATCCAAACAGCCGGGTGCTGTGCCAAGACATTGTATCCACTGCGGGGGCCTAGCTGAACCGCCACTTTGTCCGGCATGACGGGAATGGCGACCCGGCGAGCAAGGAACGGCGCGTCGTCTCTATCCTCTCC
This sequence comes from Chloroflexota bacterium, assembly GCA_030607875.1. Lineage (GTDB taxonomy): Bacteria > Chloroflexota > Anaerolineae > UBA2200 > UBA2200 > JAUWJD01. The sequence continues at coordinate 1,952 of JAUWJD010000022.1, forward strand.
GACGTCCAAGGCTCCACCCCCATGGCCGAGCATCTCGACCCCAAAGGCGTCATGGAGACTATGGACGCTGCATTTGACCCCATCATCAAGTCGCATTAGACTATCAGCACCCTACAGAGTACTGCGCCGAAGGTTGCTAGACGCAAATGGCACTTCTTTTACCTTGATTCAGTGAGATACGTTTACAGAGTACTGCGCCGAAGGTCGCTAAACTCGAAGAGCACTTCTTATGCGATGATTCGGTGAAATGTGTTGGCAACCTTCGGTGCACGAAGCAGTAGATATCCGTGCACGAAGCAGTAAAACGTTGCCCGGCTGGGAGACGTGCATCATGACTGAGCAGGCGTTTGTCGCCCGTGAACGGGAATTGTCTCAACTCCAGACGTTCCTTGACCGCGCGCTGGCTGGCCAGGGCCAGGTCTGCTTCGTCATCGGCGAAGCTGGCTCGGGCAAGACCACCCTGGTCGCGGAGTTTGCGCGCCGTGCCCAGGAAGCCCACGCCGACCTCCTCGTCGCCATCGGGATCTGCAACGCCCAGACCGGCATCGGCGACCCGTACCTTCCCTTCCGCGAGGCGCTGGGCCTGCTCATCGGCGACGTTGAGACCAAGCTGGCCCAGAAAGCCATCACCCAGGAGAACGCCAGCCGACTTCGTGCCGCTCTCATCCGCTCCACCCAGGTGCTGATACAGGCTGGTCCCCACCTCGTAAACGCCTTGGTGCCAGGCTCGCTCGTCATCGGCCTGCTGGGCAGGGCCGTAGCCGAGAAGGTGGGCTGGACGGACCAGTTGGAGCGGCTCGTTCGCCGCGAGCAGGAGAAGCCAGAGGTGGCCGAGCCTGCCATTGAGCAGGGCCACATTTTCGAGCAGTAAACTAAAGTCCTGAGGACTCTGGCTGCGCAGCAGCCGTTGATGCTGGTGGTGGATGACTTGCAGTGGGCCGACGCGGCGTCTGTCAGCCTCCTGTTCCACCTGGGCCGGGGCATCGGGGAAGCCCGTATCTTGCTCATCGGCACCTACCGGCCGCCCGACGTGGCGCTCGGACGAGGCGGTGAGCGGCACCCCCTGCAGAGCATTGTAAACGAGTTCAAGCGCTACTACGGGGACATCTGGGTGGACCTCGGCCAGACCGCCGAGGCCGAGGGCAGGCAGTTCGTGCATGCCTTGCTGGACGTCGAGCCCAACCGCTTGGGAGAGGTGTTCCGCCAGGCACTGTTCCGGCACACCGGTGGACACCCGCTTTTCACCATCGAGCTGCTGCGGGACATGCAGGAGCGCGGCGACCTGACCCAGCACGAGGAGGGCTGGTGGGTCGAGGCCCCGGACCTGGATTGGAGTGCTCTGCCCGTGCGGGTGGAGAGCGTGATCGAAGAGCGGATTGACCGGTTGGATGCCGAGCTGCGAGAGACACTGAAGGTGGCCAGCGTGGAGGGTGAGGATTTCACTGCCGAGGTGGGCGCCCAGGTGCGGGGGGTGGACGAGCGAGGACTGGTCCGGCGCTTGAGTGGCGAACTGGAGAAACAGCATCGTCTCGTACGCGCCCAGGGCATCCGCCGGGTTGGCGCACAACGCTTGGCCCTATACCGGTTCTGGCACAACTTGTTCCAGAGGTACCTGTACAACGGACTCGACGAGGTGGAGCGAGCTTATCTACACGAGGACGTGGGCAACGTCCTGGAAGAGCTGTACGGCGATCAGGTGGATGAGATCGCCGTACAGTTGGCGCGGCACTACACTCAGGCGCAGGTGCCAGAGAAGGCCACTCGCTACCTGTTTCAGGCCGGCGAGCGCGCTCGCTGGATGGGTGCCAGCCTGGAAGCTGTCGATTTCTACCAGTCGGCTCTGCAATGGGCGGCAAGGCTCGAGGCGCCAGATGCGGTGATCAAAGTCTCTCGCATACACGAGCGCCTGGGTGATGTGTACCTGGTGAACCTGTCTCGCCACGATGAGGCGCTTGAGCACTATGAGGCCTTTCTGGAATTGGCTGGTTCGGAGGAAGATAGAGCGCGAGCAACCAGAAAGGTGGCGACGGTACACCTGCTGCGCGCGGACTTGGCCCAGGCACTGGAACACTACGAGGCAGCTCTGGCTCGGCTGAGCTCCCTGCCACCGCTCGCAGAGACCAGCCGGGTTCACTGTGGACTTGCCTATGTGCTGGCCTATCGGAATCGCTTGGATGAGGCCACGGAGCACGCCGGCGCCAGCCTTGAGATCTCTGGCCAGATCGACGACGCCAGGGGTTTGGCGGACGCAAGCAAGGCCATGGCCTTGATCGCCTACTACCGGGGACAGCTGGACGCCGCATGCCAGCACTTTGAACGCAGTCTGGAGCTCTATCGCGAGCTTGGTGATCTACCTCGCATCGCGCAGGCTTGCAACAATGTAGGCGACAGCTACCGGCGCCTGGGGCAGATGAGCCGGGCCTTGGAGCATCTCCAGGAGGGACTCGAAGTTGCCCAACGCATCGGCGACACGCGTGACGAAACGCTTCTCTTGCAGACAACGGCAGACGTCTTGCTCGATCAGGGACTGTGGGAGAGAGCCATAGCGCAGTTGGAGCAGGTGCTGCCCCTGGCCGAGGAACCCGGCATGGCAAAACGGCTCATTGAGGTGCATCTGGGCCTCGGCTATGCGCACGAGGCTGGTGGACAGTTGCAGGACGCCCGACGTCATTTCGAGCTAGCGGAGGCCCACAGTAAGGAGACGCAGCACCTTCAGTTCGAGGCACGGATCTACCTGGGACTGGCTCACCTGTGTGTGACACAGGGTGAGTTTGACGAGGCCCGCAGATACGTCCAGGCGGCCTTGGACTGCGCTGGGCCGGATCCTTCTGACGTATTCCTCGGCCTGGTGCACCGCTGCTACGGCTACTTGCACCGACGCCGCAGCAACTGGGGCGACGCGATAGCGCATCTGGAGAAGAGCCTGAGGCTCCTGGAAGGTGCCAAATTCCCGGCAGAAGAGGGCAAGACACGCCTCAGCCTGGGCACCGCCTACGCGAGCCGTGGCGAAGAGGGCGACAGGGGGCGCGCCTGTGAGCAATTGCTGGCAGCGCTGTCGATCTTCCGCCAGATTGAGGCCCGAGGGCGCCTGGCTCAAGTCGAGGTCCAGTTGAAAGAGATGGATTGCGAATCGGTGGATTGAGACGCCTTGCTCGGCCAGCGCCAGGACCCCTCTGCGGGGTGCAATACGACAGAATTGTCGGAGAGTCACTGGTTGGCCCGCATCATCAGATTGGCCCATCGGCTGGATGTGCAATGAACTCTGGTTGTACTGGAGCGTGCTGCGAAGGAGGTCACTTGTATGAGCATTGCTAGCAGTGTTCTTGAAGCCATCGGCAATACACCGTTGCTGGAGCTCCAAAGAGTCGTTCCAGCCCATCACGCACGTGTCTTGGTAAAGCTGGAAGGTGCTAACCCGACTGGAAGCATGAAAGACCGTATGGCCATTGCGGTGATTGAGAGGGCAGAATCGGACGGTCGATTGCCGCCCGGCGGAATGGTTGTTGAGTACTCAGGTGGGAGCACTGGAGCTTCGCTTGCGCTCGTATGTGCGGTCAAGGCCTACAGGATCCGCATCGTCACATCGGACGCATTTAGTCAGGAGAAGCGTGACCATATGCGTGCACTTGGCGCAGATTTAATCGAGGTGCCGAGCGCAAGTGGTCGAATCACGAAGGAACTTATCGGTGGAATGATTGAGCTGGCACAGCAGATAAGTGAGGAGCCGGGTACCTTCTATAGTGATCAGCTACAGAACGAGGATGCCATTGCAGGTTATCACCCGCTGGGCGAGGAGATCTGGTCTCAGACGGGAGGGAGCGTTGATGCGTTTTTACAGGTCGTAGGGACTGCTCACTCCATCGAGGGCACTGCCACAGTGTTGCGCAACCACAATCCAAATCTTCGAGTAGTCGCAGTAGAACCTGCGGAATCCCCGGTTTTGTCAGGTGGAGAGCCGGGTGCGCACAAGATCGAAGGCATTGGCCTCGGTTTTATCCCCCCACTATGGAAAGCCAGCATAGCAGATGAGATCATGACGGTCTCCACGAAAGAAGCCATACTGATGGCACGGCAATTGGCATTGCATGAAGCGCTCTTTGCTGGCACTTCCTCGGGCGCTAACGTCGTCGCGGCTATCCGCATGGCCAAGCGGCTGGGACCCGGGCATACCGTCGTTACGTTGCTCGTCGATTCAGGTCTGAAATACCTCACTACTGATCTGTATACAAGCTCTTGAAGCGCAAGCTTGATTCTTGGCAAGATGCGGGCCAAGCACTCGCTGGGGCCCTTCGCCTGCGCTCAGGGCAGGCAGCGCGAAAATAGGGGTGGCATTCACCACAACGCACTGGGGTCTTTCAGGCATTGGCCAGATCCTCGGCCAGTTCCCCGGGCTCTTGCCCCATGGGCGATAGTCCAAAACGGGCCAGTTCAAACATGAACGCCACTCGGCTCATTCCGGCCAGCCGTGCAGCGACCCCAGTAGACACGCGATCCATTTCGTAGAGTTTCACTGCCAACAAGACCCGTGCCTCGGCCTCAAACTCCTGCGGACTCTTTTTTAGAGAGAGCAGTAGGTCGTCCGGATATGGGATGGTTAATATATTTGTGGACATTGTGAATCCCCTTGCCCTTCAAGGATTGTCTCTGAACGCGGTTTGCCAGGCGCGCGACCTAATCGCTGGTCGCAGCTCTTTCACCCGCTAGTCTTTTGTACCGTGCTGCCATCATACCACAACGTGCGAGCTGCGGGAAGAGCGCAGCCTGCATCGCCAAACCAACCTGTTGGAGCCGAGCGATTGGAGAAGCCACCTGCCACTCGTCTCCACCAGGACTGTATCCATACCCTTTTCGGGAAGATTCGGGCAGAATTGGAGCAAAAAGGTATTGACAAACACAACAGAATCTGCTATATTAGTAACGCGTGTTACTAACACGCGTTACTAAAACTCTTTGCTTGGATTGCTAAACTCAGATTACCGAATCCTGACAAAAAAGGGTCGCCCAAGTTTAGAGATCCGGTCGATCCGGACCCTTCGGTGGTTGACGCAGTACCCAGTTGGAGGCAGTGTGGCCCGAAAAAAGGTCACCAGTCACGATGTGGCCAAGCTCGCTGGTGTGTCGCGTACTACGGTCTCCCTTGTGCTCAACGATGTGCCCCACACACGAATCACAGAGGGGACCCGGCAGCGCGTATTGGATGCTGCCAAGCGCTTACGCTACCGTCCTGACGCCGCCGCACGCTCCCTGGCCACAAAGCAAACGCGCACCATTGCCCTCGTCCTCTACCAAAGTGCTGATCGTATTGTGGGCGATGCTTTTCTCACAAGTGTCGTGCGCGGCCTCTGTGAAGTTGCCCAGCAGCGTGGTTTCCGACTTTTGCTGCACCCATTTGAGGATGTTGGCAAGTCTGAAGCATATATCTCTCTCGTGTTAGAGAATAGCATCGATGGGTTGATTGTGTCCGGGCCTCGCTCGGACGACGAACAATTGCCCAAACTGCGCGAGGACGGGTTCCCAGTGGTCCTCCTGGGCCAGCTCAACGGAGCAGGCATACATTTCGTAGATGTGGACAACGCAGCCGCGGCGTTTCGTGCGGTGTCGCGCCTGGTTCAGTTGGGTCATAGGCGCATTGGCCTGATCACCAATGCCCCGTTGGAGTACACGGCAAGTGCGGCTCGTTGGCGAGGCTACCAGGAGGCTCTAGAAGAGGCTGGTTTGCCCTACGACGAAAGCATCGTCCGCTACGGCAACTTTCGTGCACAGAGCGGCTACCAGGCCATGGAAGAGCTGCTGGCTTTGACAGAGCCGCCTACGGCAACCTTCATCGCCAGCGACGAAGTAGCCACTGGTGCCCTGGCAGCATTGCACGAGCGTGGGATCTCCGTGCCTGATGGCATGGCCATCGTTGGCTTTGACGACATTCCTCTTGCACGTTACCTCACGCCCCCTTTGACCACTATTCGCTTGCCTGCCTACGATCTGGGTCTGCAGGCAGCAGATATGCTGATTGATATCATCCAAGGTGAAGAGATTGCGGAAACGGGAGTTCTGCTGGATACAGAGTTGATCATCCGCGAGTCCTGCGGGGAATGCGAACCTTTGGGAAAGGAGGTTGAGAATCACTAGATAACGGTAGAAGAACGCCTATCTATGTTACAGTTTGTCAGTAGCTACGAGATCTGAAGGAGGAGATTAGACATGTACAAGAGACGAATCTTTGGGCCAACATTGGCGATGCTGATCGTGATAGCACTCGTCATTGGCGCGTGTGCCCCCGCGGCCACGCCTACGCCAGTACCCACGCCCAGGCCCCAACCGACTAAAGCACCCGAGCCAACCAAACCGCCTGAGCCCACGATCGACTGCATGGGTGCCGCGGCGGGTGACAAGGTGACGATGCTGTACCAGTGGTCGGGCCTTGAGGAGGAGAACCTGAACAAGATTCTCCAGCCGTTGGTAGAGGCATGCGGCATCGTGCTGGCCCCCGAATCCACGCGTGACCATGCGCTGTTGGACACGCGGGTGGAGGCAGGCACGCCGCCGGACATCGCCTTCTGGACGCAAGCCGCTCTGGATCTGTACCAAGACCGGCTGGTTCCGATTGACCAGGCAGGCGGTGATGCGAACAACTATGCAGGCTTCTGGAAGGACCTGGGCAGCCGTGGTGGCAAGTGGCTGGGCATGATGGTCAAGGCGGACATCAAGAGCATCATCTGGTACAGTCCGGCGGTGTTTGATGCCTATGGCTACACAGTACCGGGCACCTGGGCGGAACTGGATGCCCTGGTGGAGAAGATGGTGGCCGACGGCAACGTGCCCTGGTCGATGGGCATGGAATCGGGCGATGCCACTGGCTGGACCGGCTCGGACTTTATCCAGGACATCATGCTGGTGCAGCAAGGTCCGCAGTACGTAACGGACCTGATCAACGGCAAGGTCGCCTACGACGATGCAGGGGTCAAGGAAGCTTACGAAACCTATGGCAAGTGGGCCAAGGATTCCAAGTACACCGTGGGCGGAGCAGACGGCACGGTGTCGATCGGCTTCCTCGACGCCATCTACAAGGCGTTTTCCGACCCGCCGGAAGCGATGATGGTCAAGCAGTCCGGCTTTGCGGGTGGAGCGGTGAAAGAGCAGTACCCGTCGCTGGAGTACGGCACCGACTATGATTTCTTCGGCGTGCCTGGCGCGCAAGGCCTTCAAGGAGGGACCGACCTGATGATGGTCTTTACCGCCAGTCCGGCAGCCAAGGCGGTGGTGGCCTATCTGTCCAGCGAGGCAGGAGCGAAAAAGTGGGCCGAGGTGGGCTTTGACCTATCGCCGAACAAGCACGCGGTAGGGGCGTACACCGACACGGCACTGGCCAAGAAGGCAAACATCCTGGCTACGGCCGAGGGCTTTACCCCTGACATCGGGGATACCATTCCCGGTGGCTTTGGCTCGGCGGAGTGGAAGGCCATCGTGGACTATGTCAACGATGCTGCTGACCTGGACGCTGCGCTGGCTGAAGCAGCCAAGGTGCAGGCGGCAGCCCAGTAAGGAGAACGGTCACGTGCAAACAGGGGGGCGATTCCCAACTGGGGATCGCCCCCCACCTCAACTGAAGAGACGATCTCCGTCTCGCCAACCCTCAGAAGGGAGCTCTCAATGGCTACGAGTGATGAACGGGTTCCCAAGATCATGAAGCAGGGCAGGGTCGTTCCGTGGTTGTACGTTGCCCCGGCCTTGCTGATCATGACCGCTATCATCATGTACCCAGCGATCAACACATTCCTCCTGAGCTTTAAAAACGCGGATGGGACTCTATCCGCGGCAAGCGCCTGTGTGCCAGGGGAACCGTGCTGGGGCATCTTTGAAAACTTTCGCTATGCCTTGACCGCGCCAATCATGCAAAGTGCTTTCCGGAACAACCTGCTATGGGTGATTCTAATGGTGGGCGGAACAGTCAGCATGGGTTTGCTGATCGCCGTTCTGGCCGAGCGAGTGAGATATGAGGCCTTGGCCAAAGCGATCATTTTCATGCCCATGGCTATTTCGTTCGTAGGCGCCGGCATCATCTGGAAGTTCGTCTACGCCTACGGCACCGGCCGGGTCCAGATCGGTCTGTTGAACGCCATCGTCACCTCGCTTGGCGGAGATACTGTGTCCTGGCTAAGCCAGCCGGCCATCAACAACTTTTCCCTGATCATAGTAGGCGTCTGGATGTGGACCGGCTTCTGCATGACGATCTTGTCGGCGGCCTTGAAATCCGTTCCAGACGAAATCCTCGAAGCGGCCCGTGTAGATGGGGCCAGCGAGTGGAGGGTGTTCTGGAAGATCATGGTGCCGATCATCATGCCAACCATTGCCGTCGTGGTCACCACCATGGTCATCAACGTGCTCAAGGTATTCGACATCGTCTACGTGATGACCGGCGGCAACTATGGCACAGAAGTTATCGCCAACCGCATGTACGGCGAGATGTACATCAGCCATCAGAGCGGACGGTCAGCCGCCATTGCCGTAATCCTGATTCTGCTAACCATTCCATTCATGATCTGGAACGTTCGCCGTCTCCGGGAACAGGAGGCCATACGATGAGCGTTGAACGTATCAAAAAGATACTAGGACATCTTCCAACCCACATTGTGCTCATTGGGCTCTGTGCAATCTGGCTGATACCTGCTTTCGGCCTGCTGATCACCTCACTGCGGCCTTTCCAAAACATCAACACCAGCGGCTGGTGGACGGTCCTTGCGGCGCCCAGAGGATCTGAGGAATACTCACAGACGTGCGCCTCTTGTCATGGCTCAGATGGCAAAGCCATTGCCTGGGCCGATCACACCGACCCGGAGGTGGTGCAGCAATACCCGCGCTCTATCAAGCTGTTGGCCATGCTCAAGCAAGACCACAAGGGACAGCCTCACCTGGGAGACATCCCGATGCCGGAGCCACAGCAAGCGGCCGACATCGCGGACTACCTCAAGCGCATTTCCGGGATCGAGGTCCGGCCTCGCTTTACCCTGAACAACTACGTCGATGCTCTGATGGGATATCGAGGCAGGAACAACTATGTGACCGACTGCGCCACGGGGGAGCAAGCGCTGGACCTGAATTGCGACACCAGCGACCTGCTAAACCCCAGAGGGATGGGGCGGGCGTTCCTCAACAGCCTGCTGGTCGCTATTCCATGCACCATCCTGCCCATTATCTTGGCGTCCTTTGCTGGCTATGCCTTCTCTTGGATCCATTTTCGCAGCCGCGTGTGGCTATTTGCCTTGCTGGTCGGGTTGCAGATCGTGCCGCTTCAGATGACCTTGATTCCCATCTCGCGCCTGTACGCGCAGTTGGGATTGAACGGCACCTTCCTGGGCATTTGGCTGTTCCACACTGGCTTTGGCCTGCCCTACGCCATCTACCTGATGCGAAACTTTCTGGGCTCCCTACCGAGAGACCTTTTCGAGTCGGCCTATCTGGATGGCGCCTCCCACTGGACGGCCTTCTGGCGGCTGGCGCTGCCGCTGTCGGTGCCGGCCCTTGCCTCGCTGGGTATCTTCCAGTTCTTGTGGATCTGGAACGACCTGCTGGTGGCCCTGGTCTTCCTGGGGGGGCAGAAGCCTGTGCTGACCTATCAGATCAGCAACATGGTGAGTTCGTTGGGTGCAGGCTGGCACTTGCTGACGGCTGCGGCGTTCATCTCGATGGCCCTACCCATGATCGTGTTTTTCAGCCTGCAGCGCTACTTTGTGCGTGGCATGCTAGCCGGTGCAGTAAAAGGATAACTCGAACCCTGAGCTTGTCTGCCAAGACCTGACAGGTTTGGGAAGCTTGTCAGGTCTTGAGGCGGCAGGGCGCAAGCTGTGGCATCCGAAGCTCCCGCCAGAGGAACAACTGCGCCCCTTCTGATCATCTCTGGCTTCTCCCCGTGCTTTTCGCAGGCCCCTTCTCTCAAGTTCATTTGTGCCGGTTTTCTAAGCGCAACAAGAACGTGTACAATAGGTTCGATTCAACACGGCCTCCAAACACTGGCGCGTGTCACGTAGGTGATTGCTGGCGTAACCGTCAGGAGGGTAGTGGCCCATTTGCACCACGGGGCGCCCAGCCTCAACTGCAGCATTCGTGCCCTTCGATTGGCTGGGGAACAGGGCACGACCTACGAGAATATCCTCGTCACAGGAGAATGTAGATGCGTTTCGCTTGGATAATGGCTACCGTCGTACTGCTGGCTGCGCTGTTGGTCGTGGCCATCCACGCGCAGGTGGAATGGCATTTGGTGACCATCTCCTACCAGGGATGGGAGCAGTTGCAGAAACTTGCCTCTTCGGACCTGCGAATCATCAACTACCAGGGGGGCACCCTCGCTGCGTTGAGCCCTGACCGGCAAATCGAGGCACTGCGCCAGGGTGGTTTCGAGGTCCATGTCCTGGACGCGGCAGGCGATGCGAGTCTGTACTATCTGGCCTATCCCTTCCCAGGCAGCGACCTCGCTGCCCTGTCTGCAGCAGGGGCGGCATACCCCTACACGAAAGACGTCTACATCGTCAAAGCCACGCCCGAGCAGGCAGAAACCCTGGCCAAACGCGGCGTCGAAATCGCCAAGCTGCCGGACTCGATTGTCCTATCCCGACCACAGGCGAAAACAGCCTGGGGTCAGTCCAGCCTGGCCTACAGCACAACGATCCAGAGCATGGTGGACGCAGTCTCGTCCACCTTGCTCATCGATCACGTGTGCAAGCTGCAGGACGATGACAGCCAGGGCTACTGCAATGAAATGGGGACGCGCTACTCTTACGCCACAGCAGGATTGAACGAAGCCGCACAGTACCTGTACAACAAACACACTGCACTGGGGCTTGCGGTGACCTGGGATCCCTTTGTGTACAACACCCAGACCATGACCAATGTGGTGGCAGAGTTGCCAGGTGTGGGGCCCAATAGTGACCACATCTACATTATCTGTGCGCACTATGACTCGATCTCCGATGACCCGTACAATCGCGCGCCCGGTGCCGATGACAATGGCAGCGGCTCTGCGGCGGTATTGGAGGCAGCGCGCATCTTGAGCCAGTATCGCTTTTCCCACACCCTGCGTTTTGTCCATTTCGCTGGGGAGGAGCTGGGGCTGCGCGGCAGCGCACACTACGCTGCGGCGGCATCCGCGCGGGGAGACCTCATTGACGGGGTGATCAACCTGGACATGATTGGCTACGAAAGCGTGCCGCCGAACGACCATATCGTGGAAATCCACGCAGGCACTATGCCGGCATCCATAGCGCTGGCCGACGCCATGATTGACAACATCACGGAATATGGCCTATCGCTCTCACCGCAGAAGATCACCACCGGCGCGACGAACCGCAGCGATCACGCCTCCTTCTGGAACTATGGATACCCGGCTATGCTGGGCATCGAGGACTTTGATGACTTTACTCCCCATTATCACACGACCGCAGACGTCCTGGCCAGCATGCAGACTCCGCTGATGGTCGAGTTCACCAAGGCCAGCGTGGCTACACTGGCCGAACTGGCATCGCTGACCGAGCCAGCGACCGCAACTGCCACCCCAAGCGCGTCGCCTACGGCAACGGCTACACAAACCCACACGCCCACTGCCACAGCGGCGGACACCGCGACAGAGACGCCAACTCCCACCTCTGTGGTCGAAACGACCATCACCATAGTGAGGGGAGTCCTGGGCGACAGCGACGATACCTTCCTCTACCAGTACGATCCCGACAATAGTAACGTTTGGTGGATCACCGCCTTCAGAGTCGGCTTTAGCCACCCGTATGAACGCGGCCGCTATTATGGGCTAGTGCGCTTCGATCTGTCCCCGATTCCAGCGGGGGCCACAATCACACAGGCGCGACTGCAACTCTACGCCGCAGGCTGGAGTGGGAGCAGTGCTAATGTCACGATGGGAACCTATGCTGTGGTGCGCGACGTGCAGGTCCGCCAGGCCACCTGGAATCAGGCCAAGAGGGGTAGCTCCTGGGGCGAGCCTGGCTGCAACCAGGTGGGAACTGATCGCCTCGCTGACCCTGATAGCGTTGTGACCATCAATGGCGTCGGCAGGTGGTATGACTTTGAGCTCATGGACACCGTCCAGAATTGGGTCAACGGCAGTTTGGCCAATAACGGCGTGCTGATACGGGCCGACTCAGGCACCGGTTTCTTTGCTTTCAGCAGTTCCGCTGGCTCCTACATCCCCCGGCATCCCAGACTGATCGTCACCTACTACGGGGGTAGCAGCCCCCCCACGCCTACCCGTACACCGACTCCTACGCCTACAGCTACGTCACTTGCAGCCAGCCCAACGCCTACCCATACAACCGCAGCAGCAACGTCTACGCCTACGGCTACTGTCAGCAACTCTCCCACGCCAACGTCAGCCGGTGCAGAGACTACCGTCACCTTGCAGCAGGGCAGCAGCGCCTACTCCGGCTGCCAGGATACTCTCAACTACCAGTACGCACCCAACGAGAACTACTGCTGGCGAGACCTGCTCAAAGTGGGTTACAAGCAGCAGAATGCCGCTATCGTGCGCTTTGACCTCTCTTCCATCCCTGCCGATGTGATCGTCACGGAGGCTGCTCTGCAGCTTTACGCCACGGGCTGGAGTGGATCGGACCTCACCCTCGGTGCCTACGCCATCACCCGCGACGTCAGTATGTGTCAGGCCACCTGGAACCGGGCCCAATCTGGCAATCTGTGGGGGCAACCCGGCTGCAACGACACCTCCACCGACCGCCGTGCTTCACCTGAGAGCACCGTCAGCACTAGCGGCATCAAGAAGTGGTACAGCTTTGATCTCACAACAGCCGTCCAGGAGTGGCTCGACGGTGGCCTGGCGAACAACGGAGTGCTGCTGCGCGGCTCGTCACGATTGTCGAAGGCGGCGTTCTACTTTGCCAGTGCCGAAAAGAGCTCTATCAGCGAGCGCCCCAGGCTGATTATCACCTATCGCTCCGTTGGCAGCCCAAGCCCCACGCCTACCGACACAGCGACAGCGACTGTACCCGCAGCCAGTCCAACGCCCACCCGGGCAACAACAGCAACCGAAACATCGACGCCGACCCCTACGACCACAGGCACTGTTGCCAATTCTCCCACCCCAACACGGACTGCGTCGCCCTCGGCGACACCTACGGCATCGCCCACGGGAACGGAGACGCCTGCGGATACTGCAACGCCCAGCCCCACGCCCACCTCGGCCAGCTCAGAAATCACCATCACCTTGCAGCACGGAACCAACGGTTACTCCGGCTGCGATGACACTTACACTTATCAGTACGCTCCCGACGGCAACTACTGCTGGAAAGAGCAGCTCAAGGTCGGTTACAAACAGCAGAATGCTGCTCTCCTGCGCTTTGACCTGTCTTCCATCCCGCCCGATGCCACCATCACCCAGGCCACCCTGCAGCTCTACGCCACGGGCTGGAGCGGGGCGAGCATGAGCATGGGCGCCTACGTCATCACCCGTGACTTAAACGCCTGTCAAGCCACCTGGAACCGGGCCCGATCAGGCGACCTTTGGGGACAGCCCGGCTGCAACGACACCAGCACCGACCGGCGTGTTTGGCCCGAGAGCACGGGCACCACCAGTGGCATCCGCAAGTGGTACGATCTAGATCTGACGGCCATCGTGCAGCAGTGGGTGAGCGGCGGCTCTGCCTCGGGCCAGGGCCTCCTCGGGGCGAACGGTGTGCCCAACCACGGTCTGTTGCTGCGTGGTTCGTCCTCGTTCTCGAAGGCAGTGTTCTACTTCGCCAGCGCCCAGCATGGCAGCACCAGCTTCCATCCCAAGCTGGTGATCACCTATCGCACAGGTGGCAACCCTGTGCCAACGCCTACCGCGACGGTACCCATAGCCAGTCCAACGCCCACCGCGACAGCTACTCCGACAGCCAGTCCGACTCCTGGTGGGCTTGGCCTCATACTCGGACACATAACCGATGCAGACATTGGTTTGGCATGGTTAGAATCCCAGCGGCTGCCGCTCGTTGTGAGTACCCTCTCTGAAGAGGCAGAGGTGATGGTGGACACCGGAAACTGCACTGCGCACGGTACTGCCGGGGAATGCAATGAGTACGTGGATTTGGTTACCAACAGTGCAACGATCCCTTGGCGTGCGGTTATGGGTACTCACGATGCACCTCACACCTTCCAGCAGTACATCGGACCGTTGGAATGGTCATGGGACGTCGGGGGCTACCGGTTGATTGGCATCAATACTGAGGCCATCAACTACACAGCTTTGGATCAGGCACTGACCACAGAGAAGCCATGCATCATCTTTGGGCATTTCCCTCTGAACTACTTGTCTTCTGCCAACCAGAGCAAACTGAGACAGCGATTCGTGACCTATGACATCCCGATTTACGTAGCTGGTCACGTTCGTTTCAACTCATTGCAGACTGACCCGCAATCGGGCACTCTGCTGGTCACCGGCTCACGCACAGTCAGATGCCATTATCGGCTGATCACTTTGCGCGGTTTTGAGGTCGAAAGCGTCGAGTTCAAGCAAGCCTGTCAGTGACTGCCCTGCGAATCATCCATCGCTTCTTCCAGATATTGGGCAGGCGTAAAGTTGCGGTAGATTGTCCAGGTCAAGGCGGCGCTGGAGAGACCTGCCCAAAGTTGCCTCCGTAGGGTCTAGCTGTGGTAAAGGGCCATCATGCTCTATGGGCCGCGCCTTGCGGTCCACACGGCTCTGATTGCCTTCACTGCCGAGTGGAGGCAATTTTGATGTGGTGGAACATCTGCCCGCCGCGCACCGTCTCAGGATGTGAAAACCAAGAGCACGTGTCCTGAGGAGGAGCGCGATGAGAACCCTGACCGGAACCTACGCCAGTACCACGCCCAGGCCGATGCGTTTTGTCCTCGCGGCCTGCGCCATCCTGTTCCTGGCCACAGCCCAGACAGCCCATGCAGACGGCTTCATCATCCCCGAACCGCCACCGCACGTCGTAGAGGCGGTGCCTGACCTGGCCGTCAAATACCATCACGTTCAGGTCACTATAGGGAACCAGGTGGCCCAGACCCACATTGACCAGGTTTTCCTCAACGATTCACCGTATGAGTTGGAAGGCACATACATCTTCCCCCTGCCCGAGGAAGCCACCATCTCCGATTTCGCCATGTTTGTGGATGGCGAGAGGCTTTCGGGGAAGATGCTGGACAGGGATGAAGCACGCCGCATCTACGAGAGCATTGTGCGTCGCCGCCGTGACCCCGCACTGTTGGAGTACGTAGGCCGCAACGCTTTTCAGGCCAGCATCTACCCCATCCCAGCCTACGGTGAAAAGCGCGTGCAACTCTCCTACAGTCAGGTCTTGATAGCGGAAAAGGGCCTGGTCCACTACGTCTACCCCTTGAGCACGGAGCGTTTCTCCAGCCGCCCATTGGAGGAGGTGGTCATCACCGTTGACCTGCAGTCTCCTGTGCCGATCAAGGCCATCTATTCTCCCAGCCACAGAATCGCTGTCGAGCGCACCGGCGAAAGATCGGCCCTGATCAGCTTTGAGGCCAACGACGTCCGGCCCGACAAAGACTTTGAACTGTACTACAGCATCTCTGAAGACGACGTTGGTTTGAACCTGCTGTCGTACAAGGAGCGCGGTGAGGACGGCTTCTTCCTGCTGCTGATCGCGCCCAAGATGGAGGCGGATGAACAGACTGTTGTGGCCAAAGACGTGATTTTCGTGCTGGACACCTCTGGCAGCATGGAGGGGAAAAAGCTGCGGCAGGCCCAGGACGCCCTCGAGTTTGTTCTGGATCACCTGCACGAGGAAGACCGCTTCAATATCATCGCCTTCAATACGGGCTTGCGGGTGTATGCTCCACGCCTGCGGCCTGCGTCCGACCGCAAAGAGGCTCGTCGATTCGTGCGCAGTCTGTCCGCAGGAGGCGGAACCAACATCCACCGCGCTTTGCTGGAAGCATTGACCATGGCCAGAGACGACCGTCCACAGTTCATCATCTTCCTGACCGACGGCTTGCCTACAGCAGGCGTGACTGACCCGACCGAGATCATCGCCGACGTAGACCTCGCGATCACAGAGAATGTGCGTCTGTTCAGCTTTGGCGTAGGATACGACGTGAACACCATACTGCTGGACACAATCAGCCAGGAGCATCGCGGGGCAAGTGCCTATGTAGAACCCGGGCAGAACATCGAGGAAGAAGTGGCCGCCTTCTATGCCAAAATCAGCACACCCCTCTTGTCGGATCTGCGCCTGCAGGTGGATGGCGTTTGGATGGAGGACATGTACCCGTATCCCCTGCCAGACCTCTTTGCCGGCAGCCAACTGCTCGTGGTGGGCCGTTACCGAACCGCCGGCAGGGCACGGGTGAGGCTGGAGGGGATGGTGAATGATGAGCGCCGCGCCTTTTCCTTTCCGTCCGTCCATCTGATCGGTCAGGGAGGTCAGGATTTCATCCCGCGCCTGTGGGCAACGCGCAAGATTGGACACTTGATCAAGGAGATTCGCCTGCATGGGGAGAACAGGGAACTGGTGGATGAGATCGTCTCCCTCAGTGTGCGCTATGGCATCATGACGCCATACACCTCCTTCCTGGTGGACGAGCGGCAGGACATCCTCACCGATGCCGGCCGCAAGCGGGTTGCAGCGAGCAGCGAGCTTGGAGCACCAATGGCCATGCCTGCCACCGGGGCGAAGGCTGTCGCTGACAGCCAGGCCCAAAGCAATTTGGCGGAGAGCGAACGGGGTGGTGGAGACGAGGCGCCTGAGATCAAGCTGGTGGCGAACAAAGCCTTCATCCTGCGTGATGACATCTGGACGGATACGACCTA
This sequence comes from Chloroflexota bacterium, assembly GCA_030607875.1. Lineage (GTDB taxonomy): Bacteria > Chloroflexota > Anaerolineae > UBA2200 > UBA2200 > JAUWJD01. The sequence goes on from JAUWJD010000022.1 coordinate 18,747, forward strand.
TGATCCCGAGAAGATGCGAGTCACCCACTTGCAGTTTGGCAGCCCAGCCTACTTCAGACTGTTGGCTGAACATCCACAATGGGGCAAGTATTTTGCGCTGGGTGAGCGGGTCACCCTGGTACTGGACGGTGTGGCCTACCAAGTTGGGCCTGGCGAGACTGGAAGTAGCAGCCTTCCCACTCCCTCCGCCAACGCATTGAACCGGTGGGAGCAATTCTGGCGCTGGTTGCGTTCCATGCCTCGCTGACAGTAATTGCGCACTTTTTTTCACACGCGCGTGTCGTTGCGAGCGGAGCGGCACCTGCACCTGCTCTTATGTAGTATAGGGGCTTGCCGTTCGCCTCGCTACGACGAGGTCCCCGTCCGTGACGCCCACCCCGTCAAGCCATCCCGTCGGTGCGGGACGAACTGTCGCCTTCGGCCTTGTCTCCGCCAAGACCTTCGGCGACGAGACCTTCGGCGGTCGCCCACAGGTGCCCACCGGGCATGCAGAGCACATGCAGAGCACGAACTGCAAGGGGCTATGCTACATACTCATCTGCTGTACCCACTATACCCATACTTCAAAAACTGTATAGTATGTCCCGGACACCGCACAGGCACCATTTGATTTCTCGCCGGATTTATTGTATAATGGAGTCAAGCAACTAAGTGTGACCTTCTACCATAGGACCGAGAAAGGAGGTCTGAAGAGATGAGTCGGAAATCGCGTATCGCCATCTTGTTGACAGTGCTTGTGGTTGGTATGTGCCTGAGCCCATTGTCCGCGCTGGCCGCGCCACCGCCCACTCCCGCAGCACCGCCCGCAGCCCCTCCCGCACCGCCTGCGCCTCCGCCTCCGCCACCGACGTATCCACTCCACCACGTGGTGAGGTGGGGGGAGAACCTGACCAGAATTGCCAGGTACTACGGCACCACCGTGTGGGCCATCGCGCAGGCCAATGGCATCTGGAACATCAACTACATTCGCGCTGGACAGGTACTGCGCATACCTGCGTGGGGACCGGGACCGGGTCCGGTTCCTGGACCGCGTTACTACACCGTGCGGCTGGGCGACACCTTGAGTGCCATCGCCTGGCGCTTTGGCACCTCGGTGTGGGCCATCGCGCAGGCCAACGGTATCTGGAACCCCAATCTGATCTACATCTGGCAGAGGCTTTACATTCCTTGATCACTGCAAGCAATTGAAGAAGGGGAAGCGACAACAAGGCTCGTGCCACAGAGTACTGCGTCAATCGCTAAACTTGAGCACCTGTTTTCACGTCGTTCACCCCGCTTGACGGGGCAACAAGCCGACCAAAGGGGTTTAGCCACCTTCGGTGCACGAAGCAGTAAGAGGCTTGCTGTTCATCGTGTTCCTGTTGGTTTTCAGTTGCTTGTAGCGGATCCTGGCTGGCGCGTGGTCGGGGCCGGGAAGACGCTCTTCCCCATTGGCCGCATCTATGGTGTCAACCCATGCACCGGCCTGGTGGCTGGTATCCTCCATCACAGTCATGCGACCCTCCAGCATACTACGGCTGGCACCGATGGTGCTGATGGTACCCGAATTATTATTGGTGGAATGGGTAGTGGGAGCCCTAGAGGTGTGCTCTGCAGACGGTAGGGGAGGGCATTGAGCGGGTGCCGAGCTCGGTGCCCTCCTCCCTTTTTACTGCTTCGTGCATCAACCGCCGAAGGGTCCCGCGCAGGGCTGTTGCATTGGCTGTGCTGCTCTGCATGCCCTCTGGGCTACTGCGGTCTGTCATTGCGAGCCCGAAGGGCGAAGCAATCTGCTCTTTCCGGTGGTTGGAGATTGCTCCACTGCATTCGCAATGACACATACCGAGCACTTGGGCGTGCTCCAAGATCTCCTGAGCGACTTTGCAACAGCCCTGGGGTCCCGCGTTGACGGGATTGCCCAAGCCCTTTGGCTCGGTTATCACATAAGAATGACTGCCTGAGCTTTGTTATGAGCACAGTACCATGTAACTATCTTTGCTGGAGACGATGATGGATTGTATTGTTAAGCATGGAACAGTAGTTACCGCTGCAGGCGTGATGCACGCTGACATTGGTATCAAAGGGGAGAAGATCGCCGCTATCGGCCAGAACCTGGAGGGCGATCGGGTAATTGACGCCCGCGGCCAGTACGTATTTCCTGGCTTTGTGGATGCGCATGTGCATCTGCAAATGACCGTCGGCGACATCGTTACCGGCGACGACTTTGCCTCCGGCACCATTGCCGCGGCCTGTGGTGGTACAACCACAGTGATTGATTTCACCAGCAACTGCCGGGGAGATGATCTGCTCGAAGGCGTCACTGCTAGACGTGCGGAAGCTGATGGTCACGTAGCTGTGGACTATTCCATGCACCTGACGCTGGCCGATGCTACCGAAAAGACGCTGGCGCAGTTGCCCGCCCTGGCCGAGGCCGGTTATGCCAGCGCCAAGATGTATACTACCTACGAGCCCATCCGCTTGGCTGATGGAGAGATACTGCGCCTGCTGGCGACCACACGGGATTGTGGCATCCTGCCCATGGTGCACGCCGAAAACCACGATGCCATTGCCTATCTGACTGCCGAACTCCTAGGCCAAGGCAAGACAGGGCCGAGGTACCACCCCCTCAGCCGCCCACCGCTCGTGGAAGCGGAAGCGGCTCACCGCGTCGCGGTGCTGGCACAACTGGTGGACGCCCCGCTGTACATTGCACACCTCACTTGCCGCGAGACCCTGGACACAGTGCTGGCTGCACGGCAGCGAGGTCAGCTAATCTATGCGGAAACCTGTCCCCAGTACCTGTTCCTGTCCCAGGAAGACTATGAGCGGCCTGGCTTCGAGGGGGCCAAGTTTGTGCTATCGCCTGCGCTTCGCGACAGGGCCAACTGGGATGTGCTGTGGCAGGCCCTGAGTGTGGAGCAACTGCAGGTGGTTTCTACCGATCATTGCCCGTGGTACTATGAAACGCAAAAGGTGCTGGGACGCGATTCGTTCGCCCAGATTCCCAACGGCGCTCCGGGGATCGAGACCCGTGTGCCTCTGCTGTTCAGCGAAGGCGTGGGCAAGGGCCGTCTCTCCTTGCGGCGATTCGTCGAGGTGTGCGCTACCGGCCCGGCGCGTCTTCATGGTCTGTACCCGCGCAAAGGAACCATTGCCGTAGGCTCCGACGCCGACCTGGTCATCTACGATCCCGACAAGGAAGTGACGCTATCTTTCAAGACCCTCCACCAGCAGGTGGCCTACTGTCCCTTTGCGGGGCGCACCCTACGCGGCTATCCCCGCATGGTGTTGTTGCGTGGGCAGGTCATTGTGCAGGATGGAGAATTCGTGGGGCGAGCGGGGCAGGGGCAGTTCATCCCCGGGCGTCCCTTTGCGTTTCATTGATCAACTGGAAACCCGAAACGCGGATTGTTTGAGACGCCGGGTTTCTACAAGGCTAGGTCCTGCAACCCCAGCTCCTGCAGTTTCTCCGGTGTAGGCATGCCGGTTTGTGGATCCCAGCCGCGCACGCGGTAGAATGCTGGCAGCAGCACGTCCATGTCCGGCACGCGTGTGTCCACGTCCTCGTCAGGCAGCGGCTGCAACAGCAGTTTGGGCAGGCGGTCGTTCTTCGCCGTCAAGCCGAGTTTGCCGTTGAACAGGCGCTTGAGGTTGAAGGCACGCTCGCCCAGCGGCAGCAAGTCGCTCATCTCCAACTCCCAGCCGGTAGCAGCGTTGAGCAAGTTCAGCGTGAAACCGGCCACTGGGTTGCAGAAGATGCACATGATCAACGAATTGTAGAGCGTGCGCCAGTCCATCACCCGCGCGGTCATCAGCGCCTTTTCCGGCGAACTCTCCAGTCGGTCACCGATTTCGATATCCAGTTCAGGCACCGGCGCACCCAGGTCAACCAGGAACATGTCAGCCTGATTGTGACAGGCACCACGGGGTGAGGTGGCATAGACTAACCCCATGCCCACAAAGGCACGTGGATCGTGTAAGGGCACTTCGAGCCCATTGACTTGAACGGCCAAATCCTCGGCGCCATACTTGCGTCCCAGGTAGCGCGAGCCCTCGGCTAACACTGCCCCAAAGCCTTCGCGCCGGGCAATCTGCTCGATCAGGGTCAAGGCGGGTTCGATGTCGCCCCACGTGAGCTCCAGGCCGCCTGTGTCGGCCTTGGAGATAATCCCCTGATCATACAAGTAGTAGGCAAAGGCGATGGTGGCCCCAGTGCTGATCGTGTCGAGGCCGTAGACGTTGCACAAGTGGCCGGCATAGGCAGCCCCCGGCAGGTCATCGCTGAGGATCAGCGAACCGAAGGCAATGGTGGTCTCGTACTCAGGCCCATCGATCTTCTCCGTCGCGTGCTTGCCGCCTATCGTCGTCCCCCGGCCGCAGCCAATAATACAGCGATAACAGGCCCTCTTGCCCACCAGGATGGTCTCGGCCATCGTCCCGCCACCCAGATTGGCCACCGGTTCCCACAGCCCCACGGTGAAGTACTTGCTGGGCACATCGCCCATCCACATCGTTGTGTCGGTACTAGACGCGGTTCCTCCCGCCGAGAGGAACTGGCCCTTGATATCCTCCTTGATATCCTCGGTCACCACCTGTACCACATCTTTGAACCGTGCTTCGTCAGCCAGCGGCACCTGGAAATCGCCACCCACGGCGACGGCCTTGAGGTTCTTGGAGCCCATGACCGCGCCCATGCCGGTGCGCCCGGCGGCACGCCCATGGTCGTTCATCACCGCAGCATACTTGACCAGGTTCTCACCTGCGGGGCCGATGCAGGCAACACTGAGCTGACCCACATTCAGTTCGTCCTTGATCGCCTTTTGTGTCTCGTAGCTGTCCTTGCCCCACAGGCCCCTGGCATCCCGGAGTGCGGCCTCGCCGTTCCAGATGGAGAGGTATACCGGATGAGGTGCCCTGCCAGTAAACAGAACCCCGTCATATCCGGCAAAGCGCAGATACGGGCCAAAGCGCCCTCCCGAGTTGGACTCGCCCCACAGGCCAGTCTGCGGAGAGCGAGCGCACACGACATATCGCCCGCACAAGGGAGCTGCCGTTCCCACGAGAGGCCCAGTCATGAACATCAGCGGGTTCTCGGGACCCAGAGGATCGGTGTCAGGGTGGATCCGATCGAAGAGATAGCGGCAGGCCAGGCTAGCCCCGCCCACGAACTGCTGCGCGTATGCTTCGTCCAGTGGTAAAGTGGAGATCTCGCCGTTGGTCAGATTTACGGCCAGCAGTTTGCCCATAAAACCGTGCACGTTGTGCTCCTTAGGCATAGGATTCATGATGCAAGACACCGGCTGCGGTCAGCAGCGTTCTGCATCCTGTATCTTGCATCTTGTCAGAAGTCGACCGGCTTGCCTGCGAAAGCGTAGCGGTACAGGCGTTCCAGTTCGGCGCTGTCGGGACAGCGCGCACTGACCACCAGGCAGGCATCGCATTCGGCATTCTCTACCAATTTGGGCAGTGCGGCCTCGAATTGCTCCTTGCTGATGCCAGCCTCCTGCAGCGACAGCGGCTGCTTGATGCTTTTGGCCAGTTCGCGGATCTTGTTGGCTAGAAGTTGGACTGCTTCCTGAGGGGAAGCTGCCGAAATGCCAACGAAACGGGCGATGTCGGCGTAGCGCTCGGCCATTGCTTCTCCCGTGAATTCCACGGTGTAGGGCAGTGTCAGGCCAACGGCCCGGCCATGAGGGATGTGAAACACAGCACCGAGGGAATGGCCCATAGCATGCGCCATTGCCGCCAGAGAGTTGCCAAAGCCCAGGCCAGCAATGGTGGCCGCATTGTGCATTCTCTCCCGTGCTTCCTCGTCTGTGCCGTCCGCCACCGCGCGTGGCAGGTAGTCAAAGGTCAGCTTTGTCGCTATCAGGCACGGGCCATCACAAAAGTCGTTGTGCCAAGTGACGGTATAGCCCTCTATGGCGTGCGTCAGCGCATCCATGCCGGTGTCGGCGGTGATCTGTGGCGGCAGCTTTGCAACGAATGCGGGGTCCACAATGGCCATATCGGCCATGTTCTCACGCGAGCCCAGAGCCAACTTGCGCTGTTCCTGCATGTCGGTCAGGACGATACCCCAGGTGACCTCTGCGCCAGTTCCGCTGGTAGTAGGAATGGTGATCAAGCGAGCCTTTTCCCGCAACTTTAAGGGCACGACCGGGTTGATTTCCTCGGGCACCATCTCTGGGTGTTCATAGAGCACCCACATGGCCTTGGCCGCATCGATGGAGGAGCCTCCGCCCAGGCCGATGATCCAGTCTGGCGCGAACTGGCGCATCTGCTCGGCGCCGCGCTTCACGGTCTCCAGCGAAGGGTCTGGCTCCACCTCGGCAAAGATCTGGTATTGCAGCCCTGCGGCATCCAGTTGCTCTGCCACCATGTCCACAAAACCCAAGCGGGCGATGTTGGCATCCGTCACGATAAAGGCCCGCTCTCCTTCTATGCTGGCCAGTTCACTCAATGCATCCTCGCCAAAGACGATCAGGGGGCTGTTAAAGTACCACATCTCGTTTGTCCTCCTGGAAGGTCCAAATCACCAAAGCATCTGGGCAACTGGATGGTTCCAGCGTCAAAGTTACTCTCGTATCACAGGAATCCGGCAGAGGTGGAACTGTGTGCTATTCGTGGTATTGAGTCGGCACCTGAGTCGCGCACCCGACCAGCTCCTTGGCAGCTTTGACGGCTTTCATGATCTTGACCATGTCGCCTTTGAGCTTGAGCTGGCGGGTCATCATGCCCTGGATGGGGTCCAGTTTCTTGTCGATGACCTTGTGCCACGAACTTTCCTTGGCGCTGATTACAAAGGCCGGGTCCTTCGCCGAGCGCTCAGCACACACGCAAGCCTCGCGGCATTCGCCGTGCCACAGGTCGAGATACATGATGATCTCTTCCTTAATGTTGCCACCTGGCTCAACGATGAAGTAAAAGTCGCCTTCCCAGGTCTTGGCCGCCTCAGCATAAGCCGGGCTGTTGTTAATGGCCTCGGCGAGCGCATTCAACCATTCCTCAGATCCCAGCAGGTACATCTGTTCCCTCCTTTGCGAGATTCGGGTGCTTCCTCTTTGGCAACAATTATATGCCTTCGCGCGAGGCGTGTCAATTGGTAATCGCGCCAGCAAACAAAAAGGGCTGACCCATTACAGTCAGCCCTCAATCAGAATGTGCGCCTGAGACTACAGCCCCTGACCTAAACGCCGAGCCCTCCGCAGACCTGCTAGTAAGCAGTCCGGAGGGCTCTTCTGAGTGCGGGGGGGGCCAAGCTTGGTGTCAATAGCGCTTCCGGCCTTGGCGCTGGCGCAGCCAGAAGGCCATCGCTGCGACAGAGATGCACAGCAGCGCCAGCCCATAGCCCAGGGTGCGAGCTGCAATGGCCAGAGGATGGCCTGGATGCAGAGTCCAAATGGACATCAGAACGCTACTGGCCGTAATGCCAGCAAACAACCACTCATTCAGTAGCTTTGCCATCTTCGTCCTCCTGGCCTTGCACAGAAGTGGCCCGTATGTATGCCGGCCCTGTGCTCTGCTTTCGCGGAGCATGTCGCCGGTCGAGTGGGAGGTGGAGACACAAACAATCATCTGTCTGTGATCCAGAATCATCTCCCGACTCTGCCCTAGTGTACAACATCGCCATGAATCCTTTATGAAGATGACGCAGGAATTGGATAACAGTTTCGCAATTCTGCCAACTTCTGGGATGATTTCCGATCGCAATTGGTCCCCCGCCTGCTTGCGTCATAAACAGCACGAGCGGCCCCACTTAACAAGTGGGGCCGCTCAGCCAAAGGGATACAATTGTGGCGGCTAGTGGTGCGCTTCTTCCTCCGGCTCGATCTCCAATTCGGATTCTGAAAGGGGTGCCGGCAACTCGCTTGGCTTGCTGAGTGGTTCATAGGCGGTCGTCCCAAAGCGGGTCAATACTACCGCACCCACACCGGTGAGCGAGACGATCCACCCCAGCAGCCCGCCCAGGCAGGGCACTGCAGTGAACAGTTCGATCAGCGCAATGCCAACGGCCACGTCGAACAGTGGCTGCGGTTGCTTTGCGTTCAGCGCGGCCAGAAGACGCTGCCCAATGATAGCTCCAATGGCCACCCGGCCCAGCACCTGAGCGGCCACAAAGGCTATAGCCAGCAGCAGTACAACCGGGATGCCGATGCAGATGATCACCAGCAGGGGCACCAGAACGAGCAGAACCACAAACGTCAGCATGCCCACGCCAGCGCTGGGCAGGGGCACCTCGCTCACCGTCTGCCCCACCAGCACCGTCTGCTTGGGCAAGAGCAACATGACCACTACGCCGAGGGCCATCCAGGCGATTGTCCTCACTACCCATCGTACCAGGGAACCAAAGACATCGCCAAAGAAGAGATTGGGAGAGCGCCACCTTTCTCTGATCACCGGCAGTCGGGGAATCCAGGGCTCGACCCGCAACGGGGGGAGCTTCCCTCGGAAGCCTTCGATGCTCTCACCCAGGACGGTGGCCCCTTCAGCACGGGACACGCTCGCGCCAAAGGTGACCAAATCCTCGGCAATGGTGGCATGGGAGCGCAGGTCAAGCGTGCCGCCCACGACAACCAGATTGCCGTCGATGCGCCCATCAACGATCGTTTCGCCCCCCAGCGCTACCACATCACCGCGCACGCGGCCACCTTCGCGCAGGTCCAGGCTGCCGCCAATGACAGTCAGAGTGCCATCCACTTCCTCTCCTGGCCCGATGACCACGCTGTCGCCGAAAAAGACCACCTGGTCACTCCCGTCATCGGCCCATACCGGCACGGCCAGGCTCAGGAACAGGAGCAAGGTCACAAAACAAAGCATCCACTTTTTCATCTCAAATACCTCCTTACTTGTAGTCAGGTTTTTGCATTTACCTGCAGCATGAGCGCACGAGGCCGCAACACAATGCGCGTCCACAATGCGATCAGCCCCAGCGCCAGGATGGCGTTACCAGACAAGAGCAGCCAGCTTGGCCGCTGGAACAACTCATGGACAACGGAATACAGCGCCCTGCCAAGCACCGCCAGAATGGAAAAAGCTTTGCCAGCCAAGGGGCGGCCCACGTCAAGCCAGACGATGCGCAGTGAGGGCTGCCAGAGCACGACGAACAGAAGGGCCACAGCCACGGCGGCTGCACCCCACAGACCCACAGAGCCCAAGAGCACGCCAATGCCACCGCGGACACGGCGGCGACGAGCTTCGCGTCGTTGGAGGCGCAGATTGACCCTCGCGGCAAAGTCAGGTGCAGGGGCAGCCGCAGGCTCTGCCTCCAGGATCGAGGACAGCCAGTGCACAGCTTCCCATTCTGCGCGGCAAGCCTCGCAATGGGCCAAATGGGCTTGCAGGCGCGTGACCTGCTCCTGGTCCAGCAGACCGTCCAGATACAGCGATATCTGCTCGCTGCAATCAGAGCAGTGCATGATTTGTCACCTTCTTTCCTTCTCGTACTTCGTCTCCGGCCCCTTCGGCTGCGGTCAGCCGCTCAGCGAGCATGCGCCGGGCGCGGTACAACCTCGACTTGATCGTACTCTCCGTGGTGCCCACAATCTGCGCGATCTCGGCGTAAGAAAGGTCTTGCCAGTAACGGAGCGTGATGACCAAACGGTGCTCGGCAGGCAGCGACTGCAGCAGGTCCCTGACCTCCACACAGGATTCGCGCTCCAAAACGTCATCCTCTGGCTGCACCGCATTGCCAGCCAGCAGATGTGTGGGCAGGACTTGATCCAACGATAGCCACTTGATGCGCCGGCGGCGCAAGCGATCGATGCAATAGTGCGAAGCTACGGCCAGAATCCAGGAGGAAAGCTTCTGCTGCGGGTCATAAGCCTTCAAATGCCTATAGACGCGCACAAAGGTCTCTTGGGCTGCGTCTTCTGCTTCGACTGCATTGCCCAACATGCGATAGCACAGGTTGTACACCGGAACCTGATAGGCATGCACGAGATGGGCGAAAGCGTGCTGATCTCCGCGCAGAGCTTGCGCCACCCACAGCCTTTCCTGCTGCAAGGCTTTACCCTCCTGTCAACAACATATACGCATTATAGAGCGAAAGGTTGCAGGGGAACAACTCCGAATACAGGCCTGCGCCGACGTTCATTACAATTCGTGCTGTGCCGGCCAAAGTTTAAGGTTGTAGCCTTGACATCTAAACTGTGGTGCGCTATTCTATGACCAAGGATGCGCGGCACAACTCGCCATGAAGTTCGCGATGTGTATGCCCCAGCCAAAGGTGTCGTCTCCATCTGCGCCTTTCGTTAAGACAAGGTATGGCGGACGCAGCACGGCCCACGACACAGGGTACTGCGTCAACCGTTCGTGCTCTGCATGCCCCGTGGGCACCCGTGGGCACCTGCGGGCGACGGGCGACCGCCGAAGGGTCCCGCCGAAGGTCTCGCCGGAGGCGATGGCGCCGACGGGATGGCCGAAGGTCTCGTCGTAGATCTTGGCGGAGACAAGGCCGCAGGTGACAGTTCGTGCTCTGCATGCCCTTCGGGCGACCGCACCGACGGGACGGCTCGACGGGGCTGCGAAACTCAGACAGCCCTTTTATATGTGGATCGCGTCAGAGGAGGTTCCCGTGACAGAGAGGCACTACGTAGCCATCGAAGGCCCTATCGCTGTGGGCAAGACAACGCTGGCTCGACTCATCCACGAGCAGTTGGACGCCGACCTGCTGCTCGAAGTCTTTGAGGAGAACCCCTTTCTCAGCGACTTTTACGCCGACCGGGCCGCGTACGCCTTCCAGACGCAGATTTTCTTCCTGCTCAGCCGCTACAGGCAGCAGCACCAGGTCATCGCCAGGGTGTTGCAGCAGTCCTCTCTGGTGAGCGACTATACTTTTGCCAAGGATCAACTCTTCGCCCGGCTGAACCTGTCCACCGACGAGCTGGCGGTCTATGACAACCTGCATGGAGTGCTGGCGCAAAGGATTCCCTTGCCCGACCTGGTGGTCTACTTGAAGGCCGATCTGGACGTATTGATGGAACGCATTGAGGTGCGTGACCGCAGCTACGAGCGAGCCATGTCACGCCAATACATAGCCGACCTGATGCAGGCCTACGATCGGTTCTTCGCCTCCTATACCCAGACGCCGCTGCTGACCATCGACACCAACAACCTGAACATCGTGCGCAACAAAGAGGACCTGGGCCGTGTGGTGGAGCGCACCAAATCGGCGCTGGGTGCAGGCACGCACCAGCCCCCGCTGTTGGAGATGGAGACGCCAGCGCAAGAACGCGGCCGAGCAATCACCGAGGGCCATCGGCGGCGCCTGAGCGACTTGCAGCGCTGGCATCGCGCTGCTGATCAGGAAGTCGGCGTGCAGTGCGATCTGTACCAGGATTTTATTGCTCTGCAGGCGGCGCTGGGCACTCTGGCTGGCGAATTGGGCCAGGTCTGGAAAGCGCAAGCGGGTTGGGTCGCCCAGGTGGGCAACCGCGAGGAAGCACAGGAGCGCGCGCTGCAGCAGCACGCCACCGTCCTGAAAGGGCAACTGGCCAGTTCCCTGGCCTGCCTCCTGCGGCTGGCCAACGACCTGGGTGTCAGCCTGGAGGAAGCCTACCTGGAGAGGATCAGGGAGAACAGCACTACTTAGGAGTTGGGATTTGTAGTTTGTAGTGACGACTTTAGTCGTCCCAGACCGTTGGTAGTGACGACTTTGGTCGTTCCAGATCGTATGTAGTGACGGCTCTAGTCGTTCTAGATCGTTTGTAGTGACGCCTTCAATCGTCCCAGACCGTTTGTAGTAACGACTTTAGTCGTTCCAGATCGATTGCAGCCCGCCACAGACACAATCGCCACTGTCCTGTTGCGAAGAAGAAGACGAGGAGGAGCCAGATGAACAAGTTCATTGCGGTAGCAGGAAACATCGGCGTCGGCAAGTCCACGCTCACCGCCCTGCTGTGCGAAGCGCTGGGCTGGGATGCTTTCTACGAGGCCGTAGACGACAACCCCTACCTGGCTGACTTTTACCAGGACATGCGGCAGTGGAGCTTTCACTCGCAGATCTTTTTTCTCTCCCGCCGCCTGCGCCATCACCGCCAGCTCTTGGACCGGCCCGGCATCGTAGTGCAGGACCGTACCGTCTACGAGGACGCCGAGATCTTCGCCGAGAACCTCTACCGCCAGGGTCACATGGCCGAACGCGACTATAACACCTACCGTGAGCTGTACGAGGCCATGACCCTGTTCCTGCCTCCGCCCGATCTGGTGGTCTATCTGCGCGCCTCCGTTCCCACGCTGCAGAAGCGCATCCGCATGCGCGGCCGCGATTTCGAACAGGAAGTGCCCGCCGAGTACCTGGAGCAACTCAACCAGCTTTACGAGGAGTGGCTCGAGCGCTTCTCGCTGGGACCGGTGCTCACCGTGCCTTCTGACAATCTGGACTTTGTCAAGTACAACTCGCACATGGAGCTCATCGCGGCCAAAATCGTGGAGAAGCTGACGGGCAAAGAAGTCGTGGTCTTTGATTAGCTCACCGCAGAGCACGCAGCCCCGCCTGACTGCGGGCAGGACGCTTTGCAGAGACAAGGTACGAATAGCAGATGGAATAGGAAACCCGGCGTCTGCAGATACCGGGTTTCTTCTCTCAGGCGACAGAATCGAGAGGACACCGAACTCGGGGCTATCCGTATCTCAGCGTGTCAATACTGGTAGCCGCTCAGCTTCCGATCATGTATTCATCTCTGCGGGCTCCGCGGTCTCTGCGGTGAGATGTTTAGATTGTGATGATCTCAAACGTGTTGGTGCTCGTGTCGTACATTCCAAAGCTGGGCTTGCCGAAGCGGCCCATCACTTCGCCGGGGTTGGCCCACAGTGTCGAGCCCAGCGTCTTGGCTCCCGCCGTGTGGTCGTGGCCGCTGAAGACGGCATCGTACTTGCCGGACAGGGCCAGTGCCTCGCCGAACTCGGGGTAGTGCACCACGGCGATGCTCCGCCCATCCAGCTCCAGGTGGGCCATGGGCTGGTGGAAGGTCACGTTGCCGGCCTTTTGGGCGATGGTCAGCAACAGGAAGGCGTCGCCGTCATTGTTGCCAAAGACAGAGTGCACCGGGCCGTGGAAGCCATCCGCCAGCATCTTTAGCGTGAACGGCGCGCAATAGTCGCCGCAAAACAGCGCCACCTCGGCCTGCTCGACCCTGGCCAGCACTTTCTCCAGGTTCTCCAGGCAGTCATGGCAATCGCTCAGTACCGCTACGAACATGTTTCACCTCCGCATGTGGTTCTGCTCACAGAGCCGATTGTAGTGCAGACTGTCTAAAGTGCCAAGGCCCTGGCCGCGGGGAAGGGGTCTCGAGGCCCAAAGAGATGGTCCATACCACGAAAAAGGAAGGGAACACTCATTCATGCGGATTAGCAAGGCTGAGAGGTTCGTCCAGCGGACTGCGTACAGCCAATCCTGCCCGCCTCAGCACATGTGTATAAATCATTGTTGTTTTCACATTCTTATGACCGAGGAGTTCCTGCACGGTGCCGCGAAGCGTGTCATAACCGTTTTCCAGCAAGTGGGTGGCAAGACTATCCCACGGGGAGGCTTCGCACTGGCGGAAAGTGTGGCAGGTCGCGCGCCTGTTGAGCCCCGCCCGATGGGCCGCTCTCTTGACCGCCTTTTGCAGGCTGCTCTCACGCATGTGGTGGCGGCGTATGGCACCGCTGCGCGGGTCTTTTGATAGCTTGGTGGCGGGAAGCACGTATTGCCAGATCCATTCTCGGCTGGCGTTGGGGTATTTGCGCTCCAGGGCGAAGGGCAGGTAGACGCTGCCATATCCCCGAGCCAGGTCTTCATCTCGATCTTGGCATTTTGGCGACAATTGGTGTACACTTATGGCAGGTTTGAAGCTGGGGCTACTGTACGTGTTTTGCTTCCTTGTAGCAAGTCTGCTAGGCAGGAGGAACTTCCGCCTAGTATCCCCATCAGGTGACTAGGTGGACAAATGTCCGCATGATAACCAGTTGGGCGGATTTAACAAGCCAGGCTTCAGGAATTAGATCGCGACTGAAGTCTCAAATATGGGTAACTGCATTATCATCAATACGGCACATCTCTGGCCAAACTTGACTCAATTGCGCCCGTGGTTGGCAGATTGTACTTGAGGAGAAGTCTAGCATGGATGATCGATTCTTCAAGCAACCTATCCTCAATTCTCCCTACGAATACCCTTCGCGACATTGGGAACTCGATGACACGGGTCAACCCACGCAGCGGATTATGGAGCGCCGTCGCAGCGCAGAGTTCATCACGCCGATCCCGAAGCCAAGGAAACGCAGAGGATCTGCTCAGCAGATCCAAATGGTCTTGGACGAAGGCAAAGGGCTGTCGACCAGGGACCAGCAATATGATCTCACTTCAACCATTAATACGATCCGTACCTTTGTAGATCAGTGGCGGATGGCAGCGAACCCAAATGACTGGAAGGTCACGCCCGAAACGGCGCGCCTGCTTCAGCATTGGCGCCATCATCGCTTCAGCAGCTATCGACCATTCTTTTGCCAGGTAGAGGCGGTTGAGACCGTGATCTGGCTTTCAGAGGTGGCTCCAAAATCAGGAAAGCGTGCGAAAGCGGTCCTTGAACGCCTTGCCAATGCCAGCAACGAGGCTAATCCAGAATTGCCTCGTCTGGCGCTCAAAATGGCCACGGGTTCGGGGAAGACCACCGTGATGGCGATGCTGATTGCCTGGCAGACGATCAATGCGCTGCGCAGGCCCACCAGCAAGCGATACACACGCGGCTTTCTGGCGGTTGCGCCAGGCATCACGATCCGCGACCGGCTTCGTGTCCTGCAGCCCAACGATCCGGATGCCTACTATGCCAGCCGTGAGCTGGTGCCCAACGACATGCTCAGAGATTTGGATCGAGCCAAGATCGTGATCACAAATTACCACGCCTTCAAACTTCGAGAGCGCATCCCGCTTTCGAAGGGAGGGCGCTCGCTTCTGCGGGGTCGCGGCGAGAAATTGAACACACTGGAGACTGAAGGGCAGATGCTCCAGCGGGTGATGCCCGATCTGATGGGTATGAAGAACATCATGGTGCTCAACGACGAAGCGCATCACTGCTATCGCGAGAAACCGATCGCTGATGACGAAGGCAGGTTGAAGGGGGACGAACGAAAAGAGGCGAAAAAGAACAACGAGGCGGCCCGCCTCTGGATCACAGGCCTGGAAACAGTCAGCCGCAAGATCGGGATTTCGCGGGTGATTGATCTATCGGCGACGCCGTTTTTCCTGCGCGGCTCAGGCTATGCCGAGGGAACCCTCTTCCCCTGGACGATGAGCGATTTCTCGCTGATGGATGCCATCGAGTGCGGGATCGTCAAGCTGCCGCGCGTGCCTGTCGCAGATAATATCCCCGGCGGAGATATGCCCAAGTTCCGCAACCTGTGGGAACACATTCGCACGCGGATGCCCAGGAAAGGCCGCGGCAAGTCGAAGACACTCGACCCTCTAAGCTTGCCGGTTGAGCTGCAAACCGCGCTGGAGGCGCTCTACGGCCATTACAAGAAAACTTACGAGCTTTGGCAAGAAGCCGGCATTCGCGTCCCTCCCTGTTTCATCATCGTATGCCAGAACACCTCCATCTCCAAGCTGGTTTACGACTATGTCTCGGGCTTTCATCGGGAAAATGAAGACGGCTCTACCACGCTCGAGAACGGGCGTTTGCCGCTGTTCCGCAATTTCGACGAACATGGCAATCCATTTCCCCGACCGCGCACGCTGTTGATCGACAGCGAGCAGCTCGAATCCGGCGAAGCGCTGGATAAGAACTTTCGCAAGATGGCCGCCGATGAGATCGAGCGTTTCCGCCGTGAGATCATCCAACGCACCGGCGACCGCCGCCAAGCGGAGAAGATCACCGACCAGGACCTGCTGCGCGAGGTCATGAACACGGTAGGAAAAGTAGATCGCCTCGGCGAGTCCATTCACTGCGTTGTATCGGTCTCGATGCTCACCGAGGGCTGGGATGCCAGAACCGTCACGCATGTGCTGGGCGTGCGCGCCTTCGGAACCCAACTTCTTTGCGAGCAGGTCGTGGGCCGAGCTTTGCGCCGCCAATCCTATGACCTTAATGAGGAAAGCCTCTTCGACGTTGAATATGCCGACGTGCTGGGGATCCCCTTTGACTTTACGGCCAAGCCGGTCGTTGCACCGCCCCAGCCTCCCCGTGAGACGGTCCAGGTTCGAGCCGTCAGCCCCGAACGCGATCACCTCGAAATCCGGTTCCCGCGCGTCGAGGGCTATCGCGTTGAACTACCTGAGGAAAGGCTCACAGCCGAATTCAATGACGATTCTGTCCTGGAACTGACCCCGGACCTCGTCGGCCCCTCGATCACAAGGAATGCCGGGATTATCGGTGAAGACGTCGACCTCACCCTGGAACACCTGCAAGACATGCGGCGATCCACGCTGTTATTTCATGTCACCAAGCGGCTACTGTACACCAAGTGGCGCGATCCGGACCAAGAACCCAAATTACACCTGTTCGGACAGCTCAAGCGCATCACCCGGCAGTGGCTCGATACTTGTCTGGTCTGCAAAGGCGGCACCTATCCGGCCCAGTTGACGTACCAGGAGCTTGCCGACATGGCCTGCGAGCGCATCACTGCCGGCATCACACGCTCCCTGCTGGGAGAGATGCCCATCAAAGCCGTGCTTGACCCGTACAACCCGACCGGATCGACGATCCACGTGAACTTTACGACCTCCAAGAAGAGCCGCTGGCAGACGGACCCGCGCAAATGCCACATCAACTGGGTGGTGCTCGACAGCGATTGGGAAGCGGAATTTTGCCGCGTGGCCGAATCTCACCCCTCCGTCAGAGCATACGTCAAGAACCACGGCCTGGGTTTGCAGGTGCCCTATCGCTACGGTTCCATATCCCGCACCTACCTGCCCGATTTCATCGTCCTGGTCGACGATGGTCAAAAAGACCCGCTGCATCTGATCGTCGAGATCAAGGGCTACCGGGGCGAGGACGCCAAGGAGAAGAAATCCACCATGGAAACCTACTGGGTGCCCGGCGTGAACAACCTCGGTTTGTATGGCCGCTGGGCGTTTGTCGAGCTGAAAGAGGTCTACCAGATCGAAGCCGACTTCAAAGCCAAAGTTAAAGCTGCGTTCGACAATATGAGCAACTCAGTGACCGCGCAGCCAGTGAGGTAAGGAAAGACAATGGCCAAGAGAAGCAGGCGCCCGAAGAGCAAGAAAACCGTAGAAACGATCTTGCATGAGGAGGCCTCCCGCAAGTACATCCCCACGGCCGAATACGAATCCGTGATGCGGGAGGAGGACAAAAGCCCGATCCAGATCGCGTACGAACGCCGCAACCGCGATCTCGACCCCCAGCTCGTCTGGCGCGGGAAAGATGAGCAGGACTGGTCCGATCTGGTGGTGCAGGCGCCGCCGCTCTACATCCAGGAGAAGGTGCACCCCAAAGTCTTGCTTGACGATTTAGTCCGGCAAAGCAGGGCGCAGAGGCAGGAAGGCGTCCCCCAGCAGTTGGACCTGTTCGCCGATTTCAACGGCCTGCCGAGCGAAAGCGCCAGAACAGAGTTCTACCAGCACGATGCCAACTGGACCAACCGCATGATCCTGGGCGACAGCCTGCAGGTGATGGCCTCGCTGGCCGAGCGCGAAGGGCTGCGCGGCAAAGTGCAGTGCATTTACATCGATCCGCCATATGGTATCAAGTTCAACTCCAACTTCCAGTGGTCGACCACCAGTCGCACTGTCACGGATGGTAAAGTCGATCACATCACGCGCGAGCCAGAACAGGTGAAAGCGTTTCGCGATACATGGCGAGATGGGATTCACTCGTATCTAACTTATCTGCGTGATCGCTTAACAGTTACGCGTGACTTACTGTCAGACTCTGGATCCATATTTGTGCAAATAGGTGACGAAAACCTTCATAGACTACGGATGCTAATGGACGAGGTTTTTGGGGATGACAATTTTGTTGCCACCATTTCCTTCAGAACACATAGTGCGCTAGGTGTGAAGCTGTTAGCTACTCCATACGATTTCCTGCTTTGGTATTCTAAAAAGGCAGACTTGGTGAAATATCGAGGCCTCTTTGTCGAAAAGAAGGTTGGCTTAGGAACTCAGTACAGATACGTGCAAAATTCGGATGGAAGCCGCCGACCCATGACCAAGGATGAGCAACGAGATATTTCAAAAATACCATCACCATCACGCGTTTTTCGTTTGGTTAATCTGCCTTCCTCAGGCTATACGCCTAGTTGTACTTTTGATTTCCTATTTCAGGGTAAGGTTTATCCTCCATCACGTGGGCGCAGTTGGAAAACAACTTCGACCGGAATGCAACGCCTTGTGCGCGCAAACAGAGTGTACTCTAGTGGCACTTACCTAAACTATGTCCATTTTCATGATGACTTTACGGTTATGCAACTCACAGGTGCGTGGCATGACACATACACGGAACTTGATAAACAGTATGTGGTTCAAACTTCTACCGATGTAGTCCGACGGTGCATCCTTATGACTACCGACCCCGGTGACCTTGTCCTCGATCCCACCTGCGGCTCCGGCACGACCGCCTATGTCGCTGAGCAGTGGGGCCGTCGCTGGATCACGATTGACACCTCTCGCGTCGCTCTCGCTCTGGCTCGCGCCCGCATCATGGGCGCTCGCTATCCGTACTACCTGCTGACCGACAGCCGCGAGGGGCAACAGAAGGAAGCCGAAATCACTCGCACGGCTCCCTCCGAAGCCCAAACTTATGACCGCATCCGCCAGGGCTTTGTTTACCAGCGCGTACCGCACATCATGCTTAAAACCATCGCCAACAACGCCGAGATCGACGTGATTTGGGACGAGTTTCAGGAAACGCTCGAACCGCTGCGCGAGCGGCTCAACCAGGCGCTGGGCGAAGCGTGGGAGGAATGGGAGATCCCCCGCGAAGCAGAAGAGGAGTAGCCCTGGGAGGCGAAAGACCTGCATACCCAGTGGTGGGAGGCGCGCATCGCCCGTCAGCGAGAGATCGACGCCTCCATCGCCGCCAAAGCCGATTACGAATACCTGTACGACAAGCCCTACGAAGACAGGAAAAAGGTTCGCGTGGCGGGACCCTTCACCGTAGAAAGCCTCTCGCCGCATCGGGTGCTGGCGGTGGACGAAAACGACGAGCTGATTGACCCGCTGCACGCGCCGGATGGACCGGGCGACGGAGAAACCGATTTTGTGCAGATGATCCTGGAGAATCTCAAGACCGCCGGAGTGCAGCAGGCTCACAAAGAGGACAAGATCAGTTTTCTATCGATCACACCCTGGCCGGGCCATTACGTCTGCGCCGAGGGGCGCTACACCGGAGGCGCTGAGGAGTCAGGCGTCGAGAAACGCGCCGCAATCTTCATCGGTCCAGAATTCGGCACGGTGTCGCGTCCGGATCTGGTGGCTGCCGCGCGTGAGGCTGGGGATGCCGGCTTTGACGCGCTCATCACTTGCGCCTTTAACTATGATGCCCAATCCACGGAGTTCGACAAGCTGGGCCGCATCCCGGTGCTCAAGGCGCGCATGAACGCTGACCTGCACATGGCCGATGACCTGAAGAACACCGGCAAAGGCAACCTGTTCGTCATCTTTGGCGAGCCGGATATCGACCTGCTCGAAGCAGAAGACGGCAAGATCAGGGTCAAAATCAACGGTGTGGACGTCTTTCATCCCAACACCGGCGAGGTGCGCAGCGATGGGGCCGAGGGCATTGCCTGCTGGTTCATCGACACCGACTACAACGAGGAAAGCTTCTTCGTGCGCCATGCCTATTTCCTCGGCGCCAACGATCCCTACAAATCGCTGAAGACCACCCTCAAAGCGGAGATCAACCAGGAAGCCTGGGAGACGCTCCACAGCGACACCTCGCGCCCATTTGAAAAGCCGG
The DNA here is from genome assembly GCA_030607875.1 of Chloroflexota bacterium. Lineage (GTDB taxonomy): Bacteria > Chloroflexota > Anaerolineae > UBA2200 > UBA2200 > JAUWJD01. Next base: position 38,618 of record JAUWJD010000022.1, read on the forward strand.
AATCCGGCCGTATCGCAGTGAAGGTGATCAATCACCTTGGGGATGAGGTGATGAAAGTGTTCCGGGTGGATTGATGGAATTCCGCATCGCCGATACGTTTATCGACAGCCTCGCCAGGTTGACCGGCCAGGAGCAGAAAGCCGTCAAGACGACCGCCTTTGACCTGCAAATGAACCCGGCCCATCCCGGCATGCAGTTGCACAAGCTTGACCGTGCTCGCGATGCCAACTTCCGATCCGTTCGTGTGAGTCGCGATCTGCGGCTGATCGTACACCAGACCAAGGCAAGCGTGCTGCTGTGCTATGTCGGTCACCACGATAATGCTTACCGCTGGGCAGAGCGACGCAAGCTGGAAACGCACCCCAAGACCGGCGCAGCCCAGCTAGTGGAGATCCGCGAAACGGTCAAGGAAATCCGCATCCCTACATACGTCGTGGAGGCACGGCCCACACCGCCCAAGCCGCCTCTGTTCGCGGATGTGCCAGAAGATGATCTACTGAGTTTTGGTGTGCCTGTAGAGTGGCTGGATGATGTGCGCCAGGCGGATGAGGACACTGTACTGGATCTGGCAGACCATCTGCCCGCTGAAGCGGCCGAGGCGTTGCTGGAGCTTGCTACTGGCGGGACGCCACAGGTCGCACTGCCTATCGCCCCCGATGCTGATCCGTTTGAACATCCCGATGCGCAGCGCCGTTTCCGGGTGATGCAAGATCTGGAGGAACTCAAACTTGCCCTGGATTACCCATGGGAGAAATGGACCATCTTTCTCCATCCGGACCAGCAGCAGATTGTAGAAGGGGACTACAGCGGACCAACTCGGGTTTCCGGATCGGCCGGCACCGGCAAGACAATCGTTGCCCTACACCGGGCGGTCTACCTTGCCCGGACCCATCCGGATGCGAGGGTGCTGCTCACCACCTTCTCGGATGCGCTGGCGAATGCGCTGAGAACAAAGTTGAGACGATTGATCAGCAACGAACCGCGGCTTGGTGAACGCGTGGAGGTGCATGCCTTGAACGCGATTGGGCGACGGCTCTATGGGTTGACCTTCGGCCACCCACAGATCGCAACCCGTGAGGAAATCTCGACGCTTCTCGCAGATGCGGCGGAAGAAGTGGATGAGCACAGGTTTAGCCAGCTCTTTTTGATCACAGAATGGGAGCAGGTCGTTGATGCGTGGCAATTGCAGAGCTGGGAGGCCTATCGAGATGTCCTGCGTCTGGGTCGCAAAACACGCCTGCCGGAGAGTCGGCGCCTTGTTCTCTGGTCTATCTTCGAACGTGTGCGGTCCCGCATGAGGTCCCGCGCTCTGATCACGTATTCAGAGATGTTCAGTCAACTGGCGTCGCAGTTCCAAGAGGGCAGGCGCTCGCCGTTCGATTTTGTCGTCGTGGACGAGGCGCAGGATATAGGCGTCTCTCAATTGCGGTTTCTCGCTGCCCTCACCACTGACCGTCCGAATGCCATGTTCTTCGCTGGCGATCTCGGTCAGCGTATTTTCCAGCAGCCCTTCTCATGGAAAGCGCTCGGTGTTGACATTCGTGGTCGTTCCCGTACGCTGCGGATCAATTATCGCACCTCTCACCAGATCAGAACCCAGGCCGATCGGCTGCTGGGGCATGAATTGTCGGATGTTGATGGCATCACAGAGAAGAGAGGTGGGACGATTTCTGTCTTCAATGGGCCGAAGCCAGGCATACTTGTATTCGACACGCAAGAAGAGGAAAGCGAAGCAGTCAGCCAATGGCTTTCGGATCGAATGAGTGAGGGGATGGAGCCGCACGAAATCGGTGTCTTTGTGCGGTCTGTGGCTGAGCTTGCGAGAGCCCGTGCGGCGATCGAGGTTGCCGGGCTTCCCTGTAAGACGCTTGATGAGGATGTAGAAACGACCACTGGGAACATTTCCCTATGCACCATGCACCTTGCCAAAGGCTTGGAGTTCCGTGCCGTGGTCGTGATGGCCTGTGATGATGAGGTCATTCCGCTGCAGGCACGAATCGAAACGGTGGCTGATGATTCGGATCTGGAGGAAGTCTACAATACGGAACGGCACTTGCTCTATGTCGCTTGCACACGTGCCCGCGATCATCTGCTCGTGACGGGCGTCGATCCGGCATCCGAGTTTCTTGATGATTTGATGATGTGAGGCTGTGGAACGCTATCTTTGCAGCCGGTCAGCTTTGGTGCTGGTGGGCTAAAGGATGACGTGGTTCCTACTCGGCAGGGAGAAGCGCAAAATAGTACGTTCTTACTTGCATCACGAAGCCGACACACTGATCGAGCATTGTATTGCTGTCAGAGTTGGTTTTGCAGCGGTTTGGCTCACGGGTGGTGGCACTGAGAAACCCGCGTGCGGCTTATGCGCGAATCGTTGGGCGCACGCAGGCGGCCACGGCTCAGGAGTAGACTGATGAAACGAGTAATATTCGTGACCGGCGAGTCGAAGAGTGGCCAGACCTACTTGGCCAAAGGGTTGGCCAGCAATCACGACTTTGATTCTTTGTCCGTCGATGAAGCCTATGTCAGTTTTGTGAAAGCGAAATGTCACCTGCTCTACTTCGAGGCGCTATGTAAGTACATAGCTCCCCACTACGAGCATATCCTTTCGGACCGCCAATACTCCAAGGAGCACTTCAATGGGCGCGATTTTGACAAGGAGTGGCACGAATACCTGTTCCTGCAGATAGAGGAGTCGGCAACGCAGAAAGATCGGGTTGTTGTCGAGGGATACCTGCTCAAGTACTGCACCGACTGCGCCGATCACCTACGCGAGAAGCTGCAGGGTAAAGTGCAGGTATTCCAGATCCAAGTAGCAGACTGGGTATACACATATAGAGATCAGACGCTCACAATGGCGCAGGTTGCCACTCTCGGCAGCAATGCACCACCAGAAGCATGAAGGTTCCCGCAATTGTGCGGCGGTGCCTTGCAGTCAATTGCATTCTCGTAGCAACACAACCAGTAATGCGCCAAACAACCGCATGGTGTGTCCTGAAGCTGTCAACGGCTAACTGGTAAGTCCGACCGTGGTGACTGCCAGGAGGCCACGTAGCAGGGTCCCGGTGCTTCCGGGTGCCCGTTTTCTCCAAGAAAATGGGCTTCTTGACTTCTGACGAATGAGGATAGTGCCATTGAACGCACCGCGGTTTCACCCCCTGCCGCTAGGCAGCATCCGGCCCCGGGGCTGGCTGGCGCGGCAACTGCGCATCCAGGCCGACGGGCTGAGCGGGCACCTGGACGAGTTCTGGCCCGACATCCAAGACAGCCGCTGGTTCGGCGGCGACAGCGAGGGCTGGGAGCGCGCTCCCTACTGGCTGGACGGCCTGATCCCGCTGGCCTTTCTCCTGGACGATGTAACGCTCAAGGCCAAAATGATGCGCTACGTGGAGTACATCATCACCCACCCACACGGTGACGGCTGGCTCGGCCCGCGCGAGATGGTCGTGGCTGCGGGGAGAGCGCCGAACCCAAACTATGACCTCTGGGCGCAGTTGTTGGCGACGAAGGTGCTGGTGCAGTATGGGGATGCCGCTGGCGACCCCCGCGCTATCGAGGCGCTGGCAAAGGCCCTGCGCAGGATTGACCAGCACATCGACCGCGCGCCGCTGTTCAACTGGGGGCAGTTTCGCTGGTTCGAGGCCTTGCTGGCCATCTACTGGCTGTACGATGAAACGGGCCAGCCGTGGCTGCTCGACCTGGCGGTCAAGCTCCAGGCCCAGGGCTTTCACTGGAACTCGTTCTTCGCCCGCTGGCCACTGACCGAACCCACGCCCAAGGGCCGCTGGAACTATGTGGGGCACGTGGTCAACAACGCTATGGCCATCAAAGCCCCCGCGTTGTGGTGGCGGCTCAGCGGCGACGAGTGCAACCGCGCCGCCGTGTATGACATGATCGGGAAGCTGGATTGCTACCACGGTATGGTCACCGGCGTGTTCAGCGGCGACGAATGCCTGGCCGGCAAGCGACCCACGCAGGGCACGGAGCTTTGCGCCGTGGTCGAGTACGCTTACTCGCTGGAGGTGCTGCTTTCCGTCCTCGGCGATGCGACCTTTGGCGACCGCCTGGAGAAGATCATCTTCAACGCGCTGCCCGCTGCATTCTCGCCGGATATGTGGTCCCACCAGTATGATCAGCAGGTCAACCAGGTGGAATGCAGCGTCCACGAGAACCGCACCTGGAACACCAACGGCCCCGAGGCGAACATCTTTGGTGTGGAGCCGAACTATGGTTGCTGCACCGCCAACCTCAGCCAGGGCTGGCCCAAGTTCGCCGCCCACCTCTGGATGCGCGCCGAGGACGGCGGGCTCGCGGCAGTCGCCTACGCCCCCAGCCACGTACAGACGGAGGTCAAAGGCGTACCCGTCGCCGTCTTATTGGAGACGGACTATCCCTTCCGCGACACGCTGCGCTTTACCGTGACTGCCGAGACCTTGGTCCGCTTTGGACTGCGCCTCCGCGTCCCATCGTGGGCAACTGCTGCTGCGCTTCAGGTCGCGGGAGGTGGAGTGGTCCGGCCAACGCCGGGAACATTTTTCCGCATCGACCGCGAGTGGAAAGGCCCTACCGTCGTCGTACTCACGCTGCCCATGTCTCCCCTCCTCTCGCGCCGCTTCAACGACGCCATCAGCATCGAGCGCGGGCCGCTGGTCTATGCCCTCAAGGTCGGCGAGGATTGGCGTCGAATCCACCGAGACCAGCCCTACCGTGAACTGCCGCATGCCGATTGGGAGGTCTACCCAACGACGGTTTGGAATGTCGCCCTCCACATCGACGAGGCCACGCTTGCAGACGATGTACGCTTCCAAGAGCTGCCGCTGGGCGATTGCCCCTTTTCGCCCCAGGGTGCGCCGGTTTCGGCGACGGTGAGGGGCAGGCGAATCCCCCAGTGGCAGATGGAGAACGGCTCCGCTGCGGACGTTCCACGCAGCCCTGTCACGTCGCCCGAACCGCTGGAGGAGCTGACCTTGATTCCGTATGGATGCACAAATCTGCGCATCACAGAGTTCCCGGTGCTCAAGAGGGAGGAGTAGGGGCAAGGCATTCCCCGCGCATATCTTCTCCGGCACGCCACCCGCCTGAAGAGAACTGCGTGCTTTCTTGCGAAAGGTGTGTAGGAATGCCTTGCCCCTACAGGTGCACGGAATCACGTCGCTGGGGGAACTTGAGCTCCAGATCCGAGAGAGGATAGGATGAGCAGGGGTGGATGAAGCCGAACTGCTTGTCGGCAGCTCGGCGGCGGTCGCTGTCCGGCGCCTTGCTTTCCAGTTCCTTGAACTCGTCCTAGAAAACAATGTCCTCTTCGTCGCTGCTGCCATAGAGCAACAGCAGTTCAGCGTCCAGGTCTCCGAAGGCGATCTGTCTGGCTATCGAACGGAACGGCGTGATGCCCGAACCACCGGCCAGGCCGACGATCTTCCTGGCATCTCGCAGCGGTTCGTGGTAGAAGAACCCCAGCGGGGCCTGAGCACGTACTGGGCTACTCCAGTAGGTCGTAGTGACGACTTTGGTCGTCGTTGGCGCGCAGATAGCGACTAAAGTCGCCACTACGAACTCTCGCCGCCATGAACTTTTGCCACTACGAAGTTTTGCCATTACGAACTCTCATATGTGGCCCAAGCACCGTGAGAGACCTGTTCACAGCAAACAACAAAGTTCGCAGCTAGGTTTCCTCGTGTTCATCCTCTGCAGCCCCAGGCTTTTGCCGGACAGTGGTACCTCCACCGTGCAACCCGGCAATCTCTCCGCGCAGCTTCTCCGCGGTGCGTTCATCGCCCTGCTCCACTTTGAAGGCCAGCTCAGTAGCCAGTTGGGCCAGCTTACTCAGCCGCCGCGCCTCCCTGCGTCCGGAGCGGCTCCAGGCCTGCCACTGCGCTGCAATGCGATTGCGGTAGGAGCCGATCATATCGTACTCCTCCTGGGTGAGCAGGCCGCTGGCGACCTCGGCCTTCAGGTGCGTGGCGATCCAGTGTTTTTCCCGCTGCCAGGCCAGCGCCATGACCACAAAAATGACCAGCAGACCGCCCCAGTCGCTGACCACGCTGATCAACAGGCTGAAGCAGGTGATGCTGGCCAAGATTGCGAACAGGTTGTGTACGCCATGCAGCAGTATCGCCCCCAGCAAACCAAGGGGGGGTACAAACCAACGCCTGCAGCCTGTCTTGGCCATGCGCGTGTAGCCCAGGGATGCCCCAAAGACCGAGGTGAACAGCGCATGGTTCAGGCCAAAGACAAAGTTGCGCAACAATATGGTCAGGGTCAAGCCTTCCAGCCCAGTGAGACGCAGGCTGCGCGCAAAGTAAAAGACATTCTCGGTCATAGCGAACCCAAAGCCGATGGTCGCTCCGTAGATGATGCCGTCCAGGACGCCATCGAACTCGCGGCGGAAGAGCAAGAATAGTGCCAACAGCGCCAGTCCCTTGATCAACTCTTCAACCATGGGAGCCAGCACAGAACTGGACATCAACTCAGCCGTGCCCTCGCTCAGGCCGCCCAGAGGGACCATTAGTATGACCTGCGCTACAATGGAGAGGATGACCGCCGGCACCGCGCCCCACACAAAGGCAGCGATCAGCAGGCGCTTGGGCTCCTTTTCATACCGGTCGAGCCACCACAGGATGAGCACATAGACCACGGTAGGTAAGACCGCCGCTGCGATTGCGATGAGCCAGGCCGATATACTGTCCATGTTAGCTCCGCCATCGTTTCCGTATCTTGGCCCACGTGGAAAACAGATGCACGTGGGGGCTGCTCATCCCACCACCGACCTGTCCTCCGGAGAGGCTGCGCAGGAAACTATCCTTGTCGGTGAAAGGCTCCATCTCTACGTAAGCCTGGCCAATCTCAGAAGCGCTGTGCGCGTCACTGCCTGCTCCGCCGGGAAACCCGTGTATTTGCGCAAATCGCTTGGCACGTTCGTTATCCGCTGGGAATATCGTGCGGGCGTTCAGTACCTCAATCACATCTATGTGCTCCAGGATGGCCAGCAGTCCGGCTTTGCTCAGAGCTGCATGGCGATAGCGATCAAAAGGGTGCGGAATGTAAACCAGGCCGCCCTGCTCCTTGATGCGCACCACCGTGTGCGCGGGTGTGAGCCCTGGAGGAATGAGCGCTTGCAGGAAGAGGCCGGCGATTTCGCCTTCTGTAGTGTAGATCTCTTCGCCAACAATGACCGGGAAGGGTGCCACGTCGCTCAAGGCCAGCGCGCCACCGATGGCGTTGTGATCGAGGACAGCCAGCGCACCGAGGCCCCGACGCAAAGCCGCGGCGATCACCTCTGGCAAAGAAACGAGTGAGTCTGGTGAATAGCAGGTATGTATGTGCAGATCGACTTTGAGCCGTTGGATATCGGAGTGGGCTCGATTCGCTGCCTGGACGGCTGACATCACCACCTCTGGGCTACACTTCTACCTGTTGCATTCGCTCTGGGATGAGCACATCCTCCAGGCCCATGGCACGTATCCCTGAGGCCAGCGCCCGGCAAGCTTCCAGGTCGCCATGCACCGAGAAGACGCGCTTTAGCCGTCCATCATCCATGACCTGCTGGATGTAGCCAAGCAGCTCATTCCTGTCGGCGTGGGCGCTGTAGCCTTGGATCGACCTTATATGAGCACGCACCGGCCACTTCTGGCCAAAGATCGGAATCTCCTTCCAGCCGTCCAGGATTTTGCGCCCCAGTGTGTGTTGCACCTGGTATCCCACAAAGAGCACCGTATTGCGCGGGTCGCCAATGTGGTTCTTGAGGTGGTGCAAGATGCGGCCTGCCTCGCACATGCCCGAGGCACTGATGATGATGCAAGGCCCCTGAAAATCATTCAGGGCTTTGGACTCCTCGACCGAACGCGTGTAGTGGAGGCGGTAGAAACCGAAAGGGTCCTCGCGGCGCTGCAAAAAAGCGAGTATCTCCGCATCGTAGCATTCGGGGTGCAGGCGAAAGATCTCAGTGACGTTCACCGCCAGTGGACTGTCCACATACACAGGTATGGACGGAAAGCATTCACTGGCGATCAGCTTGTGCAGGTCGAACACGATTTCCTGTGTGCGCCCCACGGCAAAGGAGGGAATGATGACCTTGCCCCCGCGGTCGTAGGCGCGATGGATGATTTCACAAAGAATGGCCTGGGCTTGAGGTGGGCTTTCGTGTTCACGATCACCATAGGTGCTCTCGGTGATCAAATAGTCCACATCGTGCACAATCTCTGGATCACGGATGATGGGCAGGTCCTTGCGTCCCAGGTCGCCGGTGAAACAAAGGCGGTAGCTGCGGCCCTCTTCCTCCACGTCCAGCACCGTAATCGCTGACCCCAGGATGTGCCCCGCATCGTAGAAGGTGGCCTGCACGCCGGGAGCGACGATGAAAGGCCGGTGGTAGTCTATGCTGACAAAGTTTTGCAGGCTTGCTCGGGCATCCGCGATGGTATAGATGGGTTCGACCGGCGGCAAGCCCCTTCTGCTGCGCTTCTTGTTCACGTAGGCCGCGTCGCTCTCTTGGATGTAGGCCGAGTCCAGCAGCATAGCGCTGCACAGGTCACGCGTAGCCGAGGTGGTGTAGATGTTGCCCTGGTAACCGCTGCTCACCAGGTTGGGGATATTGCCGCTGTGGTCAATGTGTGCATGAGAGAGGATCAGGGCATCCAGCACACGCGCGTCAAAGGGAAGGTTGCGGTTGCGCTTGGAAGTCTCTCGCCGGCGTCCCTGAAACAGGCCGCAATCCAGAAGGATCTGTGAGCCATTGACTTCAAGCAGGTGCATCGAGCCAGTGACGGTCCGCGCAGCACCCAGGAAGGTGATTCTCAAAATATCCTCCGTGACTCGTTGTGAGCCTCTATGTCTCGGACAAGATAACACGAAACAGGGTGTTTGTCAAAGCCACGGATGAAGAGGGGGAAAACGCCTGTTTGGGGTGTGATGCTGAGCTCCGCCATCGCGCATTCGCGCTACTCTGATACCCTTCGAATCAGGAGAGGAACGCCAGCTCAGCGGTCGGGCGTCACTTCTTTTTGCTGCGCGAAAGGAAGGGCAGCATTGCTAGGTTCAATAGCGAGGTAAGCCCGACGCTCATGGTCTCGGTGATCACCGTGACCTTCTCCCGCAGCACCTCGAGTGAGAGCAAGTGCCAGGATGTGGTATCAAGCATGATAGCCGGTTCCCTCTCCGCAACGCCGCAGCGCACCAGCGACGAAGCCCAATTCAGGCCCGCGCCAAAGCTGACCAGAAGCACGTTGTCGCCATCCTTGATGCGCCCTTCTTCAAAGGCCTCGCACAGCGCGATAGCTACGGAAGCTGAGGAGGTGTTGGCGTATCGGTCCACGTTGACAAAGATCTTTTCCATGGGGAAGCCAAGCTTGTCGCTGATCCACTCCATGAAGCGTTGGTTGGATTGCTGCGGAATGACCAAGGCGATGTCCTCTGTGGACAGACCATTGGCCCTCAGTTGGTCGCGCACAGCGGGGCCAACGGTGCGCATGGCAAAGCGCAGGATGCGCCGCCCATCCATTTGCAGGTAACGCAGGTTTTCCTCAAAGGGTTCTGCAGTGACGGGATGCCTGCTTCCTGCTGCGCGATAGATCAGTGCGTCGTAGTCAGCCCCGTTAGTACCCATGGCGAAGGAGAGTACCCCTGTTGGCCGGTCAGTAGCTTCCAGAACCACTGCTCCGGCCCCATCACCAAACAGCACACATGTGCGCCGATCTTCCCAATTCATAAAGCACGAGGTAACCTCGGAGCCAATCACCAGCACACGCCGGTACACTCCAGTGGCAATGAACTGGCTGCCGATTGCCAGCCCGTACACAAAGCTTGGGCATCCAGCGCGCAGACCAAAAGCAGCAGCCTGTGAGGCCCCCAACTGGTCTTGGACCATGGGCGCTGCGCCGGGCAGATGGTAGTCCGGAGAATACGTGGCGACAATGATCAGATCAAGGTCTTTCGGTCTGACTTCAGCCACCCGAAGCGCGTCACGGGCTGCCGCCACGGCCATGGAGACTGTCGTTTCTCCTGCTTGTACTACTCTGCGTTCACGGATTCCTGTGTGACGGACAATCCATTCGTCACTGGTGTCCACGATTTGTGCCAGATCGTCGTTCGTCACTACTTTTGACGGCAGGTACTTACCCCAGCCAATGATTTCAGCATACTTGGTCACTTGATCTCCCCTCGATGTCAGGATAAAAACAGGACGGGCAACTCGGTAGCATCCTTGCTGCCCGTCCCTTGGAAAACGTACAAAACAAGTTTACACCACGCCAGACCTCGACCGCCTATTCACAGCGCACTGAGGCGCTACGATCGGGCCTGGGTACGAGCACGAATCAGATAGGCAATGCCTCCCGCCAGCGCTACAGCCGAACCAATGGCAGCGCCGATCAGCAATTCCCTGGGTGCCGAAGGCAGTTCAATAACGACATCCTGGCTCATTCGCCTGCGCGCCATCTCGGTCAAGTCGCCCCTGAGCTTCCGCCCAAAGGCCGGGGCCGGACGCACCGGAGCCAGTGCGTCCTTGACCTGACCAGCTAACCGCAGCAGTGAGAGAAGCTCCTGCTGCTGTTCAGACGACAACTCCGCATACCCTGTATCGGCGACGCCTGGCGTCTTCTGATTCAGTTGATTGCTATACTCTGCGAGTAGTTCTATCAAACCTCTGTGTTCCATGCGATACTCAGCTTGCCGTGTTCCTCTGTAGCTGCTGGCGTAGGGCCAGCAGAGTGCGATGGTGAAGGGATTTGATTGCTCCCTCTGTGCGGCCCATGGCCTGGGCGATTTGGGCGTTCGTCAGCCCTTCGCTGAATTTGAGAATCAACAACTGTTGGCGTTCCACAGGAAGCTGGCGGATCGCTTCCAGCAAGCTCCTGTGCTCCTCCTGGGCTTGCGTCAAGTCCTCCGGTCTTTCCTCATCCTTTCTGTAGGGCACCAGTGCATCCAAGGAGACTACCTGGTGCCTGTGGCGATCGCGATACCAGTTGGCTATTGCATTGTGCGCAATGCGGTACAACCAGGCAGAGAACGGAACCCCCCTGAAGGTATACCGCTCCAGGTTCGTAAAGGCTCTGAGAAAGGTCCTCGCCGTCAGATCTTCTGCATCCGAGTAGTTGCCGGTACGCTGGTAGATGTAGTTGTAGATCCTATCCGCGTACTTGTCGTACAGGGCAGCGAATTCCAAAGGGTCTGCCTGCGCACGCTCTATAAGGACACGCTCTTGTTCGTCCTGCACTTTTTCCCGTCCTCGAGAGTGCGTGACGCCAACCGGCAGCGGTCCCAGCAATACAACACCGTGGGACGAGCACAGTTGCGCAAGCACGCACACTCTGGAGTCATATACAGCCAAATGGCGACAGACCATTGTAACACGCCACCGCACACCTGTCAAAAGTATGGCAGGCACTGAGCTCTTAGCCGCTGAGGCGGCTTATCAGTGTCAGACGCTCACGTCATCTTGCTCCCAATCTGGCCTACACCCAGTTCTGTCTGGGTCTACATGACGTTGGGGGGGCAGCTTCTGATGAGTGGGTTGGGACCTCGGCGAGGTGCTGATGATTTTGGATTTTGCTGAATAGCCTGGACGCAGGCAGGTAAATGCAGTATAATGACCGAGGCCACGGTTGGCAGAGCAACCTTGAGTCCGCAATTGGGGGAAAGATGCCTGAATTTCAACTCGTGTCGGATTTGAGACCCACCGGCGACCAGCCGCAGGCCATCGCCAAGCTGGTCGATGGGCTGGAAAGTGGATACGAGCATCAAACCTTGCTGGGCGTAACCGGCTCCGGCAAGACCTATGTCATGGCCAACATTATTGAGCAGGTGCAGCGTCCTACCCTGGTGCTTTCGCACAACAAGACCCTGGCAGCCCAGCTCTACAGCGAGTTCCGCGAGTTCTTCCCGCATAATGCGGTAGAGTACTTTGTCAGCTACTACGATTACTACCAGCCTGAGGCCTATATCCCGCGTACCGACACCTACATCGAGAAGGACGCTGACATCAACGAGGAGATTGAGAAACTACGCCTGGCTGCCACTTCTTCTCTCCTGACACGGCGCGACGTGATCATTGTGGCCAGCGTATCTTGCATTTTCAACATTGGGTCACCGGAAGAGTACGGCCGGGATGTGGTGAGACTGCAGCGCGGCGAGACGCGGCGCCGCGAACGCCTGCTGCGCCATCTCACCGAGATCTATTACGAGCGCAACGACGTGGATTTCCACAGAGGCACCTTTCGCGCACGGGGAGACACAGTGGACATCTTCCCTGCTTACCGTGAGACGGCCTTGCGCGTCCAATACTGGGGCGACACCATAGAGCGGATGACAGAGATCGACCCGCTGACTGGCGAAATCCTCCAGGAGCACAACGCCGTAGAGATCTTCCCAGCGAAGCATTTCGTCACCAACAAAGAAAAGCTCGTAGCAGCCATGACAACCATCGAGGCCGAACTCGAGGAGCGCCTGGCTTTCCTGCGGGAGCAGGGTAAGCTGCTGGAGGCGCAGCGTCTGGAACAGCGCACGCGCTACGACATGGAGATGATGCGCGAAGTGGGCTACTGCTCGGGCATCGAGAACTACTCGCGACACCTGTCAGGCCGCGCGCCCGGCCAACAGCCCTGGGCATTGCTGGACTATTTCCCTGACGACTTTTTGATGTTTGTGGACGAGTCGCACATCACGTTGCCGCAGGTGCGCGGCATGTACAAGGGCGACCGCGCGCGGAAGGAAGTGTTGATAGAATTTGGCTTTCGCCTGCCCTCCGCACTGGATAACCGGCCTCTGCGCTTTGAGGAGTTTGAGCGCCATATCAATCAGGTCATCTATACTTCGGCCACGCCCCGGCCGTATGAACTGCAGATCTCGCAGCAGGTTGTGGAACAGATCATTCGTCCTACGGGCCTGGTCGATCCTGAGATCATCCTCAGGCCACCCAAGGGCCAGATTGACGATCTGCTGGCCGAGATCAACAGGCGTGTGCAGCGCAATGAACGGGTGCTCGTGACCACTCTGACCAAGCGCATGGCCGAGGATTTGGCGGACTATTTGCACGAGATGGGCATTCAAGTCCACTATCTGCACTCGGAGATCCAAACCCTCGAGCGCGTGGAAATCCTGCGTGACTTGCGCAAGGGTGTGTACGATGTCGTAGTCGGCATCAACCTGCTGCGTGAGGGGCTGGACCTGCCCGAGGTTTCCCTGGTCGCCATCCTCGATGCGGACAAGGAAGGCTTTCTACGCAGCAAAAACGCGCTCATCCAGACCATTGGTCGTGCATCGCGCCACGTGCGTGGCCAGGTGATCATGTACGCAGAAGACATCACCGAGTCCATGCGACAGGCAATAGGCGAGACCAACCGCCGCCGGCAACTTCAGACCCAGTACAACGAAGAGCACAACATCGTGCCCACTAGTATCATCAAGTCGATCCGTGACCTGACGGACCGCGTGCGGGCTGTCACCGAACGGCAGGCTGAGTACGTCGTGACCCAGGACATCCCCAAGCACGAAATCGTCCGCTTGATCAAGGAACTGGAGCAGCAGATGAAAGCGGCTGCGGCCGAGCTGGAGTTTGAGAAGGCGGCATTGCTGCGCGATCAGATTATTGAGCTGCGTCGTGGTCTGGAGGATCCCAATCTGCCTGAATGGGAGCGTGTGCGCAAGGCAGCCACGCCCGCCCGATGACAAGAGAAGCCGGCGTTGCACTGCCCAGCTATACACAACTTTGCGCCAGTGGTGAACTGGGACGACGTATTGAGCACGCGTATGAGATACTGCACCATTGCACTTTGTGCCCACGCGATTGTGGCGTAGACCGACTCAGGGGCGAAGAGGGGTACTGCCGAGCAGGCGCCGAACCCGTTGTCGCCAGTTGGACGGCGCATCCGTGGGAGGAGCCTCCCATCAGCGGCACAAATGGATCAGGGACGATCTTTTTCACTCACTGCACGGGACGCTGCCTGTTCTGTCAGAACTACCCCATCAGCCAACTGGGGGTTGGATGCCAGGTTACGGTGCCACGCCTGGCCGAGATGATGCTGGAACTTCAGGACCGAGGATGCCACAACGTCAATTGGGTCACCCCCACGCACTTTGTGCCACAAATCCTCGCTGCTTTGCCTCTGGCTATCAAGGGAGGCCTGCACCTGCCGCTGGTCTACAACTCGAGCGGCTACGAGGCCATAGAGACGCTGCGCCTGCTGGACAGCGTGGTTGACATCTATCTGCCCGATGCCAAGTATGCTGACGATACCGTAGCACGCCGTCTGTCCGGGTTCGGGGGCTATGTCAGGGCCAATCGTGCTGCGTTGCAAGAGATGTACCGCCAGGTTGGCGAAGAACTCCTCTTGGATGAGCATAAGCTGGCGGTGCGTGGCATGATCATCCGCCACATGGTCCTGCCGGACGGACTGTCAGGCACACCACAAGTGTTGGCCTGGATCGCCGACGAGCTTTCCCCATTCATCCACGTCAGCCTGATGGCACAGTATTTCCCTGCCCATAGAGCTGTCGGCGATCCGATCCTGGGGCGCAAGATAACTAGCGAGGAGTACCTTCAAGCGCTGGCCGCCTTTGATGCAGTAGGGCTGGAGCGAGGGTGGAGACAAACATACTGTGAAGCGGAAGGGTAGCCCATGCGGCCCTGGCAAGCATCGGCTCGGATATTGGCGCTGGCACTGGTGTGTTTAGCTGGATGTGCTCGCCCTCTCGCCACGTCCATGCAGCCCTCCATCACTCCGGTCCCGACAATGGCTACAACTATCATGCCGACAGTTGTCCAGTCACCATCTAACTCACCGACACCACGCACAGCAACCCCGACGCCGGCCCCGACATAGCCATTACCGCTCCCGCCGTCAGTTGTCCCGGCCGCCACGGCCTCCCCGCCCCGGCGGACACCCAACCGGACGCCG
>JAUWJD010000037.1 GCA_030607875.1 Chloroflexota bacterium
ACCTCCAGCACGAGCCTGGCCTTCAACTCTGGCTTGAACGTTCGTCGCCTTACCATCCTGTCTCCCCCCTCTTGGACTAAGTCTATTTGAACTAACGTAGGTGTCCAAATCTAGGGGGTCACTACACTCTTCTGTACAATAAGATGTACAAAATGTAATCACAGAGCCTGAACAAAGGGAGGATACCGGCGCAATCATTACGGAAATATAATGTTTTGGGAGCGACTTTGTCATATCTTATTCATCTTTCCTACGTCATCAGCTACGTAGTGGACGCCAGCTGGCGCCGCTTGGGTCCAGTGAGTGATAAGACCACGGTGAGGAACAATGGCTCTAGTAGTGATTGCTGATGGAGACTTTTCTCTCAGTCAGGTTTTGCAGGAACAATTACAAAGCCACGGCCATCAGGTGCTGGTGGGCTGCACTGCTCGCGATGCCTTGAGACTCGCAGAACGCTATCACCCCGACTTGATTGTGCTCAGCACTGTCCTTCCCAGATGCAATGTCTCGGAGTTCTATCAACAACTCAGATCCTCACCCAATCTCGCCCAGACGCCAGTGCTCTTTTTCCGTGTCCATCTTCAAGTAGCTGAGGACTTAAGCGAATTCAGCCATCGAACGAACACTCATGTCCGAGGACCATCCGCACTCAGCGAATTCACCTTACGTGCCGATTCCCTGCTCCGCCGTAAGCGTCAAGAGCAACCGCCTGCCCTGCCCAGCCATCTGATCGCAGGCAATCTGGTTCTGCACACCCGCAACATGTCCGTGCAGTGCAATGGCCGACTCGTCGATCTCACCCCCATCGAATTCGAATTGCTGCGCTACCTCATGCTTCACGTCGACGAAGCCTGCACGGCCAGACGCCTTTTGCAGAACATCTGGGGCTACCCTCCTGGTACTGGCAGCACAGACGTTGTTCGTACGCACATCAGAAACCTGCGCCACAAGATCGAGGATTGCCCAGCACGACCGGTTCTCATACGCACCTTCCGCAACCATGGCTACATGGTGTCTAGCAACGAACAGAGCTCGAGCCTTGAGGGACCCTGGATGACCACCCTAGCACACAGCCTCGAGAGCGAACCTTCACAGTGCTCAGCAACAGCGGCTTGAGTGCAGCGCACAATTGAGCTTGCTGCAGAGTACTGCGCCGAAGGTTACCAAACAGAGAAAGTCCTTTTTATGCGACAATCGAGCCCAAGGGGTTTGGAAACTGATGCCCGAAGCAGTAGCTTATCCGGTGTATGCGTTGTCGCACTTATCGTATCAATATGGTAGCAAAAACGAGGTCAAAAGGTATCGATTCTCACATACCTTTCACGCTATGCTCACGGAACCTTCACGCTAGACGTCTGAGCATATGATATACTGCTCACAGATTCGCACAGTTCCTCATCGTTCTAAGTGGTTTCTAGTCGATGGGCAGAGACATTATCCGGCGAATCACCCGAGAAAAATCACTGAAGAAAGGAGGTGGGACATCATGTTGTGGCTCAAGTCGCTGCGCCGTGAGGAGGGACAGGATCTGACCGAGTACGCCCTGCTCATCGGCCTCATCGTCGTCCTTGCCGTCGGTGCTATCACACTCATGGGATCGAGCATTCGCGACATTCTCTCGAGCATCGCGTCCACGTTGTCCGGAGTTCTCGCACCGTAACGAGTGAGTTCACCGAACAGTGAAGGAGAACGGGGAAGTGCAGGCGGAGCGCCATGGTCAGAAGGAGCGCCGCCTCCAGCCTCCTCCAATGGGTCAACTGTGGGGGCGGATAGACCAGGACGAGCACACAGTCGGAGCCTGGTCGACTTCGCCCAACAACTCTCGCAGTGGATCGTGCTGCATACATTCGACATGGTGGCGTCTTTTGTGCACACAGCGTGATCACCGCTGTAGCATACAACAACTGCACCCCGCGCCACGCAGCACCATCAAGGTGGAGATCTTCATCCACCTTTCACACCATGCTCGCAATTGGGCTTTGCTAGACGCTGGGCCTTGTGCTATACTCACTACGGATTCACAAAGATCCGACCGGTTTCGAGGGATTTCAATGAGATCGCAGGCATTTTCGCAGCAGTTATCGGAGGGTGTGTGTGGCAACTGACGAATGGAAAATCATACTGAAGGCCAGAGAGGCGGCCGATTACCTGCGCATTAGCCTGTTCACTTTGAACAAAATCGAGCGCCAAGGCAAATTGATACCGTGCCGCACGCCGGGAGGCCACCGTCGCTATACGCTTCAGATGCTGAATCAGTTCCTGGAGGAGAACCGCTTGGCACCGAATGGCGGCGCCAAAGAATAGGGGAAGGAGGACACCGATCATCATGTCGTGGCTAAAGGTGACATCTTGGGTACGCCCTACGCAAGTCCAGAACCTGAGCCAGCACGTCCTTCTCATGGGCATCATCGCTGTCCTTGCTGTCGCTGCCCTGACGTTGATCGGAACGATACTCCTCTACGTTCTGTCCCGCGTTGTGGGTATGTGGCATTGGGCTCGATGATGGCTGACGGGCAGACGGAACACGAGGACAAGAACAGGGAGAATGGGCGGAGTGCGAGGTGGGACTGCGCTTTGCCATATTCCTGTCCCAAGAGGTAGAATGTGGAGATGGATCGGAAGGAGGGCATCCGAGGACAGAGCCTGGTCGAATTCGCTCTATCCATCTCGCTATTGATGCTGCTCTTGCTGGGCGTGTTCGACCTGGGCCGCGTCTTTCACACGTACATCGTCATCACCAACGCAGCACGCGAGGGTGCCTACTACGGCTGTATGCATCCTCTCGACAGCAGCGGAATCCAAGAGCGAGTGGTCAGTGAGGCACAGAACTCTGGCATCACCCTGACAGCCGACAACGTGAACATCAGCACCTCTGGCCTCAGTGGCACTCCAATGTGTGTCAAGGTGCATCATGATTTCCCTTTACTCACCACGTGGCTCGTTGGGCGACAGACATTGCACCTCGAGAGTTGTGCAGAAATGGTGGTGTTCTGAGATGGCCAAGGAACGATCCCGGGTCTCCCGGCACCAACGTTGCGAACGCGGACAGGGACTGGTCGAATTCGCGCTTGTTCTGCCCGTTCTGGTGCTTGTCCTGATTGCCGTGCTAGACTTTGGCCGAGCCTTGTATGCCTACAGTGTTGTCGCAAATTGTGCGCGAGAGGGAGCACGTTTCGGGATCATTTCGCCAAGCGACACCGCTGGAATCATCGCTACAGTCCACAATGCCGCCATCGGCCTGGATGTCTCCCAGCTTGCGGTCACGATCTCTGAGCCGGAGGGAACCAGCATCCAGGTGCAAGTGCACTATTCCTTCGACTTGATCACGCCATTGATGGAGCTGGTCTTGGGCAGCCGCTCCTTGACGCTCCACAGCTCATCTACAATGTACACTGGATACTGACGTTTGTACAGCTTTGGCTTGCCTGCCGCCTGACTACGGCGGGCTGGCACATTGGGAAGGGAGCCCCCGTGCCGAGCCTCGCCGTAGGATGTGGATAGAGGTGTAGAGATGAAAACGAAAAAAGCTAGCTACATGAGAGACGAATCCGGCCAGGTTCTGATCATGGTCACCGTGTACCTTATCGGCCTGCTGGCCATGCTTGCCCTTGTCCTGGACGGTGGAAACATCTACCTGCAGCGCCGTCGCATGCAAAATGCTGCCGATGCTGGCGCTATCGCTGGAGCGCGTGTTCTGGCACTGGATGGCACACCGGCACAAGCATACGCCGCTGCACAAGAATACACGCTCCAGCGCAACGGAGCTGATACCTGTGACGTCACCATCACTGGCACACTCGTCACTGTGGTTGCGCACAAGAATGTCGAGATGACCTTTGCTCAAATCGTGGGGATCAACCAGGTACAGGCGACCGCGCGGGCGTCGGCCACCTACAAGCCAGCTGCAGGAGTGCATGGCTTGGCTCCCATCGCCATCATGGACTTTGCCTATGAGTTCGGCCTCACCTACACCATCTGGGATGATGATACGGAGGAGCCGCCTGATCCGACAACAGGCGATATCGCAGGCAACATGCGTGGGTGGCTGAATTTCGACTGCGTCTGGCCAGATAGCTGCGGCGACGCTGGGGCAGACAATCTCTCAGACTGGATGCTCAACGGCTACCCTGGCAACAGGCCACACCAGGCCTGGTTCAGGGGTAGCGGCGGCATCAAGAACTATCCCGTGGCTATCACGAAGGCCAGGCTGGGCGATATCTTGATGATACCGGTCTATGATAGTATCGAGGACAAGTATCCCGGTAAACCCTACTACAATGTGATCAAGCTTGCTGCGTTCAGGGTTACCGCGGTCCACTCCACCGGCAACCCCAAGGGCATCGAAGGTATTTTCGAATATTACGTGGTCGGCGCCCCCCCGAGCGGCGGCGACGATGGCGGCTTGAGGACACTTGTGCTGACCCAATAGAGGTGCTGCCACCATGAAGAGACGATCAGGGTACATCTGGATCATAGCAGGCATTGCACTGGCGCTGCTGGCTGGCTTGGCGGCAATGTGGGTCATACTGCGTCTGGCGCCAGCTACCATGCAACCAGCGGAACTGGTTCCGGAAATCGACGTCGTCGTCGCTGCTCACTTCATTCCACTGCGTAGACTGATCGGGCACGATGACGTCAAGGTACAAAGTATCCCTTCGGACGTTGTGCCCGAGAACGCTGCCCTCAGTGAGGAGCAGGTAGTGGGGCGGTTGGCCCTGGTCCCATTCTCGCCCGACGAGATGATCCTGACCAACAAGGTGATCTCGCCCACAGGCACGGGGCGTCAGGTGGGATTGCTCATGGACGATGACCAGGTAGCCATGGCCTTTCCTGCAAAAGACCTGATGAGCCGCAGCCATCTCCTGCAAACCGGCGACAAAGTGGACATCCTATTCTCCATACCGGTTGGGGCGGCAGATGAGCAGGGCGGGCGACTGGTGACGTTCAACTCGTTGCAGAACGTGGAAATCGCCATGATTGTCTACGAAGGTGACGTGGACACACTGGAGGGAATCGAGGCTGCTGTACGGTCAGCGAACCCACTGTCGATTGTGTTCGCGCTGGATCCTCAGGATGCCCTGGTACTAAAGCACCTCCAGGACAGGGAAGGCATAGTGTCCCTCGTCCTGCGGGCACCGGGTGCGCCCGAACGCTTCACTACGGAACCAGTGGACATCCAGTACCTTATGGACCGTTACCAAATGCGCATCCCCGTCTTCCCTTGAAGGTGAGACCCAAAATGCCGCTTAGGATTCATATCATAGACAGTGATCTCAGCGTCGTGGAACAGCTGCAGCGCATCCTCGAAACGGAAGGCTTCGAGGTGCTGACCGCAGTCACTGGACAGGCAGGTCTTGCTATGGCCGAGCTCAACCATCCGAGCCTGATCCTGATGGACACCAACCTGCCCGATATTCACGGCCACGAGATCTGTCGTGCCCTGCGCAGCTCACCCTCGACAGCAGACACTCCTATCCTGATCTATTCAGCCAGGGCCAAGGTGGCAGACAAAGTAGCAGGTTTTAATGCAGGAGCTAACGATTACATTGTCAAGCCAGTGGCGGCTGCGGAACTGCTCGCACGGATCAACGCCGCTCTGCGCACTGAACAACCGCCGCTGGCGCACATTGTCGCCCTATGGGGCACCAAGGGAGGTGTCGGCACTACCACTTTGGCCACCAACCTGGCCGTGGCCTTGCGGTCAAAGACCCGCAAGAGGGTAACCCT
The DNA here is from genome assembly GCA_030607875.1 of Chloroflexota bacterium. Lineage (GTDB taxonomy): Bacteria > Chloroflexota > Anaerolineae > UBA2200 > UBA2200 > JAUWJD01. The sequence goes on from JAUWJD010000037.1 coordinate 5,728, forward strand.
GATGGATGCCTCAATCCTGGGGGGAACGCTCGACGTACTGCTTAACCTGCCGCCCAGACACACCATTGCTGATCTGCTACCTCGCCTGGATGACCTGGATTCCGAGCTGCTGAGTTCGGTTTTGGCCATCCACTCCTCCGGGGTCAAGGCATTGTTGTCTGCGCCATGGAACAGGGATGGTACCCCAGTGCAGCCTACCCAGTTGGAGCGCATCCTTGCCTGGCTGCAGCCAGCGAGTGACTACATCGTCGTGGATACTTCCCCGTCATTGGATGAGAGTACCCTCACAGTGTTGCAGCTCTCAAATCAGGTGATTGTCGTGCTAACGCCAGAGATGACGTCGCTGCGCAACGCCAAGCTCTTCTTGAACATGGCCGCAACTCTGCAGGACCAGTCACAGAAGCAGATACTGGCACTGAACCGGTATCCGAGCAGAGGGGGCATCAAACTTAAGGACATTGAAGCAGCACTTCGCACCAAGGTAGATGTGCAGATTCCTGCCGATGAGGCACTGGTAACCTACTCCATCAACCGTGGCATACCACTGGTTAGCAGTGACCCACGGAGCCCCGTGGCAACGGGCTTGTCCCGCCTGGCAGAGAAGGTGATGGCCGCAGCAAAAGAGGACAAGCCCGTGTCCATCCTGTCTACCGTCCTGAGAAGACGCGCTTAGGGAGTGTGCCCGGATGTCTCTTGCGGTGATACTTGGCCTGGCTGTTGGCATTTTCCTTAACGCATGCGCTGATCGGCTGCCACACACGGAGGCACGCTGTCCGCTTGGGGCGCGTGGATTTGTGCGTTGGAGCATCGTCCTCACGGTGTCCATTGGCCTTGTCGCCTACTTGCAGCGAACCTACGACTGGAGTCTTGCTTTCACAATGCGGACCACCTACTGCAGCCTACTTTTGCTAATTGCTGTTATCGATCTCGAGCACCGCCTCATCCCCAATGTCCTCGTGGGGTCGGGGATGCTGCTGGTGTTGGTATTCAACGGTCTCTATCCCATGCCGGGGTTGGCACCCGCATTGTGGGGAGCCGTTGTCGGCGGGGGCACCTTCGGCTTTCTTGCTCTGGCACGCCGGGATGCGCTAGGGATGGGGGACGTGAAGCTGGCTGCCTTGATCGGCATGATGACCGGGTTCCCATCGGTGCTGCAGGCACTGACTATTGGTGTCATTCTAGGAGGGTTGGCAGCAGGACTACTTCTGCTAACGCGGGTTCGGACAGGAAAGCAGTACATGCCATACGGTCCGTACTTGGTAGCCGGGAGCATGGCTACTTTGCTCCACGGTCAGAGCCTTGCACACTGGTACGCTAGTCTAGTTAGGTAGGGGGAACAAGCGTGACTGAACTGGCCTTTCTTCTGTCAAGCGTACTAGCCATTGCAGTCTTGGCAGTCTTTATTGGCCTGGGTCGAATCATTGGGAGCAGACATCCTGTTGCAGAGCGGATCGAGGCCTTGACACGTCTCCCGGCTATCGAAGACACGGATATCCAGGCGCTCCCACAGCAAGAGCAACCAAATCCGATAGTGGGGATTATCGAACGCACCATCTCTCGCCGTCCCCTTGCCTCATCTCTGGCGGCGGAGCTGGCGCAGGCCAACCTGCCCTTGACGGTTGGGGAATACGTGCTGTGGCGTGTTGTCAGTGTGGGCCTTTTCTTTTTCATCACCCTGATCTTCTCGCGGCAGCTTGTGCTTGCTGTGCTCAGCGCAATCGCTGGTTTCTTCCTGCCCAAACTCTACGTGCAGAGAAAACAGGCAAAGCGTAGCACCGCTTTTCAACGGCAATTGACCGACGTACTGACACTGCTGGTGAGCGCGGTGCGCAGCGGCTATGGGCTGACCATTGCCCTGGATACTGTGGCCAAGCAGATGCCTCCTCCAGCCTCTGAGGAATTCCGGCGCGTTGTGGTTGAGATCGGCCTGGGCCTATCTAGCACGCAAGCGCTGTCCAACCTGGTGCGGCGTATACGCAGCGAGGACCTGGACCTGATAGTCACTGCAATCACCATACAGCACGAAGCCGGGGGCAACCTAGCCACCATACTGGAGACGATTAGCCAGACCATCCGCGAACGGATCCGGCTCCAAGAACAGTTGCGCGTCTTGACAGCTCAGCAACGTTTGCAACGCACGATTCTGACCCTTATGCCCTTCGGCCTGAGCGCAGTCATCTACTTACTCAATCCCACGTACCTGTTCGCCCTGTTCACGCCTGGACCTACACTGATCATCCCCATCGCTGCGGCGGTGCTACTGGCTCTCGGCTATGTCGTCATGGGGAAACTGGGCCAGATTGAGATCTGAAGGCATAGGAGAAGAAGATGGATTCGCTCTTACCCGCTCTGGTCGTAGGAATTCTGGTGAGCCTGAGTTGCGGCATTATGTATCGGGGCTGGCGCCAACTCAGGACAACCGAAACAACGCAACAGCGTCTGGAGCGATTGACCATGAGCCCACACCCGCTGGAACAAGCAGAACTTGAGCTTCCGTTGTCAGATCGAGTGCTCAAGCCCTGGCTTCGCAAGCAGCTCCAGGCCACAGGCCAGCTTGCTCCCTCGCGCAACATGCAGAAACTGCAGCAGAATCTTGTGAGTGCCGGTTATCCCTACGGTCTGAGTGTGCTGGATTTCCTTGGCCTGAAGCTGCTCGCAAGCATGTTGACTGGAATTGTGACCGTCTACATCCATGTGCTGCGCAGCGGACGTTTCTTTCAAACAGCGTTCCTCACTGCTGGGGTGATGGCTCTTGCCTTCATGCTGCCGGACTTTTGGCTAGGCTCACGCGTACGCCAGCGCAAAGCCGAAATCCTCCGCTCGCTGCCCGACGCCTTGGACATGCTGACCATCTGTGTAGACGCCGGAGCAGGCCTGGAGTCAGCAATGCTCAGGCTCAGCCAGAAGTGGCGAAATGCGGCCGCCACCGAGTTCGGCAAAGTCGTAGCCGAGATCCGGCTTGGAATGACCCGCCGCACAGCTCTGCAGAACATGTCCGCTCGCACCGACGTGCCGGAAGTCAGAAGCTTTGTGGCTGTCCTGCTGCAGGCTGATCAGTTCGGATTGAGCATCGCCAAAGTACTGCACATGCAGTCTGACCAGATGCGTACACGCCGCTGGCAACGGGCTGAGGAAAGGGCACGGAAGGTAGCGATCAAGATGCTCTTCCCTCTCGTCTTTCTGATCATGCCAGCCATGTTCGCTGTGACCGTCGGCCCTGCCATCCCCGTGCTGATACAAACTTTTGCAGGGATGCGCGGTCAATAATGATGATGCAGCACTGCTGAGGAGAGGGACTCGTGGAATCTCAAGACTCGAACCTACCGGCAGATACGGATTCAAATGCGCAACAGGTGGATAGTGAGCTGGAAGCTCTATACCGCGAGAGCCTGGCCTATCTGCAGGAAGGCAGGTGGACCGAGGCCATTGCTGGCCTGGAGGAAATCGTGCGACAGCGTCCGGACTATGCGGACGCTGTAGCCCTTCTGGATGAATCTCGCCTAAAAGCCACCCTGGAGAAAGACAAGCCCAGAGCGAAGCGTGCTCTTCCACGGGTCCCGGTCAAGCGCGTGCTCACAATTGTGGTGCTCGGAGGCATGATCCTGATCTTGGCTACCGGCCTGCGACAGGCCTATCGCTACTGGGTGCAGCCGAGGCAGACTTCCCAAGAAGGAGAAAGGCATAAGGCACAGCTTCTGGGACAGGCCTTTAAGCATTTGGCTGAGCGAGACTACGCAAATGCAGAACAGTCCCTTCTGGCTTTTCTGGAAGACTACCCCGACAACCAGGAAGCAAGGGAAGGACTGGCCAAGGCGCAGGAGAAGCTGGCTTTGGCCGAGAATTACAGCAAGGCAGAACAGGCCATGGCGCAGCAGGATTGGAACCAAGCCTCGCACTTGCTGGCAGGCATTGTTTCGGTAGATCCTCGCTACAAAGACGCGCAGCAACTGCAAAGCCTGGTGCAGAAACAGCAGGAATTGAGCACCTGGTTCGAGCACGCGGAACAAGCCTATCGTGCAGGGGACTGGTCAGAAGCAATCGCTGCCTACGACACGCTAATGACCTTGGACGCAGAGTATTCGAGGGGAGTTGTGAGCCAACATCTCTTTGACAGTTGTCGCAAGCAAGCTATGCATTGGGTACACAGTACAAAAGGCGAGGGCGAGGCAGTGCAAAAAGCCCTGGACTTGTACCGCAAAGCCTTGATACTGTACCCTCAACACAACCAGGCCATCTACGAAATGGCCCTGGCCGAGAGGTATCTGTTGGGACGGACTATGCTGGCACGAGGTAACCTGCCGGAAGCTATCGAAGCACTAGAGTGGGTCTACCGCCAGCAACCTGACTACGCTGACGGCACTGTGGCCACCATACTGAAGGCTGCCGTCAAAAAGGAGCACGCCCCTGAGCCGGGAATAGGCGCAGACGTCGCTCTCGTCTCAGCAGCCGAAGGTACCTTCCAGGAGCGTTACACGGACTCTATGCAGAAGGGAGACGAAGCAGTGGCCTCCGGTAACTATGCCCTGGCCGAGCAATACTACCGCCAGGCCACGACCGTGGCGATACACGGCGGTTATGAGTCAGCACTGTGGCTGTTTGTTGCCCATGTGAAACTGGGCACAGTCCAGGCCAGGCAAGAGAACTACGCCCAGGCCGTGCAAACGATCAAGACCGCCATCTCGATCATGAGCAAGAGTGCTGTGGCCATCCCTGAGTCGTCATACTCGGACTATGTGCAGCAAGGAGACGACTTGGCACAGGACGGAGATTATGTCAAAGCACTTGAGCAATACGCCTTGGCGGCACAGGTCTTTGCCGAGAAATGCAACTGCGGATTGGAGAACTGGAGCATTCTGCCATGACAGTAATGAAGCGACGTACCAAGCCCATTCTAGCCCCGGACACAGCAACCTCTGAGAGCAGAGAAATGCTGCAACTGGCGTCACGGATCCGGGACAAGATTCTGGATCGCCTGGATCCGCAGTTGGACATCTCCAACACACGTCTTGTGCGCCAGACCATCGCCAGGATGTTTCCCCAGGCCTTGGCCGAAGAGAACGTAGTGATCAGCCGTACTGAGCGTTTGGTCCTCTTCGAGCAACTTATCGCTGAAATCCTGGGCTACGGACCCATTGAAGCTCTCTTGCGTGACTCCAGCGTTACTGAGATCATGGTGAACGGTCCGAAAGCAATCTACGTAGAACGGCATGGCAAGATAGAGAAAACGACGCTCACCTTCGAGAACAGAGAGCACCTGCTCAGGATCATCGAGCGCATCGTCACCCCGCTGGGGCGACGGGTTGACGAATCATCGCCGATGGTGGACGCGCGCTTGCCTGACGGCTCGCGGGTGAATATCACCATCCCTCCCATCTCTCTGGTCGGTCCAGTGGTGACTATCCGGAAGTTTGCCAAGATTCCATTCACCGACCAGGATCTCAAGCGGATGGGGACATTGACAGACGGATTCATCGAGTTGATGCGCGCTTGCGTGAAAGCGCGCATCAACATGATTGTCTCTGGCGGAACAGGCTCCGGCAAAACAACACTGTTGAACGTGCTCTCTGGCTACATCCCACACAATGAGCGCATCATTACCATTGAGGACGCCGCCGAGTTACAACTGAGACAAGAGCACATAGTCACTCTCGAGGCCCGGCCGCCCAACATAGAGGGTCGTGGCCAGATCACCATACGTGACTTGGTGATCAACACGCTGCGCATGCGGCCCGATCGCATCATCATCGGAGAGGTCAGGGGCGGCGAGGCACTGGACATGTTGCAGGCCATGAATACTGGCCACGACGGTAGCCTGACCACGCTGCACGCCAACACCTCCCGCGACGCGCTGCGCCGTCTGGAGACGATGGTGCTCATGGCTGGAATGGATCTGCCGGTGCGCGCCATCCGCGAGCAGGTTTCCTCAGCCATCGACTGCATGATACACCTGGCACGCTTCAGCGACGGGACGCGGAAGGTCGTCCAGGTAGCCGAGGTACAGGGCATGGAGGGAAATGTCATCGTCATGCAAGACATCTTCCGCTTTGTGCAGACTGGCTTTAAGGATGGACGAGTCCTTGGAGGGCTGCAACCCACGGGCGTCCGTCCCAAATTCTGCCGCAAGATCAAAGAGGCCGGCATTGAGTTGCCCCCACAGCTCTTTGGCGCAACTCTCGATCCTGCTTCGTACCGCACATGAGGCTCTACAACACCGACGGCCAACGCATCATTGTGGAAAAGCTGGAGATTGCCGAGGCCCTCCATTCCCGAACCCGCGGTTTGATCGGCCGTCGCTCCCTGGACTTGAATCAGGGATTGATGATCAGCCCCTGTCGCTGGATACATACTTTCGGCATGTCCTTCCCCATCGACGTCGTATATGTAAGCAAGGACTGGCGTGTTGTGGCCTGCCAGGAGAACCTGACCCCCAACCGCATCGGCCGGCCGGTGCTGCGCGCACACTTCGTGATCGAGCTGGCAGCGGGAGCCATCCGGCACAGCGACCTGAAAGCGGGCGACCGTCTGGAACTCTGTTCATAAACAGGTCGCAGCAATCAGCATGGTCATTGCTCCAGCATGATCACCTTGGTATGCGCCAGGCGGAAGCCAAGGTGCTCTGAATTGCGTTTCGGCGCTGCCCCGGGCGCGGTCTCCCTCATCGCCGGGTCATAGCCAGCCGAATACACAGCAGAGCAGTGCGCGCCCCGTGCCAGCGGTGGTCACTGCACAGTTCAGCGACGCCCTCTCACATCACCCGAGATACCTCCTCCAGGTAGCGTGCCAGAGCAAGATCGGCAGAGGCCATTACCACTCCTCACTTGGCAACACCTGGATCACGTGCGATCAGTTTCACTGTGGCCACGCCCGTCGCAGGCGAAGGCACAACGCCGGTTTCGCTCTCCACCGTTGGGTGGTATAATAGACACACCAGGACTTGAACTTTTGCGGCGACGGCCTCCTACACCAATGGAGGTACAACATGGAACACTCTGATTCTTCAACATGGCAGACCAACGATGGATTGCAGCTCTTTGCCCAGGCCTGGCTGCCAGAAAGCACGCCCCGTGCAGTGGTCTGTCTGGTGCATGGCCTCGGCGAACACAGCGGGCGCTATCGCCACGTCGCCGCAGCACTGACCGAGGCGGGCTACGTACTGCTGGGTTTTGACCTGCGTGGTCATGGCCGCTCCGAGGGTCCCCGTGGTCATACCCCCGCATTCAAAGCCTTCATGGATGATATCGATCAGCTATTGCAGGAAGCTGCGCAACGCTTCCCGCACCTCCCGCTCTTCCTATACGGGCATAGTCTTGGGGGAATCCTGGTGCTCAACTACGCCCTGCGTCGCCAGCCGGAATTGGCTGGAGTGATTGCTACAGGCTCAGGACTGCGCACTGCCCTGGAGCACCAGACCGCCAAGCTGGCTTTGGTGCAAGTGCTGGGCCGAATCTTGCCCACCGTAACCCTGCCCAGCGGATTGAACCCACAGGACCTCTCCCGAGATCCTGACGTGGTGCGTGCTTACGTGAACGATCCTCTGGTGCACGACCGCCTTTCGCTCGGCGCAGCACGGGGTCTCTTGAAGGCTATCCGCTGGGCGTTTGAGCACGCGACAGAATTCCCAGTGCCTCTGCTGCTGATGCACGGTAGGGCTGATCGTCTGGGGTCTGCAAAGGGCAGCCAGGAGTTTGCAGACCTGGTGCAAGGGGATTGCACCCTCAAGCTGTGGGACGGCCTGTACCACGAGATCCACAATGAGCTTGAGCAGCAGCAAGTCTTTGAGACCATGATCGCCTGGTTGGAAGCGCATCTGCCAGCATAGAGAGCGCACCAACTGCTGCCAATTGGACCATCAGCCAGCACATCGACCAGCAAGAGAGCTATCACCTGATCTAGACCTTCTCACGACGAATAGTATAGTCCACTGGCCCGCTCTGCCACAGACAGGAGGCTGCAATGCGACACAGACATCGGGGGACAATGGTTGCGCTTGGTATGGCGCTGGTTGTTCTGCGGGTCAGTTTCCCTGGCCTGGCAACGCTCGCCCGCGGCTCTCCGCAAATCACGACCCACGGCGTGGCCCAGGCAGCGAGCAACTCCGATGCGGACCCTTATGTAGTCTATCTGCCTGCCGTCCTCAGGCAGTCCGGCCTGCTTCCCTTGCCCACCCCAATTGCTACGCACACGCCGACTGCTACTCCCACCGCGACACCAACCCTGGCCACAACTGATACCGCCACTGCCACTCCAAGCGCTACGGCTACATCGACCTCGACGCCAACGCAAACCCCGACCAGAACAGTAGTGAGCACCAACACGCCAACAGCAACGCCCACTGCGACACCGACGCAGACCCCGACCGCATCGCCCACGGCGATACCTACGGCTACGCAGACGCCTACGATGCCCAGCATGCCCAATGTCCGAGTAGCCTGGTGGTGCACGCAGGTCGATGCACCTGGGAACGACAACTACAACCTCACTGAAGAGTATGTTTGCTTCGAGAATCACGGTGGCGCGCCGGCTAACATGACGGGTTGGCACGTGAAGGATGAATACGGCCACACGTATACGTTTCCGATGTTCACCCTGCCGGCCGGAGCGCACGTGCGGCTGCGAACTGGCTCGGGGACCGATACCGCCACCGACCTGTATTGGGGACGCACCGGCCGCGCTGTGTGGAACAATGGCGGTGATACGGTGTATCTCTATGACGATGCATGGGTGCTGGTAGACGACCATAGCTACTAATTGGGTGACATGGCGATGCAATCGACACCCTTCCTGAGTGAGACCATCACCATCGGCACGCCCGTTGTGCTGGCCTGCCTTTCGCCGTCCACACACTTTGCTGTGGTGTTCGAAGATGACGGGGAATCGGGCGCCTTTCACGGGCTGGTCCGTTCCAGGGAAGAGCAGCCAGGCTGGGCCATCTGCTCATCTACGAGGTGGACGACATTGAGAACCGCGACCACTACCCGCAAGCTGAGGTGGATGAACAGGCCAGGCAGTTGTGCAGTACTCGAACCGACCATTCGCCAGTTGGGCGTGTCTGGAAACTTGCGGGAAGGTTACACATGACGGAGGGAATCATATGCCCAAACCACGCCTGACCTTCTTTTGCGAGCTCGAAGCCGGCGCGCTGCAGGCCTTGTTCGCCGATCCAGCGGTACTGGACGAGCTGGTGGCCCTGGAAGCCAGCGTCAGCCTGGGCATCGTTGACCTGAGCACCGAGCGCGCGGCAGTGGTCCACCGTCTGAACGAAGCAGACGTGCCCATCATTGCCTGGCAACTGCTACCCAAGGAGCAAGGCTACTGGTTCAACCTGGACAACGCTGCCCAAGCGGCCTCCCGTTACGTCGAGTTCAGACGCTGGACCGCGGAACACCGCCTGCGCTGGGACGGCATCGGCCTGGACATCGAGCCAGACATTCGCGAGATGGAAGGCCTGAGAGCGGACCCCTGGCAGTGGCTGCCCACGGCGTTGAAACGGGCTCTCAACGAGGAACGTCTGCACCGTGCGCAAATGGCCTACAGCGGACTGGTGGGCCAAATTCGCACCGATGGCTATCGCGTGGATAGCTACCATGTGCCTTTCATCGCCGACGAGCGCAAGGCCGGCTCGACGCTGCTGCAGCGCCTCGCCGGACTCGTGGACATCGTAGTGGACCGTGAAGTGCTAATGCTGTACAGCAGTCTGTTCCGCCCGCGCGGCCCCGCCATCCTCTGGAGCTATGCCCAGGACGCACAGTCGGTTGCCGTTGGCGTCACCGGCGGCGGCGTGGAGCTGACTGAAGACACCCCGCCCCTGAGCTGGGACGAGTTCTCCCGTGACCTGCTCTTGGCCCGGCACTGGACGGACGACATCCACATCTTTAGCCTGGAAGGCTGCGCGCAGCAGGGCTTTCTGCCCAAGCTGTTGGATTTCGATTGGGAGCAGACCTTCACCCCTCCGCTGGCCACGGCAGGACAGGTAGAGACGTGGCGCAAGACGCTGCGCGCCGGGCTGTGGGCCAGCGCCCACCCCTGGCTGCTGCTCGCCGGGGCCGTGCTCGTGCTCGGATGCACGCGGCGGAGGAAAAGACGGTGAAGGAGATAAGACACCGGCCTGAGCGCCATCGATCCTGAAAACAAGGACGGGCGACAGAGAGGTACAGCCCTCTCTGTCGCCTGTGGCGTTCCACAAGGCCGTGGGATTACTCGATCGTCACCTCGCCACTGCCCAGCAACTCCAGCGGGTGCATCGGCACGTACTGCACGCCCCAGATCTCCACAGTGTAGGTCCCGGGTTGCAAGCCATTCAGCTCCACGCTCAGCTCGTATCCGCACATGCAGCGACACACCTGGCCAACATTGGTCTCCACGATCTTGATCACCGCCCCATCATGTCCAGCGGCCAGGGCCAGTTCAGCGCAGCATACATAGTTCAGCCTCTGAGTTATGTAGATCAGTCCGTCTCGCACGTCAAAGTCTACGCCTGCCCACGCTGCCAGTTCATCCGGTGACATCGTCTGGTCGCAGGGGCCCACCTCGACTGAGAGCAACACTGGCTGCTCGGCAACCACCTGGCCGTTCGCCTGCAATGTGCCACTCCACACTGTGCCAGCCCGGCTGTGTGTCAGGAGCACTGCATAGTCTGGCTGCGCCACGACGGGGGAAGACATCACCAGGCTCCAGTCCCCGCCTCGCCAGATTCGCGTCAAAACACCCGTCAGTCCGGGAGGCGTTATGTCCTCATGAACCCAATCCGGCTGCTGCGCCAGGCCAAGACCAGGATAGGTCTCGCTGAAATAGTTCAGCAAGAAGCGAAAAGCGTGCTCTGGATCGCTGGGGGCCGGTTCCTCTCTGGGAATGACCTGCCCATCTGCCTGTAGCGTTCCGCGCCAGGCCACGCCGTCCTGTACGTGGGTCAGCACCGCCTCGTAGGAAGTGCTCTTCAACGTAGGTCGTGACACCTCCACGCTCCACAGCCCGCTCTGCCAGACCCAACTCTGGAAGCCGCCAACGACTGGCGGGCTGGCGTCTTCGCGCACCCATTCCGTGTGTTGATCCAGCCCCAACCCGGGATGATTGGCCATCAGATAGTCCAGAAGGGCCTGCAGTGTGCGCTGCGGAGCAGGCCGCACCGACGGATTTGCATCTCTGGCCATCACAAAGCGACCGCGCTCGTCGCCGTGCAGTTCGTACATCTTGCCATCCGCCTCCAGCACAATGCGATAACCAGGCGTGATGACCTGGGCATACAGCTTCCCAGGTTCAGGTGCGCCCAGGCTGGCGTCGGGCCATTCGACAGCCTCCACGCTGAGCACCGTGATCAGCTTGGGATCCACCGCCAGCCGCTTGGCCAGCTCGGCAGCCGCTGCATCAACGACTGCCAGCATCGCTTGATCGCTCATTTCCGTTGGGGTCCCCAGTTTGTCCACCTGGGCACCAGGAGCACAGCCTGTCGCCAGTGCCAGCCCCAAGACCGCACTCAACAGATACCACCAGACACTTTTCATCGCTCATCCACTCCCTTTTTCATTTCCGGCATAAGGACGCCACAGAGACGCCTGAGGTTCCCTTCTTGCAGCACCGATGGAGGGCGAAAGAGCAAGGCGATCAGTATGCTCGCCACCAGTCCAGGCGCGAGCGCGGATCCATCAGCGTGCCCGTGTCCCTGATAGCGATGACCACTTCGTTGCCGATCGCACGGCCAAGAGCCTGGCGAGAACGCAGCGCTGGCAGGGGGTGTGGCTGGGCGAACCGCTCGCCACGATTGTTTGCCTGGTACAGGGCCAGCAGGCTGGGCTCTACACAAACGCCGTCCACGTGGAAGGTGTAGCCGGACACTACGTTGTCCTCACGCGTGTATTTGAGCGTGATGCGTTCATCGCTGGCGTACAGAACCAGCACCGCATAGCCATTCCCAATGCTGTAGCCGGAGTCGGGCACGTGCAGAATCTCACCAGGGGTCGTCCTCAGCCCTAGTGCGGTCACCGGCGGCCAGGCCGTCAATGGCCCACGGCGCATGTGTGCCCAAGCCCAGCTATAGACCTGGTAGGCATTGGCAAAGGTGGGCAGACGCCCCTGGGCGAACAGGCCGTGGAACTGAGGCGCGTTCGCATCGTGAGAGCCAGCATAGTCCACCAGTTGCCGGGGGGCAGAACTGGGCACCCAGCCCTGGACAGCCAGGTTCAAGTCAGGGTGCGCCTCCGCCGGGATATGAGGGCCCGGCGGGTATGCCGTCTGTGTGGTGTAGCTCTCTCCCGGGATCGGCTGACAGCCTTCTGTATGCGCCACAGTGGGCATGTGCATGTAGTACTGCGTCCCCGTGGCAGAAAAGGATGTCGTAGCAGAAGGCTGTGCTAAAGCTGCAAGTGAAATACCTGCAGCAGGGTGCCCAGGGGCAATGGCCAGGAGGCCCACTGTCAGGACCACCGCACCAAGTCTCGCTATCCTTTTGCTGGCGTGCCAATGAGCCGACAGGGAGTTTGGGTGCGCTGGTTGCGGAGAATGTGTCCTCATGCGCTCAATTATGAGCCAAAAGCGGGCTAAACGCAAACCAGGCCCGCTTCACGCAAGCTCAAGCGGAGCACATACCTCACCGCAAATGAGCCCACGACGGCATCGCTAGTACATGCGCACAATCTCGCGATAGCTGCGAGGTCGTCGAATTTGCAGCAACTGCGTGTCCTCGCGGTTCTTCTTCACCTCATCCAGATCAATGATCGCCACACCATAGCCTTCTACTCCCTCATCCAGCGTGCTGTATACTTCGCCCTGCGGCCCAACGATCAGACTGCCACCAAAAAAGTCGTAGGTGTATTCCTCGCCGACGCGATTGGCTGCGGTCACGAAAAGCGAGTTCTCCAACGCCCGCGTGAACACGTAATTGCGCCAGGCAGTGCTGTGGGGACGCTCCCAGTTGGCACAAATGCACAACAATTCGGCGCCTTGCATGGTCAGACAACGCGCGGCCTCGGGAAAGGCCAGATCCCAGCCCAGCAACAGGCCAAGCATTCCAAACGATGTTTCGCTGACAACAAAGCGATAGCCCGGCCGGAAAGCCAGTCGCTCTTCCCCACGCAGGTGGATCTTGCGATAGGTATGATGCACCTCACCCTGGGGGTCAATCAGAACCGCCGAGTCATAGATGATGCTTTCGACTTTCTGTTTCTCTACCATGCCAAAGGCCAGGTGTACCCTGAAGTCGGCGGCACGCTCGGCCAGGTAATTCGTGACACGGCCTGGCACCTGCTCTGCCAAATCAGCAAAACGCACTCCACACTCATAGCCGGTGGTAACCAACTCTGGAAAGACAATCAAGTCCACTTTCTGAGCTCGGCAGATGTCCTGCACCCACTTGCCCATGCGCTCGAGGTTGGTCTCCACCTCGCACAACTTGGGAGACATCTGTACGGTAGCCACAGTGATCTGTCTCATCATACCTCCTTGGAGAAAACGTGGTCAGCAGTAGAACGCATGTGCTAATCGACATCATTATATCCTATCTTCACGTTTTCGTCAAGCAGCTCATCTGCGTGGTAGGGCAATCGCATTCTCGGCAGACCGCACTTTCAAGTGAGGCATAGTCCGCAAAATCGCGCTCTTTGTCGGGCATGAATCCAAGAAAGCGGCTGGGGACGACACCTTCGGCTGAGGCGGCCCGAACAGGATGCAGCTGAGCAATCTCCAACCACCGGAAAGAGCAGATTGCTTCGCCCTACGGGATCGCAATGACAGACCGCAGTAGCCCAGGGGGCATGCAGAGCAGCACAGCCAATGCAACAGCCCTGATCACAACAAGACCAACGCTGTTGACCAGGCTCTGCCTCAGTGCTATAATGTGGACCACTTCAGACACGTTACCCTCCGGACCGGGGCGTGCCAGTCAGACGAGGAAATCAGGAACAATGGTGACCCAACGCCTGTACTACAAAGACGCTTATCGCATTGAATTCGATGCCAACGTACTACGCTCCATACCGGGCCACAAAGATACCATAGGCATCATCCTAGATCGTACTTGCTTCTACCCCACTTCAGGCGGCCAACCATGCGATACCGGCACACTGGACTCCCAGCCCGTCTTCGACGTGCTGGAGCAAGACGGAGAGATCGTGCATTGGATCGCTGGGAAACTCCAGAGCACGTCCGTCCACGGACGCATTAACTGGCCACGCCGCTTCGACCACATGCAACAGCACACCGGCCAACACATCCTCTCGCAAGCCTTCTTGCGAGTCCTCAAGGCGCAGACCGTCTCCTTCCACCTCGGTGAGGAATCATCAACGATTGACCTCGATCGCTCAACCCTGGAAGCCAGTGAAGCCGAGGCCGTCCAAGACCTGGCCAACGAAGTAGTGTTCGCTGATCGGGTCGTCGTCGCGAAATTCGTAACGCCGGAGGAGTTCTCCGCCCTTGAGTTGCGCAAAAGCCCTGCCGTGGAAAAAGACATCCGCATCGTGCAGATCGAAGGATTCGACGGCTCACCCTGCGGCGGTACCCATTGCTCCCGCACAGGACAGATCGGGCCGATTGCCATACGCAAGCATGAACGACGTAGCCAGGAGACCCGTGTGGAGTTCCTGTGTGGCTGGCGCGCGCTGCGAGACCACCGCTGGAAGACGCGTGCAATCAACGAGCTAGCCTTGGCTTTCAGCGTGAAGGACATGGAGCTGCCAGAAGCTGTCTTTCGTCTGATGCAGGAAGCGACCGAGAACCGTCGCGAACTGCATCGCTTGCGCGATGAGTTGCTGCACATAGAGGCAGCCAAGCTGCTTGGCAAAGCCACGCCGTGGAAGGATACCCGGGTTGTGCTGCGTGCTTTCGATGAACGAGAGCCACAACAAGTGCGCAAGCTGGCTTCGTTCGTCGTCGAGTGCGAGAAGGCCATCGCCTTGTTGGGCATATCAGGCACACAGGCACGCCTGATCTTTGCTTGCAGCAAAGACTCACCCATTGACGTGGCTATCCTGTTGAAAGGGACGTGTCTGCATTTTGGCGGGAACGGCGGGGGACAGCCACATCTGGCTCAAGGCGGCGGATTTCCCGGAGACAAAGTAGGCGAAGCTTTGGAATGGGCCTACCAAACGCTGACTGCGAAGCGAAAAGGAAAGAAGAATGCATAAAATCGCCGAGGGAATATACTTTGAGAACGCCTATATCTCTGGCAATGTAGGCTGCATTCTGACCGAAGAAGGCGCCGTGCTAATTGATTCTCCCATGGTGCCCAAAGATGCCTGGGACTGGCTCAAGCAGATCGCTTCCGTAACCAAGCAAGGTATTGCCTTGCTGATTAACACAGACTACCGCGTTGAGCACATCCTGGGGAATTGCTTCTTCCCCCCTACAGTGACGATTGCCCATCAGGCTGCGTGGATAGAGATGCAGCGCTATGACGAGACATTCCTGCAACGCTACATGAGCCACCATAAGCACTACCAAGAAGCCATTCGATCCGACCTGACCAAGGCGCGTATCGTGCTCCCCGAACTGACAATGACCGCAGATATGACCGTGTACAAAGCAGACCGAGTTCTGCGTTTGATTCACGCTGGCGGGCACACATCCGCGAGTATCATGCTCCACCTGGCCAAAGAGCGTATCCTTTTCGCTGGCAATGTTATTGTCACGGGAGAACACCCCACCCTAAACCACGCCAACACGATGAGATGGCTGCATGCTTTGGAAATGCTCCGCGCGATGGATGACGTGGACATCATTGTGCCTGGCCGTGGTGAACCCTGCAATCTTTCGGCCACGGAAATCTTGACCGACTACATCACCAAGATACGTGAGCGTGTGTATGAGTACTACTCCAGTGGCTACACGCGACGAGAGACGGTGGACAAGGTGAAAATGGAAGACTTTTTTGGGGTGCCACCTGAAAGACGCACGGAGATCGAACGCCGCATCAGAGGCAGCGTGGAACGCGTGTATGACGAGTTCAAGAAAGGGCCAGCCAGAAGGCGACGTTGAGAGCATGATGCAGGGAACCTGACATGTGCAGCGGACGTCCTCAATCTGCAAAGATTGATCTATGATTGGGGAGTACGCCCATATGCACAAGGTTGTTGGATTACTGTTGCTGTTCGCTTTCGGTATATCTATGATCGTGAATGGATGTGGGATCCTGCTGCCCATGCTACCGTAGAGCAACGTCCCCCACGTGTTCGAACTCTCCTCGTCTGTTCCGTTTGGAAGCCGTTCTGCAACCTCTGTGAACCGCCTGGTCAGTCGCTGGAGGCGTCCATCCCCAACATCAGGACGCCCAAAGCAGCTTGCCTTGCTGCCCATTGTCCGGTTCCGGTCTATCGTCGATGAGGAGATTATCTCGTAGCCAAACGAAAGGACCCATGCCATGCCCTCAATACAGAATGGCATTGCCCACGCACTCTGGGGTATACGCAAGGTTGGCCTCACGCGAGCCGTGCAGGCAGCGCTCTACCCACTTCGCCGTGCCTATTACGAAGCCAAGTTCAGCACCGGAGGCAACAGCGGTTCGGTACTGCGCGGACTCGCTGGCCTTGTCGGTGCACTACAGCCAGCCGCCACAGATCGGTTCGAGCCTCGCGACCTGAAGCTGCTTGGGGACGTGCTTGCCTGCAGCCCTCAAGGCCAAACCGTGACCATCCGCTGCCGGAACGCATCGCTCCAACTCACGCTCTTGGCTGCTGATCTGCTGCGTGTGCGCTTGAGTCGACCAGGCCTCTTTCCTTCACCGGATTCGTATGCCGTGCTCAAGGAGGACGATCAGTGGGCGGCGCCCCCCTACAGGCTTACGGAAAACACGGAGCACATTGAGATACGCACTGAGCGGATCACCTGTCGCATCTCCAAGCAGCCCTGTCGCCTTTCCTTTTGGGATCCCCAGGGACGATTCATCCACGGCGACAGCTCCGGCCTAGGCTGGCGGGGCAGCAAGGTAGCTCGCTCTTGCAGCCTGGAGGCCAGCGAGCACGTTTATGGTCTTGGGGAGGAAGCGTTTGCCCTTGACCGACGAGGGCATCGCTTCATCATGTGGAACAGCGACCCACAAGTTTACGCCCCAGGCGACGAGCCTATCTACCTCAATATCCCATTGTACATCGGGTTCCATGAAGGGCGGGGCTGCGCTAGCGTCCCGCCATCCCTCGGGCGGGGCTACGGCCTCTTCTACGACAATACCTACCGTTCACACTTCGACCTTGGCCAGACCCGTGCGGACGAAGCCATCTACTGCGCAGACGATGGCGAACTGCGCTACTACTTCTTCTATGGCCCAGCCCTGGCGACCGTCCTGGAACGCTACACCGAATTGACCGGCCGCATGCCTCTCCCACCCCTATGGGCCCTTGGCTACCAACAGAGCCGCTGGAGCTATTACCCAGAATCACGCGTGCGGGAAGTCGCAGACCTCTTCCGCAAGCACCGCATTCCCTGCGATGTGCTCCACCTGGACATCCACTACATGGATGACTATCGCTGCTTCACCTGGGACAAAGAACGCTTCCCTGATCCTGCGGCATTGTTAGCGGACTTGCACAAGCAGGGCTTCAAGGTGATCGTGCTGCTAGATTGTGGCATCAAAGCCGATCCAAATTACCACGTATGCGCCGACGGCTTGGCCAAAGGCATGTTCTGCACCTACCCAGACGGGACAGTTGCTGGTGGGCCAGTGTGGCCCGGCGAGTGCTACTTCCCCGATTTCACCAGCCCTCGTGTGCGCCAGTGGTGGGGAGAGCTTTATGCCCCGCTGCTGGAGGCCGGCGTCGATGGCATCTGGAATGACATGAACGAGCCCACGATCATGGGACCGAAAGGTAACACTCTGGCGGGCTGCGTGCGCCACGACTGGGAGGGGAAGGGGCCCATCCCGCCATCCAGCAGGCGGGGCAGCGACCACCGCCAGGCACACAACGTCTACGGTATGCAGATGGTTCGCGCCACTGCCGAAGGGTTGCAGCGCCTGCGCCCCAATGAACGGCCATTTGTACTCACCCGCTCCGGCTGGGCTGGAGTGCAACGATATGCCATGTCCTGGACCGCCGATAACCAGAGCACGTGGGAACATCTGCGGCTGACTATGCCTATGGTGATGGGACTGGGGCTGTCGGGCCTGGCCTTCACCGGGCCGGACATCGGCGGATTTCAGGGAACACCGGAACCCGAACTGCTGGTTCGCTGGACGCAGTTGGGCGTTTTCCTGCCCTTCTTCCGCAATCACACCGCGCTGGACACACGGGATCAGGAGCCGTGGGTGCACGGGGAGCCGTACCTGAGCATCAACCGCAGCGCCATCGAACTGCGCTACCGCCTGTTGTCCTACCTGTACACTGCCACCTGGCAATGCACGCAGAGGGGGACGCCCATTGTGCGACCTCTGGTGTGGGCCTACCCAGAGGATGCACACACCTACTTGCTCGATGACCAATTCCTGTGCGGCGATGCGCTGCTGATAGCTCCCGTCTGCGAGCCCGGGGCAGCCTCTCGCCTGGTCTACCTGCCCGCAGGAGAGTGGTTTGACTTCTCGACCGACGCTCGGCATACCGGACCAACAACGCTGGAAGTGCTGACACCACTGGAGCGTTTACCTATCTTCGTCCGCGCCGGAACGGTGCTGCCGACCTGGCCGGTGATGCAGCACATCGACCTTCAGGCATTGGACAGGCTGATCCTGCACGTCTATCCTGGGGATGGCGACAGTTGGCTCTATGAGGACGACGGGCACAGCCTGGCATACAGGGATGGCGAGTACCGAGTAACGAGTTTCGAGTGCCAAGGTACAAGAGAGACCGGTCTGACCATTGCCAGTCGCATGCAGGGAGCTTATCGCCCCGCATACGACCGCTGGGAATGGAATGTACACGGGTTGACGCACTCTTCTGAGCAGGTGTTGGTAGACGGCCAGCCGGCGCGGAATCTGTCGTGGGACGAGGCCCGGCGTCTACTGCGCTTTGAGACTGCTGAGTGCCAGCGCGTCAAAGTGAGAGCCTCTTGAACCGTCCTCCTACCGATAATAGGCGCCTTGGCCGACTGTTCAAACGGTACCACGGCAAGCAGCTCCGTTTGCGCAAACACGTGCCGCAGAGTAGAATGCTGCCGTAATGAAGCAGCAACGCTTGACCCTCCAGACCGTGCGCGCTGCGCTGCAGCAGCCACTCCCTGGTCGCGCTGCGCAACTGACCATGGCTGTGCGCCCCCGTCCGGGAGACCGTCCTGACCTCCCCGATCCATGTCCCAGGGAAGCAGCAGTTTTGATGTTGCTCTATGAGCGCCAGGATCGCCTCGTGCTGCCGCTCACCCGGCGCACAGAGACCGTGGAGATGCACAAAGGACAGATATCCCTGCCGGGCGGCGCCCGAGAGCCACAGGATCATGGCTTCGCCCAGACCGCTCTGCGCGAAACCTGTGAAGAACTGGGCATACCAGAGGAAACGGTAGAAGTACTAGGGGCTCTTACGCCGCTCTACATTCCGCCCAGCCGCTTCTGCGTGTACCCCTACGTTGGCTATACCAGCCGCACCTACCCGCTGCGCTCAGATCCAAATGAAGTGGCGGAAATCATCGAGGTGCCGCTAGAACATCTGCTCGACCCCGCAACGCGACAGGTTGAGATACACTTTCGGGACAAGCAGAGGTTCCAGGTCCCCGTCTATCGGGTAGCAAATCAAAAGGTCTGGGGGGCCACGGCGATGATCCTGGCCGAATTTCTGACTATGCTGTCCGCCGCCCAAACGCTCCCAGCCTCGACACCGTAGCCAGGCAAAGTTGAATCTGGGGCATCCACGCAAGCATACATCAAGGAAGGTCAGCGCCCTCACCTACAGCGTGGTCAGATAACGATCCAACTCCCAGGCCGTGACCTGGATGCGGTACTCATCCCATTCGAGACGCTTGGCCTCCAGGTAGCGCCGGAAGGTGTGCTCACCCAACGCCTCGGCGATAACCTGGTCCTGCTCTAGCTCCTGCAAGGCCTCTTCTAACGTACCGGGCAGTGAAGCAATCTCCTGCGAGCGCAACTCTGCGGAATCGAATTCGTAGACGTTTTCCTCCACCGGCGGTGGTGGCGTCAGGTCACGGCGGATGCCGTCCAAACCTGTTGCCAGCATCGCAGCAAAGGCCAGATAGGGGTTAGCGCTCGGATCCGGGCAGCGCAGCTCACAGCGCGCCGAACCCTCCCCCAGTCCAGGTAGATACCCGGGGATGCGAATCAACGCCGAACGGTTGATCTGTCCCCAACAGATGTACACCGGGGCCTCGTACCCTGGCACAAGCCTCTTGTACGAGTTGACAGTGGGCGCCACGACCGCTGCCAGAGCGCGTGCGTGCGCCATCTGACCAGCGATGAAGTTGTAGGCCAACCGAGAAAGCCGATAAGGATCCTCAGGGTCAAAGAAGGCATTGCGCCCCTCCAAGGTAAACAGGCTCTGATGCGTATGCATGCCCGAACCGTTGACGCCGAGCAGAGGTTTGGGCATGAAAGTGGCGCACAGCCCGTGACTGTGTGCCGCAGCCTTGATGGCATAGCGCAATGTCACCACGGCATCGGCGCTGGTCAGTGCATCTGCATAGCGGAATTCGATCTCGTGTTGCCCTGGTGCAACTTCGTGATGCGTAGCCTCCACTTCGATGCCCATCGCCTGCAAGGACAAGGCGATCTCGTTGCGCACCTGTGAGGCAAGATCGCGCGGAGAGAAATCAAAGTAACTGCCAACATCCTGCGGCACCGGGCGAAGGCGCGGCTCTCCATCCATCTTGAACAGAAAGAACTCCACTTCGGGCCCCGTGTTGTAGCTGAATCCCATCTCACGCGCCTGGTCCAGAACACGCCTCAGGATGAACCGTGGGTCGCCTGCGAATGGTTGCCCTTCCGTATCGTGCACATCACAGATGAGCCGCGCGGTCCGCTCGTGGGTGGCGGTCCAAGGCAGCACGCAGTATGTATCCAGATCAGGGCGCAGCACCATGTCGCTTTCACAGATGCGAGCAAAACCCTCAATCGACGACCCGTCAAAGTTCTCGCCGCTCTGCAACACGACAGCCAGCTTGCCCACGGGAATGGTCACGTTCTTCACCGTCCCAAAAAGGTCGGTGAACTGCAGGCTGACAAAGCGCACTTGATCTGCATCTGCTTTGGCAAGGATCTCTCGGCCTCTCTCGTCCATACTCCTCCTCCTTGATCCCAACTGACAACGGCAACCTCCTGTTGGAGATCGCCGCCGTTCTCCGTGTTATGTCCACGACAGTTCTCAACTATCCAACTGTCAGCAGGCACCACAGCCTACGCTATACGGTACAATCCGAAGGGATAACCCTGTGCAGATTCTAGTCCAAGTGTTCCATTGTGCAAAATCGGCTCTAGCTGATACGTCTGTCCGGTGCACGGTCGTGAGCCGGCTCCCGGAAGCCCTTTGACAGGCCATTCCTTCTGTGCCATAATATGCGCGACCCACTCGACGGGACTGATATGATGTACACATTCACATGGTTCAAACGCTTGCGCCGGCGATACCCCGGCCACACAAAGCCACTTCTGGGAAGCCGCTTGATGGTGCTTCCCCTAGTTCTCCTGTTTGTGGCTTGTACACGGCCCCCTCTTGAGGGAAAGCTGTATGCGCTTGGGCAAACAGCCGAGCTGGACGGATGGCGAGTGACGGTGCACAGCTTCTCCGCACTGCCAGGCGACGCGTCGCGGCAGCCCGCCGACGGCCACGTCTTCTGTGCCATCGAGGTGACGCTGGAGAATCTAGGCGCCCAAATCCGCTTCTTTATGCCCGAAAGACAGATGACCCTTGCCGATGCAGATGGCAAGAGTTATGCTCTGGACCATGACGCGGGCGTGGTAGCGGCGCGTTCACGAGGGTGGACAGTCCCAGATGGCGAGATGAGCATCGGGGAGAAAGCCCATGGAGCTGCCTCTTACCAGATTCCGACTGCATCCCGAGGAGTGCGGTGGTTTTTCCGCAACAGCCTCTTCCCCTGGGCGCGAAGGCTCACCTTTGTGCTGGGAGAAGTGCCTCAGCCATGACCGCGCCAGGCTACAACAAGCACACCGGCAGGAATCCCACGCGGCATATTCGCTCTGTGGTCGAAGCATTGTGGAACCTGCTCTTCCCACGACGATGTGTAGCCTGCGGCACAAGTGGAAGCTGGCTGTGCCCGGCCTGTACCGATCAGATCCTCTTCTTCGAGCCACCCTGGCCATCGTTCATGGACGAGCCGCGGCCCTTGCAGGGCGTACGTTCAGCCGCGCACCTGAGTGGCCCACTGCGAGAAGCCATCCACAGCTTCAAGTACCAAGGCTTGCGCGCCCTGGCGGGCACACTGGGCGAGATAATGTACGATTGCTGGGATGCGGAGCCTTGGCTGGTAGACGTCATTGTGCCAGTGCCACTGCACCCTCAACGCCAGCGCGACCGCGGCTACAACCAGTCTGCGTTGTTGGCCCGCGAGCTGGCCTACCACACCACGCTGCCGCTCGTCGAAGGGGTATTACTGCGAACCACCCCTACCCCTCCCCAGGTCGGACTGAACGCCGCTGAGCGTGCGGAAAACGTGCGTAACGCCTTCCGCTGTCGGGACGAGAGCTTGAGCAACCGGCAGGTATTGCTGGTGGACGACGTGTTGACTACCGGCGCGACGCTGCGAGCCTGCGCTCGCGCCCTGCTGGAAGGAAAGGCTCGTGCCGTCTGGGGATTGACTCTGGCGCACGATTGACGAGACCTTCCCGCTGGCTGCCGTTCGCGGATAGGACGCCCCCCGAACGCCTCATTGCGGCGGCTGCTTGGTGCGGTTTGCGGGAAGGAAGCAGCTCAGACGATCTCCTCGCTCAGAGGCAGACCCCGCTTGCGCCATTCCGCCACAAACGCCCAGCCGTCCACTGCCGTCTCCAGGGGCAGTGCACCACGAGGCGTTTGCCCCGTGGCCAAAAGATGGGCAACGATGGCTGCTGGAAACCCGGTCATGCGCTCCATGGACCGAAAGCCTGTAGCGGGGTCGTGGAAGTCGATCACTTCTAGCTTGGTTTCTACCAGGCGCCCTGCTGCGTTTTCCCCACTGCACAGCACGCGCAAGACGACGAGATCTTTGTCCTCAGGATAGGAGATCTTGGGCTCTAGCAGCACGTGAAAGAGCTCACGCGGCACAACCGATACCTCCCCGACCTTGATGGCTGTTTGATCCAGCAGGCCGAGATCAGCAAAGGCTTTGAAGGCCACGCAATGGCCTGGATAGCGCACGGTCTTTTCTTCGTAGGTCAACAGTCTGCCCTCAAAGGTCCACGGGCAGATGGACGTTCCGCCGGAGGTGACAAAGGCCTCGCACTGCCCCACAGGTTCGGGGAAATCCAGCATCTCCAACTCAGAGAAGACCGGCACTTCGACGATTGCCCCGTTCCGCAGATAGATCGCATGGCCAGCGTATTCGTTGCTCAGTCCAGCGATGTGAAAGGTCAACAGGTAGTCAAACGGAGGACGAGGGTCGCGGGGCAATCCGCCGACAAAGATGCGCACGTGTTGCGGCTGGGCCATCTGGCTCATGGCATAGACGGCCAGTGTGTTGCCCAGGCCGGGCATCAAGCCACAGTCTGGGATGATGGAAACGCCAGCAGCTTTGGCTTCCTCGTCCAGCGCCAGCTCTTGCCACACCAACTCAGTGTTACCGCCTAAATCGCACATGCTGGTTCCGGCCTCGATGGCTGCTCTGGCCACGCCCAGGTTGAAGCGGTAGGGCACCGCGCTCACCACGGCATCGGTACCACACAGCAGATTCACCAGAGCTGCCTGGTCGGTCACGTCAACAACTGCCACCTGTGCCAGGTCGGACTGCAGCAAGACATTCACCTTATCTGCTGCCTGGTGTGCCAGTTCTGCATCGTGATCGGCGATCACCAGGCTCCGCGCTTGGCCATAGCGCAGCAGATCGTACGCCGCAGCCGTCCCCTGTCGCCCAGCACCCAGCACCACATAGTTGCAGCCCATATCAACGTCTCCATATCGTCGTGATATTGTCAGCCACGCCCAGTCTGCTCCCCAGGCCTTTAGCCGACAAGTCCTGAAACCTCCCCAAAGTCAGTTCTATTCTACGACGACCCAACGAGCGACGCAAATGAAGCTGCCCCATCAGCAGAACGAAGGGGAGTGAAAGCATGCTTTCACTCCCCTTCGTTGCAGGTCACTGCGCCAGGGTTACGACAGGCTAGGCATCGAATGTTATCGCTACCGAGGTTCCACTGTCTTCGGCGCTGATCATGATCTGGGCTGCGCGGCCTTCCTTGGCGAAGGAGTTCACACCAGCGGCAGGGCCCAGGACCTCGGTCCAGCCGTGGGGCGGCATCGCGGCCTGATAGAAAGACGTCATCTCCTCCACGCTCTTTGTGGTGCGGTAGATGATGATACCCGAGAAAGCATTGAGCGCGGCAGCGCCTTCAGCAATGGGAATATCCTCTGGCAGGGCTGGCTTCACACCCCGCGGCGCCACAATCACAATCGTCTCGTTGATGTTCGTCAGGTCGAAAGTCAGCCGCACCGTACCATCGTCATCGCTGCCACCGCCGGGGTTCTGGCCCTGGTAGTTCACCTGGTACTTTACCACAACCTCTAACTCACGAGCTATCCACACGTCGCCCTCGACCTCGGCATCAGAATCCAGGCCCAGAGCGGCCCCAAGAGTGCTCCCGTCGAAAGCATAGTGGTCGGTGGAGGCACCATTGACAACCACATCCTCCTGTACCAACTGCCAACGGTATCCGGAGATCACATCAAAGGGAGAGCTCAGGAGAGGGTTGTCTTCGAAAATGTCGGTATGAGCAGTGGTCATGGCCAGCCAATCCGAACCACTATCCATGTATATGTCTTCCCCCAACTGAATGAGCTCCTGTTTGGCACCTCCAGTATGTGTCGCAGTCCAAACGAGACGGCGGGCCCTGGGCTGCCGTACAAACTCCCCCCAGATATCCCAATAGCCCACCTCTACCTGACCGCCCGCGCTGGTTTCCCATTTGAACGTGTAATGCACGCGGTAGCTGTCCAGATTGACCAAACCAGATGTTGCCACGAGATCATATTCCTCAGGCTGGCCAACAGGCCCTGTATTCTGCCCCGGCACAGAGGCGGTAGCCGGTGTCTCCAAAGGCGTTGGATACACAGGTTCCGCAGCTGAACTGCCGCAGGCGACTGTCAGCAAGAAAACAACCAGCGTTAGGATGCTTAGCATCTCGACCCTTCTCACTTGGTCACCTTCTGTGCACCCACGCACACCCTATCCTGCACAGAATCTGCACTTTGGGAGAACGCTCCCCATGACAACACACTCGGATGGACCATATCCCAGCTTGATGTACAGTTGCGTCCAGTTATCAGTATTAAGACGGCCAGGAAGCTGCAAAACATACGTGTATCTCTTTCCAGCAAAATGCCAGAACATCCGTCTCAACCGCCACTCGGCTGAGCCCTAGCCAACCGTCGACTGTGCGCCAGTAAAGCTGCATGTGCCTTGGAGATGGGCATCTTTGGCGACCTGGTGGTTTCCAGCTATAATCGGGCGTCATCTCAAGCGAGCCAGTTGTGATATGGCTCTAAACAGGAGTCTGAATGATCCCAACCATACCCATCGAGATCCCCTGTCCCCAATGTGGCACGAAGCACATCGTTCAGTTGCAGAGCATTGTTGACGTGAGGCAGAATCCCCAACTCAAAACACTGCTCCTTCGTGGGCAACTGAATATGGTCGCCTGCCCCGCCTGCGGTGCGCTTGGAGCCGTGAGCACTCCCTTGCTCTACCATGATCCTGACAAGGAGATGCTTTTGCTCTTCGTCCCACCGGATCTGAATCTGCCCCTGCCGGAACGTGAACGATTGACCGGCAACCTGGTCAATGCCTTGATGAGCACCCTGCCTGCTGAAGAGCGCAAGGGCTACTTCCTGAATCCACGCACAGTGCTCACCGTGCAGAGCCTGATCGACGAAATCCTGCAGGCCGACGGGATCACCAAGGAGATGCTTGACGAGCAGCGCGCGCGGAGCCAGCTTCTGCAGGACCTGGTGTCGGCGATGGACAATGAAGAACAACTGCAAGCACTCATTGAGCAGCACAGGAACAGAATTGACTATCCCTTCTTCCTGACTCTGGCTGCGGCTGCTGAAGGCAGCGCGGCAGCCGGCCAACAGCCGTTCACCGACAAGCTGTTGAAGCTGCGTGATACGCTGCTGGCTCGTGTGTCGGTGACGTTACCCGAGCCGCTGCCCCCGGACACACCGCCAGCAGAGGTCGTGGACAGGCTGGTGGCAGCCGAGGAGGAACAGACCCGCTGGGCTCTGGTGATGTACAACCGGCCTCTACTGGACTATGCCTTCTTCCAGGAACTGACCCAGCGCATTGAGCAAGCCGCACCGGAAGAAGCAGAAGCACTGCGGCAACTGCGGACCGAGTTGCTGGAAATCGTGGAGCAACTGGACAAAGAAACCCAAGCCGTACAGCAGGCCAAGATAGAATTGCTGGAGGAAGCACTGGACAGCCCTGACCCAGCCCAAGCGTTGCGCCAGCGGAAGGAAGAAGTTGACCTCATCTTCATGACCATCCTGGGAGCTGTCTTGCGCCACGCCCAGGAAAGCGGGGAAACGGAGAGAGTAGAACAACTGCTGGCACTCAACGAGACCGTCCTGTCCATCTTCCAAGAGGGCCTCCCGCCGCAACTGCGCCTGGTGAATGAGCTGCTTACCGCCGAGTATCCTCAGGAAACGCTCAAGCTCCTGCAAGAGCGTCGAGGGGCATGGAACGCCGAGATGCTGGAGATCTTGAGCACACTAGCAACCGACCTGGAATCGCAAGGGCGAACGGAAACCGCGCAGCGGCTAAGGGGGATACACAGCCAGGCCCAGGCTATCCTGGGAGAATCCAGCGGCCAGCCGAGACAGTCGCAGCCCACTGAGGGCCCCGGCGACTAGCCGGCTCGGGTTTATCCACCCGTACAGTCGCACACAGACAACAGAAAACGCCGAGTTCAGAGACCCTCACGATCTCTGTGAACTCGGCGTTGTGCAGTATGAACGCCTGACAAAGCTGGCCGCAGACGTCACCCTGAGTGAAACGATTGGTTCGCTACGCACCCCACACGATCAGCCGGGGCTCGAAGGGATTGGCCAGATCCTCGTGCCGTGGTAGGACACGCACCGTGTACCCGTGCAGCCCACTGTCAGAGCAGCGGGACTGACCCACGAACAGAGAAACTCCCTTATCGCCGCCCACGTATGACATGGGCGTGGCACGGCCGTGCACAATCTCCTGCTCCGCGTCCAGGGCCCCCTCGTATGTCTCCACCGAAACGTCATCCGGGCTCAACTGCCCGAGCCTCACGCTTGCACGCACCTCCAGCTCGGCGCCGACGGCGAGATCTCCGGCGACGTTGGTCTCTACGCCGACAACCTTGACCTCCGGCCAATGCTGATGAACCCGCGCTTTCCACTCTGCCAGACGTCTGGCACGCTCAAACTCGTTCTCAACCAGGCCATCATAACGCCGCTCGGCAGGCCGATATAGGCGCTGCACGTACTCGATGACCATCCGGCTCGTGCTGTACAAAGGATTAACGGTGCTCATGGCGCTCTTAATGCGCGCAATCCAGCCGCGCGGCAAGCCGTCAGGGCCACGACTGTAGAACAAGGGCACGATCTCCTTTTCCAACAGATCGTAGATGGCGTTCGACTCCACTTCTTCCTGATAATCCAGATCCTCGTACACCTCGCCACGCCCAATAGCCCAGCCGATGTCGGGGTGATAAGCCTCAGCCCACCAACCATCCAGCACACTGAGGTTCAAAGCTCCATTTGCCGCCGCCTTCATGCCGCTGGTACCGCTTGCCTCCTGCATAAGCACAGGGGTATTCAGCCACAGATCAACACCCTGCAGCAGGTAGCGGGCCACATTCATGTCATAGTCTTCGATAAAAACCACATTGCGCAAACCGTTGCTTCGTGTGAGGTGAACAACCTGGCGAATCAGTTCCTTCGCCGGGCTGTCCTTTGGATGGGCTTTGCCAGCAAAGATGATCTGCACCGGCCGATCCTGGTTGTTCAGCATGCTGGCCAAGCGCTCGGGGTGACGGAGTATTAGCGTGGCACGCTTGTACACTGCAAAGCGGCGCGCAAAGCCAATGGTCAGCGCTTCTGGATCCAGTTGCTCCGTGGCACGTGCAATCTCCGTCGGCGGAGCTCCGCGCTGCTCCAACTGAATGCGCAGTCGCCGGCGGGTAAAGGCAACCAGACGCGACCGTCGCCTCTCGTGTACGCGCCACAACTCCTCATCGGGAATCTCATCCACCAGTTCCCAGACCCGCTGGTCCGCGGGGTGCTCTGCCCAACGCGGGCCCAGATAGCGATCAAAAAGGTTGCCCATGTCGTGGGAAATCCAACTGCGGATGTGCACACCGTTGTTGATGGAGATAATGGGTACTTCCCGCTCCGGCACGCCTGGCCACAAGTTCTGCCAGAGTCGCCGTGAGACTCTGCCATGCAACTGGCTGACTGCGTTAGCCTGGCCGCTCAAGCGCAAAGCCAGCACAGCCATGTTCAACGGTCCATCCTGCTTGGCCGGGTTCCGGCTTCCCAGGGCCAGAAGCTGGGAGCGCGAAATGCCCAGCGCACCGTAGTAGTGCCCCAGGTACTTGTCAATCAGATGCCGGCCAAAGAGATCGATGCCCGCTGGCACAGAAGTATGCGTGGTGAACACAGTGCCAGCGCGGACGACCTCCTGTGCTTCGCCAAAGGTCAAGCCGCGCTCGCTCACCAACTGGCGCATGCGCTCGATAGCCAGAAAGGCAGAATGTCCCTCGTTCATGTGGCAGACTCTCGGCGCAACGCCCAGGGCCCGCAGTGCCTTCAGCCCACCTATGCCCAGCATGATCTCCTGCCGGATGCGCGTCTCGGTGTCCCCACCGTACAACTGATACGTAATGCGGCGATCCTCAGGCTGGTTCTGGGGAACGTTCGTGTCCAACAGGTACAGAGGCACCCGGCCCACCTGCACTCGCCACACTTGCGCAGCTACCCGACGACCTGGGTAGTCTACCTCAATCGTTACCGGTACTCCATCGCGCTTCTCCAGTTGCAGTGGCAACGTGTAAAAGTCCAGCTCGGGAAAGCGCTCTCCCTGCCAGCCGTCGGCATTGAGATACTGCCGGAAGTAGCCGCGCTGATAGAGCAGCCCTCCAGCAACCAGAGGAACCCCCAGGTCACTGGCCGATTTCAGGTAGTCTCCGGCCAGTACCCCCATGCCACCAGAGTAGATGGGCAGACACTCCGTGAGCCCGAACTCAAAACAGAAGTAGGCCACAAGGGGTTCTGGGGGTGGGCTATGGTTCTTGTGGTACCAGGTTGAAGGCGCGGTCATGTAGCGCTGGAAGTCAAGGTGAACACGCTCCAGATGTGCAAGAAATGCATCATCATGCGCGGCGCTCTCCACCGCAGCCTGGTCAACCGTGCCCAGCATAAACACTGGATTATGGCCAGATGCCTCCCAGGCATCACGGTCCAGACGCCGGAACAGTTCGACAGCTTCTGGGTTCCACGCCCACCACAGGTTATAGGCCAGCTCCCTAAGCGATTCGAGGGCAGGAGGCAGAGACGGTACAACATTGACCGAAAACATTGGGCGCATAGGGGAACAACCTCCAGACTACTGCTCTGTCAGTGCCACACTGTTGGGTTTGTAGTGGAGACTTGGTCTCTTTGCCCGCCCAGATGCACAAACCCTCGATCCAATGCTGATAGAGCACCAGGAATCAACGAAATGATAAGCCGGCTTCTGGTAGAGCACTGCCAGAATCAACATCTGTCCGCGGCTTCTGACACACCGTGTCTCCAAACAATAAAGTCACGCAGGCTTGAACCGCCAGTGAATTCACGCAGGATAGAATTGGTTGGAACTAGCTCTGGAGCAAGGGGCAGGAACCAACGCAGCAGGGCCAACAGCCTGCGAGCCTCGACGTACTCAGGCACCTTGGTCTCAATCTGATAGAGCAGGGGCTCGGCCAGAGGCCTCAGCACGGACAACTCGTGCACCAGCGCAGAGTTGAACATCACGTCGGCATGCTCCTGGTAGGGAAAGATCCAGCGCTTCTCCCCACTGCGCACGCTGTCCCAGCGTCGAATGGTGTCCAGAGCTGTGTATCCGCGCTCACGTGCATCGCGCACAATGCGGCGGATCAGGCGCGAATCCGTGGTTGGCACCCGGTTGTAGTGATCCAGGTTGAGCTGTGTCAGCGCAGAAGCATATATGCGGTAACAGCGTTCCTTGGGCACTCCAGGCACCAGGTCCGGGTTCAGGCCGTGGATGCCTTCCAGCAGGATGACATGGTCCTGGCTGAGCTTTAGCAACTCCCCTTCCTGGCGCTTGCCCAGCCGAAAACTATAACAGGGCAAGCGCACTTCACGGCCCTCCATCAGGTTCAGGAGCTGCTCATTGAGCAGGTCCAAGTCTACCGCCCAGAGATGCTCAAAATCATACTGGCCGTGCTCATCCAACGGTGTCTTGTCACGGTCCACAAAGTAGTTGTCCAGACCCACGGCCACGGGACGCAGCCCATTGGCCAGCAATTGGATGGCCAGTCGCTTGGAGAACGTGGTCTTTCCCGAGGCCGACGGGCCGGCAATCAGCACCAGGCGCAGATCGCCGTGCCGTTTGGCAATCTCCACCGCGATTTGGGCGATGCGCTGCTCGTGCAACGCTTCGGTAACCAATGCCACCTCTGCACCACGTCCTGCCGCAATAGCATCGTTGAGCGCCCCAACATCGTCTATGCCCAGCACGTGCAGCCAGTTGCCATACTCGCGGAACACAGCCACGAGCTGAGGACTCTCCACCACTGGTTTGAGCTCGGTCGGGTGCTCGGGACGCGGATAACGCAGCGTGAATCCATTGGAATAGTGTTGTAGGCC
Organism: Chloroflexota bacterium; assembly: GCA_030607875.1. Classification (GTDB taxonomy): domain Bacteria; phylum Chloroflexota; class Anaerolineae; order UBA2200; family UBA2200; genus JAUWJD01. The sequence continues at coordinate 36,621 of JAUWJD010000037.1, forward strand.
GAAGTAGCGCAGATAGCCGGTAGAGGGGACCATGTAGCCATGGAAGTAGTCGTCGACATCGCACAAGCGATACAGCGTGACATAGTCCTTGCGCCGATAGTGCAGCAGGCGCAGCTTGTCTTCCTGGCCGCGGGATTGGAACAGCGTCTGAGCATCCTCCAGAGGCACCCGCCTCTTGGCAATTGGCACATCTTGGGCAACGATTTCCCGCATGCGCTGATCGAGGAGCGCCACCTCTTCCGCAGTGAGCGGATCATGTTCGTGAACTTCACAGTAGAATCCACCAAAGGTCAGCGAATGGTCCACATAGACCCGCGCCTGAGGGAACAACTGGTGCGCAGCAACCACCAGTAGAAAGGTCAGCGAGCGGCGGTAGATACGAAAGCCATCGCTCTCACTGATACGGACAGGGATTACCTCCACGTCATGCGTAACGGGATAGGTCAACTCACGCAACTTGTTGTTGATCAACGCAGCGACAACCGGCACAGGATCGTCGTTATACGCTGCTTCGACGAAGGACTCCAGAGTTGTACCTACCGGGGCCTCGAAGCTGCGGCCATCTTCGAACTGCACCAGCGCCGTCTTACGAGGTTTGGATGGCCGAGGCCATTCAACCTGCTCTACTGCTCGTATGTCTTTCTCTTGTGCTGTTTTCTTTTCCATCTCTCTCATACACCACGCTATTGTGGCCCAGGCGAAGAATATAGCACAAATTGGCTGCGAACGCAAACACGCGGCGAAGCGGGGTAGTGTATCCTTCATTCAGCAAATGGAAAAGGCTTGATCATCCCAATGCCTTATCTGTGTGCTCAGTGTGCTGTGCTCTGGGGTGGAAAAAAAGCCGCCAATAGGCTCGATTTGCGACTTGTGGGTCAACTCCAGAGTCTCCAGGGCAGTTCTCGACCTGCCAGGCCCAAGCCAGGTGCGTTGCGGTGGTTGGCGGCAAGCTGTTTACTGGCCTCGCCCAACTGCGGCGAGACGCTTCGCAGCCTCGCCAGACCGCGGCGAGACGCTTCGCCCCGCCCAAGCGATGGCGGGATGATCTTCCCCCGAGAAAGTGGACACCAAAATAAGCGAAATTGGTGTATCATATCACTATCGGAGGGAAACCATGGCAAAGTCCAGAAGAACGTACACTCGTGAGTTCAAGCTGGAGACAGTTCGATTACTTCAAACAAGCGGCAGGAGTGCGACGCAGCTTGAACGTGAGCTGGGTCTTGGCAAAGGGAATCTGTGGCGCTGGAAGCGACAGTTTGCGG
>JAUWJD010000027.1 GCA_030607875.1 Chloroflexota bacterium
GCGCCGCGTGCACCACCTCCACCACCGCCAACGGGCCGGCGGACAACTGGGTTTAGGCCATCGCCGACGGCCCAGCCGGGGACCTCTGGTTCGGGACGCGCGGTGGGGTGAGCAAGTTCGAGGACGGCACCTGGACCACCTATACCACCGCCGACGGACTGGCGGATAACTATGTCAACGACATTGCCATAGATGAAGCTGGGGACAAGTGGTTCGGCACGAGCGGTGGGGTGAGCATGTTCGATGACAGCACCTGGACTACCTACACCACCACCCATGGGCTAGCGGATAATGCAGTCGTGGCCATCGCCGTCGACGGGTCTGGGCACTACTGGTTCGGCACTGAGGACGGTGGGCTGAACGAGCTCTTCTTCTCTTTGGAGTTCACAGTGTACCTGCCCATCACGCTGCGGGGTTGGCGATAAGCGCGTGACTGGACGCCCAGGAGGTCGCGGCTGTGCTGGATAGCCTGGAGCGTCAAGGAGTGGCGCTGACCATGCCCAGGTTCTGCTTCGATTCCGAGTTCAAGCTGCAGAATGCCCTGGTGGAACTGGGGATGGTGGTCGCCTTCGGCGCTGCTGACTTCTCGGGGATGGACGGCCCCAGGGAGCTGTTCATCGACCAGGTGTACCACAAGGCCTTTGTCGCGTGGGGGAACGAGGTCCGCTAGTAGTAGACCTTTCTCATTACCACGCGGCCTGCCGCCGAGAACTGCACCTCCTCACGATCGAGCAGCGCCCGCTTCATCTCCACCCCACCCGGATAGCCCCCCAGCTCTCCCCCTGCTTTGATGGCCCGATGGCAGGGTATGATGATGGGAAAGGGGTTCCGCGCCAGCGCCCGGCCTACTGCCCTCGCTGTGCCCGGAAGCTCCAGGTGCCTGGCAATCCTCCCGCACGTGCTCACCCAACCCCTCGGAATCCCGTGCTCGGCCAGCAGAACGCGCCGCTGGAACTCGGAGCACCTCTCCAGGGCAATCCACTGCAGGTCAAAATCGACCGGCTTCCCGTCGAGAAAGCTCTGCATGCGTTCGGCCAGTGGGGCGATCGTGGGGTGCGACAGAGGACGAGCGCCCGCGAAGGCCGTCTGCATCAACTGCTGCGCTGAAGCCTCCACAGTGGGAAGATACACTCGCTGTACCTGCGGCCTGCCTTCGCTTGCCCGCCAGACGATGGCAATGGCACCGAAAGCGGAAGGCAGCGCAACGTAGAAAGAATCGGGCACCGGTCAACCCCCTTGCTTCACTCTCGGCACATGCAGCAGTGCCACGTAGGGCTTGAGAATCCCGCCGTGCCGCTCAGAGCCACCCAATCTGTTGGCTCGTTTCTAGGCACCTACGCTCATACGCCGCCGCTGTTCCCGGATGGCCTGCCAGCTCGGTTCGTCCTCGATCTGCACCCTATTCAAGCGCCTGTAGAGCCCATCTTGGGCCAGCAGTTCCTCGTGTGTCCCCATCTCCACGATGCGGCTGCCCTCCAGGACGACGATGACATCTGCACTGCGGATAGTGGACAGGCGATGGGCGATGACAATGGTCGTCCTGCCCACCATCAGCCGCTGCAGCGCTTGCTGGATTAACATCTCCGTCTCGGTATCTACCGAAGAGGTGGCTTCGTCCAGGATCAAGATAGGCGCATCCTTGAGCACCGCGCGGGCGATGGCTAAACGCTGCCTCTGCCCGCCGGACAACTTGACGCCACGCTCGCCGATCATCGTATCGTAGCCATTTGGCAACTGGGTGATAAACTGATGCGCGTTGGCCACCCTGGCCGCCTCGACCATTTCCTCTTCCGTGGCCCCAGGACGGCCAAAGAGGATGTTTTCACGCGCTGTGCCGTGGAAGAGGAACACATCCTGCAGCACGATGCTGATCTGCCGGCGCAGGCTCTTGAGTGTCAGGTCGCGGATGTCATGCCCATCCAGCGTGATCGAACCCTCGCACACGTCGTAAAATCGTGGGATCAAGTTGGCCAACGTGGTCTTGCCCACGCCCGTCGGCCCCACCAGGGCGACCACAGAGCCTGCGGCGATATGGAGATCGATGTCTTCCAACACTATGTCTCCCATCGCGTACCAGAAGCCGACGTCGTGCAAGACAATGGCCCCTCTGGCCCGACCCTGCAACTCGATGGCATCCGGGCGTTCGACCACGTCGGGTTGCTCATTCAAGAGTTCGGCCACGCGCTCCGCACCTGCCAGAGCCTGCTGCACGCTTTCCCAGGCCTGGCTCAACACCCGCACCGGTTGGTAGAGCATCTCCAGGTAGAGAAAGAATGCCACCAAATCCTCAATGGGCATTGCTCCGCTGAGCACCAGTTGCCCTCCAAAGTAGATCAGCACGATAGTGCCCAGAGACGAACTAAAGTGCACAAAGGGATGAAACGTGGCCATCAGGCGCAGAGCCCGGAGCAGCGAATCGCGGTACCTGACAATGTGCTCAAAGATGCGGGCCGACTCGAGGTCCTCTCTGGTAAAGGCCTTGATCTCGCGGATCCCGGAGAGGTTATCACTGAGCACGGCGTTGAGTTCACCCAACTCGGCCTGGCGTGCCCGAAACGCTGGCCGCACGTACTTGGAGAAGCCGCGCATTGCCAGGACGATCAGAGGCATGGGGATCATGCTCCACAGCGTAAGCCGCCAGCTCATGGTGACCAACACCGCGGTAACGGCGAGCAGCATCAGCACATTCACCATCACGTCCGGTATGGCATGGGCAATCAGTTGCTCGATCAGGTCGGAATCGTTGACGGTGCGCGACATCAACTGACCGGTCTGCTTGTCCTCGTAGAAGCGGAGCGACAAGCGCTGCAAGTGCTCATAGATCTCCAGCCGCAGGTCCGCAACGACGCCCCAGCCTGCCAGATGGGCCATGTAGCTGCGGACAAACCTCAAGCCCGCGTGCACCACATAGACTCCCAGGGCCAGCAGGGCCAACTGCGTGATGCGCTCCAGGGCCTCGGGTCCTGCGGCCGAATCGGTGACCGTTGCGACCATGCTCTTGACAATCCATGGGGCAAGCAACTGCACACCCACGAGCAGGAGCATGCTCAGCACCGTCAAGGCAAGCTGGCCCGAGTACTTTCGTGCATGCTTGAATACAAAGTGAAGAGACTTGCCTACACCGTCATCCAAAACAACAGGCTCTCCCAAAGATCTCCTACCAGACCGCCCTCGGCCCAAGTAGCTTGTGCTTGACACTAACAACCACCGCCCTTCTGTGTGCTTTCCGGTGTGGCCACTTGACCGACAAAGGCGGTCAGGGCCAGCTATTCTGCGCCACCCACGCGTTTCAGGTTCTCGCGTATCTGCACAAACAGACGTCGCAGCAGGGCACGCTCTTCGGCAGCAATGCCCTCAAATGCCTCCTGTTCAAGCGTACGCCAGACCCGCTGCACATCTGAGCGAATCGCGCGTCCGGATTCGCTCAGGTAGACGCGCGAGACGCGCTGATCCTCTGGATCTTGCCTGCGCTCCACGAACCCGGCCTTTGCCATGCGCTGGATCATCTTGGTGATGGTTGCAGGTCGAACGTGCAGGCGCTTGGCAAGTTCGGTGTGGGTGAGCCCCTCTTGTTCCCACAGCGCATGTAACACTGGCGTCTGTCCTCGATACAAGCCCAATGACTCCAGAAGAGCCTGTACCCTGGCGTGCTTCAGCCGACAGATATGCGCGAACAGGAGCTCCAGCAACTCTGGCTCTGTTGGCGGAGCCATTCAGTTCACGTCATGAGACAATACAGACTCGTTTGCCCGGTCAATACTCAGCCGTCTACTGCTTCGTGCATCAGTTGCCAAACCTGTTTGGCTGGATTCTCGTACGAGAACGGCCACTTCAGTTTAGCAACTGACGCAGTACCCTGTAAATTATACACATCAGCGCGTCTTTGGCAAGGCAGCCCTACGACAGACAGCTCAGGGCTCAGCCATTCTCATTTATGTCATTCTGAGCGGAGCGAAGAATCTCGCAATCACTACAACGCGTGACACCATCGCCGCACACACAGAGAACAGCTTGCGTACCCCACGCGCTCGCGGTATGATCCACGCGCGGTTGCACTCTGTTGCGTCTCCGCCACATTCCGTGTCTGAACCAGGCTTCACAGGAGGACAGAATGCGCAGATGGCTGCTTGTCCTGGTTCTCGTTCCGCTCATCCTGTTGGTCGTCGCGTTGCGCACGCCCGCTGACGGACCTCTAGTGCTCTGTCAACCTCGATTTTGGGACTTGTGGTAGCGATTCCAATTGCCGCCCAGGCGGGAAAAGCGACTGAAGTCGCCACTACGAACCTAGTAGTCCAACACTGACGGCCCTCTAGGTGCATCAGTCACCTCCCACGCCAACCATCACGGCGACACCCTCACCCTTCATCCACTGGCCGAGTATGTTTGCCATTTGACCGTTTTGCAGAAATGTGATACAGTACGCCTGTAGGACGAAGTGAGTTTTGGCTGTAATATAAAAGACTGCCCTGGCTTGCGGAGACTGGGCGGCCTTTTTTATTTGTCCACGCTGCTTCGCTCCAAAACACACAAAAGAAGGAGTAGTTTACGTGACCGAAAGGGAAACCGGAACCGTCAAATGGTTCAACAACAGCAAGGGATATGGATTCATCTCTCGTGACGCTGGCGAGGACGTTTTCGTCCATTATTCCGCCGTCGAGGGGGATGGGTTCCGCTCATTAGAAGAGAATCAGCGGGTCGAGTTCGCCATCGAGCAGGGACCCAAGGGCTTGCAGGCCGTCCAAGTGAGGGTTCTGTAATCGCCACAACCGGCCACATGCCGCGTCAGGAGGACGAAGCAGTGACAAAAAAACTATACGTGGGCAATCTAAGCTACGAGACCACCGAGGCCACCCTGTCTGAACTGTTCACAGGGATCGGGGAGGTCCAGTCTGTGGTTCTGATCACCGACCGTATGTCGGGTAGGTCCAAGGGCTTTGCATTTGTCGAGATGGCAGATGACACCAAGGCCCAGGAGGCCATCGACCAGCTCAACGAGCGCGAGGTTGATGGGCGGGCCATCAAGGTAGCAGAGGCACGCCCCAAGCGTGATGATCGAGGATCAGGCGGCGGACGACGCCGTGACCGCTGGTAGGGGCAACCCGCCCTAACCAAGACGTACAACCGCACAGCTTCTCCGCAAGCTGTGCGGTTTTTCTGTTCCTGCGGGACTGACCGTCCCCACCCGCCAACCCCCTCTGCTCCCGCGAGCCACAACCGACACCTGATACCATCGCGGCACAATACCTGCGCAGTACACGTTGCTTCTCGCGGCAGATGACGGCTTCCCAAATGCAGCGCGCAGGTTCTCCAGATCGTCAGTCGGGGGTACGATTCAACGAGATTCAACACCACTGACCACTGATAGAATCACAATCCTTGTCGCCAGTACTTTGTTCTTCACTTGGTTCTTGTCATTCGTCATTTGGACTTGACCTTGATGCGGTGGAGGTCCCGTTCTGGGCTGTGCCAGTAGGTGAGTGTTTGCCGCTCCCGATCGAGTTTGTAGGTGCCGTCAGAGACCGTGACCACGCAACCATCGGGGTAGTGGTAGTTGGGCAGAAAGATCTCTGTTGGTGCCTGGATCGCCGGGTCGTGGCGGAACTCGAATTCGAAGGTTCCGCGTTTGCGGTCAAAGGCCATGCGCAGAGGTTCGCCAGCAACAGCGCGGGCGCAGGGGCGCACCACCGCCGATAAGGCACGCCCGCCAGAGTAGATATCCTCGGGACTGTCCTGCTGGTCGCGGCTGAAGATGGAGAGATCCTCATCGTTCCACTGGTCGCCGCGCAGGTTGTCGTTGTCGGCGGTATAGTTCCACAGGGTGTAGCTCAGCAGGTTGGCGTCCAGAGCGCTGAGGCTGGCGTCCATGGCGCGGGCTTGCAGCGAGAAATCACCACTGCGGTAGGCCTGCGTGTCCTTCATATCGAAGGGGATGCCCACCTCGCCGATCAGGGTCGGGATGCCGTCCATTTTCTCCCTTGTCTCTTCTTTGATCCTTGCGAGTTGCTGGAAAAAAGAGCGCCGCACTCGCCAGGGGCCGAGGACAATCTTGCGCGTGGCGAAATCAACCGTCAAGTAGGAGCGATAGTTCTTAGTCAGGAGAGTCAGGCCATCGTACCAGTGCGCGGCGTTGACCACGTTGGGCGGGTCTTGCGGTCCCCAAGTCGGGTGCTGTCCTCCGGGCATGCCCTCGAGGAAGATGATCGCACGCGGGTCTATGGAGCGCATCTCGCGGATGTAGCGATGGAGGAAGGGGCGTAAATAGTCCTCGGCAAAGTGCACCGGGCGGCCAGCGACCTGTGCAAAGTGATCCGGGCGCAAGAGGCGAGGTTCACCGTCTGAGCCAAGCTCCCACAGCCCATTCTGCTTCCAAAGGCACTCGCAGCCCTCACGCCAGAGCCTCACGCCGCCAGGGTTCAGCCACCGCTGCTCTCGCAGCTTGGCACCGGTTAGGCCCAGGTCCCACACGCCAACTTCTTGGGGGATGCCAACCCCGAGTAGCATGGCCTGGAATGGAGTGGGGGATTCTCCCATTTGGAACAGCCCGCCCGCTATGTTCAGGTCTGTCCAGCCGATAAAGCCGGGAGAAGGCTCATTCATGCTGTCGTAGCCCACGACGTGTGGCAGGCCCTTCAGCCGCTGCGCCACCTGTTTCATGGCATTGATGTAGTGACGCTGCAGGTATTCCTGCACTGGTTCGCCGCCCACCTTGGTCTGCGGGGCAAAGTCGTTGCCGCCGAAAAAGAGGGTGAACATCGTTGCCGCGGCCAGCTTGCTGTAGTTGGTGGGCCAGATCATGCGTGGGAAGGGATCGCCGTGCACCGCGTGGACGATGGCCGCACCGGTCTCTGTGAACTTGGTGACGTCCATGCCCACGGCTTCAAAGGTCCAGCCAGGCGCACCGTCGCCGCCGGACATGCGGCCCCAAACATCTTGATGGGGGTCAATGAACGAGTGAAAGCCGTACTCTCCAGCCTTGCGCACCACCTGGTAGAGATAGTCCAGGTATTCCTGGTCGTAGAGGCCCGGCCCGGTGTGTTCGATAGCTTCCCAGGTGACGAGGAAGCGCAGCAAGGTAAAGCCCCAGGCACGCAGCCGGGAGAAGTGCGCGCCGGCTTCCTGCAAGGGGAAGGGCCGACCGACGAAGGACACGTTGCGGTGATCGTAGAAGCCTTCGCGGATGTGAGTCGCGCCATTGGGCCGAAAAGGCACCTTGCTGCTCCCGCCCAGGTTGACGCCATGAAGGATCAGCGTGCGGCCGTGCTCGTCTTTGAACAAGGGACCCTCGATCTCGATCATGTTTGGCTCCTTGAAGTCAGTTGCCCGGCGTCATTTGGCGGTTGGTGAAAAGGTGTCCGACCGAACAGCCCGCCGGCAAGCGCCTCCCGTCAACTGCAAGCTATCAATCGTCGTATACGTGCCAGTACTGCTTCTCCGCCTCCCAGCGCCGCAAGAATTCCTCTGGCGGGCGAACGACGATGGCTTGGCCTTCGGCGGTGATGGTTCCATCGGCCAGGAGGACCTGGGCTGCAACTCGGGCGCGGCTGGCACTGCGGTTGATGACCCAGCCGATCAGTGTCAGGGGCTGGTCCGTTGGGGTGGGCTGGCGGTATCTGACCTCCAGCTTCAAGGTGACCATGAGGTCATCATAACCTCCACCGAGCAAGAGTGCGCGGCCGGCGGTCTCATCGAGCAGGGCGGCGACGATGCCTCCGTGGACGAAACCAGGGTAGCCGTTGAAATGCTCCGGTATGGTTACCTCAGCCCTGATCTGTTGTGCCTCAAGATCGTTATACCAGCTCAGTTTCAAACCCACGTCGTTCTGTCGCCCACAGAGGAAACAGGTGCGTGAGTTGGGTTGCTTCTCCAAGGGCGTGTTCCTTTCAGCACTCGTGTTGGTTGTGGTTGGGCTTTCTACCGTACCGTTTCCTCGATGCGGGCAATCACCACGGGCGTCTTGTCCGCTTCTTGGTAGTAGCCCATGAATCTCTCTACCTGCGGCGTATCGTCCTGTGCCAGGTCCTGAGCGAAGCGATAGGAGACGGTCTGATAGAGCAGTTCCACTGTGACCACAAAGGGGATTGTGTAGCCCTGCATGCTGACCTGATAGTGCACCTGGTCCGAACCATGGTCAAAGTTGTTGTCTTGCGCCGCCAGGCCGTAGACCTTAAAGTCCGCGCCTGCGGTTTCCTTGTCGAAACCGAGGGGCACGATACGGTTGTCCTTGGTATAGCCTGCCGCTGCAAGCAGCGTCCACGTGAGCTCTCCAGCGACATCGTGCATGATGGACTCGTAGATCTGCACTTGCTCAGGGGCAGAGATGACGTCGTAGTGGGTCTCGTAGGCCGTCGCGCTCTCATCGGCATCGCTGCTGACAATGCTGCCATCAGGCTGTGGCTGTCCTGACTCGAAGACAACGTTTCCACTGGCGTCGGTTACCTTCAGGTGTATCCAGGCGCGCCGCGAGGGGAACCCGGAGGGAAACTTGTGGCCGACCTTGCTCTCCAGGCGCAGCGTCAGGTTGAGCGTATTGTCCTCGATTTCAGCGTTGGCCAGCGACAGGTCAACAGACTTGTTCTGCAGTTGGTTCAGCACGCGACCAAGTGTCGCCTCCAGGTGCTCAGCGGAGCACGTCAGGCCCAGTTCATCAACGTTCGACTTGAGCATGTTGATGATGAAGGCATTGCCGCCCACAAAGTGGTGCTGAGCGAAGGGGCTGCGAGCGGGAATCCTGGGCGGCCTGGGCCTGTTGGAAATGGGCACACCGCCAATGGCTGCGGGCATGTGGCACTGCTGGCAGGGCTGCTGGTCTTGGGCGTAGGCGCTGTGCTGCCACTCCAGAAAGGGCGTCTGCTCGGGAAACTCGCCCGCGACGTTGCCCTCGCCATCCACATAGGGGGTGAAGAGGGTATGGCACGTGCCACAGAGTCCGGCATCGTGTACTTGGCCTCCCTGCAACGGTGTGTAGCCTACGATTCTGCGCATGGTGTCCGCCAGAGGATTGGGGAACGGACCATAATTGGGGCGGTCTGGCGGCTCGGTGGTCGTATCGATGGGGAATTTGCCGCTGAAGGTCGCAGCGGTTCCCAGATCCTGGTCTTTAATCTGGTGACAGAGGGTGCACGATACACCGTCCATGGCCGCATCGTGCAACGGATGATCAGCGCCAAGGAACCCAGGATCGAACATGGCGCTGGTTTCACCCTCCACTTCCGCCTCTGTGTAGGCCATAGGCATGTGGCAGAGGCTGCACTTGTCTTCGATGACAGCCTGCAGGGCAGGGTGGCGGGCGATTTCGGAACTCACCTTGGCCAGGAACAATGGATCACGCGCGGCATTGGCCATCATCGCGGACCTCCACTGGGCATCGATGGAGACGTCGTTTCCGGCCTCGTCCACCAGCTCGCTGTGGCACACAGCGCACATCCCAGACCCAGTGAAGTTGGCGGTGGAGAACGCGGCGAGGGGCTTGCTGCGGCGCTGGACGGGAGCTGCGGTGGGCGCCGGTTCGGTCAGCGGAGGCGGAGCAGCGGTCGGAGGGACGAGTGCAGATGTTGGGGGTGGAGGTTCAGCGGTGGGCGGCAGCAGAGTGGCGGTCGGCGCGGGGCTGTCACAAGACACGATTGCAAGCCACAGGGCCATGACGATGATGAACAACACAATCAGAACGTGTCCTCTCCTGCAAAGCATGGACGCTGTCTCCTTTCTAGTTTCGGGCAGTGTACCACGAAGGCAACGTGCCTGAATACGTCACTATGGTGCCATTATGGCACTGACGAATGATCAAAGACAAATGCCCTGATCTCAAGTGGACCTTTGGGTTTGGCCACGATTACTGACGCAGGGCGCGTAGCAGCGCGGGGCCCAGCACTCGAAGCTGCCACCGTTTCAGCAGGGTGGGCAGCATGTCTGGCACTTGGCGGGGCTGGGCCCGGGACAGCCTCTCCAGCGTGTGGGAGGTCACCAGCAGCCCAGGGCTGAGGCCCAGACGCTCTGACGCTGCCAGCCTGATGGTTTTCATGCGCTGCAGCCGGCGCTGCTGCCCTTCAGTCAGCGGGAGGTGCCTTGCCAGCTTGCGCTGTGGACAGTCGGCCAGAGGTGTTGATTGTGCTGCCCGCACCGCGTCCAGGATTCGCGCCGCCAGCCGGCGCAGGATGCCCTTGTTGGCCCTGGGGGTGCGCAGCACCTCTTGGCGCGTGGCGGGAGGCTCCTGTGCCCATTGCAGCAGCACTTCGTTGCCCAGCACTTTGAACGGCGGCCGATCCCAGGCACGGGCGGTTTCGTCGCGCAGTTCCACGAGAGCCTGGAGGATGGCCCGCTCCCTGGGCCGCAGGCGGTGGCCCCCCTTGACGTCAAAGCAGGAGGGGCCGTGCTGGGGGGCAGGAGTAACGGCTTCGAGCAGTTCGAACTCTTCCTGTGCCCACTCCAGGCGTCCCAATCGCAGCAGATCGGCCCGCAGGCGCTGCCAAAGCGGCAGCAGGTAGGCTGTGTCCAGGGCCGCGTAGCTCAGTTTTTGCTCATCCAGCGGGCGCGCGCCCCAGTTGGCGCGCTGGTATCTTTTCTGCAGGTGCATGCCGAATTCTTCTTCCAGCAGTGCGGACAGACCGACCTGAGGGCGGCCGGCCAGTTGGGCCGCGATCATGGTGTCGGCGACGTTGCGAACCTGCAACTGGTAAGCCTTCTTGAGCAAGCGGATGTCATAGCCTCCGCCGTGAAAGACCTTGGTAATGGACGGGCTGGCCAGCACTTTGGCCAGCGCCTGCAGGCCCTGGCCGCCCGACAGAGGGTCGAGGATGGTGTTGGCCGTTGGGGTGGAGATCTGCACCAGACAGACCTTCTCGGGGTACGAGTGGAGGCTGTCCGCCTCAACGTCGATGGCCAGCGTAGTCTCTGACTGCAGTGTGTGCAGGTAGTCGCGGATTTGCTGGGCTTGAGTCAGGAAGCGATAGTGAACGGGTAGCATGACGGATGTTGCCCGGCTACTGCGTCGTCAACCCGGTCACCAGTTGCACAATAGCTTCTGTATTGGGCATTCCGGGTTGCGAGTAGACGACCTTTCCTGCGCCATCAAAGACGAGCATGGTAGGTGAGGCTCGAACGCTGTATCTTCCGGCGAGGGTGATGCCCATGCTGCTCATCAGGTTGACGCGGATGACTTTAGCTTGACCTTGCAGTTCTCTCTCTAGCCTGTCCACGACAGGCTTGGCCAGGAGGCACGGCGGTCAGGTGTTGGAGAAGAACTCTACCACGACCGGCTGGCCGGCGTGGGTCTTGCGCTCGAACTCTTCGAGCGAGGCAGCGCCGCTGCTCTCGGTGTGCAGGAACAGCCATACCGCAGCAATGGCAGTAATGAAGAGCAGGATCATCCACTGGGCTTGAATGAAGCGTGCGATGTGTTCGAGCATTGGTTTCATCAGTGTCCTTTTCACCTGTGTTATCTGTCCCGTACAACGTTGCCGCCGAGCAGGAATGGGATGTAGAGTCGGGTCAAATCTCCCTCAGGTACTCGCGGATCATCAGTGCGGCGGTGGACCTTCGCCTGCGGCTGAGGCGATCTGCTTGGTGCTGCCACCACGCACGTCCCCAGCGGCAAAAACGCCCTTGACCGAGCTCTGCAAAGTCTTGTCGGTGGCCACAAAGCCCCAGCGATCGCGTTCGATCTCTGGCGGGAGAAAGCCACTGTTGGGGCTCAGCCCGATGAAGACGAACACGCCGTCCGCATGCGACTCTTTGATCTCGCCTGTTTCACGATCCTGGACCTTGACGGCAGCCAGCTTGCCGTCAGCGATGACAAACTCCTGCACGGCGTGGTTGGTCACCACCGTCATGTCGTCCCGCCCGGCTACTTTGTCCTGCAGCACGTTGCTGGCCTTTACCTGTGGGGCGAACTCGACGAGGGTCACGTGGGTGGCAAAGCGAGTCAGGAACAGTCCCTCCTGGAAGGCGCTGTTGCCCCCGCCAATGACCAGCACGTCCTTATCCTTGTAGAACGCCCCATCGCACGTGGCGCAGAAGTGGATGTTGATGCCGATGAGTTCGTCCTCGCCGGGCACGCTCAGGCGGCGGTAGCGGGAACCGGTGGCGATGAGCACTACTTTGGCTCCGTAGGTGCTGCCATCGGCGGTGACCACTTCGCGGTATTTGCCCTTGCTGCGCACTTTGGTCACCGTTTGCGCTTGCAGGATTTCCACGCCGAAGCGGCGCGCCTGGTTGGCCAGCCGCCGTCCGAATTCTTCGCCGCTGATGGGCTGATCAAAGCCGGGGACGTTCTCCAGGGCCTGGGTAACTGCCGCCTGGCCGCCAAGTGCGCTCTTCTCAATGACCAGGGTATCCGCCTTCTCACGGGCCAGGTACAGGCCTGCGGTCAGCCCGGCCGGTCCCCCACCGACGATGATCACGTCGTAGAAGGTGCGCTCGGCTTGGGTGGTCAGGCCCAGCTTTACCGCCAGTTCGGCGTTGGAGGGCTCGACAAGGGTTGAGCCGTCAGGGAAAACGATGGTAGGGACGCTGCGTTTGCCCTCGTTGATCTGCTCGACATAGGCCATCGCATCGGCATCCTTCTCGATGTCCACCCAGTCGTACTGGATGCGCTGCTCACCGAGGAACTGCTTGGACCGTTTGCAGTCAGGGCACCAGGTGGTTCCGTAGACGACAATGAGTTGGTGGTTCTCAGACATGAATGCCCTCCTTCGGAAAAACAAATGGGATTCTATCACGAATGCCCGTCCGGCTGCCGCTGCGGGGCTGTGCTGGGCCGTTTCTCACCGCACGTCGACGCCCCGCTGGACGTTGGGTGAATGCCGCTCAGAAGCGGTAGCTGTGCACCAGTTTCTTCTCTGTACCCTCTATGTGTGCTTCGATTTCAACGTAGGGCTCCAGGCCTGAGCCGAGCAGCTTCTCTTTGAGCAATCCATCGAGCTGGAAGATGCCAGCCGAATTGCTCATGCGCACGGACAGGAGAACGGGCTTTTTCTCCCCGCGCTTGATCTCCAGCTTCTCGATTGCTGCTGCAGAGACAGAGTGGATATTGACCGCGCCAGCTTCGAAGGGGATGCGTGACCGCCCCTTGGCCATGTCGAGTGCGTCCGCCACGCGCACAACGCCTGCTTCCAAGGTCAGCGGTCGTCCTCCGACACGGTGGGCGATGATGGCGTGCAAGGTCTCGGAAACCAATACCGTGCGCACTGGAATCTCGTACAGGTCGGTCAGCAGTTCCTTGAGCAGCGGTGCGGCAAGGAAGAGGCTGTAGTGTTCATGGTCGTTACGGTGGATGGACATCCCAATGTCATGCAGCAGCGCGGCCAGTACGACCACGATTTCTGCGTCTTTATTCTGCAAGCCATAGTTGAGTACCACATTGGGCAACACACCGCTTTCCACAATGAGCCGCAGCAGCTTGAGAGCGATGTTGGCGATGATCTGCATGTGCACCGGCCCGTGATCTGACATGTGCAAGCGGTCTACCGCAGTGACGTTGCAAATGCGCCACAGCGTTTGCAGCTCGCTGTGTTCATTGATTCGTGTCACCACTTGTTGCAGCTTGGGGTTGTGGCGCGTCGGCAGGTGAATCTGTACGGGCTGCTGCAGCAGGTCTTTGGCCATCAAATGCGTTTCTGCTGTTGCTTCCTGTGTCTTATCTTCTACCTCCGGCATTAGTGCACTCCTTGTCGTGTTTATTTTGTGCTGTTGGACGGCCGGGAGACGTTGGTGTGGCGAATCGCCTGGCGTGCCAGACGGTCAACGCGCTCGTTCTCTGGGTCTCCGCTATGGCCGGGAACCAAGTGCCAGTGCACGTCGTGTTGCTGATTCAGCGCATCGAGCCTTTTCCACAAGTCAGCATTACGCACTGGCTTTCTATCACTCTTGCGCCATCCTCGCGCAATCCAGTTGGGCAGCCAGTTAGTAATGCCTTGCTGCATGTACTTGGAATCTGTATAGAGCTCAACCTGGCATGGTTCACGTAATGCTTCCAGGGCGGAGATGGCTGCTTGCAGTTCCATGCGGTTGTTTGTGGTTTGGGGCTCTCTCCCGATGAGCACCTTCTCGTGTCTGCCGTAACGGAGAATGGCGGCCCATCCTCCCGGGCCAGGATTGGGCTTGCAGGCCCCGTCTGTGTAGATGGTTACTTGGGGTCTGGACATTGCATTAGGTTCCCAAGACGAGGGCGACCACTTGCTCCAGCGAATGAATCTGGGTGAGGTGGCGATAGCGAGCGGGGATATCACGTTCCGACGTTGGTGCACGAACCAACCACAGTGCTCGTACCCCCATCCGCTCCGCTGCTGCCACGTTCGCCGGCATGTCGTCCACAAAGATCGCTTGTTCCGCGTGGATACGCAGGGTCCGCAAGGCCAGTTCATAGATTGCCTGGTTGGGCTTGCTCAGGCCGACCTGGGCAGAAATGGTCACGCTCTCGAAATAGCTGCTGATCCCTAACAGGTCCAGCAATCGTTCCAGGTGAGGCCAGGCATTGGATATGATGCCCAGTCTGCAGACCTGGCTGAGGGTCTGCAGTGTGGACAAGACATCTGTATACACGGTGAGCCAGTGGCGAACAAGCCCCTCCTTGCGCACCAAGAGGCCGAAAGGACCCGTCTTGGACAGTCCGGTGAGGTCGGCGAAGGCAGCAAACAGGCGTACAAATGGGCTCGCCTCACCGGGCGGACCAGCGTGCGCTCGGCCGTATGCAGCCTGCAAATGCGCATCAAAGCGGTGCAGGAAGTCGCTCAATGCGCCCTTCTGCATGGGAAGCTGCCTGGCAGCAGAGCCAATAGGGTAACGTAAGCTGAACAGTGTATTGAAGGCATCAAAATATACGGCTTGGTACATGATCTCTCCAAAGTGATGATTCTATGGTGACGATTCTTCCTGCGACACCGGCCGTGGCCGCAGGTGGCATGTGTCGTTGATGGACTCGATGAAGAAGACGCCCTCGCGCCACTCAAACACGTTGATCGCACAGGTCTCTTGTCCGATGCGCCAGTAGCTGGAATTGTCCAGTCCCAGCACGGCGCATAACAGGACGCGGTGCACGACAGTATGTCCGACAATTGCTACCACTGCTCCTTCGTGGCGCGCAATGACCTGGTGCAGAGCTTCCATGCTTCGCTGCCTGACCCGAGCAAGGCTCTCACCATCAGGGAAGATGGCCTTGTGTGGTGCCTCCAGCCAGGTGCGTGCCAGTTGCGGCCAGCGCTGTGTCACTTCCTCAGGGGACAAACCTTGCCATTGCCCAAAGCTCATGTCATTGAAACCGGCTACTGCTCGCGCATCCTGTCCCAGATAGCGAGCAATAGGCTGTGCTGTCTGCACAGCGCGCCGCAGCGGGCTGCAGTAGACGGCAACCGGCTGCCATTCATTGGCCACCCGTTTGGCAGTCGCTTCGGCCTGGGCCAGTCCTACCTCGTCAAGAGGGACATCGACCTGGCCGCGGATGCGCTCGACTTTGTTCCACGCGGTTTGTCCGTGTCGGATGAGAATAATGCGCGTCATTCATCCTCCCTTGTCGCCTGGTCAAATGTTATCATAGGACAGAGGGGTTCTATTGTCAAAGCGGGGCAACCATGCGCACTCTGATCAACGCGGTTTCTGTGCCCGGCCAATCGGGGCAGGGCCATTGTCGGGTGTCAGTGGTGCTTTCGTGCGCTGTAATGAGAGGGTTGAAAGGTTGCCGGGTCCGCTCGCGAATGCCAATGGTGAACAATAGTTTAGCTCGCTACTTCTTTCTGGAATGCCTCGAACAGGCGCATGGTCACCCGACCTGGGCGGCCATCACCAATCGCTCGACCATCCACTTGTGTGATGGGTAGAACTTCGGACGTGGTGCTGGTGAGGAACACCTCCTCGGCGTCGTAGAGCTGGTCCACAGTGAACGTTTCTTCGCAGATGCCAAGACAGAGTGTGGCCGCGAGTGCCAGTATCACCTGGCGGGTGATGCCCCCCAGGACGTCTTGGTCAGCGGGATGGGTGGTGAGCGAGCCGTCAATCACGGCAAACATGTTGGTGCTCGATCCCTCAGTGACAACGCCGT
Source organism: Chloroflexota bacterium (assembly GCA_030607875.1). GTDB lineage: Bacteria > Chloroflexota > Anaerolineae > UBA2200 > UBA2200 > JAUWJD01. Next base: position 16,028 of record JAUWJD010000027.1, read on the forward strand.
CACGAACCAGGATAGCCTCGAAGGCTCCTTGATCCCGTGCCTGCTGCTTGGCTATGACGTTGGGAAGCAACATCGTGCTCTTGATGTCACAACGTCGCCAGCGCAAGTCGGGCATGGTCACCGCGCTCACTCCGCGCGTGAAAGCGTCACCAGGAAGAGCGTGAATAGGCACCGGCATGACCAGTACCGTGGGCTGTGCTGCTGCGGGGAAGGTGTGCGTGCGTGGGTGAGCTGCGCCACGAGTGTACTGGATGTAGACGTTGGCATCCTGCAGGTCATTCTCGACCAACAGGCGCTCGATAATGCCTGGGAGCTCCGCTGCAGCCGACGCGAGGGGCAGATGTGCTCCTTGAGCACTATGCTGCAACCGCTGCAGGTGAGCTTCCAACTGGAAAGAGCGTCCACGGTAGAAGCGTACCACTTCGTAGATGCCGTCAGCAAAGAGGAACCCACGGTCTTCGACCGGTACTGTGGCCTCCTCAAGTGGCAGATAATCTCCATTCAGGTAGACAATGGGCATGGTGTTCTCCTATGCACGTGAGTCAAGGATTGAAATCCCTGCCTGAAGCTTCTGGGAAGTGCCCTCAGGCACTGGATCAGGACCCTGAAGGGGCTTTTCAGGGTCAGCCAGCGAATTCCATTCGGTGGTCATTTGGATCTATTACCCACCCCAAAAGTCAAGTTCATGAATCATCACTACGAGAAGTTCATCTAGAACTCGAAAGTACCGAAATCCCGCGCCAGCTCGACCGGGCCAGCGAACTCCTTGTGTGCCTCAGCCAGCAGCGTGTTCAGATGGGTACCAAGGGCAGGATAGTGGATCAGATAGAGTTTGCCCACGCCTGCCTGGGCCGCTACCTGGCCGGCCTGAGCGGCCGATGAATGGCCAGGGAACTCTCCTGACGCTTCGTGAATGAGCACGTCCGCCCCACGGGCCAGGCGCACCAGGCTGGGGCAAGGGGCAGTGTCGCTGGAGTAAACGGTGGCACGTCCCGAAGCCTTGCTGATGATCTTCACTGCCATGCTGGGCACGACGTGCTCGGTCGGACAGGCTGTGACCAGCAGATCCGGCAGGTCCAGGACTATGCTCTGATCTTGCAGCTCCACTTTACGGTAGATTGGCCAGCAGAAGCCAGGCCACTCATCAGGCCGGAAGAGTTCCAGCAAAGCCTGGACGGTGTGCAGGCTCTCCGGCTCGGCAATGATCTGCAGGGGCGTGTTCTGTCCCAACAGCCAGAGACCGAGCATCAGTATGGGAAAGCCATACATGTGGTCAGGATGACGATGGGAGAAAACTACGTATCCCAGTTGAGAGGGCTCGATTCCTGCCAACTGCAGCTTGAGCAATGGACTTCCAGCACAGTCGATGAGCAGTGTGGACAGCTCTCCCTCGACTGCCAGATAGGTGTTGTCATGTCCTACTGCCGGCACCGCTGCCGATGAGCCCAGAAAGGTCAATGTAGCCAATACTGTGTACCTCTGTAGTGTAACGATAGCTCGCAACCGTCAACTGGGAACCTTGGCTATGGGTTTGGTCAACGATCCCCCCCCTGCGTAAGGCGCCAGACATGGTAGACGCGCTGAAGTGCTGTCACGTTGGTCAAGACAGCCATCACCCAAAGCGCCAGCGGTACCCGCTGGACGATCAAAGCGATTGACAGCAAGGCAACCCGCTCAAAGCGGGTCAGGAGCCCTGTCTTGCACTCCAGGCCCAGCCCTTCGGCGCGAGCTCGCGTGTAACTGACCATCAGCGACCCGACGATTGTGGCGTAGATGAGGACCAGCTCTGTTCTGGCTCCGTGCTGCTGCAAGTACCAGAGAAACAGCCCCAAAAGCACAGTTGCCTCAGAGAAACGGTCCATTACCGAATCGAAAAAAGCGCCAAAGGTGCTGGTTTGCCCCATTTCGCGCGCTACTGCACCATCGAGGGCGTCGAATAGGCTGGCCGCTGCCACCAGGATGCCGCCGACCTGCAGGCGGCCGGTTGCCAGCACGTACATTACGGGCAGGTTGAGCAGGTAGCCCAACGCGGTCAGGGAATTCGGTGAGATCCCCAGGCGTCCCAGCACCCTGGCTATCGGTGCTCTGATTCCTTGCGTCCACTTGCGGAGCGGTTCACTGAGCATTGTGTGCTGCCTCTGTCCTCTGTGTTATCAGTCGTTCATACAGATCGAGTATCTGGCGCGCGATGATAGGCCAGTCGTAGCGTGCTGCCTTGCGCCGGCCACGCTGGCCCATTTGCTGACGTAGGGTGGGGTCGCGCAGTAGTGTCACGATGCCTTGGGCCAGCGCGTGTTCGTTCTCTGACTCCACCATCAAGCCTTCTTGTCCATCCTCCAGGACGCTGCGATAGCCGGGAATGTCCGTAGCTACGATTGGCTTCCCGGCAGCCATTGCCTCCAGCAATACGATCCCAAAGCTCTCAAAACCCGTGGAGGGTGCACAGAACACGTCGCAGGTCTTGTAGTAGCGAGCCAGTTCCTCAGACGAAACGCGTCCGATGAACTTGGCACCATTCAAGCGATGCATGCGCGCATAGCGCACAAATGGTTCTTTGTCCTCCTTGTCGTAAGCACCCACCACGATCAGGCGTGCGTCAGGAATGGCTTCGATGATGTAGGGATAGGCACGCATCAGGAAACGGAAGCCTTTGCGCTTTTCCAAGCGCCCCACGAAAAGGATGTTCGGGCGGCCATCGGCGAACCTTTCTATGGGCTCAATGTGTGGGCTGCCAAAACGCTGCACGTCGATGCCATTGGGGATGATGATGTACTCGCCAGGGAAATAGTAGCTGGCGAGCTCGAGCGCTGCCTGAGAGACACAGATCCTTGCATCGAGCTTGTCAACGAAGGGCTGTACCAGAGCGGCTACTGTCTCCAGAGCCAGGTGCCGTTTCTCACGAAAGGCATGGAAAGTGCCAACATTCACTGTCTGGGAATGTCGAAGCACAAAGAGTGGCAGAGTTGGAGTCAGAGGTTCGTGCAGGTGGATGACGTCGAAGCGCTCTTTCCTCAGTAGGCGCTTGACTGGCAGGTATATTCGAGGTGACAGCGTGACACGGCCCACAGAACCACCGAAGGGTACGGCAGTGATCGAGGTGCTGATCCTGATCACGTTGTCTGGGATGTTTTCTGCGTCCTCAGCGCAAGGGGCAATAATCTTCACATCGTGGCCCCAGTCGCGGAGCCAATGGTCCAGGTAGGACACATGTTCCGTGACACCGCCAGGATATGGATACTCGTAGGGGGTAACCAGTGCGATTTTCATCGTCTATGAACTGCTCAGGCTCTCGGGCAGTTTCCAGATAGGCTGAAACATCACCCACTGCTCAGGAGACCGACCAATATACTTCTCCAGAACGGCGACCAGCTTAGCCATCCCCGCACGTATGTCTCTTCGCCTGTCACCCGTGTTCTCAAGGTCCAGGGGAGGCTCGGTGACAGCCTCGAACGTATTATCTTGCCTGCGCACGCTAAAGGCCAGCAGTAGCTTGGCCCCCGTACGCAAGGCCAGTTGCACGTGCCAGTCCGGAAGCAAAGCCGGCGCACCAAAGAACTCGATCACTGTCCCGTTTTCAGCCTCGATTCTGTCTGCAGCCAGGGCCAGGATTTCGTTGTTGCGCAATGCTCTGAACAGTGGCCGCAAGAAGCTATCTGAGGGGATGACTTTGACACCCTTGCTGGCCCGCAGAGATGCGACGTATCGATAGAGTTCTTCCGGTTGCAAGTGTTCTGCTACTCCCGTGATTGGGTAGCCTTGCAGCGCGAACCTCTGCAACACAACGTCAGCATTGCCGAGATGCGCAGAGACCATGATCACACCTTTGCCTGCAGACAACGCCTGGTCTATATGCTCCAAACCGTGCACCGTCACCAGGCTCCTGATTTGGTCTGCGCTGAGCGAAGCTACGCGGAAGAGGTCGTAGTAATTGCGGGCCTGGTTGCGAAAGATCTGACGCGCCACCTCTGCGATGCGTGCCGGGTCGGCCTGCGGCCCCAGGACGTGGCGCAGGTTGTCATGCACATTCTCCCTAGCGGTGGCGCCGTTTTGGTAGGTCAGGCTCCCGATGCGGTCGAAGACGGCATAGCCTAGGCGTGGCGGAACGTGGGGCATCACGGCGCCGAAGAAGCGATAGACGTAGTAGCTGAGTGAGCCTGGGTTCATAGTGGTGGAATCTCCCTGATCTGGGCGTTAGACCGATGATCATGGTTGCTACACATAGAAGTGATGATACAGCATAAGGAATGGGTTTGTCAAACTCGATGGCGGAAGATACTACTTCGTGCATCAACGCTAAACCCCCTCTGGCTCGATTATCACGCCAGAAGCGACTGCCTGAGTTTAGCATTTGACGCAGTACCCTGTATAATCCTGACACAGTCCCTCGACAGGCACGGAGAACACCGTTGCGCAGACTCTTGAGCTACGAGTACCTGCTGGAACCTATCCCTGGGCAGCCAGGTCCTTTCCGGCTTTTCTACCTGCTGCTGGCTTTCGGAACGTGCTGTGGCTTGCTCCTGCTGACCGCTCTCTGGCGGAAGCACCGCTATCCGAGGCTATGGCGAGCCTTGGAAGCCGAAGCAGTCCTCACTCTGTGTGCTTTGTTGCTCGTCGCTTGCGCGCTTGCGGGTGTGCCCTTTCTGTCCATGCGCATACTGGTCTTTGGGGCCAACTTGTTGGCATGGTTTCTTCCTGTCATCGTATGGGCATGGCAACGCGAGCAAGCAAACGTACGGGAGCGAGTCCGGCGTGCGCTGGGTGGCCAGATGGATGTAGTCCAACCCCTATTGCCCCGGTATACCTCGCTGTTGTTGGTCGGCGCACACCTGGTGGGCCTGATGATGCTCACGGCGCACTACGGATGGCCAATGTGGTTCCCCATCCTGCTGCTCCTCGGCCTGCTCAGCCCGCAACTGTGGTTCAGCCTGCGCACGCGGCGGTGGCGGGTGCACCTGGAAGCTCTGGCGCCTCTTTTTTGGGTCTATGGTGTGCTCGTTGCGCGTGTGCTGGTGCTGGTCGTGGCGAAGTTGCTTGCTTACCCGCACTTTTTCCTCCCCGCAGCGTGGGACAACTTGTTGAACGTGACTGTAGCGCTGTTCGTTGCCGTGCCCTGGGCATTCTTCTCGCAGGTGTATTCGATCCTGCGCTACCAGCGGCATGAACAAGCCATGCTGCCTGGCATTGCCGCAGTGTGTCTGCTGCTGTCCTTCACCTGGGCTGCGTACGCCTACATCCACCTGCGCACCCGTGGTGTGACCGGCACTGATCCCTATTGTTATGCTCAGATGGCGGTGGACCTGGCTGAGCAGGGCGCACCCGTTCACTCCTTTCCACTGGTAGCACACATGGAACAGTTAGGAGTCTTCCCGGAGGCTGGGGTGCACCTGGGCTACCATCTACCGTTTGACGCCCGCGGCCGGGCAGCTACGGTGTGGCCGATTGGCCAGTCCGTGCTGCTGGCAATAGGGTATGGGCTGGCAGGGGAGGGGGGACTATACCTGGCCACGCCCGTGCTGGGGCTCTTGTCGCTGGTCGCAATGGCAGCGCTGAGTTGGGAGCTGCTGGCGGGCCGCTCGACTGGAGAGAAGCTGTGGGTCGGCGCGGTATCCGTCTTGCTGCTGGCCACGTCCTACGCGCAGATCGAGCGCCTGGTCGTGCCCATGGCGGACGCGGCTGCGCAGTTGTTCACCACACTCACCGCGCTGCTGTGGGTGCAAGCCATGCGCAGTCCCGCCGTCTGCGGAGTCCCGCCATCCCCTAGGCGGGGTCGGGCGGGGCGGGTCACACGTGGCTCGCGGAAGCAAGCCTGGGCGTTTCTGGCGGGTCTGTCGTTCGGCTGTGCATACTTGGTGCGGCATACCCAATTGGTGCTCGCGGCCAGCATTCTGTTCCTGGCCTGGGTGACGCGCGCTGAGAAACGACAGAAAGCTGCCGCGCTGGCTTGGTTCGCCGTGGCTGCGTGCTTGGTGGCAATACCCGATTTGCTGTATCATCAATGGGTAATGGGCCACTGGCTTCGCCCCGAATCCCTGGAACTGCGCCACTTTTCGTTCGCTTTTGTGGGCCCGATGGCCGTGCGGGCGGTGCGCGATCTCTTTGGTAGCCGGGAATTCTTGTGCGTCAGCCCATTCATACTCTACGGCCTGTGGCGACAGTGGCGTGAGGACAGGGCGCATTTCGGGATGCTCAGCAGTTGGCTGATCGCCGTCCTGCTGATCCACCTGCCATACGAGGCGCTGCGTCTGCGCGACCTGCTCTCCGTTTTTCCGGTGCTTTGCTTCTGGGCTGGCTATGGTGTGCTCGGCTTGTGGCGCTGGCTGACTGACTTGCCAAGGTTGGGTATGCCTGTGTTCCTGCGTGGACTTGGATACGGCTTTCTGCTGATGGCCCTGTTCTTACTGCGCACGGGCCCTGCCCTGGAGCTGGCCCGCGCGACAGATTTCGACGCTTTCGGGCACCTCAATGTCTCTCAGAGGGCGGGGTTTGCGCGGATTGGACAGGACACTGAGGAGACTGCGCTGATCGGCGCTTCGCTGAACAGCGGCACAATCGAAATGCACAGCCGACGAACTGCATTTCGCCCTACTGTGTGGCGAACTGATGAGTTGTATACCTTCGTGGATGACGCAATGACGCGCGGTACGCCAGTCTACCTGCTGGAGGATGGCCTGGAGATGGCGGCCCCGGTGGCTGCGGCGCGAGAGCGCTATGAGCTGGAGTTGTTGGGCCGTTACGATGTCCCCTTCTACCACACCGGGGGGGGAAGTACGGGCGGACGCGTGTCGCTTTTTCGGATACAACCCAAGATTGGCTACAGCACAAGAGACACTACTTATGTCACGCAAACTGACGCCCAAGATCATCCTCGAAGGCACACGTCTCACCCTCAAGACCGAGATCGCCTTCGCCCTGAACGAGCATCCGCGCATCGTCGGGCCGCGTAAATACCGCTACCATTCGCCGCTCATCTCCGCCGAGTGGTGCGCCTTCACCAATTACCCCTGGGGGCGGGGGCTGATCAACTTTGAGCCACAGGAAAAAGCCCTGGCCATGGAGACCTACGGCACCTGGGTGCGACTGTTCGAACTGCTGCGCTACTACTCGTGGATTGTGGACCGCTTCCACATCTCCACCCGCGCCTACCAACTGCAGGCTTACGGCAGAGATTATGACTTCCGCTGGTTAGAAGAGAGATTGCTGCCCCTCGGCTTCCACCTGGTCTTTTGCACGCGCAGCCCCGAATCCTTCGAGCAGGCCCGCGCGGAGAAGCTCAAAGTATCAGGCAATCCAGCCCAGTACGACGACCTGGGAGTATTCATCCGCGAGCAAGAGCTACTGCGCCGCCTGGTCAGCGAGTCCATCCTGCCAACATTGGTCTTGGAGATATCCGACAGCAACGTGCCCAGGTCCGTGGAGCAAATCGCCGACTGGATGACGGAAACCGGCGGCCTGTGGTCGGAATAGCAGACCCCAAAGGTTTTCCAAACCTTTGGGGTCCTTTTCGCCTCCGTAGTGGCGACTTTTGTCGCTTGCTCTTTGCCCACAGCGGCTGAAGCCATCACTACAAGTCGAAACGCGATGCCGTCACCACTGCCTCGCTCCGCCTAAGGGAGCACACGCACAACCTCGAATCCCAAAGCGGCCACTGGATGCTAACCTCCGCTGCCTAACCAAGATGTACACCTCGATAGTTCGCAATGGCGGGACGTCTTGCTCGAACGGTCGATGGTAGATCAGGCGCAGTATTTCCTCGCCGGGAGCCACAGCTTCAAAGTGGAAGGTCATCTTGCCCCCGGTGCCTATGGCCTTGCTATCGGGCTTGAACTGTGCCTCACCATCCTGCTTGACAACGGTGATATCAGGGGTTGCCACCTCCCAGAGATAGCCGGTGCTCGGATTGGCGTCGAGCACCAGCTCTATCTTGCCGCCGACACGCAGCTCTATCATAGAGCCAGAATCCCTTTCGACCACTCTGACTGGCCCTCGGACGGGCGGAGCGCATGCAGTCAGCGCAAGGGCGATGACCAGGCCAAGGATAAACAGAATCGCGCAGCGAGACATCTCTACACCCCCATTCGTCTCTTGCCGCAACACCACCTCGGTACCACGCAAGTCATCCCACCCATGGCAACTAAGGGTGGAACGGCGCTGAATACCGTAGGCCGCTCAGACATCAACTGCCGCTCTGCCTTCCATCCACATCCAGGGCTGATGCGTCCTCTTCAGCGCACTCTCAGCCGCAACGCCAGGGGAATGCCGAACAGAGATGAAGCAGACTGGCTCACCGAAAACCCTGCTGTGCCCCATAACATTGCTGGCTGCGCAAGAATGCCCACTCGATCATCGCGGGTTCTCTGGCTGCCGTGGTGCAGAGAAGGCTGGGAGCTGGCCGGATGCCAACGCGCCCCAGGTCCAACCGATCCGCATCCCAGCAGATTTGCACGGTGATCTCCGCTTCAGTCCAGCCATCGGTGTGGTATTCACAGGCAAATGCCAACAACTCAAAATCCTCGTCTGGGAGCTGAATCAGCGAGCCTCGCAGCGTCCTGGCAAAGTTTGCAGCCCGTTTACCGTGACCTGGATCCCGCCCGTCGTTGAGCCGTTTCGAATCATGCAGCAGGGCAAACAGCTCCACCACCTGGAGCCTGGCACCAGTCAGCCTGGCCAGGCGAAGGCCGTTCTCGCGTACGCGTGTCCAATGCGGCTCACCGTGGACACTGTGCCAGGACAAGACAAACTCCAGACGAACCAGCTCCAGCAACTCCTTGGGAATCACTTTTCCTTCTGCCGCGCAAGTAGGGCTGCCGCTTGGATGGCCACCAACATGCTGCGGGAATTGGCCATTCCCTTCCAAGCAATGTCGAAAGCCGTGCCGTGATCCACCGAGGTGCGCAGGATGGGCAGGCCCAGGGTCACGGTATAGCTTCCCTGGAAATCGTACACTTTTATCGGAATGTGTCCCTGGTCGTGGTACATGGCCACCACCGCATCGAACTCGCCATCGATGGCGCGGAAGAAGATGGAATCGCCGGGAAAAGGCCCCTGCGCGTTGATGCCCATCTTACGCGCCTTTTCCACCGCTGGCGCGATTTCCTCTATCTCCTCGCGCCCCAGCAGCCCACCCTCCCCACCATGCGGGTTCAGCGCCGCCACTCCCAGGCGAGCTTGCTCGATCCCGAATTGGCGCAAGCCTTTTGCGGTGACCAGAATGGTTTCCAGGACACGATCCCTGGTAATGAGATCAGACACTGCCCCCAGGGGGACATGCCTGGTAACGTGTGTCACTCTCAAAGGGCCAGAGGCGAGCATGGTAGTGAGACGGGTGGTATGGGTGAGGTCAGCCAGGATCTCAGTATGCCCGATGTAGTGATATCCTCCCAGGTTGATGGCCTCCTTGTTGATGGGGCCGGTAACCATGGCGTCCATCTCCCCTGCCTGGACAAGTTGCACGGCCTGGATCACGTATTCTACCGCCGCTTTCCCGGCCATCGCCGAGATCTTCCCTGTCTCCAGCCTGCCCAGCTCGACGTTGGCCAGATCGAGCACATCCATCGTCCCAAACTCAAAGCGAGCATCGTTCACCCTGGCAACGGGCCGCACGATGAGCGGTGTCTCCAGCATCTCATTGGCCCTGGCCAACACCGCAGCGTCGCCGACCACCAGGGGGCGGCATACACTGTAGATACCCAGCTCGGTCAACGCCTTGACCGTGACCTCGGGCCCCACCCCGGCCGGATCGCCCATAGTGACGCCAACAAGGGGCTTGCTAGGCATGTCCTCCTCCGGCATGATGTTCTCTCAGCGCCTCCGATCCACCACATATTCGGCCAGTGAGCACAGTACCTGACGTGCAGCATTGGCGGGCCAGGCCGCCAGTGCCTCCTGGCTTCGCCCAATGCCCGTCCCCGGCTTGTCCACCAGAGCCATCAACTGAGATGCTGCTTCCCAAACAACTGTGCTACGAAGTGATGAAGCAAGGCGTCTCTTTTGGTTCCCGGCATCGTTTGGCTTGGCCGGCCTGATCGGGCAGCGATTGGTCCGCACCATCGTCACGCAGTGGGAACAATCAGGCTCCTAGAGAGCCGCCACGGATGTGCCAGCATCCTGGACGTCAGCAGGCTCACCCACGCCGTTGGCGAGTAGTATAACGGATGATCCGTGCTCGGCCAACTCCAGAGTAGGCAAGCCAAACGTCCCCAAGCCCTCACCCTTCTCGCAGCAAGGCCAGTACTTCTGGGAGCAGCGCCTGAGTAGTCGCCAGGCTCTCGCTCCCGTGGATGGTTGGATTGCCCTGCCAATGGCCGAAGTAGCCGCAAGCCTCCTGCAGAATGGGTGGAAAAGGCGCGCAGTCCCATGGTTCCATGTGGGGCTCCAGGCCGATCAGCACCGCATAGAAGGGCACGCCACGGACAAAAGCGCTGGTGCCGTCAACGGGGTCCACATACCAGCAGTGGCTGGCCCCCTCAGCTCCTGTCCTGCCGTACTCCTCGCCAGCGATGGCGTGATGCGGGTACCGCTTCTCAATTCGGCTGCGGATCAACTCTTCGCCAAGGCGGTCAGCGACGGTCACCAGAGTGTCATCCGCCGTGAGATCAGGCCTCACCCCAGTCCGAAAGTACCTCAGGGTGAGCCGGCCAGCCCGGTAGGCGGTTTAGATCGCAAAGTCCAGATAGTTGCGCAGGGATTCAGGCATTGGAAACCTCCACAGGAACACTGGAACAGGTTCCGTTGTCCCCAGAGTCCCGGTCCGGCAAATCGAAGGAGCAATACGATACTGCCCCCGGCACAAATGCGCGTCGGCACAGTCCACTCACAGTAGCTGTGCCAGCCACTCCAGAACGCCCAACAGGTGGGCCGCCGAAACTACGACGATGCCGACCAAGACCCGGCGTACCCAAACCACCCCTTGCTCTACTGCGAACCGCGCCCCGACCCATGCCCCCAACATATTTCCCACGGCCAAGACCAGCCCCTCCCGCCACTGCACCTGGCCATTCAAGACAAAGACTGCCAGTGCAGCGAGCGTAAAACAGAGTACAATGGTCACCTTGACTGCATTGGCCCGCACCAGGTCGTAGCCAAAACCCAATACAAGACCAGCCAGAAGCCAGATGCCCACGCCGACCTGGACAAACCCACCGTAGATGCCGATGACGAAAAAGAGCAGCCATTGCATGACTGTCGGCCAGCCCAGCATGCGCTCCAGCGTTCCGCGGAGCCAGCGCCGGGGACGCAACAGAACAACCACCAGCATTAAGAGCATCACCACGCCGATGCTGCGGCGCAGCAGCTCTTCATTCAGGACCAGCGAAATCTGCGCACCCAGCAGCGAACCCAGAAAGGCTGGGATGCTGAGGATCACTGCCCCGCGTGCATCGAGCACCTCACGCCGTCGAAAGCCTTCTACTGCCACCACGTTCTGCAATAAGATCGCCACACGGTTGGTGCCATTGGCAACGCTCGCTGGCAAGCCCATGAAGATAAGCACAGGCAGCGTTACTGCTGACCCGCTGCCGGCCAACGTGTTGATAAAACCAGCTATGAACCCTGCGCCCACCAGCAAGGGGTAGAAATGCCAACTCATAGCCCCGGTATCTCCTTCCGTCACTTTGGCCCATTATAGGCCATTCTGCACATCCTACAAGCGCCAACCGCATTAGGTTGCCAGGATGTGCGAATCAGTGATCGTGGGTCAAGCGCTGTTGCGCGCGCAGGCGGTTTGTGGGGCACCTACTGCTTCATGCATCAACAGTTCGTGCTCTGCACGCCCTGGCTGTGCATGTGCTCTGCATGCCCCGTGGGAACCTGCGGGCGCCCTTCGGCTGTTGACGCAGTACCCAACAACTTATTTTTTCTGCTGGGCCAAGTGTCGCGCGAACTGCAAGAGCGGATAGCTTTGGATTCAGCTCGTTTGATCAATGCACAAAGGCCAGAGGAGGTAGCCCCTCTGGCCTTCTTACCGTCACACTGCGTGTCTCACGAAACCAGAATCTGCGAAACTCGACGCGCGCTGGCGTTCCGTTGCTGCCCAGCGGCCGAAACGTCCCCGCCCAGACCAGACTGGAACTCTGTTCGTGTTACGCAGGACATGGTCGCTGCTGCAAGCCTCTCCTACATTCACTGGCGCTCACAGTTATGTTATCTCCTGTCCAGCCCCTGTTCCACCTCTACCAGGACAGGGCAAGATCGTTGCGACGCCTTTCTCATGCCCAGGTGCAGGGTCTTTTTGACCATGCACACAATCCACTTCCAGTGCAGCGCGATGTGCAGGCCCATACCAGCCACCAGCAGGAAGCTGCTCCAGGTGTGCAAGTCGCTCCAGGCGTGGTGATCCAGGAAAAGGATCTCCTGCCCGTAGGAGGGATTTCGCCCGCCCTGGTAGCCCCCCGGGACGAGGAACAAGATGATGCCGCTCAAGGCCGACAGGACGAACGCTGCGGCGATGACCGAGTCAACAGCCAAGTTGGTTTTCGCTTTCTTCGACATTGGATTCTCCTTACCTTTCGTTGAAATGTGTCAAGATCATAACACAAAGTTGTGGAGAGATCGTGGAGAAGCCTTGCAGGAAATGTAAAAGGTTCGGAATGGGAACACACTTGGAGGAAGCAGACCTTTGGGGTCTGTTTAGAGACCCCAAAGGTCTTGCCTCATTTGCTTCCTGCGGCTTTCGTGGTATCATATGCCACTGCTCAGACCCACTCGGAGGTACCCCTGTTGGACCTACACCACAAGCAATCCGCTGTTTTGGAGGAGATCAAACGTCTTCAATCCCAGCTACCGGGCCTCTGCTTCCACAAGCCCCATCAGGCCGTAAGCACAGGCCCTCTCATCGCTGGCTGCGAGATCTGCGTACGCAAGGGCTACATGTCCTTTCAAATCGGCTTTGCCTGCAACGCGAGCTGCCGATTCTGCTTCCTGGAAACCCGTGCACCGGATTCGCCCGATGAAGACGAACCGTACCACCGCAAGGCTCTTCTGAAGAGGTTCCACCGCCACAAAGCTGAACTTGAGGGTGTCGCTTTGACAGGAGGCGAACCCTTGCTGTACCTGCCAGAGCTGGAAGCCTGCGTGTCGGAAATGAGCGCGGCGAAACCTACCCTGCACTTCTGGCTGTACACGAACGGCATCTTGGCCGACAAAGAGCACCTCCAGGCTGTACGAGACCTGGGCGTCCGGGAGATACGCTTCAACCTGGCGGCAACTGACTACAGCAACAGAGTCCTGAAAAACCTCACACAGGCCAGAGACTTGTTCGAGTATGTAGCAGTAGAAGTACCCACGTACCCGAAGCAGAAAGATGCCTTGATGAGTTGTCTTCCAGAACTCGATGGCATAGGGATCAACCAACTGAACCTGCAAGAACTGTGGATCACCGATGCCAACGTGCAGCATCTGGACGGCGAAGCGTACCAAACAGGCGTATTCCTCACCAAAAAGTTCTTCTTGTGTGGAAGCAGGCGAATGACCTACGAAATCATGGAGCACTGCATTGCTGAGGGATACTCATTCACGGTCAACGACTGCACTGCCAGCCAGTTTGGCAAGGGTTGATATGCCAACGCCCTTCAAGCCTTCAACCACAATGCCACGCTCATGAGCGCGGGAACCAGAACCTGGTACATCTATCTGCTCGAATGTGCCGATGGCACACTCTACACTGGCATAACCCTGGATCCGGAGCGTCGTTTGCAGCAGCATAATGCGGGTCGTGGTGCGCGCTATACGCGTGCGCGTCTGCCGGCACGCCTCGTGGGCAGCGTAGCCGTAGGGAGCAGGGCCGAAGCCATGCGCACGGAGAAGCGTGTCAAGAGCTGGCGGCCCAAGCGCAAGCGCGCCTTCTTCACCAGATCTTGACAGCGCGCAACAGTATACGACAAAAGAGAGAGGAACGCTCCAAACCGCGATCCCCTCTCCTGTCTTGGCGCCGAACTTACGTTTGACGTCTTACTTCGCCACTTTGACCTTGATGGTCTTGGGCTTGGCCTCTTCCGCCTTGGCGACGGTCAGATGCAGCACTCCGTTCTTGAACACCGCATCCGTCTTGTCAGGCTGCACCTTCGTGGGCATCGCAATGGTGCGTTCAAACGAGCCATACCATAGCTCATTCGAGTACCAGCACCATTCCTTGCTCTCCTCACGCTCCACATCGCTTGGGAATCGGCCGCGAATGGTCAGCACCTCGCCGGTAATGGAAATATCCAGGTCATCAGCTTCCAGACCGGGCACACGCGCGACAACGTGCAGTACATCCTCGTCTTCCCAGACATCAACGGGCAACCGCACAGTCTCCCCACGACGCGCCCTCCGCGATGGTCGCACATAGCTCTCTTGGAACAGCCGATCCATCGCGTCGCGCAGGCTCAGCATATCCTCGAATGGATGCCATCGTACAGTAGACATTGCACACCTCCTTAAGGGATTCGTTTCATTCTATCGCTCCTATAATACCGTGGGTGTGTTAGATTAACATTAGCACAGTGTTAGACCTGTGTTAGAGTTCATGCTGTTTTCGGCGGCTGGCAGGGCAGTGGTTCAGCGACACGACCTATCGAGGAAGCATATGGCAGATGCCAGCCCATAAGCACTGAAGTTTCTAATACAACTCTAGCACTAATCATGCACCTATCTAACAAAAACCACGTATAATATACAACGACAAATCCCTGCTTCGTATCACTGTGCACATGTGGCAATATGACACTGAAACCCGTCTGTGAGAATTGTGGCATTCCTATAACCTGGCAACCGACCGTTGTCGACGGTCACACCTACTGCTGCCTCGGCTGCGCAATGGGTGGTCCGTGCACCTGCGACTACTCGAATTTGCCATCTCCGGAAGAGTGCCGTGCCATTGTCCGTGCTACAAGTACCATTGTCCTCGGCCCGCCAAAGCGCGGCCCCGAATCGTCTGGACAGGCTCAATGCCACCGCACGGGCAGACAAAGGCCACGACCCGTGCGGCCTTGACTTTGAATTCACTGCCATCCTTGTGAGAAGGGAGAAGAATGTTTTTCTGGAATCCAACGTACTTCCTCTTTGCGCTGCCAGCGTTGTTGCTGGCCCTGTGGGCACAAGGCCGCGTTCGTTCGGCATATAGCAAGTACCTGCGTGTGCCCAATAGTCGCGGCATCACTGGCCTGCAGGCCGCAGAGCACCTGCTCAGGGCCCGCGGTCTAGGACACGTCTCTGTCGAAGGCACGAGGGGCGACCTCACCGATCACTACGACCCGCGCAGCAAGACCCTGCGCCTGTCGCAACGCATCGCCCGGAGCAATTCTGTGGCTGCGTTGAGCATCGTTGCCCACGAGGTGGGCCATGCCGTGCAGGATCATACCAACTACGGCCCTCTGAAACTGCGCTCAGGGATCGTGCCTATGGTGCAGATCAGCGCTGCTGTAGGGCCGATCATCTTCCTCGTGGGCCTAACAATGCAATCCATGGGCCTGGCCTGGATGGGTTTGATCCTGTTCTCGGCCAGCGCCGTTTTTGCCTTGCTGACACTGCCAGTGGAGAAGGACGCTAGCAAACGGGCCCTTCAAATGCTGACCAGCAACGGCCTGATTGTGAGCCGAGAAGAAGAAGCAGGTGCCCGGCGAGTATTGGATGCCGCCGCCTGGACTTATGTAGCAGCCCTGGTGCAGGTGATCTCAACGTTGCTCTACTACGTCTTCCTACTCACAGGCTTCTCCCGTCGCCGCGACTAGGGCCGTTCTCGGGCAACAGTAGGCACTTGAGTCAGGAGTGGCGCAGAGCAATCACTGCTGAGCCATGCAGGAATCCCGCTTCTGCTCTACGTTGGGCGGTGCAACTGCTATTGTCTCCGGCACCAGAAGCACTTGTGGTACTGGCAGCCGATTTCCAACACAACTCTAACAATGCTCTTATGCAATTCTAACATACCTTTGCTAAGCTATGAACGAATCGAGATGTAGAGCTAGTGAAAGTGGAGGTGAAACATGGCTAGTTTAATCAAATGGGAAGCATTCAGTGACTTGATTTCTCTGCGCGATGCGATGGACCGTCTGTTTGAGGAGAGCTTTGTACGTATGCGTGGCTTTCCCACTGTCTTTCGAGCCGAGGGACTGGCTATCGATATGTACGAGACGGCCGACAGCCTTGTGGTCAAGACCAGCGTACCAGGAGTCAAGCCCGAGGACATCGAGATCACCATCACCGGTAGCGTGCTGACCATCAAGGGCGAGACCAAGATCGAAGAGAAGGTGGAGAAAGAGAACTATGTCCGACAGGAGCGACGCTACGGCTCATTCCACCGCTCTGTCGCACTCCCTGAGTCAGTCGTGGCCGACAAGGCCGAGGCTGTCTATGAGCACGGCATCCTGACACTGACCATTCCCAAGTCTGAGGAGGCCAAGCCCAAAACCATCAAAGTGGAAGCCAAAAAACAGTAGGACGTAAATCCTCAGACCTGCATAGCGCAATCCAATCAACAACTTCTATAGGGGTGCAGCAGGGCCTCTTGGGGCCCTACTGCGCCCCTGTGTTACTCTCGATACCCCTCAAGAGTTTGCCACACGCAGAGCTCTCTCGCGGCTGCGCCACGAACCCTGACCTGGCAGGGTTAGGAGCAAATTCATCCGGGATTCTCGACCAAAACTATTGACATAGCTCGATAAAAGTGCTATAATATATCTGCGCAAGGGCGGCCGAACCTCCAGAGCGTTGCTCGCGTCTTTATTCATGCAGACCAGAGTATCAGCCGTCTTATCCCTTTTTCCAGGCATCCATCTTCACGGCACTGCAGTGCCGGAGTATCAAAGCGAAGACCATACGCCGAGAAGCAGAAACGTTGCACCGGCAGACTCCTACCTGCACATTCCCTGGTAGTCCGTCTCTGCTCTTGCGTACGAACATAGGTGATATAGCCGTATGAGCGATGTGAAAGACAAAGTCAAGACCTTGGACCCAGCACAGGAGCTGATAGAAAAAGCCGAAGAGCAGGGCTATCTCACCGTGGAGGATGTCCTCGAATTCTTCCCGGAGGCAGAGAAGAACTTGCCCCAGTTGGAAGATCTCTTGACGTACCTCTACAGCGAGGGTATAGAGATCATCTTTGAGGAAGAGGAGAGCCAGGAAAAAGCCGCTGAACCGAAGAAGCGGGAGAGCAAAGCCGTAGTAAAAGCCGAAGTAATCTTTGATCTCAGCGGCATCAGCAGCGACGACAGCATCAGCCTGTATTTGAAAGAGATGGCCAGTGTCCCTCTGTTGAAACAGGAAGAGGAAGTACGGCTGGCCAAACAGATGGAACGCGGCAAGATTGCAGTGCGGAGACTGGAGAAGGGTGGACAGAATCCAGCGCTGCGTGAGAAATACCTACGCGATATAGAGATCGGCAATGCTGCACGTGCGCATCTGATCAAAGCCAACACTCGCCTGGTGGTCAGCATTGCCAAGCGCTATATGGGGCAGGGCGTGCCCTTCCTGGATCTGATCCAAGAGGGCAACCTGGGTCTGATGAAAGCTGTTGAGAAATTCGACTACCGGCGTGGCTGCAAGTTCAGCACCTACGCCACCTGGTGGATCCGCCAAAGCATCACCCGGGCACTGGCCGAGCAGGGCCGCGTCATTCGCCTGCCTTCTCACGTCGGCGACCGCATCCGTAAGGTCTACCTCACGGCGCAACAGTTGGAACAGAACGTCGGCCAGAGGCCCACTCCGAGCGAAATCGCTGAACGCATGGGACTCTCCCCAGCTAAAGTGCGTTGGTTGCTCAATGTGTCTCGCCGGCCTCTCTCCCTGGAGAAGCCGGTTGGTGAGGAACAAGACAGCGAACTCGGCGAGTTCATCGAGGATGAGGACAGCCCGACACCTGGTGACAGTGTCACACAGAGTCTGTTGGTGCAAAAGATGGGCCAGATCTTGGCTACACTGAGCCCACGCGAAGCGCGCATCCTGCGCCTGCGTTTCGGGCTGCAAGATGGCCGTGCCTACACGCTCAAGGAAGTGGGAGAGAAATTCGGCCTGACCCGGGAACGCATCCGCCAGATCGAACGGGAGGCCATCAATCGCCTGCGCCATCCCAGCCGCAGCCGCCAACTGCGCGACTACATGACTGAGTGATGGCTGGGAAAAGGCAAGCGTAACCTTCTTCCACCGAACCGTATCCGCAAGCCATCTTTGGTGTCTAGTCCAGTGAAGCACATGCGGTTTGCGACATATTCTCGCACTACGAAAACAGAGTAAAAGGAGTGGCCCAATGCGCAACAAGTTTCTGCTCATACCTGTGAGTTTGCTGATCATAGCACTCGTGGCTGCCAGTACCACCAGCGCAGATGTCAGCCACGACCCCGCCATGCCGGCTGCCATCCCCTACGATCAGAGCTTTGACTTTGCCCTGGTGGGAAATCGTGCCGGGGCCTTTGCCTACTACAGCCTCGAATACCCTGGAGATGGCAGCATCATCACCATCGAGCTCGATATGGCACCGGGAGACCCGGTTGCCGTGCAAGGCTTGGGCTTTAACGTCTACGGGAAAAACGGCTTTCTGATCGGTTCAGGCACGATAGCACTGGGCAAACCGGACCGCAAAGTGCTGCTGTGGGCAGACCCCAACCTCGGCCCCTGGCTGATTCAGGTATACAACTATCTGGACGGGGTGGTCGCCAACCTCCATCTAGAGGTAACAGGTCTTCCCAATCCGGCCCCCCCGCGCCAGCCAGTGATGATGCCTGCTCAAGCTACGACGTTCTCGATGGCCGCTGCCAGTCTGCTTGGCAACCATGCTGGGAACTTCCACTACTACAAAATCGAGTCTGTAGGCGATGGTTCTGAGGCAGTCCTGCAGCTTTACCACACACCTGACGACCAATGGATTTCCAACGGCTTTGGGCTGAACGTTTACAGCCCAGAGAATGGGATCCGGGTAGCGCAGGCAAGCCACGAAGCCAGATTCAGACGCGACTCGCCCGGCACCTACCTGGTGCAGGTATACAATTACGTGCACGGCATCAACGTTACCTACTTGCTCACCCTCACCCCGAATTAGAAGCAACCTGCAAAGCCCCCTGGTGCTGCACAACGGTGGGAAAGCCCAAGAACCCGGTTCCTGCTAGGAACCGGGTTCTTGCTCACTATCAAGAGGCCGCTGCACCCCACGGGCTCTTTGACAAACTAACCATCATCGGTTAGGATTGGCCACTCCCTCTTCTATCAACGGGCGTATGCGTATGTCTCTTATCATCCTTTCGTCATAATAGTGACGGAATGAGGAGGCTTCCCGCTGGACGAAGCCACACTACTGGAACAGATCCGTCAATGCGATACGGCAGCTCTGGCCCAAGTCTACGATGACTACTACGAGCGCATCTACCGTTACGTCTACGGTTACCTAGGCCGGGTAGGTGCTGCAGAGGACCTAACTGCGAACGTCTTTTTCCGCCTGCTGAGAGCGGTGCGCGATGGCAAGAGCCCACGCAGCAACCTGTCTGCCTGGTTGTACCGCGTGGCGCACAATCTGGTCGTGGATGTTTTTCGCCGCACGCCGCGAGAAGAACTGGAGCTGGTCGAATGGTTGGAGGGCGATGAGCCAGACCCGGCCCAGACGATTGAGCAACGTATGCAACTGGATCGTGTGCGTCTGGCACTGCGACAACTCACCGCTGGCCAGCAGCAGGTTATCGTGCTCAAGTTCTTCCAGGGCCTGGATAGCCGTGAAGTCGCCAATATCATGCGCAGAAGTGAGGGTGCCATAGATGCATTACAGCATCGCGGGCTGCGTGCGCTGCGCAAGGCGCTGGGGCAAGAACCGGGCGCAGGGGCCAAGGGCGATACGGCTGGCGGCCGGTCCGGCAAGAACGATACGCAACACAGAACCAATGGAGACAGCCCAACGTCAATGACCACTACCCAGATGCTCCTACAACTGCTAGAGTTCCTCCTGCCTGCCCCGCGATACGCTGCTGTGGTCAGGTCACTCGCGCAAAGTGTGCCAAGTGAGGCGCATCAGGCCAGGGTGTCCGGGAAGGTGACAAGATGGCAACCGGCATAGCCAGCCTGCTCAGCAAAGGCATCGACTATCTGGCTGACGGGGAAACAGTCCAGGTCTACATGGCCCAGGTGGACGCCGACAGCCTATCCAGTGCCGAGTGGCATGAGCTCCAAGAACTGTTGCACCAGTCTGCTCGCCTGCTCAAGTTGGGCCAGGTACCCGCACCGCCGCCCAGAACCAAAGCTGCGAATCGTGCACGTTTCCTGAGCGCTGCGGTGGAGCAGAAGGAAGCGAGCCGCATGCGACCCGCACGTCGCTGGTTTGCTGCCCCAGCACGTTTGTGGCGCGGGATGCTAGGAGCAGCCCTGTCCGTTGCACTGTTGCTGCTTGTGGGCGTCGGCGCAGTGAGCGCTTCCGTAGCCAGCCTGCCCGGCTCGCCGTTTTATCCACTCAAACTTGCTGCCGAGGATGTGCGGCTGGCCCTTGCTTTCGGCCCACCAGCGCAAGCACGTCTCTACATACGTTTTGCCAGCGAACGTGGCAACGAAATGGTGCGTTTGGTCACAGCGGGACACGACATCGATGAAGCGATTCTGGCACGCATGGCCCGACAATGGCATGGAGCAGTGGAAACCGCCGAGTCTGCCGGCGAGGAAGTCGGCTCCACTCTGCTGGAACAAGTGATCGAAGCCAGCAGCGCACAGGGCGAAACCCTACGTGGTGCCAGTGCCGAGGCGGCTTCAGAGACTCGGCCTGTGCTGAACGCGGGGACCGCTATCGCCGAGGCGACCACGCGCCAGGCACGGGAGGCGTTGCAGAACCTAACCAGGCTACCCATCCAGCCCACACCCACACGGACAGCCACTGCCACACCTCTGCGCAGCGAACTGCCGGTCGTCGCCCCGGTGGCCACCCTGACACCCACACCTAGCCAAACAGTGGAGGCGGCTACGCACAGTGCCACGCCAAGATCAGCAACATCCGTGCCGGTGCCCAGCCCCAGCCCCTCGCTAACGCCGAGCGCCACACCGTTGCCATCGGCGACTCTTCGGCCCCAGGCAACTGACACATCCATACCTGCCCCAGCGCCCAGCGCAACGGCCAGCCCTCGGACACCTGCTCCCAGCAATACGCCAGAGCCCACGCCTACGCTGCAAGCCGTGTTCCACCTGACCCTACAGGACACTCCCGACCCGGTGTCCGCTACGCACCGCATCCATTATGTCATCTGCGTGGTCAACGAAGGGTATGTTTCGCTGACGAACGTGGTGATCACAGACACGTGGTCTCCGCTCGAGTGTGTCTACTACCTGCCTTTCAACCCCGAAAAGCTCACCTGGGAGATCGGCACAGTTGAGCCGCAAACTCGGTCCTGCGTGCACTTTGCTCTCAACACCTACAGCATCTGCGGCGGGAGAACGGTGATCAACGACGCCGTGATGACCTGTGACCAGGGTACCGCGCGTGCCGTGCAGTACACGCGTATCATCGGCACACCCACGCCTGATGCCACGGCGACTATGACCGCCGCCATAGCGCCGACGCTTACCCTGACACCGACCGTTACCCTCACATCAACGGTCACCTTGACACCAACGTTGACCCTCACACCTTCCACGGGCCCGCCCGGTAGTTGATAGTAGACAATATCTCGCAGCTCCGGTTGACGCACCTTTGGAATAGGAGTACAATCGCATCACACCGCATGGACTACTGTTGGAGGCATCTATCTACCTTGCTGAGCATTGACCGCTAGTCCCCAATCGAACCACGGAACTGCGGTCTGCGAAAGGGAGCCTGGACGTGGAAGACGCGGATACACGTGTTGCCATATCTCAATGGCTACAATCACAGAGTGACCATTCCATGCTGGCCAGGCCCAATGGGCCTGGTGGGCGTTCGTCTCACAGGGGCTGCAGGTTCGCTGCGCGCGGATTTGGAGTCCCTTTCAGTTACCACATGCAGAAAGGAGGAGACAACTGCGAATTGACACCCAGCACTGGCTGATTGTGATCTACTGCTTCATGTACCGAAGGTTGCCAAACCCCTTTGGCTCGATTATCGCATGAACACGACTTCCTGAGTTTGGCAACCTTCGGCGCAGTACCCTGTGACAGCACAGAAAGGAGAGAAAGGATGAACAGCCGAAAGCTACTCGTTGTGATCGGGATCGTGGTTTTCCTGGGGATGACAGCCCTGATCACCTCCTGCGGCACGCCCTCGCTCGAATACCGCATGAACTATCAGGGCAGGCTCACCAGTAGCCGTGGGGGCCCAATTGACGGCAACAGGACAATGACCTTCCGCCTTTTCCAGTCAGAAACGGGCGGAAGCGCCATCTGGTCCGAATCACACTCCAATGTCCCAGTCACCAATGGGCTCTTCAACGTCGTGTTGGGCTCCAATAATGCCCTGGATGAATCCGAGTTCCACCGACCTCTCTGGCTCGAGATTGTGGTCGCTGGCCAGACATTGTCGGCGAGACAGCCGCTGTATGGCGCTCCGTATGCCTTCAGTCTGGTCCCCGGAGCGGTGATCAAGGGCAACATAGCCAAAACGGAGACCTATTCGTCCACACTGTCCGTGGCCAACTTTGGCAATGGCCAGGCGTTGGCCGGCTACTCTCTGGGTGGAATAGGCGCCTACTTCGAGGGTGGCGGCCAGGGTCGGAACAGCGCAGCGCTGAGGGTATACAACCGCAACGCTACCCAGGGTATGGCCACTTACATGGTCAACAAGAGCAACTTTGCCACCGCCCACTTCAGCAACAGCGGCACTGGAGAGGTGCTGTACCTGACCAACGGCGGCACGAACTCCGCTGGGAGCGGTGGCGGCGACTTTATTACCGCTCGCAACCAGCCGGAAAACGACACCCAGTTTCGCGTTAGGACCGATGGCCGAGTGTTCGCTGACGCTGGCTACAGCACCGGGGCTGGGGACGTGGCTGAAATGCTCCCAGCGGTTGAGGGCTTGGAGCCTGGAGACACTCTGGTCATTGGACCACAAGGCAAGCTGCCCCGCAGCACGAAAGCTTACCAGCCAACTGTCGTTGGGGTCTACTCCACGGCGCCTGGCTTCATCGGCGGTCAGCCTGTGGATCAGATACTGGAAGACCACGTGCCACTGGCAATTGCGGGCATTGTTCCGGTCAGGGCCACGGCCGAGAACGGGGCAATCCAGCTAGGTGACCTGCTGACCACATCCAGCACTCCAGGGCACGCCATGAAGGCCACTCAAGACAGACCTGGCACCATCATCGGCAAAGCGCTTGGGGAGTTGGCATCGGGCACGGGCACGGTCAATATCCTGATCATGTTGCGATAGGAGGATGGAGATGAAGCAGCGAAAAGGAGCCTTGCTGCTGCTGCTCCTACTTCTTGTCGGCAGCGTGTTTGCGCTAGGGCTGGCGCCTGTCCCCGCGTATGTCATCAGGTGGCGGGTAATCGCCGGCGGCGGCGGTTCGAGCAGTAGCGGCACGTATCGACTGAACGGAACCATTGGCCAGGGAGTCGTTGGCCACGCCAGCAGCATCGGGTACCGTCACAGCTCTGGTTTCTGGGCTGGCATGGGGGTTGCCACATCTACCCCGAGCCCGACACGCACGCCCACCTCACCGCCAGGCGTGATTCCACGAGTGTGGCTGCCTATCGTGATCAAGAACGTCTGGTTCCCATAGAAGGCACAATAGCAAGGTCCTTGGGGGTTTGGAAACCCCCAAGGACCTTCAGAAAGAGCTGTAGTGACGACTTTGGTCGTTTGTCACCGTGCACATCGGGCACCCGTCGCGGCTGAAGTCGTCACCACCAGCATTCAAGTCACCGCGAAACACGGTAGGTTGAGCTCTAACCCTGCGGCAGCTCTATGGTGAACGTCGTTCCCATGCCGACCTGGCTTTCTACCGCAATCCTGCCGCCGTGCGCCTGCACCAACTGCCGGGCGATGGCCAATCCCAAGCCACTACCGGCTCCACCGAAGCGGGAGCGCGAGCGATCGCCGCGCCAGAAGCGATCGAAGATGTAGGGCAAATCCTCGGCCGGGATGCCTTCGCCAGTGTCATGCACGATGATACGCACGCCACCCGAGACGGGCTCTGCCCGCAGGGTGATGCTCCCGCCAGCCGAGGTATGGCGTAGCGCGTTGGCCACCAGATTGCTCAGCACCTGATCCAGGCGTCCTACGTCAGCGCTGATCGTTATCGACGCCGCATCACCGACAAGTTCCGCATCCAGATCAACCCCAGCCGCTTCGGCCTGCCCGCAGAAGCTGGTGCGCACGTCGGCCAGCAGTTCGCTCACCTTCACCGGCTCCCACACCAACGGCAACTCGCCTGCTTCGACCAGCGAGAGCGTTCTCAGATCGTCCACCAGCCGAGCCAGGGAGCGCGTTTCGTCCAACGTGGCCAAGAGGTGTTCCTCCGTCGGCTCGTACACCTCGTCGAGAACGCCCTCCAGGTTGCCCTGAATGACCTGCAGTGGGGTGCGCAGCTCGTGAGCCACGTCAGCGGTGAGATTGCGGCGCCGCTGGTCGGCACGTCGCAGTTCTTCCACCATGCGGTTGAAGGACTCGGCCAGCCGGCCAAACTCGCCAGGGCCGTGCGCCGGCACGCGCACGGTCAGGTCACCCTCAGCCACAGCGTCAGCAGCGGCCATCAGGTCGGCCAAGGGCACGGCAATGCCCCGAAAAGCGCGCAGCGCCAATGCCAGCGCCAACAGCGGCAAAGCCAACGTCAGGCCACAGCCTCCAACCCATACCAGAGCTGTGGTCTGCTGGTCACCGCCGAACCACCGTACCAGCACAAAAGCCAGCGCCGCGATGCTGCCCACGATCAGGACCGCTACGAAACCAAAGGTTCCGAAAAAGCGTAGGAAGAGGAATCGCCTCTTGCCTCGCCGCGCCCGCATCCACCTGGGAAACTCGTGATCGTCGTGTTCCCAGGGCGCCCAGTGCCTGCGATGCGGGCGATCGTGGGCATCGTGGTCGAACAGTGGCCAGCGACGTGCCTTCCAATGTTTCCGCTGCTTTCCGGATTCCGTTTGCTTCACGGTCACACCTCGTCGGTGAACTTGTAGCCAACGCCGTAGACGGTGAGCACATAGCGTGGGTCGGCGGCATCTACTTCCAACTTGCGACGCAGGTTCTTGACATGGGCATCGATGCTGCGGTCATAGCCCTCGTAGGCCACCCCGTGTAGGCGGTCGAGCAATTGAGCGCGGGTAAACGTCTGTCCTGGGTGCCGGGCCAACGTCGCCAGCAAGTTGAATTCGGTGCGGGTCAGAGGGATCTCCTCTCCAGCGCGCCTAACGCGGTGGCCGCGCAGATCGATCTCCAGGTCGCGGGCGCGGATCAGCCCAGATTGGCGCACGCCGCCTTGCACACGCCGCAGCACGGCCCGCACGCGGGCCACCAACTCACGCGGTGAGAAGGGCTTGACGATATAGTCGTCAGCGCCCAGCTCCAGACCGATGAGCCGGTCGGCCTCATCCACACGGGCGGTGAGCATGATGATCGGCACGTCCGAGTCGCGCCGCAGCGCTCGGCAGACGTCCAGCCCATCCATCCCCGGCAAGTTCAGATCCAGCACAATCAGATCGGGCCGCTGCTGTCGTGCCGCAGCCAGCGCCAGCTTGCCATCACCAGTGTGGACGACACGGAACCCACTCTTCTCCAGATAGTCCCGTGCCTGCTTGACGATCTTCGGTTCATCGTCTACCACCAGAATCATCTCATTCATGTGTGCTTTCCCCGCTCCCATTTTACCATAAACACGGGCAGACGGCAAATCAAGCTGACCATTCCTGTCCCCCAGCAATCATGGCACGCTCTGGCTCTGGTTGCCCCCCCCTTCGGCCGGCCTCGTTGGATGGCACAACTCCTACGCCGATTTCCGGGGCGCTAGATGGGCCGCCGTTGCGCTATCCAACCTTCCTGAATTGATGGATCTCGCCCTGCTGCTTCAGCGGCTCAAAGAACTCCCCTGGAGGCCAGAGCAGTCTCTCCGTAGCCAGTACCCCGCGCGGTTTCAGGAGTCGATGTAGCTCAGATCGGATCTTTTCCCGGTTCCCAGCGGTGTGTCCGAAACCGAAGACAAAGATGAGATCAAAGCTCTCATCAGGCAAACCCGTTCGGGCAGCATCGGCGAGCACGGTTTTGACGTTGGTCACACGCGCCGCCTCGATCTTCTGCTCCACCCTGTTCACGGCCAGTGGAGTGATATCCAAGGCATGGACACTTCCTTCATCACCCACGATTCTCGCTGCTGGAATGGTGAAGAATCCCGGCCCGCAGCCAACTTCCAACACCTTCTGACCCGGCCTGAGCCCTGCGGCCTCCAGGGGCTCGTAGGGATCTCTGAACAGGCCATACAGGGTCTCATGAACCAACGACATCATCCTAAAGTGCATTTTCTCCGCTATCGACATTGACTTCCTCCTTACATAGACCAACCTACCATGCAGGCGTGTGATCATGGCATCGACGCTCGATCTCCGCGCAGGCCCTGGCCGCTGGTGCAGGTGGCATTGCCTTCCGCGAGGCGCGCAGCCGCACAAGTCTGCCCAACGCAGTGTCTGCAAGCAGTCGAGCGATCATTGTCTTCTTCTTTCCTTGTGTCCAAACCATCTCCTGCATCTCCACACCTCCCGGATCATCGCCAACTATGCCCGGTGCGACCGGGCAACTGTGCGTTGCCGGGTCGCCCTCGTCTGCATCAGGTAGGCTAACCCTCTACCTCGGCAGCAGTGCTTGGAGCGTCTGCCTCTGCCTCGGCAGCAGTGTCCGGCTCCTCTGCCTTTCCCTGGGGCGGCTTTTCCCATTCCCAGCACCAGGGTGGCACGTGGCCGGGATGCCGATCCCAGTGCCTGGCCCAGGCCCTGAAGTGGAAGAACCTGGCGAACATGCCCACCAGCATCAAGCCTCCCAGTACGAATAGCGCCGGGGCGCAGAAGAAGGACCCCAAGCCGAAAGGCCGCGAGGGATAGCCAAAGCGGTGGAGCCCATAGGGCATAGGGGCACCCTCCTCAACACCTGCAGCCAGCCGGCCCATCGTGTAGCCCTGCGACCAGGCGGCACGATGGATCGCAAAGCCGCCAATGACCACCAGGGCAATGATGAGCAGCGCCGCCAGCGGTACTGCCCAGAATCGTTTCCTATACATCCTTCACCTCCTTGAGTTTTAGAAGACGGGCAATGGCTGAACCCAGAGGTGAGCCCAGAAGCCTATCAGCAGGAGAAAGAGCGCAATCCCTGCGATCCATTGAGCAATCTCGCTCCTTTTCCTTCCTTGCGTTCCGGTGATCTCTTGCATCTCTACACCTCCAGTTGCCGTATGCCCTTCTCCGATGTACTTGGAACAACGCGATGTTGTTCCATTGACCCTTCGACTCCAGTATGGCGCAAACTTGTGAACGAAGTATGAAGACGTGTGGAAAATGTGGTGAACTTTTGCGGCGCAGCGCGCAGTGGCAACGCCAGAGGTGCTCAGGCGCGTCAGGTGCAACGCACCTCTTCCCAACGAATTCATTTGGTTTCCTCCCAAACCGTGCTACAATTATGCCATTGTTTGTCATGAATATGCTGTAAAATACTGCCAAGACCTGTCCTGCGGACGGGTGAGAGGGAATGCCATGGCCAACACCGCTACGAGACTCATCACCCTGATCATGCTGCTGCAGCGCCGGCCCAATCAGAAAGCGGCCGAGCTGGCGGAGCAATTGGGCGTCTCGGTGCGCACCGTGCACCGTTACGTGGCCATGCTGGACGAGATGGGCATCCCGGTCTACTCCGAGCGCGGCCCCTACGGCGGCTTTTCCCTGGTGCGCGGCTACCGGATGCCCCCACTGGGCTTTACCCCGGAGGAGGCGGTTGCCGTCCATCTGGGAACCAGCCTGGTAGGAGAAATGTGGGGCCGGTTGTATCAGGACGCTGCGCAGGGGGCGCTGGCCAAATTGGATAACGTGCTCCCCGACGAGCAGCGGCACGAGGTCGCCTGGGCGCGCCGCACGCTGCTAGCCACAGGCATGCACCGCGCTGACCATGAGCTGCTGGCTCCTGACCTGGAAAAACTGCGGCGCGCCGTCCGCGAGCGGCAGCGGGTGAGGATGGTCTACCGAGGGCGAAGCCAACCAGAGCCCCTGCAGCGCGACGTTGATCCCTACGCCCTGATCCACCGCTGGGGTTGGTGGTATGGAATCGGCCACTGCCACTTGCGCGGAGCGATCCGGTCCTTCCGCGTGGACCGGATCACCGAACTGGCACTGCTCGACCAGACCTTCGACATCCCCGATGACTTCGACGTCCATGCCTACCTGGCCACCGAGCCCCACGTCCAGCCGCGCGTGCGCGCCAGGCTGCGCTTTGCGCCAGAGGCGGCGCTACAGGCGCTGGACGACCGCACATTCTGGGAGACAATCGAGGAACAGGCTGATGGCTCGGTGGTCGTGACCCTCGCCACGCCAAGCCTGAAGGCAGCGGCCCGCACAGCGTTGAGCTACGCCCCTCACGCCGTCGTGCTGGAGCCAGAGGAACTGCGGTCTTTGTTGCACGAGCGCGCCAGAGCCATCGTAGCTCAATATGAAGCTGCAGGATAGCACGCGCAAGAAGAAGAGAAAATCCCTGCGCTTCCCTAGAATGCACACAAGTAGCTGGCCCAATGAGTGGGCAACACCCATCTCGAGTTGACTAGCCGAGTTCGGAAAGGAGTGGATAGTGAGCGACTTTGTTCAGAGAATGCGGAAGACGGTCACAGACTACAAGGAGAACGTGCTTGGCGTGAGCGAACAAGGCACATATCAGGGCAAACCCTATTCCCATATTCTGCCCGAAGACAAACGACCTCTCAACCTTTGGCAAGGCATTCGTGAAGATGCAGTTGCCTACTTCACTGCTGAAAGCATATCCTGGCACAGAGATAGCCACAATCTCCTCAGTTCGCAAGCCCTATGTGTCAATCTCTTCTTCCCGCTACATGAGGAACTGGAGCTTCTAACGGGCTTCTTCAGCAGTCGCATCTCGGGCCTGGCTCAAGTCAAGAAGGTGCATTTTGAGTACATCGGACCTGAAGGTACCGACTACCTACGTGAAGGGGGAAGCCGCGGGCGGAATCGCACCAGC
The DNA here is from genome assembly GCA_030607875.1 of Chloroflexota bacterium. Lineage (GTDB taxonomy): Bacteria > Chloroflexota > Anaerolineae > UBA2200 > UBA2200 > JAUWJD01. The sequence goes on from JAUWJD010000027.1 coordinate 45,081, forward strand.
GCTGATATTGCTCTGGAATGGGACGGTGAAGATGGCACAAGGGGGGTCTTGCTACTAGAATTCAAATTCACCGAGAGCGAGTTCGGTAGGTGTGGCGGTGCAAAAAGCAATGGTAACACTGACAAAAGCCGTTGCTTACGATCCAAGGACATCATCCGCGACCCATCTGAGATGTGCTACTTGGTGCAACCCAAGAAACGTCCATACTGGGACATCATACTCGATAGTGATGGTCCACTTCGGACGGAGTACCTCGCCTTGGAGCAACACTGTCCGTTCCGCTACGACTTCTACCAGCTCATGCGCAACCAGCTCCTGGCGCATCAGATTGAGAAAGACCAACAGTCCGGATTTGCGCGAGGCATATTCGGCGTAGTCTATCACGGTGACAATGATCGGCTGCTGCGCATGGGACACCCATACGGCGGAGAAAGGAACCCATTGACAGCCTGGGCCGGTATGCTGAAGCAACCAAACTCGTTTGTCACCTTCACCATTCAGAACCTACTGGACTGGATTGGTGCTAGACTGCCAGAGCGTCTACACGACTGGCACAGCTTTCTGAGAACGAAATACGGACTGTAGGTGATCTGGCAATAGCGGGTGCCGAACGAGGAGAGAAATCATGTCAACAGACTCACGGTCAGGTATCCTCAAAGCCGATCTCACTGACTGGCTGCTGGAATCGGACGAGCCCTGGACCCACTACCGCACCCTGTTGGACCTGCTCGACCGTCCTGAGGATGACTCCGAGGTGCAGGCTGCCCACGCTGAGATGCTGGCCCATCCCCAGGTGCAAGAGATGATCGCAGGTGCGGCCGCATGGGGGGATCGTCCTCTCAAGCGGCACAACGACGCTAGCCACCCCATCTACAAATTCAGCACACTGGCCGACTTTGGCATGCGAGCCAATGACCCCGGTGTGGCTGCCGCCATCCAGGCCGTGATGTCCCGCCAGTCGCCAGAGGGATCTTTCCAGACCCTGGTGAACATCCCCAAAGCATTCGGCGGGACAGGCGAGGACATGTGGACCTGGATCCTATGCGACTCGCCGACGCTGCTCTACGCCTTGCTGGCTATGGGCCTGGGTGATGACCCACAGGTGCAGCGGGCGGTGGAGCACCTGGTCAGCCTGGTGGACGACAACGGCTGGCGCTGTGTCTCAGCACCGGAGCTGGGCAAGTTCAAAGGGCCGGGGCGACGTTCCGACCCTTGCCCCATCGTCAACGTCTATGCGCTGAAGGCGCTGGCGCAGGTGCCGGAACTGTTCGACAGCACCGCGGCGCGCACCGGTGCCGAGATGCTCCTCTGGCACTGGGAACACCAGGGCGAGCGAAAAATCTACATGTTCGGCATCGACACCAACTTTCGCAAGCTCAAGTACCCCTTCGTCTGGTACGACGTCTTGCACGTGGTGGAGGTGCTCAGCCGTTTCCCCTTCGTCCATTCCGACCCCCGTTTTCAGGAGATGATGGAGACGATCACCGCCCAGGCCGACGCCGAGGGGCGCTACACCGCTGGCTCGATGTACCGTGCCTGGAAAGGGTGGTCCTTCGCCGACAAGAAGCATCCCTCTCCCTGGCTCACTTTCCTCGTGCTGCGCATACAGCGGCGGATAGCAGGCAATCTGTAGGGTCTGCAGTGCGAGAGGCCGACCTGTGACATGGAGGTTGAAAACATGGAAGAAAGAGACTATGCTGGCTGCTGCGGCCTGTACTGCGGGCTCTGCCCAAGGTTCCAGTCCACCGCTCCGAGCCGCTGCCTGGGCTGCCAACTCGGCCCGCAGCATGACTACTGCAGCGTGTACCGCTGCTGCGTCACCAAACGTGGGTACCACACCTGCGCCGATTGCGAAGAGTACCCCTGCGAGCGGCTGCTGAGGGTTATCGGAGTGGAGGTGGGGCTGGACAGCTTTGTCAGCCACAAGCCCATGCTCCCCAATCTGGAAAGGATGCGACAGGCCGGCCTGGAGACTTATCTGGCGGAACAACGAGAGCGACGGCTTTGGGTCGAGCACCTCCTGGCGAACTATAACGAAGGCCGCTCGATGACTTTCTACTGCACCGCCTGCGCGCTTTTGCCCGCTGAGACGATCCGGCAAGCAATCCTGGAGATGGAAGATGTGCTGGCGGCGGGTCATGTGGACGGCTCGGACCTGAAAGCCAAGGCCAGAACGATGAAATCGCTGATCAAGGAACTCGCCCGGCAAGCCGACGTTGACCTCAAGCTGCGGAGAAAGCGCCGAGCGCCGTAGCCACTCGGCCGCCGTTCGCTCCTTGGGAAAGACCTTTGGGGTCTCAAAACAGACCCCAAAGGTCTTCGGTGCTGTGCCAAGACATTGTATCCACTCCAAGGACCCAACTCAACGGAGACTTTGTCGAGCATAATGGGGATGACCGTACGGATGTTGTCATCAATCTGGGGTAGTTGCTCCTTGAGATGGGCGAA
>JAUWJD010000048.1 GCA_030607875.1 Chloroflexota bacterium
CCAGGCAGGACTTCATGGCCAGGCCACCGGCGAGCATCTCTGGCAGGAAGTACTCCCCAAGCTCAAAAAGACGACCCACCTCCTGCATGGCCGGCAGTAGGCCCTCGTTCAGGATGACTTGCGCCGCCGCGCCCGCCTGGAGAGCCTTTTGCGTCTCGGCCACGGCCGCATCCACCTTCCCATTGATCACTGCCTTGTACAGCGTTTCCAAATCCATCTAGATCCCTCCTGACATTGGTGAATGGCTAGACAAACAGAACTCTTGCGAAGGTTGGGCGCCAGATCTTCGACAACGCTCGTCTTCGACCGCTGGGAATCGCCGCACCTGGGCCGCGCAACCTTCGCAAGAGAAGGTGATTGCCTGTCTTGGCTCTTCTTTGGCGCTCAGCGCCGGGTCTGCTGAACCGCTATTTGGCAGCCCAGCCCATCGAGCGCTTGACCGCCTTCGTCCACTCAGCGTAAAGTCGGTCTCGTTCTTCAGCGGGCATCTTGGGTGCAAAGATCTTGTCAATCTTCTGGCCCGCGAAGCATTCTTCTGGGCTCTTCCAGTAGCCCACGGCCAGTCCAGCCATGTAGGCCGCGCCCAGGCTGGTCGCCTCGGGGTTGATCGGCCGCACCACTTCAGCATCCAGCATGTCAGCGTGGAGCTGCATCAGGAAGTCGTTGCGGGCCGCGCCGCCGTCCACCTTGATGGACTTGATGTCGACCCCGGAGTCAGTGCCCATCGTACCCAAAAAGTCCTTGGTGGAGTAAACGATGCCCTCCAGCGTGGCTCGCACGATGTGCGCCCGCGTAGTGCCGCGGGTGATACCGATGATCATGCCGCGGGCGAAGGAATCCCAGTACGGCGCAGAAAGCCCGGCCAGCGCCGGCACGAAGTAAACGCCACCGTTGTCCGGCACACTGGTCGCCAGCGCCTCGGTCTCGGCCGATTCCTTGATCATCTCTGCCCCATCACGCAGCCACTGTATGGCCGCGCCAGTCACCGCCGCGTACCCTTCCAGCCCGTAGGTGGTCTTGCCGTTCATGCGCCAGGCGATGAGAGCGTTCAAGCCGCTTGTGGACATGGCAAGCTTGGGTCCGATGTTCATGTCCACGAAGGTGCCAGTGCCGATGGTGCATTTGAGCGTGCCAGGTTCCAAGCAACCCTGCCCAAAGAGCGCTGCCTGCTGATCGCCGATAGCGCCAGTGATCGGGATCTCTGCCCCGAACACATCCGCATCAGTGACCCCAAAATCTCCAGAGTCATCGCGCACCTCTGGGAAGATCGCCAGCGGCACGCCCAGGAAGTTCAGCCACTCGCCATACCACTCATTATTGAGCATGTCGTAGCAACCGGCGACCGTCGCGTTGGAGGCGGCGACGGCGTGCACCTTCCCGCCGGTCAGTTTATAGATCAGCCAGGAATCAATGGTGCCAAAGGCCAGCTCTCCTGCTTCGGCCCGCTTACGCACGCCGGGCACGTTCTCCATCATCCAGCGCAAGCTCAAGGATGAGTAGACTGGAGCCAGGGCCCAGCCTGTATGCCCGTAGGCCTTGTCCGCCCACTGTTCACGAATCGTCTCGATGTAACCCGCGGTGCGGGTATCCTGCCACACAATGGACCGCGTAACCGGCTTACCCGTCTTGCGGTCCCACAGCGTCGTTGTGGCGCGCTGGTTTGTGATGCCGATGGCGGCAATGTCCGATAGTTTCAGGCCGGCTTCTCCCAATGCCTTCTTTACCATCGCCTGCGTCGCTGTCCAGATTTCCTCCGCATCGTGCTCCACCCGATCGGGAGCGGGATTGTGCTGGGTGAACTCGCTGTAGGCCTGGCCCTTGACATCGCTGTTCTTGTCAATGATCAGCGCTCGAGTGCCAGTGGTGCCCGCATCGATAACAAGAATGTATCGTCCTGCCATGTTGTGTCTCTCCTTTGCGACAGTGTTTGTCATTGCACAACGCGGATTGAGAGATTTGGACAACTCCAGGTGGCCCTGGAGAAGAAAAGACCAGTATGGTCAAGTCCAGTCCTCGAATCCACGTTGTGATTGAAGCGAAGATAAGTGTGCTGCCAACGCGCTCTGCGCGTTGGCAGCACACAAATCAGACTCTAGGCACGGACTGGATTGATCGAGAGCATGCCAATCCGATGGAAGCATCTCTCGCACAGTCCGAGATGCCCTGCTACGATTCTAGGGCAGACCAATCGCGCTAAAGATACCGATGTTCGCAAACACAAACGAGACCGTGGCCAGGGCAGCGATGGTGCATGCTGGCGGGTCAATGTGGGTGTCGCCCCACTCGTTGAGGAAGCACCCAATGAAGTCAGAGAAGAACGCACCAGCGATGCCGAACACCGCTCCCCACACCAGGCTGCCGCTGGCAATTGCAGCATACGCGGCCGGCAGCGTGATCTGGTGAGTCACCGGAACACTGAAGCCGGTCTGCAGGAAGACGAGGCTCGCTGCGCTGATGCAAAAGATCAGTGTCGCTCCGCCATTGTCCGCGCCGACCGAGATGGCGATGTAGGCGGCGGCCAGGCCCGCGCCCAGGCCCATCACGATCTTCATCAGCGGGTTCGACTGGAGTGAGGCATAGCGGTTCTTGTCAGCCGGGCAGGAGCCCGTGACACCCGTCTTGCCCCAGATCAGGCGTACTATGATCGCCGAGAGGGCTACGCCGAGTGCGACCGTGTCGGTCCAGCCAGGCGAGCCAATCTGGTTCAGGAAGTAGACGATCACATAGCCCACGATGCCAAAGACGCCACCGACGAGCACAGCATCAGCAGCCCCGGTACCGAAGATAGGCGTGATGATGTCGTTGCCCGCCTCCAACTTGCCCTTTGTTTTGGCGTACGCGGCAGCGGCAACGCCGGCGGCGAACCCACCGGCACTGGGAGCCCATATGGGACCAAAGGCCACGTGATCGAGAATGGCGGTCCCGCCACCAGAGGCCAACACGGCTACGCCGATCAACCCTATGAAGCCAACGAAGACAAAGGCCGGCACGGCACCTAATGCCGAGCCCAGCACGCCGCCTCCGAATGCAGCAAGAAATCCAGCTAAAGACATTTTTCCTCCTTAAGATTGTGTGTAATGATCGAGCAAACTCTCCTAGAAACACCTGTCAAAGCTTTCGTCCTATAGGCTTTCTCCTTTCTTTGCTGCGTCAACGCACTTGCCAGGTCCTGCTACGTGAGGCCAGGACCTGCAAGCATCCTCCCAAGGGCCACATTCGAGCGGGAATGCCGCCGTATTACGGCGAGAGCTCAAGATCGTGGCATGCATCACCAGCCTGTTTGAGCGCACCCAAAATGGGAACCGCCGGTTTGCGGGAGGTCGTACCGCACAGTCGCGCGTGTGTTGAGCCACTGCCCAGCCAGTTGCAGCAGTGGAACCGCGCAGTGTAGGGACAGCTGAGGGTTTGTTGAGGCAGACTAGAGTCGGCGCGTTGGCAAAATCCGGGCTCTCTGGAGACAATGAGCGCCCACCCACGCGCAAAGCACTGATCCTTGTTGACCGTTGATGAGAACTGCGTATGCACAATCGGCAAATCACGCGCCTCTCCAAGAAGTCAGTCTCGAAGCAGCCATGAGCCTGCGCATTGTCGCACCAAGAGCCGCACAGGCACCAGGCATCCGGGTCATCTTCACGCTCGCCGCTGGAAGGCACCCAAGGGGCGCTTCCAGTCACTGATACTACCCAATATCCACGGATTTGTCAAATCCGCGCCGAGGCTCGGAATCGACCCGCTCAGCCTCAGAAGCGAATGGGCGCGCGAAGATGGAACAAAGAACTGGCTGCCGTCCACGAATAAGAACACGCAAACGTGGCTTGCGTTACGGAGCGGCCGGCTACGAGGTATGATTGAAAGACAACATCGCGCCTTGATAGTCAATCGGCCCAAAGCGGTTGACCAGCGTCCCCTTGGCCACAGCTAACAGCGTCTCGTCAGCAGTGAACATGCTGACAATCCGTTTGACCGGCTGTGGTTCTTTGGCTTTGCCCGTTGTCTTTCTCCTGTGGGGCAGGATTGTAGCGCGAAGGAGCAAGGGGGTCAACGGCTGTGGTTTGGCGATCTGTGCACGAAACAGTAGAATGTCCTTGGCAAGTGACCGCGGGAAAAGCAGACCCGAACTGGCCTCTGACCGGCCTAAGATGTCCAGGTTCCCGCCGCCCAGAGGAAGTATCGTGGAGCCTTGCGTCGGACGGCCTGCGAACGCGGGTTCTGAAGCTGGCGGGCACTTGGATCACAGGCCCCAGGTGACCCATACCTGAACTACTTCCTACTGGAGGATAGAGCCATTAACATCATCTACTTTGATCTGGAAACACAGCGCACCTTTGACGAAGTGGGTGGGCGCAGCAATATCCAAAAACTGCGCTTGGCCGCAGCGGTGACCTACAGCACAGCGATGAGCGCCTATCACCGCTATACCGAAGGACGGGTCAAGGAACTCATTGAGGAACTCCAATCCGCAGACCTCGTGGTAGGCTACAATGTTGTGGAGTTCGACTATGAAGTCTTGCGCGGTTACAGCAAGGCACCTTTCGAGGAACTGCCTACCTTGGACATGATGCAACACCTGACAAGGCGACTGGGATTTCGCCCCTCGCTCGAAGCAGTGGCCACTGCAACTCTGCGCGTCGCCAAGTCCGCGGACGGGCTGCAGGCCGTGCGCTGGTACCGCCAGGGCTTGATCGACAAGGTGCTGAACTACTGCCAGAAGGACGTGGAGATCACCAAGAGAGTACACGAATTCGGCAAGCAGCACCGCTTCGTATACTACTGGAACAAGCAGTATCAGCGTCAAATGGTACCAGTGAACTGGTAGCATTCAGAAACCCGTTTTCTCCAGGAAAACCGGTTTCTGAAGATCGTGGGCAGATCATGGGATTTGAACCAGCATACCTGCACCTGCTGCGCAGCGGCAAACTGAAACAGCGCGTGACCGAGGCATACCAGCGGCTGGAGGCATGTGACATCTGTCCGCGCGAATGCGGCGTGAACCGGCGAGAGAGCGCCAAGGGTGCTGTCTGCCGCACTGGCGAACGCGCCTTTGTATCCAGCTATAATCCACACTTTGGCGAGGAAGCCCCTCTGGTGGGAATCAGAGGATCGGGCACCATCTTCTTTGCCTGCTGCAATCTAAAGTGCCAGTACTGCCAAAACTATGAGATCAGCCAATTTGGTGAGGGCCGCGAAGTCGAACCCGAGCAATTGGCAGCAATGATGCTGTGCCTGCAGGAGATGGGCTGCCACAACATCAACTTTGTCTCGCCGACGCACGTGGTGCCGCAGATCTTGGCCGCAGTCTGGATAGCTGCTCAGGCTGGGCTGCGCGTGCCACTGGTTTACAACACCGGGGGATACGATTCGATCAAGACACTGCGCCTGCTGGACGGTGTGTTCGATATCTACATGCCGGACATGAAGTATGCGCATGAACCCACCGCCCGCTGGCTGTCGAAAATCAAGGATTACCCGGCCATCAACCGTGCCGCTGTCGCCGAAATGCACCGCCAAGTCGGTGACCTTCGCACCGACCAACGAGGTATTGCCCTGCGCGGCTTGCTGGTACGCCACCTGGTGCTGCCCGAAGGGCTGGCAGGCACGCCGGAAATCGTGCGCTTCCTGGCCGAGGAGATTTCACCTGGCACTTACCTCAACATCATGGATCAGTACCACCCGTGCTACAAAGCGCACGAATTCTCCGAGCTCAATCGCCGCATTACCCCTGTCGAATACGCCAAAGCCGTGCGCCTGGCTCAGAAGGCAGGATTGCGTCGCCTCGACGAGCGCCGGCCAAGATTGCTGTTCTAGGCCTACTGCTTCGTACACCGAAGGTGGCCAAATCTCTTTGGTCGGACACTTGCACCCCGTTCGGGCCGCTTTGGCCGAAGGTGTCGTCCCCGTTTACGCCTCTGGCGCAAAGACCAGAGGTGAGACAGGGCGAGACAGGGGGAGCCTCCGTCCCGTCAAGCCATCCCGTCGGTGCGGGACCCTTCGGCTGTCGCCTCCGGCCTTGTCTTCGCCAAGACCTTCGGCGGGATGGACGATTGAGCGGGTACGAACGGCCCGCCGCCGTTCGCCGCTTGCGGCAAAGACGTCACGCAGGGGCGAGACGGTGCCGTCTTGGCCAACTGACCCCGGGATGAACGATATGAAAACAGCTGCTTGAGTTTAGGGATTGGCACAGTACTCTGTAGTTTGGCGAGAGCACCCGATCATGTTATAATGCGCGATGGTCTGCAAGAGGATAATCGTGCCTGACACAGTACGACTTGACGCCAGGATATACGGCTACGTTCAGGGAGTGAGCTTCCGCTATTACACTTGCAGGCAGGCACAAAGCTTGCACCTGGTTGGCTACGTGCGCAATCGCATGGATGGCAGCGTTGAGGTCGTGGCAGAGGGCAGACGTGAAGTGGTAAAGCGGTTGTTGTCCTGGCTTCATGTGGGTCCGTCGTCGGCTGAAGTGAAGAGGGTAGACGTACAGTGGGAGCAACCAACAGGCGAATTCGGGCGGTTTGAGGTGCGATTTTGATGCGACGCAATCCGGAGCACCTGGCCTGGACGGTCACACTAGCGGCATTTGCCGTATTCTGCATTTTGGCCATTGCTATTCCCCTTGGTCTTCGCTGGTATCTCACCCATGCCACCAGAGCGCACGAAGCCCAGGTTACTTGCCTGGAGGGCACTGCTGTGGTGGAAGACCCCAGGCATGGCGAGGCCATACCGGTGCTCAAAGGAGAGACCGTTTCGGCACCAGAAGGCACAGTGGTAAGTGTGGACGAGACGGCCCAGGCAGTAATCACCTTCTTCGATCAATCGCAGGTGCGCCTGTTCCCTCGCACCAGCGTCGCTCTAGAATACATGCGCACGCCTCGCTACAGCCTCAGCCCTCGAGCGGCACAAATCACGATCCAGGCCAAGGGTGGAAGGCTGCAGGCAAATACGGTACTCCGAGGATCTTCGCCCGTCGAGTTCCGAGTAGACAGCCTGCAAGCACATACACTGCTTGCGGAAGACGGCGGCTATACCCTGGAGATCAGCAATGAGAGAACCGAGGTCATCGTGCAGCGCGGCACTGCCAAAGTTGCAGCAGCCTCCACTGCTGTGCCAGCCGATACAGCCCAAGTGACGCTCAGTTCACGCCAGCGCACGATCGTCGAAACTGGTCAAGCGCCGCTGGCGCCGCTGAAAGCAGAACGCGACCTGATCGTAAATGGTGACTTTAGAGCTCCCCTGAGCACCGGCTGGATGGCGTTCAACGACCAAGGCGGAGACGGTGGCGAAATAGACGGCACAGCATCGCTGGTCGTCGACGAACACCGCCCCGCCGTGCGTCTTTTCCGCACTGGTGGGGAATACAACCACTGCGAAACGATCATCGAACAGGAGATCAACCGAGACTTGGCGGATCCCCTGACCACCCTCAAGGTGCGGGCAACGATCAAGTTGCTCAACCAAAGCCTATCGGGGGGAGGCTACCTCAGTTCCGAGTACCCTTTGATGATCCGTATCCGATACCGTGACGTGTATGGAAGCGAGAATGAGTGGATTCACGGCTTCTACTACCAGAACCGGGATAACAACCCTACGATGAACGGCCAGGAGATAGCACAGAACAAGTGGTATTTCTACGAATCGGAGAACTTGCTCGACGTTCTGCCGGAAACTCCGAGTCGCATCATTTGGTTGCGCGTATATGCTTCCGGTTGGAGCTACGAAAGCCTGGTCTCTGAGATCAGCTTGATCGTGGAATAGGAGCCGTTGCCGTCGCACCTTTCAAGGGTGAAAAACAGACAAGGAGAGGTCAAAATGCTCACTGAAAAACCCGTCATGACTTTCCTGGATGAACTGGCCAGTTCTGCCCCAGCACCGGGCGGGGGCAGCGCAGCGGCGTTGGCTGCTGCCATCGGCGCTGCGCTGGTAAGTATGGTGGCTAACCTGACGGTAGGCAAGAAGAAGTATGCCGACGTCCAGGATGACATCCAGCGAATTCTGAGCCATTCGGAGGCGCTGCGCCACAAGTGTGTGAAGCTACTCGAAGATGACGTAGCCGCCTACACAGAAGTGATTAGAGCCTACAAGATGCCACGTGACACTGAGGAGCAGAAACAGGCACGCAGTGCAACGATCCAAGAGGCACTCAAGGGAGCCACCGCCGTACCGATGGAGCGGGCAGAGGCCTGCGTTGAGATTCTTAACCTGTGTCCAGAAAGCGCTGAGAAGGGCAACGTGCGTGCTGTCAGCGACGCCGGCGTGGGCGCACTGATGGCCGAGGCTGCCTTGCGCGCTGCTGCGTTCAACGTATGGATCAACCTGGGCAGCATTAAGGACAAAGCCTTTGTGCAGAAGGAAGGCGCACGGCTCAACGCTCTCCTGGAGGGCAAAGCCGAACTCAAGGAAGAAATCCTAAAGGACGTAGAAGCCAAACTGTAGGGTAGGTACGCTTCAGGTGGGTGAGCAGCGCGCAAGGTGCCTGTCCGTCTGTAAGCCTTCCCACCTACTGGGCATTCGAAAAAAAGGAGAGGAGAATGACTGCAACAATTCTGGACGGCAGGGCACTGGCCAAGACCATGCGAGCCGAACTGAACGCAGCCGTCGAGGAATTCAAAACCAAACATGGCATTGTGCCCACCATTGCCGTCGTTCGCGTGGGTGAGGACCCGGCCTCGGTGAGATATTCAGGGACGATCCAAAAAACTGCTGCAAAACGTGGCATGGAATCGGCCCTGCATACGCTGCCGGAAACGGCAACCCAGGAGGCCATTGTCGCCCTGGTAGCCAAGCTGAACGCCGACGAGGGCGTCCATGGTATTATGGTGCAGGAGCCACTACCGAAAGGGATTGACGAAGCGGCAGTGAAGGCAGCGCTTTCCCCAGACAAAGACGTGGACGGGGTGCACCCCGTGAATGCCGGGCGCCTGGCCCAGGTGGCTCCTGTGGGACGCCCACCGATGGTTGAACCTTTCTTCGTCCCGGCCACTCCTGCCGGCGGGCTGGAGATACTCAAGCGGTATGGGGTGGAGCTGAAGGGCAAACATGCCGTGGTGGTGGGCCGTTCAAACATTGTGGGCAAGCCCATGGCCATGCTCCTGCTGCGGGAGAACGCTACGGTTACCATATGCCACTCACGCACAGCAGACTTGCCTGCTGTGTGCCGAACGGCAGATATTCTCTGCGCTGCGGTCGGACGGGCCAAGATGATCAAAGGCGACTGGATCAAACCTGGCGCTGTGGTCATTGACTTTGGTGTCAACTTTGTTGACGGTAAAATGTGCGGTGATGTAGACTTGGAAACTGCACAGGAAGTGGCTGGCATGATCACCCCCGTGCCGGGTGGCACAGGACCTATGACCAACGTTATGTTGATGTGGAACGTAATCGAAGCCGCTAGAAGGAAGGCAGGAGCGTAAACGCCACACCCCTGCTGCATCTGCATTTCGTGAAGCACCACTTGACAAGGCTGCCAAGCTATGGTAAGATTGCGAACTGTTCTGAGAAAGTGAAAGTTTTCACAATCGCATACAGGCAGAGCCATCTGGCCCTCGATTCAAGCGCGATCCATCATCCGTCAGCGCACAAGTCTTGGGATTCACGATTGGGCAGGATGCTGGCTGGGCACCAGAATCCTCTCCCTACTTCTGTTTCCACTCAGGCGCGGTCCGCGCTTGATTAGCGAATGAGACAACCAATATACTAAGGAGGCACACATGATCGTCGAAGTCAAATCACCTGTACCGAGCGATCTCGAAATCGCTCAGGCGGCCAAGCTGCGCCCAATCCGCGAGATAGCAGCGGATGTAGGCCTCACTGAGGACGACATCGACTTTTTTGGCAAGTACAAGGCCAAGGTCCACCTCGACGTCCTGAAGCGCATGAAGGATCGCCCCAACGCAAAGTACATTGATGTAACCGCTATCACCCCCACGCCACTAGGCGAGGGAAAGACCACCACGACGTGCGGCCTGAGCGAGGCACTGCACTACCTTGGCAAGACGGTCTTTACCTGCATTCGCCAGCCTTCCCAGGGACCCACCTTCGGCATCAAAGGCGGTGCCGCAGGCGGTGGCTACTCACAGATCGTACCCATGGAGGACTTTAACCTGCACCTCACTGGTGACATCCATGCCGTGGGTGCAGCCAACAACCTGCTGGCGGCTGCCATTGACGCTCGAATCCTGCACGAGGATCGCCGAAGCGACGAGAGGCTGCGCCAGCTTCTCTGTCCCCATGACACATTCGCTCCCTGGATGCACGTGCGCCTCAACAAACTCGGTATCAAGGCCGACAAGCCCTCAGACCTGAGCCCCCAAGACCTTCACCGCTTCATCCGACTGGACATCGACCCATACAGCATCAGCCTGAACCGCGTCGTTGACATCAACGACCGCGCCGTCCGCAGTGTTGTCATCGGACTCGGCACCAGCTCGGACGGACGGCCGCGCCAGACGGGTTTCGACATCACCGTTGCCAGCGAAGTAATGGCCATACTGATGATGGCCTCCAGCCTGAAAGACTTGCGGGAGCGTGTCGGGCGCATGGTCATCGGCACGGACAAGAAGAAGAACGCCGTCACTGCCGAGGATCTGGGCGTGGCCGGTGCCATGACTGTCCTGCTCAAGGACGCGCTCATGCCCAACCTGATGCAGACGCTGTCTGGCGGCCCGGCCTTTGTGCACACCGGCCCCTTTGCCAACATCGCTCCGGGGAACTCTTCCATTATCGCCGACATGATCGGCATCAAGCTGGCCTCAGGCGGTTACCTGGTCACAGAGTCCGGTTTCGGCGCTGACATCGGCATGGAAAAGTTCTTTGATATCAAGTGCCGCGCCAGTGGCCTGATCCCCAACTGCGTGGTCATCGTGGCCACGGTTCGTGCACTGAAGATGCACGGCGGTGGGCCCAAGGTAGTGGCTGGCATTCCGCTGGATCGAGCCTATATGGAAGAGAACCTGGAGCTCCTCAAGAAGGGTCTTGCCAACCTTGAAGCGAACATAGGGTTCGCAAGAAAGTTCGGTATCCCAGTGGTCGTTGCGGTGAACAGTTTCACAAACGACACACAAAAAGAGCTGCAGATGGTCAAGGAGGCGGCGTTGGCTTCCGGTGCTTTTGGAGCGGAAGTCTCTGAGCATTGGGCCAAGGGCGAAGAGGGTGCCGTTGCGCTAGCCCAGGCCGTGATGGAAGCCTGCGAACAGCCCAGCGACTTTAAGTTTCTCTATCCGCTGGACATATCGATCAAAGAGAAGATCGAGACCATTGCCACGCAGATTTACGGCGCGGATGGCGTCGACTTTGCGCCATTAGCCCAGGCCAAGCTCAAACTCTACACCGATCTGGGCTTTGACAAGCTGCCCATCTGTATGGCCAAGACGCACCTTTCGCTGTCTCACAACCCAGCCTGGAAAGGTGTGCCAAAGGGCTATATGCTGTCAGTGCGAGACATCCGTGCCTCTGCCGGGGCAGGCTTTCTGTATCCGTTGTGCGGCACCATGCGCACCATGCCCGGCCTGCCTTCCCGCCCGGTCTTTATGGACATTGACCTGGACCTGGAGACCGGCAAGGTTGTGGGGCTGTCGTAGCTCCGACGTCAAGGCAGGGGACCTAGTCCCCTGCCTTTTGGCCATCGTCTCGATTTCTCATAGACGCTCGTCCTTAGTACAGTTAAGTGAAAGAAGATAGCATTTGTCCTGATCTGCTGCAGGCCAGGAGGTCAGGTCAACGTGTACCAAAGGAGGTGAGATCGCTGTGGAAAAAACGGTCTTGGACGTACCCAAGATGTACGCCGACCACCACGTAGAAGCAGTCCGCAAGGCCCTGCTGCAACTGGATGGTGTGGAAAAAGTCATCGCCAGCAGCGCTTTCAAGCGCGTCGTTGTCGCTCATGATCCCGAGCGCCTCGACGCTGGCGCCATCCACAAGGCCCTGCAGCAGGCAGGATACGCCCCCGGTGAAGAATGGGAACTGCCAGAGATTCCAGAGGGCAAAGACGACAACTCTGCATGGTTCCAGACTCTCCAAAGGGTCACCAGCACCGATATGCAGGATCTGGAGATGTCTGGAGACTTTCGAAAATACTAGTGGACGATTGGTTCGCCTAGCCACATTTCAACTAGAAGGAGCGAGAAGCAAATGACAGAACAGAGATCGATAGACCCGGCAGTGTGTGATTTGCTGGAAATATGCGAAGAGGATGGCATTTCCACTGTCTTTGACCGCGCAGACGCGATGAAAGCATGTCCAATCGGTGCCAAGGGAGCCTGCTGCAGGAACTGCTCCATGGGGCCTTGTCGCCTGACCAAGGAAGGGCAGGTTGGCATCTGCGGGGCCACTATCGACACCATTGCCGCCCGCAACTTTGCGCGCATGACGGCGGCGGGAGCTGCAGCCCACTCTGACCATGGACGTGGTATGGCGTTGACCCTCCTGGCAGCCGCCACGGGCGACGCCCCGGACTACCACGTCCGCGATGTCCGTAAACTCCACGAAGTCGCTGGCTTCTTGGGCGTGGAGACGGACGGGCGCGAAACGGCAGACATCGCCAAAGAGGTGGCCGAGAAAGCCCTGATCGAGTTTGGCCGCCAGACCGGGGAGATTGTCTACCTGCAGCGCGCTCCCCGCAAGCGTCAGCAGATCTGGCGCGAACTGGGGATCGCACCACGGGGCATCGACCGCGAAGTGGTGGATATCATGCACCGCACCCACGTTGGTAACGATCAGTCATACGAGAGCTTGCTGATGGCTTCCCTGCGCACGGCCCTGGCTGACGGCTGGGGTGGCTCGATGCTTTCCACCGACATCACCGACATTCTCTTCGGATCGCCGGTACCGCTCGTGGCCAAGGCGAACATGGGCAATCTGAGCGAGGACCAGGTCAATATTGTCATCCACGGCCACGAGCCTACGCTCTCTGAGATGATTCTGGTAGCGGTCAACGATCCAGAGATCATCGAGTATGCCAAATCAAAGGGTGCCAAGGGCATCAACCTGACTGGCATCTGCTGTACGGCCAACGAGACCTTGATGCGCCAGGGAGTGGCTACCATTGGCAATTTCCTCAGCCAGGAACTGGCAATTGTCACCGGCGCGGTGGACATGATGGTGGTGGACATTCAGTGCATCATGCAGGCTCTGGGACCTCTGACCGAAAAGTTCCACACCCTCCTGATCACCACATCCCCCAAAGCGCACATTGACGGCGTTACCCACGTCAACTTTGAGGAACACGATGCCCTGGAGATCGCCAAGAGAATCTTCAAGATGGGCATTGATAATTTCCCCAACCGCAGAGAGGTGCACATCCCCAAGGATGTTAACCAACTGGTAGTTGGTTTCTCACACGAATACATCAACTACGCACTCGGCGGCTTCTACCGGGGCTCACTCCGCCCCCTGAACGATGCGGTCATGCAGGGGCGGCTGCGCGGCGTAGCTGGCGTGGTAGGCTGCAACAACGCTCGCTCTTGCCATGACTATGCCCACGACTATGTCGTTCGCGAACTGATCAAGAACGACGTGTTGGTGGTCATGACCGGCTGCGGCGCTATCGCCTGCGCCAAGTATGGCCTGCTTTCCCCGGAGGCAGCGAAATATGCCGGGCCAGGACTGCGGGAAATCTGCGAGACGGTAGGCATCCCGCCCGTGCTGCACCTGGGTAGCTGCGTGGACAACACGCGCATTCTCACCGTGCTCAGCCAGATGGCCACCGAAGGCGGACTGGGTGAGGACATTTCAGACGTCCCCGGCGTTGGTTTTGCCCCAGAGTGGATGAGCGAGAAAGCTATCTCCATTGGCACTTACTTTGTCGCCTCCGGTGTGTACACCATCTTCGTCAGCGAGTCGCCCGTGCGCAACAGCCCCGCCGTCGTGCGCTTCCAGAGCGAGGTCTGGGAAAAGCGAGTCGGCGGCAAGCTGGAATTCATCGCCGACGTGAAAGAGTCCGTGCAAAAGGCCCTGGAACACATCGACAAGAAACGTGCTGCTCTGGGACTACCGGAATACGATCCCAAACGCTATGGCCAGAGCGGTGATGCTGTGATGCTCAAGGTGCTGGAAGAACGCGGCGAGGAAGTCTTCAACCTGTACAGTGCCAAGGTAGTTCAGTCGGCCGGAAGCTAGCTCAACGTTGAGATAAGGAGAGAGAACCTATGTCGAGGTACATTGCAACCCGTGCCATTCGTGGCGCTAACCTGATTGTCGCCGAAGCAGAAGCCATGTTGAGAAAGGCGATAGAGGAACTGGGCGCAGATACCCCCGTGACCTTTCCCAATACTGCCTATTATCTCCCTGTGATCTTTGGTTTCACTGGACGGGAGGTGACTAAACTCGGCGATTTGGTACCAGTAATCGAACAGGCGAAGGAGATCCTGCATCCTGTGCCAGGCAAAGAACTCTGGCTGCCCTACCTGGGGCAGACTCTGGACTGCGGTGTAGCCACACTTTGGGCTGAGGAAGCCATAGAGGGTATCCGTTTCGCGCGTGGCCTGGAACCGCAAGAGATCACCTGGGATGGCAGCTATGTTCCCAGCAGCAGCTTCACTTCACCCGATGCCGAAGACCAGGTAGGAAGACACCTCAACGGCCCCATTGATGATATTCAGCTTCGCAGTTGGGGCATCCAACTCGTAGATGGGCGCATGCCTGGCTTCGCGGCGATCATCGGTGCGGCCCGCTCCAACGAGGCCGCGGTGCAGATTATCCGCGAACTCCAGCAGCGTAACATCCTCATCTTCCTCTCTGGCAACGTCAACGGGCGCAGTATCATCCACCAGTTGATGGAAGAAGGTGTGGAAATGGGCTACGATACTTACATCGTGCCCTTTGGCACCGATACTATCTCCGCCATCTACGCCGCTGGCTTTGCCACCCGGGCGGCCCTGACCTTCGGAGGCATGAAAGGTGGTCAGGCGCGCGGGATGCTGCTATACAACAAGTTCCGCTGCTTTGCCTTTGCCATCGCTCTGGGGGAGGTGGACGACCTGAAGTTCGCCACTGCCGCAGGCGTTCTGAACTACGGCTTCCCTGTTATCGCTGACACCGTTATCCCGCAAATCTTGCCCACTGGCCTCACTATGTACGAGCACGTTGTAAGCATGCCTTTCGACGACATCGAGGGCAAGGACGACGCTGAGAAGGCCAGGCGATTGGTGCAGCGAGCCATCGAAGTGCGCGGGGTCAAGATCAAGATCACCGAGGTACCCATTCCGGTGCCCTACGGGTCGGCTTTTGAAGGTGAACGAGTGCGAAGAGCCGAGATGCGAGTAGAGTTTGGCGGAAAGTACAGTCGTTGCTTCGAGTATTTGACCACGTCCGACTTTGATGCGGTAGAAGATGGCAAGATTGAGATCGTCGGCCCCGATTTCGAGGACGTCGAGGAAGCTGGGCACATGGACATGGGCATCGTGGTAGAAGTTGCGGGACGCAAGATGCAAGATGACTTTGAACCCGTGCTGGAGCGACAGATTCACTATTTTGTTAACGGTGCATCAGGCATCCAGCACATCGGCCAGCGTGACATTGCCTGGATTCGCCTCAGCAAGGCGGCTGCCGAAAAGGGTTTCAACCTGAAGCACTTTGGCGAGATTCTGTACGCTCGCTTCCATGCCGACTTTGGCGCTATCGTGGACAAAGTGCAGGTCACCATTTACACAGACCCAGAAGAGATGAAAGAATGGCTGGCCAAAGCCCGTAAAGCCTATGACTACCGCAACCGACGCCTAGCGGACATGACCGACGACTCGGTGGAAGAGTTCTACAGTTGCACGCTGTGTCAGAGCTTTGCCCCCAATCACGTCTGCATTGTCTCGCCGGAACGACTGGGCTTGTGCGGTGCCTACAACTGGCTGGACTGCAAAGCCTCCCATCAGATCAATCCCACTGGACCCAACCAGCCGATCAAGAAAGGCGCTTGTGAGGATCCCAGCTATGGTGTCTTCAGCGGCGTCAATGATTTCGTCAGGCAGGCTTCGCACCAGACAGTGGAGAGGGTGTCCATGTATTCGATCATGCTTGACCCCATGACTGCTTGCGGCTGCTTCGAATGCATCGCCATGATCATCCCCGAAGCCAATGGCGTCATGGTCGTCTCGCGCGAAGACCCCAGCATGACCCCCACGGGAATGACCTTCTCTACACTGGCCGGCATGGCCGGCGGTGGGCTGCAGACACCTGGCGTGATGGGCCACGGCAAGTACTACTTGACCAGCAAAAAGTTCATGACGTCTGACGGCGGTTTCAAGCGCGTGGTCTGGATGTCCTCTTTCCTCAAGGAGACGATGGCCGAAGAACTAAAGGCCGTTGCCGAGCGCGAAGGCGACCCTGACCTGCTTGACAAGATCGCCGATGAGCGCGTGAGCACCACCGTCGAGGAGTTGCTGCCCTTCCTGGAAGAGAAAGGGCACCCGGCATTGACCCTGCCACCAATGTTCTAAGCGCTAAAGTGCGCAACGAGTGATGGGCAGCACGTTGCTGCTCATCGCTCATTACCTGTGACTTATCAATCAACAAGACAGAACGAAATGGCCAGAGCGGTAGACATTCTGATGACCTTCGACATCCATGCCACGCTGCTTACCGCAAAGCCAGGGGATGGACATAATGCAGAGAGAAGCACAAACGCACGAGAAGCGTGTCGAGGATGTTATGCACTATGGGGTGATCACGTGCAGGACCCACACCCTGCTGAAAGAAGCGGTGCGCATCATCGTTGATTCCGATGTGCACGCGCTCGTGGTCATCCATGACAACGGAAGTGTCGCAGGAATCGTGTCGCACATGGACTTGCTTCGTCGCTATGGTGATAATCTGCTCCAACACAAGGCCGAAGATGCGATGACGCCGCGGGTCGTGACCATAGCGCCGGAGGCCACGGTCAAAGAGGCGGTTGAGTTGATGTTGAAAAACAACATCCGCCGCCTACTCGTAACAGAAGAAACGCCCCAAGGCGAGCGACCCATAGGTGTGATATCCACCACCGACGTGATCAGGGATATGCGAGAACAGCCCTGGTTTTGGTAGTATCGAAAGCCCCCAGGTGGGGTAGCTTGTGTATGCTGAAGCGAACATGGGAAAGGAGACTTTGCGTAATGCCCATCGCAGTGGAGATACCTAAAGAGAAGTGGACGGGCAGAATTCGGGAGATAACACTCGGCGCCACCGCTGACGAAGGCGGCACGCGGAAGAAGACGGTTACTGTAGGCGGTGAGAGCACACTGCCCTTTCTCACTTTTGAGGGCGAGATCCCAAATCCGCCTGTCGTTGCTCTGGAGATCCAGGACCGCTATCCCGATGACTGGTCCACTGTCCTCAAGGACGCCTGGGGAGACGTGCTGAATGACCCGGCCGCCTGGGCCACACGAGCTGAGGAGTATGGTGCTGACATCATCGCTCTCAAACTGCAGAGCGCACACACTGAAGGGGACAACACCGATGCGGCTCACGCCGTAGATACAGTCAAGAGCGTGCTGGCGGCCACGGGTCTGCCGCTCATTGTCTACGGCCCGGGGCAGCCAGAGAAGGACAACGAGGTTCTGGTTGCTGTTGCCGAAGCGACCACGGGTGAACGCATAGCCCTGGGAAACTGCGAAGACAAGAACTACCGCACCATTGTCGCTGCGGCACTGGCGAACAATCACCTGGTGATAGCCAAGTCGCCGATTGATGTCAACCTGGCCAAGCAGTTGAATATCCTCATCAGCGACATGCGCCTGGAGCTTGACCGCATCCTCATGGACCCAACAACTGGTGCCCTGGGCTATGGTCTGGAATACGTCTACTCGGTCATGGAGCGCTTGCGCATCGCAGGCCTGACCGGTGACAAGATGACCCAACAGCCGATGATTTGCACTGTAGGCGAGGAGGCCTGGCGTACAAAGGAGAGCAAGGTCAACGAAGGTGTGCCAACGGCCTGGGGAGATTGGGAACGGCGCAGCAAGAACTGGGAAGCCCTCACCGCTACTACGTTGCTCCAGTCCGGTGCTGACATCGTGGTGCTGCGGCACCCAGAGAGCGTAGCACGGGTGAAAGAGACGGTCGCCAGCCTGTTGGCCCAGTGACAGGCACCGACATCATAACACATCGAGAGAGTAGAGAACAAAGAGAAGTGAGCGGGATATTGCCACTCATAACTCACGATTCGCGGATAAGGAGTTAAAGGATGGGACTTAGCGGTCTTCAGATCTACAAGTTGTTGCCCAAGACCAACTGCAAAGAATGTGGTTTCCCAACTTGCCTGGCCTTTGGGATGAAGCTGGCGGCCAAGCAGGTAGAGCTGTCGGCCTGCCCCTACGTTTCAGAGGAAGCGAAAGCCCAACTCGCGGCTGCGTCTGTTCCTCCAATTCGCCTGGTGACCATAGGCACTGGCGACAAGAAGGTAGAAGTGGGCAATGAGACAGTTCTCTTCCGCCATGAGAAAACCTTCTTCCACCAGCCTGGCCTGTTTGTCCGCCTGAAAGATACCCTGGCCCTGCCAGAGTTCGAGGCCGCAGTCGAGCAGGTCCGAGACTATAGCGTAGAACGCGTTGGTATCCTGCTCGGCGTGGACGGCATTGCCATCGAAAATGCCTCTGGAGATGCGGCGACTTTTGCCAAGTACGTTGCTGCCGCACGCGCCAAGATGGAGCAGCCCTTCGTTCTGATCGCCTCGGACGCCACGGCCATGGATCGAGCGCTCGAACAGACAGACGGATCCGCTCCATTGATCTACGCAGCGACTGCAGACAACTGGAAGGAAATGGCAGACCTGGCAACAAAACACAAGGCACCGCTGGCTGTTCGTGCCGATGGCGACCTGAGCGCGCTGGCGGAACTCGCGGAGCAGGTAAAGAGTGCAGGAGTAGAGAACATCGTCCTCGATCCCGGCGCCCGTAAGCCACATGATACGCTGGTTGTGCTGACCCAACTGCGTCGCCTGGCGCTGAAGAGCAATTTCCGTCCGCTTGGCTACCCGATTGTCACCTTCCCAGGCGAGGATTTCGAATCAGAAGAAGACGAGGTTGTTCTGGCTGCTCAACACATCGCCAAGTACGCTGGGGTCATTGTCCTGAACCACTTTGACCCGGCGGCCATCTACCCGTTGCTGGCTTTGCGCCAGAACATCTTCACCGACCCACAGAAGCCTATCCAGGTGAGCCCCGGGCTCTACGAGGTGAACAACCCAACTCCCGACTCGCCTTTGCTGGTCACGACCAACTTCTCGCTGACGTACTTCAGCGTAGCTGGCGAAGTCGAGGGAAGCGGCAAACCGAGTTGGCTGCTCATCGCGGACGCGGAAGGCATGTCCGTCCTGACCGGGTGGGCGGCTGGCAAGTTCGATGCCGAGAAGATTGCCAAGTCAGTAAAGCAATTCGACGTTCTTGGCAAGATCAGTCACAAGAAAATCGTCATTCCGGGTCTCGTATCCGTCATCTCCGGCGAACTAGAGGAAGAACTGCCTGGCTGGGACATTCTGGTAGGGCCACGCGAGGCCATAGATATCCCAACTTATCTAAAGACCTGGAACTAGGAACACAGCCAGGGGGCAAGGGGAGCCCATCTTGCAAAGTCAGTAGAGGTAGCTTCTCGCGAGGCATCCCGCTGCTTCCTGCAAGGACACGTCCAGCTATCAGACGGGTGCCCGCTGCGGGGAAACAATGCGAGGAACCCAGCCTGCCTTTTGTTGATGGACACCAACGGCTCCTGGCTGCAAGAAACGCCTTGAGGTTTGCACCGAGTGCTCTATTTCGTGTACACGGAATTAGCCCTGGGCTACTTGTTCTTCTCCTTTGTATCCGCCCTGGGAATTCTACAATTTGTCGCCGCGCGTTATCGTCTGGCCGGCCTCGCCCTTCTGGACTACTCTGAGCGCCGCACCTGGGGATACGCACTGGGCACTCTTTTTGTCCTGGGCAGCGGCATGTGGTTCTTTGCCAGCCAATGGCCCCGAATCCTTACTCCGGGCCCTGCAGGAGCCGAATTGGGCCTTCTGTTTGGGGTGGCCGCTGTATGTGCACTGGCAGCAACCCTGGTGCTAGCCGCCCTGAGGCAGCGCACGCGCCAGGTCGCCGCAACGCAGATGCCAGATGATAGCGACCAGACCGTAGCCATAGGTCGTGCAACAGGCCGCTTGTACGTCCCCGCCAACCCCACGGCGCCCATGCCCGCCCTCTGCCTTGTG
Organism: Chloroflexota bacterium; assembly: GCA_030607875.1. Taxonomy (GTDB): domain Bacteria; phylum Chloroflexota; class Anaerolineae; order UBA2200; family UBA2200; genus JAUWJD01. The sequence goes on from JAUWJD010000048.1 coordinate 20,144, forward strand.
CCAGGGCCGGACGGTTTCGACCAGGCTTCTTGGAACACTCTGGCGCGACAGATCGTAGAGCAGGGGATGGTAGTCCTGTTGGTCATTCCTGAGCGAGAATCATATACCTATCCGGAGATACTGGCCACGCTGCCGGCCGCCACGTCGCTGCTCAGCAAGCGCCCGGAGGTGGATCCAGAGCGGATCGGTGCCCTGGGCCACGACCTGGGAGGGGATCTGGTCATCCGTGCGGCCAGCGCTGACAAACAACTCAAAACAGTGGTCGCTCTAGCGCCTATCCTGGATCAGTCGGCCCTTGGCGTGGACTTGATGAGCGAGATGCCGTATCCTCAGGCTCTGCGTTGGGCATGCAACCGGCAGCGAGCCAAACTGCAGAACGAACTGAACGCCCTCGAATATGCAGCAAAGATTGCGCCACGCCCATTGCTGCTGCTGTACGGGACAGAGGACAGAATGGTGCCCCACGCGCTTCCGGAAGAAGGGCCAGCAGAGGATTCGCTCTTACACCCTCTCAACCAGGATTCGATTACGCTACAGGTGGTCCCAGGTGCAGGTCATCTGAACCTGCTTGACCACCCAGTGACGCTGCACGCTGTTTTTCAATGGTTCGGGGAGCATTTGTAGACCGATGGCTATTGATTGGACACTGTTCAGACTCTGCAACAGCGTGGCAGGGCGTTCGCTCGTCTTGGACAACCTGATCCGCCTGTTGATGAACGACTATGCCGTCGCAACTGTGCTGAGCCTCTTGCTGTTCGCCCTGTGGTTCAGCGGCAAGTCGCCCACGGTACGCGAGCGGAATCAACGCGCCGTGCTCACGGCCCTGACCAGCCTGCTGCTAGGCAATCTCATGGTGAAGGCAATAAACCTGGTATACTACCGGCCACGGCCGTTTGCCTTTAACGAAGTGACGCTGCTGTTCTACTACCCATCCGACTCTTCGTTTCCCAGCAATGCAGCCGTGGTTGGGTTTTCCATGGCGACCGCTGTATGGCTGTTTGACCGCAAGATGGGCCTCGTTATGTATGTCCCGGCATCGTTGCTGGCGCTGTCACGGATATGCGGAGGCGTACACTACCCCAGCGACATTCTGGGAGGCATACTGGTAGGCGTGTTCGCAGCCTACCTGGTTGCCAGACGAAGCCATTTCTTGGACCGCTTGTGGACGGTGATCATCCAGCAAATGCGGCGTTTCTTGTTGGCCTGATCGATCATCCAGTCTGATCCTACGCTTGCTTTCACCCGCTGCATTGCCAGAGGTACACTACCTGCCTTGAACAAGATCCTGTTCAGACCAGAAGGACAGATCGCCAAGGTGCCCGACGGCACACTGCTGAGCGAGGCCATCACTCGGGCGGGCATCCTCTTCAACTTGCCCTGCGGAGGGCAAGGACGATGCGGGCGCTGCAAGGTGATTGTAGAGCTGGGGGACTTTAAGCGGCGTGAGACTAGCCGCCTATCGTCCATCGAGCTGGAGCAAGGCTACGCCTTGGCCTGCCAGACTACAATACACAGTGACTTGCAAGTCTTTATTCCGCCACAAGAAGCGATCGTACGCAAGCTGCCGAGCGAAAAGGCCGCAGCCGAGATCCCGACGCTGTCCATCGTGTGCGACTGGCAAAGCAATCCCACCATACGCAAGTTCTTCCTCACCATCGAGCCGCCCAGCCTTTCTGACAACACCACTGATTTCGAACGCTTAAAACGTGAGTTGGCAAGACAGCACGGTATCAAGGATCTTGCGGCCAACCTGCCCATGTTGAGGAAGCTTGCAGGCACGCTGCGTGAATCGGAAACTAAAGGCCAGGGCTGGCAGGTCACGGCAGTACTAGAAATGGGCACGTGGGTGGAGGAGGATGCATTGCCCCGGCTGGTTGATTTGCGCCCCGGAGACACCACCGAACGCAGGCTGGCCGTGGCTGTGGACATTGGCACTACCAGCAACGTGGTCTATCTCGTAGACCAGGCCAGTGGACAATTCGTGGACAGTGCTGCGGCGTACAACGCCCAGATATCCTGCGGTGAGGACGTCATATCGCGCATCCTTTATGCCAGGAAAGAAGGCGGCCTGCAACACTTGCAGAGACTGGTGGTGCAGACCATCAACAAGCTCTTGCAGGAACTGGCTGAACGCAACCAGATCGATCTCAGCGAGATCTACCACATGACGGTTGCGGGCAACACGACCATGATGCACCTGTTCCTGGCACTCGACCCTTCGTTCATCCGGCTGGAACCCTATATCCCCACTGTGAATCACCCGTTGCCCGTGCGAGCATCCGAGCTGGGCCTCCATATCTGTCCAGAGGCCACCGTTGACTGTCTGCCGGGGACTGGCGCCTACGTTGGGGGTGACATAACAGCAGGAGTACTCAGTTCGGAGATGTTCCAAGCGCAAGAACTGACACTCTTCATTGACGTTGGCACCAATGGCGAGATTGTGTTGGGCAACGCCGACTGGCTGATCGCCTGTGCCTGTTCGGCTGGGCCGGCTTTTGAGGGTGCTGGCGTCCGCTCAGGGATGCGCGCCACGGTGGGCGCCATCGAAGAAGCTTGGATCAATGCAGATACATACGAGTCCACTTGCCGAGTGATTGGAGACGTCGCGCCTCGCGGCATCTGCGGTTCTGGGATGATCTCACTGTTGGCCGAGATGTTCATCACCGGGGTCGTGGACAAATCCGGCCACCTCAACCGTTCGTTGGACACGCCGCGTGTACGCGTCGGCGACCACGGCCCCGAATACGTCGTGGTCTGGGCCAAGGAGACGCAAACACGGAAAGAAGACATCGTGTTGACAGAAGTGGATATCTCCAACCTCATCCGGGCCAAAGGGGCCATCTACGCGGGCTTCTCTGTGCTAACCAAGAGCGTGGGCATTGACCTGGCAGACGTGGAGCAGGTGCTCATCGGCGGCGCCTTTGGCCAGTACATTGACATTGAGAAAGCCATCCAGATCGGTCTGATGCCGGACATGCCCTGGGAGCGTTTCAAGTACCTGGGCAACACGTCAGTGCTGGGAGCTTTCACCGCCCTGCTCTGTCCGGACATGCGCCGCGAGGCTGTAGAGATCGCCAAGAAGATGACCTATCTCGAACTCAGTGCTGACAACCGTTTCATGGAAGAATTCACTTCTGCTCTGTTTCTGCCGCATACCGACACGATGAGTTTCCCATCGGTGATGCGTCTGCTAGACAAGAAAGCAACTCCCTGATGTTGCGTAGACTCTGGCACAGATACTCACTATGGATAGACACTGCTCTGATCACCCTTGTCGCCCTTGGAATGCGCGTCTGGGGCATCGGTTTTGACCTGCCCAACCTCTACCACCGCGATGAGGCAAGATACGTAAGCATACCGCTAAAGATACTCAAGACTGGCGACTATAACCCACATTTCTTCAACTACCCGACGCTCTTCTTCTACCTGCTGTCGATGGTCTACATCCTCTACTTCCTTTTTTTGGCTTCGCGCGGTATGCTGGGCAATCTGGACGGACTTGTTTTGCCTAAGCAAGTGCTGGAAAACGTCGTGGGCAGAGCTACGATGCCTTCCCAGTTCCTTGTAGGACGTGGAGTAGTGGCGATCACCGGGGTGCTGACCGTCTTGCTGGTCTACTGGCTAACGCGCAAAGCGTACAGCCGCCGTGCAGGTGTGATCGCCGCCCTGCTATTCAGCTTGTCCCCCACCCATATTCGCAACAGCCACTTTGTCGCGCCAGACGTGACGATGATCCTGTTTGTCCTGGCATCTTTTGCTTTCACCTACGAAGTGTGGCGCCACGGTAAGACAAGGGACTATCTGCTGGCTGGATTGCTGGCCGGCCTCGCCATTTCTACCAAGTACAATGCCTACGCCGTCCTGGTTCCGTTGATCCTGGCCCACCTTTCGCAAAGAGACGGCAAGCCATGGCTGAATGCCGACATCCTGCTGGCGATTGTGGTCTGCGGCGCGGGCTTTCTCCTCGGAACGCCCTATGCCCTTCTGGATCTGCCCGCGTTCCTGAACGGCATGGCCTTTGAGATGCGGCACTATTCCACACGTGGAGATCCGGGCATCGAGGGCCAGAGTGCGCTCTTGTGGTATGCTCGCTACCTGATGCGCACCGAAGGCCTGATCCCACTGCTGGCAATCCTGGAAGCACTGCGCGCTCTGCTGGCTCGGAATCGAAAAACGTTGTTGTTTCTTTCTTTCCCGGTCGCCTACATCCTGCTGGTCTCATTCTATGTGGTCAAGAACGATCGCACCGTGCTGACCGTCATTCCATTTCTGGCCATACTTGCCGGTGTATTCCTGGACAGAGCCATCGCTTTTCTACCATGCCGGGTAAGGACTCGACAAGCAAGACTCCTCACGTGGGCCTCTGCAACAATTGCCATTCTCCTGATCGTCTCCTGGCCAGCCTGGCAAGCTGTGCAGATCAACATGCGTTTCAGCGAGGACGATGTGCGCACACAGGTGACGCAGTGGATGGAGGCAGAACTCCCGGCAGGGTCACGGATCGTTGGAGAGTACTACTCGCCGCTGCTGGAAGACAGCCGCCACGATTTCCGCTGGGTTGATCGGGCCATAGATCTGCCCATTGCGTGGTATTTGGCAAACGCGGATTACCTGGTGTTGGTAGAGAATCGCTACGGCGGTTTCTACCTGGATCCATCACGCTATCCAACCCAAATCGCTGCCTACGAAGCCATGACCACTCAGTTCACGCTGGTGAAGGAATTCCAGGGTGGTGCGCTGGGCAATCCTTGCCATGCCATGATACACAGGGTCAGACCATGAGAAGACTGCTGCTGGTGTGTATAGTCATCACCGCCTTGGCCCTGCGTCTTCTGAACGCCTGGTTCATCCCCTGGCAGGGTGGCGAGCTCATCGTATCAGACATGAAAGGCTACGACAGGGCTGCGGTGGCCCTGCTGGAGCAGCAGCCGCTTGGGGTGCACACGGTAGAGAGATACCTCTTCCATCCGTTGGGCTCAGATACGTACCATCCGCCAGGATACTACTACTTCCTGGCTGGGGTCTATGGCATTTTCGGCCATAGCTATTTGGCAGTTCGAGTCGTGCAGGCCCTGCTGGATACTTTCACCTGCATGCTCATCTACCTGCTAGGCAAACAAGTCCTTGGGGAGATACCAGGCTTGTTGGCGGCAGCATTCAGCGCAGTCTATCCACCACTGATCTTTTACACTGGGGTGCTGCTCACCGAGAGCTTGAGCACGTTCTTGCTCGCTGGTGCTGCATGGCTGCTCCTGTGCAGTGCAGGCGCACAGCAGCGCCGCCGCTACGCGCTGCTGATCGCGGCTGGACTGCTGCTGGGTCTGGCTGCTTTGACGCGCAGCGCGTTGTTGATTGTTGTTCCCATCGCGCTGCTGTGGCTCTTGTTGATTTTCCAGCGATGGCCGGGCTGGAACCAGGCCAAACGCTGTGCGCTGGCACTATGCGTGCCCGTCGCCCTGGTCATCGCTCCCGTCACCCTGCGTAATTACCACATACATGGTGAGTTCGTCTTGATCTCTACCAACGGCGGCGTGAACTTCTTTTTGGGACACGGCGGCAGCGCCAGATTGAAGAATCAGATAAGGAACATCCCGCAGGACTATCAGGAGGGCGATCCACTCATCGGTATATCGAACCGTACCGCAACGCAAGAAGAGGCTTACTTCTATCAGTTGGGATGGGAATACATACGGCAGCACCCCGTGCGCACTCTCCGCGACCTACCGGGCAAGTTTCGGGCCATGTACTGGGACTCGGACTATTGGCCGGCCAGTGATGTGCAGGCTCACATCATGCGTACCCTGGATCAGGCCCTGTGGAAGCTACTGCTGCCTTTGTGCCTTCTCGGAGTATTGTTGCTTCGTGGCCAGAGGCTCCGCCGGGCGGCACTGCTCTATGGGATCGCCTTGTCCAGCGCTTCCATCCCGTTGGTGTTCTGGGCACAGACTCGCTTCCGTTTGCCTTTTATGCCCTATTTTATCGTCCTGGCAGCCGGGGCAGTCCACGAGGTCTGCCTGCGGCTGTCATGATTGCCCCCGTCCCAACGATGGCGGGACATGCCCCGTCCCAACGATGCCGGGACATGGCCCCGCCCCAACGATGACGGGACATGGCCCCGCCCCAACGATGACGGGACATGGCCCCGCCCCAACGATGACGGGACACAGTGGGGTAATCGTGGAGGAAATCAAACTATGACCATAACGTTGGCTGTGGCAGGCAAGGGCGGCACCGGCAAGACAACCTTCGCCGCTCTCCTGATCAAGTATCTGATTGAGCACAATCTGGGCTCGGTCTTGGCCATTGACGGTGATGCTAGTGCTAACCTCAACCTGGCCCTGGGCATGGAACTGGGCGAAACGGTTGGGCGTATCCGCGAGGACACCAGCACTCGGGTCAGCAGTGGTCGCTACGATGCATCCATACCCAAGAGCGACTTTTTCGAATACGAGGTCTATAATGCAGTGGTAGAGGGCGACAACGTGGATCTGATTGCCATGGGCCGACCGGAGGGACCGGGCTGCTACTGTGCAGCCAACAACATTCTGCGAGGCGTGATTGACCGCCTGGGGAACCAATACGATTTTGTGGTCATTGACAACGAAGCCGGGATGGAGCACATCAGCAGACAGACCACCCGTGATATCGACAGGCTGTTCATCCTCACCGACATGACCATGCAGGGGCTGATCGCAGCCGGTCACATCGTCGAACTGATCGGGGAGTTGGGTACGCGCGTGTACAAAGCGTACCTGGTCATCAACCGCACCAATGGAGACATCCCCGCGCTGTGGAAGAAAAAGATCCGAGAACTCGGTCTGAACCTGATCGGTACCTTGCCCAACGACTCAATTGTTGCTGACTTTGGCGTCGTTGGCAGGCCGATTACTGAGGTTAACGAAGATACACCCATCTACGTAGCTGTGGCGGAAATCGCTGGCAAGGCCGGCATCCACTAGCGGCCCGGCAAGGAGCGCCGGAGGCACGCAAACTCAACAAGGAGGGACGTATGCTGATCATTGGCGAGAACATCCACATCATTGCCCCCAAGGTGAAGGTGGCCGTTAAGGAACGCGATGCAAAGGTCATCCAGAAGTTGGCTCTGCGTCAAGTCGAGCACGGTGCGGACGTGGTGGATCTGAACATCGGGCCGCAAAAGAGGCGCGGCGTCGAGGTCATGGAATGGATCGTCGATGCTGTGCAGGAGGTGACAGATGTGCCACTCTCCCTGGACACGACGAATGCGGCAGCCCTTGAGGCAGGCTTGAAAAAGGTCAAGCGGCAGGCGATGATCAACTCTACTTCCGCCGACCCAGAGCGACTGGAGAAGGTCATGCCCCTGGCGGCCAAGTACAACGCCAAAATCATCGCCCTGACCATGGGCAAGTCGGGTATTCCTACCACCGCCGATGGGCGCGTGGAGATGGCTCTGGAGGTGCTGATCCCCAAAGCGATGGAGCTGGGCATACCGATGTCCGATCTGTACCTCGATCCACTCGTGCTCACCGTCAACGGCACGCAGGAACATGGGCCGGAAACACTGAACGCGGTGCGCTTCTTCAAGCAACTGACCGATCCGCCGCCGATGAGCGTGGTTGGCTTGTCCAATATCTCCAATAGCGTGCCGCACGAGAACCGCAGCCTGATCAACTGCACCTTTGTTGTGATGCTGATGGCTGCCGGCCTGGACTCGGCCATTGCTGATCCGTTGGACGAGAAGCTACACGAGTTCATCCGCATCGTCAAAGAGCGCGACACCAGCACCGGTTTGGGCAATCTGTTGGTCACGCTGTACGACAAGACGGCTGAGATGGAAGACCTCGAACCGTCCGACGTGGACATGAGCGACCCTGCGCAGGCAGAGGTGTGGAAGACCGTGCAAATCCTGGAGAACAAGGTCATCTACGCCCATGCCTACCTGCGCATGTAGGTCCCGCAGTGTGGCGGGTGGAGCGGTCAGCCATCTGCCACCCACACTGTCAAGACAGCTATAGCCGGCTCAGTGGCAGACCTCGAAACTCGGCAGTTGCCTTACGCTCAGGTCGCTCGAGAGCAAGTCGCTCGTCACCTGAACGGTACTGGTGTGTGGTTATTGGCCGACACCCCCACCTATGAGAGCGTGTCTGAAGTTGGCCAGAGCGCCGACAACGGGATACCGCCAAGCATGAAAATGTCATTGCGGGGAGCGCTTCTTGCGATCACAGCTGCACCCCGTTCGGGCCGCAAGCCCCCGCCCCGTCAAGCGGGATGAGCGATCAAGCGGGGACGAACGGCCCGCCTCCTTCCGTCGCCTCACCGAAGGTGTCGTCCCCGTTTGCGCCTCTGGCGCCAAGACCAGAAGTGAGACAGGGCAAGCTCCGCAGATGCTGCGCGAGGGCGAGATGGCCTGCGCCGCAGGCGCAGCCCCGCCTAGGAGATGGCGGGATGCTTCGCGAATGTTGGTGCCGCTCCGCTCGCAAGTCACGCGCGAAAGAGTTCTCAGGCACCTTCTAACCGTGAGAACGTATCACGCGCCATTGTTGCACAGCGCGACCGTCCCGCAAAATGCAACGGCGGCTCCTGCTGATTGTGGCGCTGTCGGGCGTCTTGTGGTATTGGAAACGTGGCAGGTCGTGACAGAGGCTTGGATTGGGTCGTTCGGCCACAGTGTCTTTGGCTCAGGAAACTGGGCCCCGAGCGCAGAGGAGTATGTAGCATAGCCCTTTGCCGTTTGTGCTCTGCATGCCCCAGGGGCAGCCCCAGGGGCATCCACGGAATCGAGTTGCGGGCCAGATGGGGGTAGATCAAGAGCACGTTCATCGGACGCGGGAAACTGAGCGACGCGGATCAGTGGAGGTTTTGGTAGCCACTGCCCTGGTCTGCACAATCCCCGACTGGGCTGCTGCCATCTCCTTCGCACAAATCTGCGCTGACGCCGGGAATGCAACTCCCATCAGCTCCGCTGCCTGGCGCGCCGCACCCGGTGGTTCCCCCCGTGCCGGTGTGCGTACCGTCC
>JAUWJD010000012.1 GCA_030607875.1 Chloroflexota bacterium
GTCCTTCATCACGTCGGTCATGTTCAGAAAGACCACCATCGCGGGCACTTCTACCTGCTTGGCCAACAGGATGTGCTCCCGCGTCTGCGGCATCGCCCCGTCCGGAGCCGCAACGACCAGGATGGCCCCGTCCATCTGCGCCGCGCCGGTGATCATGTTCTTGATGTAGTCAGCGTGGCCTGGGCAGTCCACGTGCGCGTAGTGGCGTTCTGGACTCTCATACTCCACGTGCGAGATAGCGATGGTCATGCCCCGCGCCTTTTCCTCTGGCGCATTATCAATGCTGTCAAAAGGCCGGAAATCGGCCAAACCCTTCAGCGCCAGCACTTTGGTCATCGCAGCGGTCAACGTCGTCTTGCCGTGGTCTACGTGCCCAATGGTGCCTACGTTGACGTGCGGCTTGGTCCGCTCAAACTTCTTCTTAGCCATCGTTACGATCTCCTTTATCGTATTGGTCACACTGCCGTAGCAGTCGCTGCTTCAGCCGCAGAAGCCCTCGACCAGACTTGAACTGGTGACCCCATTCTTACCAAGAATGTGCTCTGCCGGCTGAGCTACGAGGGCACGGATACATGCCAAAGCAGCATGTATGGTTCAAACACCATATTCTATCATATTCAGAGCACAAGTCAAATTAGCTTTTGCTCGCTTGGTTTGCTCTGGCTTCGTCAGTCACAAACAAGACCCCGGCTTTCGGGGTCTCTTTGGGTCATTATAAAGTAAATCCGGCATTTGTCAAATCGAGGCATTTGCAGTACAATTACGATTTGTTGTAAATGGACAGGACAGAAAGGTGGCATGGACGATGTCCAACTTGATGCAAACGCTTGCAGTATTTGAGCCTAATCCCAATATCCCTCGCTTGCGCTCCGGAGATACTGTCCGCGTGCACAATCGCATCGTGGAAGGAGACCGGGAGCGAGTGCAGGTTTTCCAGGGTGTCGTGATGCGCATGCGTGGCAGTGGTGCAAATGCCCGTTTCACTGTCCGCCGCATTGCCGCCCACGGCGTTGGTGTGGAGAGGACGTTCTTCCTGGCTTCACCTCGTCTGGAGAAGGTAGAGGTTCTGCGGCATGCGCATGTGCGCCGAAAGCAGTTGTACTATCTGCGTCAACGTCGTGGCAAGGCTGCGCGCCTGCGTGCGAAGCGTTATGTGAGACCCGCGCCCAAGCAGGCAGCCCCAGCGGAAAACGAGGAAGAAGAATAGTTTCTTCGCGGGCATTCATCATCTGCAAGTCAGACACAGGCGTAGGTGCCACAGCCTACGCTTTGTCTTATCTAGGCTCACCGCAGACAGCGCAGCCCCGCCTAACCCCACCTGTGCAGTGGCGGGACTTCGCTGATGCCGGGACGCTTCGTAGCCTCGCCCAACTGCGGCGAGACGCTACGCAGAGAACGCTGAGAAGGTCATGGATACTTGTGTAGGCCCCGCGTACCGTGAGGTAGCCACATCTCATGGGGTGTGGGCTTGATTCAGCCTGACTTGGAACTCGAACAAGAGCTATGGGGTGCTGGCTATCGCTGGGTTGCCGGGCTCGATGAAGCAGGTCGTGGGGCCTGGGCGGGTCCGGTGGTGGCAGCAGCGGTCATTTTGCCGCCAGACTGCGACGACCTGGCATGCGTACTCTGCGGCGTTCGCGATTCCAAACTGCTTACCGCGCGCAAACGCGAAGCCTTGTTCCCCCTGATCTGCACGACAGCCCTGGCGGTGGGCATTGGCATGGCCTCGCACCATTTCATTGACCGGTACCGGATCATCAAGGCCACGCAGCAGGCGATGTGGATGGCAGTGCGCAACCTGCGCCTCGTGCCTCACTGCCTCGTCATAGACGCACTAAAGTTACCGGAAGTGGACATCCCTCAACGCAGCCTGATCAAAGGTGATGTTCGCGTGTTGTCCATTGCTGCAGCATCCATCGTGGCCAAAGTGTTCCGTGACCGGTTGATGATTGCTCTGGATGATTACCAGCCAGGCTACGGTTTTGCTGCCCACAAGGGCTACGGCACACCTGCCCATCGCGCTGCGCTGGAACGACTGGGGCCGTGTCCGGCTCATCGCATGTCTTTTGCCCCGCTGCGGAAGATGGCTAACTCCGGTCGCTGAGCAACTCCACAAGCTGGGCCGGTGTAACGATCCTTAGCCCCGATTTCCTGGCTACCTCGGGATCAGCGATGAAATGCCTCGTATTGCCCGTGACCAGGTAGTCCACTTCGGCCGCTATCGCTGCTGCGAGGATGGGCGCATCTTCCTCGGGCACTGTGTCAACCGCCGAAAGGTCCCGCTCGACGGGATTGCTAAACTCAGGTAGTCGTTTTTCTGTGATAGTCGGGCCAAACGGATTCAGCAATCCCTTCAATGCGGTCGCCCACAGGGCACGCAGAGCACGAACACTCGGTGCACAAAGCAATGGAGTCGCTGAGTGGGTGTTCTTGCTGGCTCATCTAGAGTCCTTACCTCATTAGAGCAGATTGGAGCTCCCCCAGGAAGCTCCTTGCTCGCTGGGTCCGGGTTTGCTGGTCCCCAGCATCTAGGGTACAATTCGAAACATCATTTCAACCTCCCGCTGACGCTGCGCATGCCTCTCTGTTGACAAGCTGACCACCCAGTGCCGCAAGCCACCCCAGAACCCGGCAGCGGTCTGGACAAGTGATGGGAGAAGGATGAGTATCAGACCCAAGTACATTTATGGAAAGATATTGCTGGCCGCCCTCGTGCTGCTGTCCTTTGTCTTGCCTTTGGCCAATGGTTCCAGTGCTGCACCAACCGATCAGCAGCAGCCGTTCAGAACGGCAGAGGAGATCAAGGCAGATTATGAAAGACGAAGAGCCAAGCTGATTGAAGCGCTGCTCTATGACCCGGGCGGTAATCTTTGGCACACTGCCTCGAAAGGCCTGGCAGCTATCTACAAGGAACCCGTCCCGCCAGTTCAAGGGCTGATCAACCTCGGGCGGGCGGCCGGAGCCGATCCCAAGTGCGTCGCATGCTGTGAGCCTCCCGCGTACCCATGCGGTGTTGGAACTGGCTACTGGTCCTTGCCCTTGTTGATCCGGGCCTATTACATGTTCACCCCTGATTCCAGCTTTCAGGATGGTCAATACGCTGGCAGGATTCCGGCTGAAGTAGCCGACCAAATCAAGGGATTCTATCGCTCCTATTTGCGCAAGGGAGCGGGTCAGGGGTACGGCAATTGTGGCGAAGGCGACCGGCCACGCTGCACTGCCGAGTCCAGCATTGGTAGATATGACTCTCCTCCGTACACCTACATCTCCCATACCGATAATCATACCACGATACAGGCCTCCACCATTCTCCTGGCAGCACAGATGCTCAAGAGTGAAAGTGCTGAACAAGCTGCGCTGTACGAAAACTGGAAGGCGTGGTGGATCCAATTCCTTGATACCCTGGCCAAGAGAGGATTCTGGGAAACAGCATCACCCACCTACGTAGAACGGCACCTTGCTCCAATCTACAATCTCTATGACTTTGCGGAAGACCCGCTGATCAAGAAGAAAGCGGGCATGCTGCTGGACTGGTATTGGGCAGAGATCTCCCAGGAGCTCCTACACGGCGTCCGGGGCGGGGCAAAAATGCGTGTGTATTGGATAGGCGACGGGGATCGTGGTGCACTTTCAGCCCGAAACGATTGCATGTATGGAGTCTACTACCTCTACTTTGGCGACAGTGACTTTGAGAACAATCCCAGGATGCCCCATACGGAGATGTACAGCGCTGTGTTTGCCACCTCAAGCTACCGACCGCCAGACGTGATCCTGGAACTCGGGGGGAATCCCCACGTCAGAGGAAGTTTTGAGATCAAAGAGAAAAGGAAGGGAAGTTGTTTTATCTGGGATCGGAACAATCTGGGGGACCAGCCATACAACTCCAGACGATATGCATACGTTACTCCCGACTATGTCCTGGGCAGCTTTCAGACAGATGCCGACAAGCAGTTTATGCCCATCGCCCGTCCGGCTCCGCACATGCAAGACAGTCTCATCTTTGCCACCTCTCCGGACGCAAGAATCAGTTGGGGCGAGCGCGCCTCAATGGGCAGCGGTCATATCAATGTCTTCCAGCACAGAAACGTAGTCATTGCCTCCAAAGCCTCTCACCCAGAGCTACCACTGGCTTATGACCTTCCCCCACCCGGTACCCTTGATCGGGTGGAAAAGGAAGGTGGATGGCTTTTCATCCAAGAGGGGGATGCCTACGCAGCAATACAGGTAGTGCATAACGAGATTCTGATCATTGAGGCTGCCAGGGGTGCCGACTACGATAATGACTTTGCACGGTTCAAAGCGGCTATCAAGCAGCTCCAACCCGCTGTTGGCTTGGCCAACAGAGCTGATGGTGTCATCGAGTACACCACAACAAACGGTGATGTGATGTGGTTTCCGCTGCGCGATAGCGATGGAACGTGCCGCTATAGCTGCAACTGCAATCCATCGGACGAAAAACTACCCAAGCTCAACGGCCAGGTGGTTGATTGGAGCACTTATCCCCTGTTTGCTTCTCCCTACGTCAATTCGGAATGGGATAGTGGTCTCATCGAGGTGGTTTTCAATAACTGGCAATTGACTCTGGATTTCCGTGATCCGAACAATCCCATCAGAAGCGAGCCCGACTTGCGCACGCCCACCCCAAGCCCAACAACAGTGGCCACGGAGACGGCTACGCCCAGACCCAGTCCAACGGCGACTGGCACGTCGACACCTACACTCAGCCCGACCACGACTGATACGCCGATGGTTACCCCTACGCCCAGCCCCACCCCACCAGGAGAGGACGAAACAGGGAGCTGGCTTACCAGATTGTTGCGTGTCATCCGAAAGTGGATTAGCAGTGTGTTGCGGTTCCTTCGAGACATGCTGCCGAGCAACTATCCAGGGCGCCGGCAGATGTGCTACGCGTCGCAGAAAGGGATATTTGATGGAAGCCATTGCTGTCGCCATTGAGGCTGCGCACAAAGCGGGAGAACACATCCTGCGCCATTTTCGTCAGCCACAGGAAATCCGCACCAAGGGACCCCAGGATATTGTCACCCAGGTAGACCTTGATGCTGAAGACATCATCGTCCGCACTATCCGCAGAGCCTTTCCCGGCCACGAGTTCCTGGGTGAAGAAGGACATACGGCAGATCGGGATGCAGAGCACCTATGGGTCATCGATCCCTTGGATGGAACGCGCAACTATGCCGCTGGCATTCCCTTTTTCTGCGTCTCTATTGCCCTCAGTGTGGAGGGCGGGGCAGTGCTGGGTGTGATCTACGAGCCCCTTCGTGGCGAGACGTTTTCGGCTGAGACAGGCCAGGGGACATACTTGAACGGGCAGAAGGTTCACTTCGTCCGCAAGGCTGGCCTGGAGCAGGCAATCGTCTACGCTGGCTTCTTGCCCGCCCAGAATGCAGAAAATCCTGGGCTGTCATTGCCCATGCTCATGCGCCTGCGTCCTGCCATCGCAGCGATGCGCAACATGGGCTCCGCTGCGCTCAGCTTGGCCTACGTCGCTTGTGGGCGTCTGGATATCGCCTACCACGATCGCTTGAGTGCCTGGGATTTGCTGGCGGGTGCGCTGCTGATCGAAGAAGCAGGCGGGATCGCAACGGGCTTGAACGGGCAGGCAATATCTACCTCCTCGAGAGACATCATTGCCGCAAACAGCCCGGCGCTGCATGTGCCCGTTCTGCACATCGCTCAGGAAGTGCTGAGAGAACGCAAAACACGAATTGGTTAGGCAGGCAGAAAGTCGCGGCCCGCAGACACGCGTTTGTCGTCCCCAGCACGTTGGGGTACACTTTGGACAGCTAGCAGATCTGGCACAATTGCCAGGTAGATTGCTTGCAGATTATTGATGATGGAGGCAAGCCATGGCTGAGGAAGAAATCAAGAGCACCAGCGAGGAGAGAAAGAGGCAGGAGGAATGGGCCGATATCGGGCGACGCATTGAGGCCCAGATACGGCACGAGTTCGCCCGATTAGCAGGTGCCGACGAGGAGGATAGCTGGGAGACGATAGGTCGCAAAGCGGACGCCAACGTCAGGAGCAAAGTCGCCGCCGAGGTGGGTACGGGCCCAGATGCCAGTTGGGAAGAGATCGGGCGCACAGCAGAACAAAAGGTCCGCGCCGAGATAGCTAGCGAAGTCAGGGCCGAGGAAGGCGCCGATTGGAGCGATATCGGGCGGCGCATCGACTCCCAGATCCGGGCTGCGGTGGGGAGCTGGGCGGGCGCTTCTGAGGAAGATGACTGGGCCACCATCGGCAACAAGATCGCTGGCAGGATCCAGGAAATCCTGGACAAGGCTATGCCGACCAAAGAAGAAGCCGAGGCAGAAGACAGCAGCGCTGGAACCGAAGACAGCGGAAGCTAAGTGCTCCTCGCCTCAGGGTTGGAAGCCTGGGAGAACAGAACCGAGCAGGAAAGGAGCTACAACCCGGTTCACCTGCTCAGCCTGTCGCTCCAGTACAGCGTGTTTTGCATCCTGGATGCATACGTAGCGTGCGTTGCGCATGATGCGAATCGCTTCTCGCGCTCTCGATTCCCCGACTGTGGAATCATGCTCACCGAAAATGATCAGTGTCTCAGCCAGCACAGTGCTCAGCAGTTGCTTCAGGTTGATCTGCAGCACGCTGTCGATCACACCGAATAGGACCCGCTCGTCGTACCCCTCTGGAGTTCGCACCAATTCGTCCGTGACCAGCCTGGTATAGTTCCCATATCCTCCTATCCGCTGGGTGAGGTATGTATACAGCCGGTTGTTATTGACGAACTTGGCCAGCTTGCGCGTCAACCTGCTGATATTGATCACCGCATAGAGCCCTCTTGTGGCTGTTCCTCGCTTTGCGCTGTAGGCTGCGAAGGGTGGCGCTACTGCGATCACTCTGCCCACTCGATGCGGGTACTTGGCGGCATACTTAAAGGCCACCAGAGCCCCCAGGCATTTGCCGATGATGTCCATCCGTTCGTACCCCATAGCGTCCTGAAACCCTGCCATGATATTCAAGAATTGATCCACATGGGTGATCGCCTGCCCACGCACTTTGCTGTAGAAACCGGGGATATCGAGCGTGATCACTTGGTAGTTGGCAGCGGGCGGCAAGGCGCTGAGCAGCGACTTGGCGTAGCGATGCGGTGTGTGGACCAGCAACAAGGGGTAGCCCTCACCAGCGGTCTTGAAATGCAACTCGTGACCAGCAACAGCCAATGTGTGGCTCTCGGGTGAGATCTTCCTCTGGATCGTGTCGCTGGACTGTATAAGCAAGTTTGTGTCCATAGCGCGTCCACCCTCTGGAATGAGAAACACCGCATCGGTGACTTGGTTACGTGGTTGGCTTGTTTGAGCGGACGCAGCACGCATCTGCCCTTTTCTAACGCGCTTCGACTTGAGGTATAATGTCGGTCAATGTGCCCTGGCCACACCGGTCATGGGACACATTGCATCCCACCACAACGAGGTGAACCCATGCGCGAAGCAGTCATTGTCGAGGCGGTCCGCACGCCGATGGGCAAACGCAACGGCCTGCTGCGAGGCTACCACCCGGTCGAGCTTGGAGCGATCGTCTTGCGCGAGCTGTTGGCGCGGACTGGCTTGACAGCACAGCGGATTGAGCAGGTGATTATGGGCTGCGTTGGCCAGGTAGGCGAGCAAGGCGCCAATGTTGCACGCAACGTCGTGTTGCAGGCTGGATTCCCGGTTGAAGTACCAGGCATGACGATCGATTTTCAATGCGGCTCGAGCGAGCAAGCCGTGCACCTGGCAGCCTCCTTGATTCAGAGCGAGGTCGCCGACATCATCATTGCTGGCGGCGTAGAGAACATGAGCAGGGTGCCGATGGGCAGCCACTTTCTCAATGGCCCCGGCACGCCCTTTACGCCCCAGATCATGGAGCGCTACAACATCATCCCACAAGGCCTCTCTGCAGAGGTCATTGCCGAACGATGGAACATCAGCCGGCGCGAATTGGACGGAATCGGGTTCCGCAGCCACACGCTGGCAGCGAAGGCGACTGAGGCTGGCTGGTTCAAGCGGGAGATCATACCGCTGCCGGTCACGCTGGAAGACGGCCGCCAGGTGGCCATGGACCGTGACGAAGGCATCCGCTATCACCCCTCCCTGGAAAAGATGGCTGCCTTGCGCCCCGCTTTCAAAGAAGGCGGAGTCGTGACTGCCGGAAACTCGAGCCAGATCTCTGACGGAGCAGCCGCTTTGTTGGTGATGGGACGCGATACGGCCCAGTCGCTGGGCCTGCGCCCTCGAGTGCGCATCGTGGTGCAATACGTGGTGGGAGTGGACCCGCATACCATGCTGACCGGGCCGATACCCGCCACGCGAGAGGTCCTCAAGCGAGCAGGCCTGACGCTGGAACATATGGACCTCATCGAAGTCAACGAGGCCTTTGCTTCTGTGGTTGCAGCGTGGCAGCGCGAACTGCAACCCGACATGACGAAGGTGAACGTGCAAGGTGGGGCTATCGCCACCGGTCATCCGCTGGGTGCAACGGGCGCCAAGCTGATGGTGACTCTGATCCATGCCCTCGAACGCACTGGGGGCCGCTATGGCTTGCAGGCGATGTGCTGCGGCGGCGGTCTGGGCATTGCGACTATCCTGGAACGAGAAGACGGTTGATAGCAGCGAGCAGGTAGCAGAAAACCTGGTTCTCATCGCCGAGGTGCTGAGGATGCGAAGATGTCCCTTGCCTTCTTCGTGTCCCTTGTGGCTCGGATGAGCACTCCAGTCAGGACGGCATCATAGTCGGTAGGGTGGAACCGGCATGGGGCATGACCGCCAGTGCGGCATCGTGCCCCACTGCATTTCGAGCGGCGGTCAATGCTTCTTGCGCCGAGTCATGCGGCGTCCACTCCATCGCCCGCACTGTCTGTGCGTCGAGCGCCGAGACGAGGAAGATGCGCACGCCCCGCCTGCGGATCTTGGCAATTGCCGCCGCTTTGTGCCCACCGAGCACAAAGCGCTCCCTTATGCGCCGAAGCAACTCTTCGGGCGGATCTCCGCAGGTCAGCCACTCGGCGAAGCACGGGTGACCGATGCCCTCTCGGCATTCAGCCACCAGGATGATGATGCCGCCGTCATGAGCGGCATGGGCCGCGTTCTCCAGCGCCTTGTGTGCCTGGTACAGGTTGATGTCCTTTGGCCAGCCGCCAGTGCTGGCCAGCACAATGTCGGCTCGCCTGGCAAGCGGCACACGGTACAATTCATCCACTTTGCGGCAGCCCTGCCGGTGTGCCTGGGTCACGTCGCCTGCCACCGCTTTCACCACGCGCTTCTCGCCATCCAGCACCACGTTGAGCAGAAAGGATGGCCCGACCAGCGTTGCTGCTTCCTCGATGTCCTCGCGCACGGGGTTGCCTTCGATCCGCCCGGCAACTGCGCTCTCATGCACCATCCAGGAATGATTGGCGCGGATGGTCTCCTGGCTGCATACACCGGGCTGCAGTGCCTTGACACCACCGGTGTAGCCAGCAAAGTAATGGTACTCGATATTGCCAACGCATACCCGCCAGTCCGCCTCGACAACGGGGCGGAACACCTGAACTGGCGTGCCTCGGCTGGTACGCCCTATTTCGACGAATGGCCCAGAGCTAGTGTCCTCGCAGCAGAGCTGGCCAAAGACCTCCTCGCCCACCAGCCCTGCCTGTTCCTCTGGCGCCAGGCAACGATGGCTGCCCAGGGCGAAAACGATGCGGATGTCTTCCTCCGTTATACCCCCGGTCTGAAGCTCGGACAGGAGGGGTGGAAGCAACCGAGCTGTTGGGCAGGGGCGGGTGATGTCGCTGACGATCACGGCGACCTGCTGGCCAGGATGCACCAATTGGCTGAGGCGAAGCATGCCGTAGGGCCTTTCTAGTGCATCGCGGATCAACTCCTCCTCTGGGGAGTGTGGCAAGGATGGCTGCCGCTCCATCAGCCGTATTACGTTGTTCTCGGGCCAGGGCACCGCCTGTGTCGAGAGACCATATGCCAGCTCACAGATATCCAACGGAAGCTCCTCACTCATGATGGCCCAGAGCAATGTTGTCACTGGAAAGGGATAAGGCAATTATAGGTGATCAGCCAGACTTGACCAAGCCAGCATTCTGGGCTACACTATCGAATATCGATAACGGTTTTCGATAACAAAGCAGCCAGGAGGACATGGCCATGTTGCAGGAGTTCTTTCGTGGCTTTATCAAGATTCACATCCTGCACCACGCCGAAGAAGGGCCGGTGTACGGCCTACAGATGGCAGCGGAGCTGGCGCGCCACGGCTATGAGAAGCTCAGCCTGGGCACGCTCTACCCGGCCCTGCACAGCCTGGAACGTGCAGGATACCTTACCGCACAGCGCAGGCTAGACGGCGGGCGTTGGCGCAAGTACTATACGCTCACGCCCAAAGGGAAAGAGATGCTGCAGCAAATCCGCGTCAAACTGCGCGAGCTCTCCGATGAAGTATTACAACACAAAGAGACGGGGAGGTAACAATGTCTACAGCAAAGAACAAACCAACAAAAGCGCCCTGGTGGCGCACGCTGCACCGCAACATCTGGGCTACCAGCCTGACCAGCTTTTTCATGGACATCTCCAGCGAGATGGTGATCAACATCTTGCCGCTGTTCCTGTCCAACGTGCTGGGCGTCAAGACCAATATCATTGGACTCATTGAGGGTATAGCCGAAGCCACTGCAAGCTTGCTCAAAGTCTTTTCAGGCTGGCTTTCGGACAGACTGCGCCAGCGCAAGTGGCTGGCAGTTGCTGGATACGCCATCTCGACGTTGGTCAAGCCCTTTTTCTACGTGGCCAATTCCTGGCTGGCGGTCGCCGGAGTGCGTTGGGCCGACCGCTTCGGTAAGGGTATCCGCACTGCACCCCGTGATGCGCTGGTGGCCGACTCGGTCCCTGAAGAGCAGCGCGGCTTGGCCTTTGGCTTCCACCGCGCCGCCGACACCGGGGGTGCGGTTCTGGGCATCCTCGTCGCCCTCTTGGTAGTCTGGTCGAGCCAGAAGAGCAGCCTGGGCCTGGCTGAATCCACCTTCCGTACCGTCGTGCTGTTCAGCCTCATTCCAGCGATTCTGGCAGTGCTCTCCTTGGCACTGGGTGCGCAGGACGTACCGGTCACGCAGCAGCGTGCCGCTCCCAAGTTCGCTTTTCGCAGTCTGGGCAAGCCGTTCATGATCTTTATGCTTATCGTGGGGCTATTCGACCTGGGCAACTCCTCCGATGCGTTCCTGGTGCTGCGTGCCCAGGAGCGCGGTTTGAACGTGTTGGGAGTGCTGGGCATGCTGGCCACCTTCAACCTGGTTTACACAGTGGTCTCCACGCCCGCAGGGGCGCTTTCCGACCGCATCGGAAGGCGCAAGCTGCTCATCGGCGGCTGGCTGCTGTATGCGCTGATCTACCTCGGCTTTGCGCTGGCCGGGTGGGGCTGGCAAGTGTGGATGCTGTACGCTGCCTACGGCTTGTACTACGGCCTGACCTACGGGACGGCAAAGGCCATGGTTGCTGACCTTGTGCCAGAGACGCTGCGGGGCACGGCGTACGGGACTTATAACGCCGTGCTGGGGCTGCTTGACTTTCCAGCCTCGCTGATTGCCGGGTTGCTGTGGGACGGGCTGCCCGCCTGGGGCTGGCGGGGCTTTGGTGCACCTGCGCCCTTCTTCTTCGGTGCAGTGATGGCCTTTCTCGCTGCCATTGCCATGCTGCTGTGGAAGCCGCGAGCAGTGGCGAGACTAACAGCGGGATCTTAGCCCCCCAATGTTCCTGCTCAGTCCGGAGTGCTTCGTCTGCTCTGGCGCGGGGAATATGTCGGGCCGCCACCAGCCCGCGGCGTGTCCCCGTATCTCAGTAGGCAGCTGTATGAGGTGGTCAGCAATTCCCGCAGTGGTGGAATGAATCTCAGGAATCCAACACTTATCTCAAAGCGGGGCGGACGCAGGAAATAGGACTCCCTTAGCAAAGCCAGGCCCAGTCGTTTTCGCATTCGGTGGAAGTCACCAATGGAGAGTCCGTTCAGGCCATCAAAGACGCGCAACCACTCCGTTGGGTCAGCACTGCGCCGAGCCGCAGTCCACCGAACGTAGCGGTGTACCCAGCGGTGGGGCAGAAACTGGACGGGCAGAAAGGTGTAGTCGTAGAGATGATGGCCGGCCAGCGAGTGATAAGGTGTGAACTCAATGAAGATCCATCCCCCCGGCCGTATCACTCGGGCAAGTTCGGCCACAGCCTGATCAGGGGCGGCTACGTGTTCCAGGACGTCGAAGAGAACGACGCCATCGAACATGTTGCTGGGAAAGGGGAGGGCCTCGGCTGCGAGCTGCACAAGCTCTACCGCTGCACCCCGACAGAACTCCTGCGCGCGAATGAGTAGGTCGGCACAGAGATCACCGGCAATCACCCGAGCCCCCTGCTCTGCCAAGACAGCCGAGGACGCCCCCTGGCCTGCGCCTATGTCCAGGATCAGCGAACCGCCAACGCGAGACATGCCCACTCGTTCCCAAGAGACCAAGAATCGGGACTTGCGCCAGAGGAAATAGTCGCGGCTGATGGATTCAAGAGAGGGGACTTTTAGAAGCTGTGGCCTGCTGACTCTCAAAACGTTGTACCCCCTGTTGCTTTGAAGTATCGTGCCGTCTATGTTAGTCTGAATGCCATTATCCTTGCCTATCGAAACTGGCTGGTAGCAGGGGCCGAGGGGCTCCTACCCATTCGATTTTGGGGCGCTGCCATTCCATCGCCGGTAGCACTGTAAGGCTTGCAGGGCATGCGAGGCAGTGGGCCTTAGCAGCGTGCATGCCTCCGTCTCCCTCGGCAAATCCCGAGTGCACCACATCTCATGGTCAAGATGTGGGTTATGAACGGGCCTGGAGAAATCGGGCACGGTTCTCTTCCTTGACAATTGTATCATACAAATACTGGTGAGTCAGAAAGTATCCGACCCACAAGAGTGGTACCGAAGTGAAGGTGGCCGCTGACTTGCTGGCGCGTCCTGGTGATGCAAGTGACAGTCTGGTGCGTGCTCGAGGTGTGCTTGCCAGTGCGTAGCCCGTCACACAGGTGGGTCGCTGATAGCTGGGGCGTCTTGCTCTGTCTGCTCCTCGTTCAAGTCCGCAAAACGATAGCCCACGCCCCGCTCGTTGAAAATGTACTTGGGATGGCTGGGGTCGGGCTCAATTTTCTGACGCAGGTAAGTGATGTACAGCCGCAATAGCTGGGTGTCATCGCGGTATTCGTAGCCCCAGACCTTCGAGAGCAGTGTCTCGTGTGTCATGACCCAGCCGGCGTTGTTCACCAGGTGATAGAGCAGGCGGTATTCAGTAGGGCGCAGTTTGGTGCGCTTGCCCCGCACCAGTACTACGTGCCGCTGGAAGTCGACTGCCAGGTCGTCGTCAATGACCGTCAGCGTTTTCTGCAGCGGTGCTGGCATCTCTGCGCGACGCAACGCGGCTTTGACCCGGCTCATCAGTTCTCGTGGAGAAAAGGGCTTGGTGACATAATCATCTGCACCCAGTTCCAGGCCATGGATTTTGGCCTCTTCTTCGGCTTTCACCGTGAGCATGATCACCGGGACGCTGGAGATCTGGCGGATGCGTTCCAGGGTTTCGTACCCATCCATCTCAGGCATCATGATGTCCAGGATGACCAGGTCGGGGATTTCCTTACGGATCTTGTCGATGGCCTCCATCCCATTGGAAGCTCTGCTGACCTGATAGCCCTCCAGCTCCAGGTTCATCTGCACGAAGCGAACCAGGCGCGGTTCATCGTCCACGACCAAGATGAGTTTGTTCTCTCCTTCGGGCATTCCTATGGTTTCCTCTTTTCCTGAATCAAATACTAGCTGACGGCTTGCAGTTGCCAGTGGACATAGCACTGGGTTTATCAAAGTGGCAGTGTGAAGTGGAAGGTGGAGCCCTGGCCTGATGCGCTCTCCACCCAGATTTGTCCCCCGTGTCCCTCGACAATGGCTTTGCACAGGAATAGCCCCAGTCCAACCCCTTGAGTGCGACGGCCCAGGCTGGAATCTACACGATAGAATGGTTCGAACAAGCTGGGCTGCTTGTCCAGAGGGATGCCCAGCCCTTTGTCAGAGACGAACAGTTCCACATAGTCATGGAGCGCGCGGCCACCGACACGGATTGTGCCTCCGTCGGGTGAGTATTTGATAGCATTGCTGATCAAATTGGAGAATACCTCTTGCAGGCGCTCTTCATCAGCCAGAATTGGCGGAAAGTCTGGCGGAAAGTCCAACTGCAGGTCGTGCTGCGTAGCCTGCACCCGGAACCGCTCCACGGTCTTGGCCGCCAGTTTGGGAATGGATACGTCGTCCAGTTTCAGCTTCAGGGTACCCGCCTGGATACGGGAAGCTTCGAGCAAGTTATCGATCAGGCGATGCAAGCGGTCGCTCTCCTCTTCGATGATTGCCAGGCTCTCCAGCACGGTTGCCGGATCCCAGTGCGCATCCTCGCGGCGCAGCGTACTGGCATAGCCCTTGATCAAGGCCACCGGAGTCTTGAGTTCGTGTGAGATCACGGAGATGAACATGCTTTTCATCTCCTCTGCTTCGCGGTAACGCGTCACGTCGTGTACGCTGCCGATGATGTTGACCAAGGTGCCCTGGTCATCGTACAGTGGGGAGTAGGTGATGCTGACGCTGGTACGATGGCCGTCGCGCCGGACAATGTCGCCTTCTACCTGCAGTTTGTCGTCGCTGGAAAAGGTCTGGAGCGGGCAGCCGGTTTCGCAAACGTTCATGCCCTGCGCATTTTGCAGGGCAATCACTCGCCGGCAGGGCTGGCCGCGAGCCTGCTCCGGCACCCAGCCCGTGATCTCGGCCAGAGCGCGGTTTATGGTCTGGATGCGGCATCGTGCATCGAGGATCAGCACACCGTCAGCGCTGTTCTCAATGATGGCATCCATGCGGAGTTTCTCTTCAGCTAGTTGCTGGTACAGCGACGCATTGCGCACGGCGATAGCCGCCTGGTCAGCAAAGCTAGACAGCACCAGGCGGTCGTCTGCAGAGAAGGCACTGTCGCGGGTGCGGAAGACGTAGATTACGCCGATCAGCTTGTCGTCGAGCGTGAGGGGCCGGCCCACCACCTGGCGCAGGTGGATGCCCGCGCTCGCTGCCACCGACCGCAGCCGGCGGTAAAGGTCAGGGACTGGCCAGCGAGCATGTTGCAAGGGGATGTTGGTCAAAAGGGGCGCAAAGAGTTGTGGTGTGCGGGCTGGGAGTCCGTAGCTGGCACGTATGTGGAACTCGCCGTCTCGTGCTTGCAGGGCGATCAAGCCTGCTTCGCCACGCAGCATTTCTACCGTGCTTTCGATGATCAACTGCAGCAAGGACGGCAGATCCAGCCGGGCGGTCATGGCCCGGCTGATGCTCAGCAGATAGTCTCGCTGCCTCAACAGATATTCTTCCATGTGCAGACCCTCTCGCAAACCCCCACTTCGGTCCAAGGATACTCCAACTAGACCTGACTGTCAATTGGAATGAAGAGGGGTGGCCAAGTGGTTCATCTCTAGAAATGCGTCTCAAGCTGCGAGGACAGGGAAGCAGCGCCAGCCACGCCTCGGCAGTGCGGGATTCCTGCGAGCAGGTGGCACTCGCCTGTGACATCTACCGTACAAGACAACGGTAGTCTGGCTCTTGTGGTCTCTGCCACTGTGCTGTCAGTTCACAGCAGGGTTCTGGCCGGTATTCTTGATCAGGCTCAAGGCGCCGGTGCGAGCTGCTTCGAGGATAGGCCTCACGTACTCATCCACCATGTTCGCGGTGAGCGGCACAGGCATGTTCTCCAGCTTCATCCTCAACTGAGGGTCCTTTGCCGCGGTTAGCGCCCGCTCGATGTGCTCCTGGGTGAACCCTTCAACCTCGCCCAGCGTGGTCGGGCAGCCGATGTGTTTGCTGAGTTGCATCATCGCTTCGGCAACGGCCATTCCCAGCTCGCGCCCGCCGAGTTCGTCAATGTCTGCGTCGGTGAGGCCAGCTTCCTTGAAGATGTTGGCCACCATGTGCAGCGGTTGCTCAACTGCTGGGGCAAAGAAGACGACGTAGTAAGGGTTCATGATGGCACAGGCACGACCGTGGCTAAGGACGTCGACGAGGGAGAAACTGGTCAGGTGCCCGCCGTTGGTCCCCCCCCGCATGATGGCATAGCCGCCCAGATCGGTGGCCAGGCCCAACGCTGGCCGAGCCTGAGAATCGTTGCAGTTTGTCACCGCGCGCTCGACATAGTTCACCACCAACCCGATGGCCTCCCCTGCCACTTCCATCATTTTGCCGTAGTAGGGCTTTTCCACTGCGCCCAACAGCACTTCCAAAGCGTGGGCAACGCCATCCAGTGCTCCGTCAGCCGTGAAGCCAGGAGGCATGGACTTGGTCACATCATAATCGAAGAGAGCCCGCACGGGCACGATGGCGTCATCGACGATGAGCTTCTTCTGCCCTGCGGAGATGTCGGGGATGTTGGCGTATTTGGTCAGATGCGCGCCGGAACTGGCAGCGGTCTGGACAGCCACCACGGGAGTGAGCGTCTTGGCGGTCTGCTGCAGCTTCTCGCTGACTTTGCCGGTGCCAAAGTAGTTTTCGATCTCCCCGCCCAAGGTGCGCAGTACTTCTGCCGCTTTGGTTGCATCAAGAGTGCTGCCGCCGCCAAGACAGACGATGACATCCGGGTCGGTTGCCTCTAGTTCCTCGGCCATGCGGAAGAGGTCTTGGCGCGGGGCGTTAGGTCGCGCCCCTTTGATTTCAGCCAAGACTCTGACCTCGGCGGCAGTCAGTGAATCTTTCACCGTCGCAATGAGCACATCGCTGCCAGGGAACCCAGGGTATATGAATGCGGCGTGCTGGCCCAATTCGGCTGTTATTGTGCCGACCTTGCCTAGCACACCTGAACCGAAGGCATATGCTTCCCCCTTGAACTCACGGATCAGCGCTTCAGCCCTTTTGAAGTCAGACACGGTACTCTCCCTTTGATGTTGTGATACGATTGTCGGCAGTCAAAGTACCTTCCGGACCGCTGATGTTTGTGTAAGCTTACTCCGTTCGAACTCGGCTGTCAATTGAACACGCGCTGGTGATCATCCATATCTCGCCGCGGAGCACGTAGCCTCGCCTGAGAGATGGCTACGACGGGGGATGCTTCACGAAGGTCGCGGAGAGGACAAAGAATAGGCCTTCTCTGCGCACTTCCCCGCCGAGAAGATGGCGGGACTGCGCCTTGCCTTGGCGGCAAGACAAGGTGTGCTCTCTGCGGTAGATAGAAGAGCCGCCACTGCGCTCGTCTTCCAAGATGTGGGTAATCACCAGGCTGTCGTCTTGCTGCGAGGGCACTGTCAGAGTATAATCATTGCTCAGTGGTCGCCTGGCAGTCCTTTTCGCCTGTGGTTCCTGTCTCACTACACATAGGAGGTCGTTCCAGATGAAAGCAATCGACTTGCGCAGTGACACGGTCACTCTGCCCAGCCCGGCCATGCGTGAGGCTATGTACCGTGCCGAGTTGGGCGATGACGTTTTCGGTGAAGATCCCACGGTGAACCGCCTGCAAGAGATGGCGGCCGAGAGGATGGGTCAAGAGGCAGCGCTGTTCGTTGCCAGCGGCACCATGGGCAACCTGGTTTCGCTGCTGACCCACTGCGGGCGAGGAGACGGGGCTATCATGGGTGACCGCTCGCACACATTCCTCAACGAGGCTGGTGGATCGTCCGCGTTGGGAGGGATCTACCTGCTAGCACTTCCCAACCAGCCGGACGGCACGATCGATCCAGCCTCGATTGAAAGGGCAATACCCCATGAGGATGTGCACCATCCGCGAGTGAGACTGGTCTGCCTGGAGAACACGCACAACTATTGTGGCGGGGTGGCTCTCGACGCGCAGTACACATCGTCCGTTGCTGACCTGGCTCACGGGCATGGCCTGACCCTTCATCTGGATGGCGCACGCGTTTTCAACGCGGCGCTGGCCCTGGATGTCCCTGCCAGCGCCCTGGCTGCCCCGGCAGACTCGGTGATGTTCTGTTTGTCCAAGGGCTTGAGCTGCCCGGTTGGCTCGCTGTTATGCGGCAGCGCCGAATTCATCGAGCGGGCGCGTCGCATGCGGAAGATGGTCGGCGGCGGTATGCGCCAGGTTGGAGTGCTGGCCGCAGCAGGCGTCGTCGCCCTGGAGGAGATGGTGGACCGACAGCAAGAGGATCACGACAATGCTCGGCTGTTGGCCGAAGGCATTGCCGAGATCGGTGGTCTGAGCCTCGACCTTGACAGTGTGCAAACTAACATCGTTTTCTTCGATTTCGCCAGCGACCGCATGACAGCCCAGCAGTTTGTTGACAAACTCAGGGACCAAGGAATTTTGATGCTGGCGCTTGGCCCGGGTCGTCTGCGGGCGGTGACCCACTATGGCATCGAACGCGCGGATATCGTGCAGGCGCTGCAAGTGATGCGTCAAGTCATGGCCGGATAGGTCGTGATTGATACCAGCATCGTGCCTTTCACACCGTTCTCTCGCTTCCTGGCCGCAGCACGCCGCGAGCCAGTGGATCGTGTGCCCGTTGTAGGCGCCATATCTGATTTCTATCTCGCTCCTCTGTTTGGCTTCTCTGACCCGGATGATGCGGAAGCGAAACTGGAGATGCTGGTGCGTGGTGCCGAGTGCTTTCCGGATCAACCTCTGCTATTCGTCATCACTCCCTGTGCTGCTCTCTACCTGAACATGCTGCGCCAGGTGGACAACCGCGACGCCTATTACGAGCGTCCGGAGGAATGGCTGCGGGTGGGGCGTTTGTACAGTGCGCGGGAATTAGCGCAGATACGCCTCCCCGAACCCTCGACCTGCCCTGAGCATATGATTATGCAGCAGATCATTGCCTGGTATCACGAGAATGTGCCGCAAGAGTTGGTCGAGCGTTTTGGCTACGTCAAGGGATTGATCCGCTTCGAGAATCCTTTCGATCAGTTGGCCCTGAACCTGGGCATGGAATGGTTCGCACGAATCCACACCGATCCCGACTTTGTGCACGCGTCTATGGATTTGTTCACCGAAGCCAGCCTGGTAGGTGCGCGCTCGCTGGCCGAGGAGTTCGGCCCGCCGATTTGGGTGATGCTGGCTGAAGATCTGCCCTCCATGCTCAGTCCAGAGCATTACCTGCAATTCGTAGCCCCCTATCATCGACGTCTGTTCGAGGCCTTTCCTGATGCCATAAAGTTCCTGCACAACGACGGGGATGCTGCGCACTTGATCGAGGTGCTGCCCGAGTGTGGGATGGACATCCTGCACTTTGGGCCGCAGATTCCGATAAAAGTCGCCAAGTCCAAGATAGGGGAGCGCGTCGCCCTGATGGGCAATCTCGACCCCATGCGCGTGGCATTGCGCGGCAGCGATGAGGAATTCGCGGCCGAGTGTAGGCGCATCATTGAGATGGGCAAGCCCGGTGGTGGGTTCGTGTTCTCGACCGGGGGGGAACTGAGCCCAGGAACGGAACCGGAGCGGGTGCGAACCATGGCGCACTATGCGCACCAGTTCGGCGCGTATATGCCATGAACAAGGAAACCGGATGCTTGGAAACACCCGGTTTCAGCTTCCGGTGGTCACGCTGACCTTTGTCCGAAGCCAAGCACTCTCGCCAGCAAGAGCAAGCCCACACTCCAGGCAAAGCCGTCCTTGACCCAGTTGAGGATGGACAAGGGGCTAATCACCACGGCCGCTTGGCAGCCTGCGACCATTGTGACCAAAATCATGCCAGTCTTGTGACGGTACCTCTCTCTGTTCGAGCTTCACCAGCCTTGCGGGCAGTTTGCCCCATAGTTGGACGTGACGAGCACCAGATCAAAGAGGTTGATCACACCGTCGGCGTTGATATCGGCACGTGGATCCAACACGGGCCCACTCGGATCGTAGACTGCCGCGACAATCACCAGATCGAACAGGTTGACGGCGCAGTCACCATTTGTATCGCCACTGCGCAACGTCAGGTCAGGCAAGAGCACATCGTGCCCACTCAGGATCACCACCGACGGCCTCAGCGCCGAGAGATATGCCTGGCGGCTCGCCTCCGCTGACCATGTGCCTGCTGGGATGCCATCGATGGCGTATTGCCCATCCACATCCGTCATTCCATAGCGCCCGACGATCTGTATCACTGTGCCGCTGTGGTCGCTGCGGCCTTCCAGCCGCACGACGCCGTGCACCTTGCCCGTATAGGGCGGAATGGTTGCCGTTGGGGTGGGTGTCGCGGTGCGAGTGCTTGTGGCTGTTGGGCTTGCTATCTCTGTTGGCGTGCTGGTTGGTGTATCGGTAACCAGAGGCGTGTTGGTCTGGGTAGGGCTAGTGGTTGGGGTTGGGGTGTCAGTAGGCGTGTTGGTTTGGGTAGGGCTGGCGGTTGGAGTTGGGGTATCAGTAGGCGTGTTGGTAATGGTTGGTGTATTGGTGTGAGTCGGACTGACTGTGGGGGTCGCAGTGTCCGTCGGTATTGGTGTCTCCGGTGGTGTGTGGGTGATGGTCGGCGTGGTGGTCGGAGTGGGGGTGTCTGTGGGAGGTAGGGTGGGCGTTGCTGTAGGTGTGGGCGTGTCCACTGGAAAGTCGCTCGCATCCCCCGGATAGGTCCACGCCGTGATCTCCTCGATGTTGCTGTAGCTGTCAGAATCAGAATCCAGGCCCTCGATGAGAGTGAAAGCATCGAGGTCTGCGCCGAAATCAAACCAGTCCCAACCATAGTCATTCTTCATGCCTCCACCCGCAAGGCTGACGTGGCAGAGTCTGCAGTTGTCTATGCTGGAGCCAACAATGTCTGGGTATTTGCTGCGGGCCAGACCCAGGTAGGCCTCCACGGCTGTGCTGATCAGGGGTTGGACGGCCCAGGATAACGTGACTGCGATGAGCATGGTGATTAGCATTGCCGGCGTCAAAGCTGTGCGTTTCATCTTACTTGCCCCCTTACATAGTATCTGAGAAGCTTGTGCCGTAGTTGGCGCCGACCAGGACCAGATCGAACAGGTGGACTTCTCCGTCCGCGTTCACGTCCTCCGCATAGGCAGGTCCCCGGGTGCCATAACGCGATGAGACAGCTACGAGATCAAAAAGGTTGACAATGTCATCGTCGTTGACGTCGCCAGAAAGCAGTTGTATATCCGGCAGCGTGACCGCCTGGCCTGGACGAGCCTCCACGTCGGAGGCGTGGTGCCGAAGGTATCCGGCCATCTCTGCGTCCAGATCGTACATTCCGGTGGGCACTCCCTCAATGCGGAAGCTCCCATCCTCGCTCGTCACCGCCGAGCGTGCGCCCACGGAGACAAGCGCCCCGTGATGATCGTTGCGTCCTTGCAGCGAAACCCGGCCCGCGATGGTGCCTGTGCCAGGCGCGCTTGTGGCTGTTGCTGCAACAGGTCTCGTGGCTGTGTGCGTAGGCGTGGGCACCGGTGACGTTGCTGTTGCCGCTGCGGGAGGCATGGTTGTCGCCGTCCGCGTTGCAGTGGGCGCAGCGTCGCCCTGGGCCATGTGCGCCAGTGCCAAATAAGCCGGGCGCGGCGTGCCGTCGTGGTTCAGGATGGCGAACCAGCCCTTCTGATCGCAGAAATCGTTCCAGGGCACAAGGTTGTAGTCCATGTTCCATACAAACATGACGCCCATCCACGGCCAATGGGTACGGGCGAAGCGGTAGGCTCGCACCAGGTAGTCGGCTTGTGTCTGTGCCGATACACGTTGCCACCAACGGCCAGGCCAGCCATCATGATCGTAGCACTGGAGGGGCGGCTCAATGATCCAGCCAAACTCGGTGAGCCAGATGGGCTTGGCACCGTCGCCATGTTGTGCCATGATCGCGTGCTGCTGCTCAGCGCGGCGGAAGCAATGAATCGGGTTGCTGGAAGCGTCCTCTGGCGCGTAACCGAACCCGTAAGGGTGAGAGCCCAGTGCGTCAAAGTAGGGCCTGGCTCCCGCAGCGTACATGCCGCGTAGGAATGCCACATCATCCATGGCCAGGTCACCCACGCCACCGTTAACGGCCAGGCCAGCGCAGACAATAATACAGTTTGGGTCTGCCTCCTTGGCCCGGAGGTAAGCCTCCCGCAGAAAAGCGACGTACTCACCCGGATCGGCGTGCCGTGGTTTGTGCCACATTTCAGCCAGGTTTGGCTCGTTGCAGATCTGATAGGCGGCGATCCGGCCCCGGTAGCGGCTGACAACGTCGTAGACATAATCCCCCCAACTCTGCACGTCCGTGAGCGGAACCTCCCATCCCAGCAACAGGAGCACCTTCAATCCGTATCGTTCAGCTTCCTCCACCTGTTCCGGGAAATAGATTCTGACCCATTCAAAGCCCATCTCAGCCGTTCTGCGCATGCCGACAACGCTGGCAACGTTTGTCCCGTAGCCGGGGCCTGGATTCTGACCATGGGCCAGTGGCAGGGGGACTGCAACCAACAGCGCCATCATGATCAAGAGCCACATTATGCACAATGCCCAGGGGTTCCTGCCCAAGTTCATGGGTATATTATACAGTGGGCATCCTGCCGTGCCAACTCGACAGATGCTGAATTTGTCCTGACTAGTGAATGGCGGTATACTTGATCTGCAATTGCACCAGTCGGAGGTGACCGTGGCAATCTACTTGGATTCGGCGATCCCAGATGAAGCGCGCCAGGCGATGAGGTTGCGCTTTGTCAGGGGTATCACCACCAACCCCAAACTCCTAGCCAAAGTGAAGCGTCCGCCGGGTGAGGTTCTCCGCGAGCTTTGTCACATTTGCCCCGGGACGGTGTTCTACCAACTGACTGCTGCGACGATCTCGGAACGCTTTGCAGAGGCAGAGCGTATCCTGCTGCTGAACGATGAGCTACAGCGGGAGGATGACGAGGCCTTGAACACGTGGCAGCGTGACCTGTCGGAAGGGAAAACACCTCCCTTGAAGCAACTGGGTCGAGTTGGCCTGAAAATCCCCGCTACCACCGAGAACATGGCTCTGGTGGCCGACTTCTCGGCGCGGCAGGTGAAGGTGGCTCTGACTGCCATGTTCAGCCTGGCACAAGCCTACGTAGCCTGCGAGGCCGGGGCCCCGTACCTGTTGCCCTACGTGAATCGCACCACTCGCCTCCGCGGCGACGGGTTTGCGTTTGTGCGGGAACTGGTGCGAGTGTGCCAGGCTGTGGATCGTGGGACAGAGGTGTTGGCGGCCAGTGTGAAATCCCCGCAGGAAGCGGTGCAAACGCTCCTGGCCGGCGCACACCACGTCTCGATGCCTCTCTCGGTTCTCCTGGCGATGGGACATGATCCTCTCTCTGACCAAGCGGTGGCTGAGTTTGCACAGGCTGCGTCATCAGCGTAGCCACCTGTATGCAGGGGTCTTACGATGTCTTTGATGAGCGGTAAGTCATCTCGTCTTCCAGAGGTTCTATGGTTGCATCTGGAGCTGTCCCAGTATCCAATCCTGGCGGATGAGATCAGGGAGCGGATGCGCAAGGAGCTCTTCTCTCGCGGGGTCATTCATCCGGAAGACTTTCAGCGGGAGGTCGAAGAGAAGGCTGTTCTTTCTCAGAGGCGCGAGGGACTTGATGATCCCTTTTCCCAAGAGCCAGGTGAGATCTGGCAACGGCGCCTGAACCGCATCCGGGACAACCTCACTGATTTCTACTTTGCTCACAATCTTCCCCATGATCTCTTTGAGGAAATCGTGTGGGCTGCTTTGGCCAAGGGCGCTCCCCACCGGGAGGTGCTTCTGCAGTTCAATCCCGAGCTGGCACCCCAGGATGTTTTGTTCGCCCAGGCAGAGAAATACAAAGCACTCCCAGAAGAGGAGAAGGGTAAAGTCCAGCATCACCTGCAGGAGATTATGGTGGTGCTCATCAAAGGGATGGTGAGTGATCACCTGCCCTTTGTGAGCCGAGCAAAGAACTTTCTCACCCTCTCCAACCTGCAGGAGATTAAGCGGCGCCGCATCGGGCGAGGCAAAATCGGCGGCAAGGCGGCGGGCATGTTGCTCGCCTGGCAGGCGTTGCAGCGGGAAGACCCTGAAGACCCACTGGACATCAGGGGTCGCGTGCTAATCCCATCGTCATACTTCATTGGCTCGGATGTATACTATGAGTTCAAAGCACTCAATCGCCTCGTGCACTTCATGGACCAGAAATACAAGACATGGGAGGAGATCGAAGCTGAGTATCCTCAGATAGTAGAGGCTTACCTGGGCGGACGATTTCCGGACGGGGTCCTGCGTGGGCTCAGGGTGCTGTTGACAGAAGTAGGGAATCACCCTTTGATTGTGCGTTCCTCCAGCTTGTTGGAGGACAGCTTCGGCACCTCGTTTGCCGGCAAGTATGACAGCTTCTTCTGCCCGAATCAAAGCACGCCTGAGGATAACCTGCAGGCGTTGACCGATGCTATCTGCCGGATTTATGCCAGCGTTCTGAGCCCCGGGGCTCTGCTCTATCGGCGTCACCAAGGGCTTACCGACTATGACGAGCGCATGGGGATACTGATCCAAGAGGTGCAGGGCGTGCCCTATCGCAGCTATTTCTTTCCCACCTTAGCTGGTGTGGCCTTCGGTCGCAATCCATTTCGCTGGACGCAAAGGATCCGTCGTGAGGATGGTTTGGTGAGGATGGTTTGGGGCTTGGGAACCCGCGCGGTGGATCGGGTGCCCAATGACTATCCGCGTATGGTTGCGCTGAGCCACCCCGGGCTGAGACCGGAGAAACAGGCCAGGGACATTCACAAGTACTCTCAGCGTTTCATCGATTTGTTGGATCTAGAGGGCAATTCCTTCAAGAGCCTGCCCATCGCAGAGGTCATCGCTGGCGACTATCCCTTTATCCAGGAACTGTTCTCCCTGGACAAAGGCGACTCGATCCAGCCCATCTACACGAGAGCCGCTGCCCTTCAACCCGGACAGGCCGTTCTGACCTTTGATCATCTTCTGTCCAAGACCGATTTCGTGCCGCTGATGCGCGCGATACTCAAGAAGCTGGAGCGTCAACTTGACTACGTTCCAGATGTCGAGTTCACCGTTGATATAATCACTGATTCGCGGCGGCCTCAGGTGGGTGTCCACCTCCTGCAATGTCGGCCCTTGAGCAGCCGCGATTGGGCACAGGTTCCTCCCGTACCTAAGGACATCCCAGCGGAGGATCAGATATTCTCTACCCATCGGTTGGTACCCCAGGGACACGTTTCGGGCATTCGCTACGTCGTCTACGTCGATCCCAAACGTTACGGCCAGGTACCAGACTATGCGACCAAATCCGAGCTGGCACGGGTCGTTGGACGGCTAAATAAGCGTCTGGAAGGGCATCGTTTCATCCTCATGGGGCCAGGCCGTTGGGGCAGCACCAACCTAGACCTGGGGGTCAAGGTGACCTATGCCGACATCTACAATGCCAGTGTGCTGGTAGAAATCGCTGCGGACAGTATGGGTGAAGCGCCTGAGCCTTCCTATGGTACTCACTTTTTCCAGGACTTGGTTGAAGCTCGAGTTTATCCATTGGCTCTGCAGCCCGCAGCCGGAGACACGGTCTTCAACTGGTCTTTCTTTGAGCAATCGCCCAATGAGCTGGAGACACTCTTGCCAGCGGATGCACGGTATGCTGGCTATGTCAAAGTGATCGACGTGCCAGCAGTTGCTGGTGGGCGATTCCTCGAAATCGTGATGAATGGAGAGCAGGAGGAAGCCCTGGCTTTCCTGACCGGGCGCAAGTGAGAGCCTCAATCCTACGGACCCATGACGAAGCAGACGCGCCGATGGAGGTGGCCCAATGAGGCGATGGAATGGATGGGGCGACGACACGTTTGCCTATCCGCTGCCCAACTCGGCAACACCCTTCTTGCAGGAGCTCGTTGGCCACGCCACACCGCCTCGCGATGCCACCTTGGGTGAAGTGGTGGCATCGGTGCCGGCCTCGCGTCTGCCTGCTCACCCCCTGGTGGACGCAGATCTTGCTGAGCGCGCCAGGCACGCCCGGGGCCAGAGCCTGCCGGACTGGATCGCTCTACGCAGCGGGTGCATTCCTGCCTTTCCCGATGGTGTGGCCTATCCCACAACCAATGCTCAGGTTAGAGCGTTGCTGGACTATGCAGCCAGCGTTGGGGCGCGGCTCATTCCCTACGGCGGCGGCACCAGCGTAGTGGGGCACGTCAACGTCCTTCCGGGCGATGCTCCTGTGCTCACCGTGGACTTGAGCCACATGAGCCGTCTGCTGCGCTTTGACGCGGTAAGCCATCTGGCAACCTTCGGTGCGGGCGTTGTGGGTCCGGATCTGGAGGCGCAACTTCGCGCCCGAGGGTGCATGTTGGGGCACTTTCCACAGTCATTTGAATTGTCCACGCTGGGTGGTTGGGTTGTCACCCGCTCCAATGGCCAGCAATCGCTTGGTTATGGGCGCATCGAAGCACTGTTCGCTGGTGGCAGACTGGAATCGCCCGCCGGGACGCTGACCTTGCCAGCGTTCCCAGCTTCGGCTGCTGGCCCAGATCTGCGTGAAGCAGTGCTCGGTTCTGAAGGCAGGCTAGGCATTCTGACTGAAGCGACAGTCCGTGTCAGGCCGCTGCCAGAGCTGGAGGAATTCCGCGCGGTCTTTTTTCCCAGTTTTGACCAGGGCCAGGAAGCTGTGCGTGAGATGATGCAGGCTCGCCTGCCCCTTTCCATGTTGCGCTTGAGCACAGCGGTAGAGACCGAAACCACGCTGGCCCTGGCTGGTCACGAAGGGCTGATCCGTTGGCTCAAACGAATGCTGCGGTGGCGAGGGATTGGTGAGCAGCGCTGTATGCTGATCCTGGGCATCACCGGGAGCGAAGCATCGGTCAGGCTGGGCCGGGAAGAGTCCCTAGCCCTGGCCAGCCAACACGGTGGTGTGCACATCGGACGCACCCTGGGCAAGCAGTGGCGTAAGAGCCGCTTCCGCAGTCCATATCTGCGAAACACTCTCTGGGAGATGGGCTATGCCCTCGACACTCTGGAGACTGCCACGCACTGGGGCAACATCTCTCATATGGTTGAGGTCATCGAGCAGGCCCTGCGCACCGGGTTGCAGGACATTGGCGAGCGGGTGCTGGTGTTCAGTCATTTGTCTCATACCTACCCCTGGGGATCCAATGTTTACACGACGTATCTCTACCGCATACCTGCAAATGGCGATCCAGACGAAACGCTGCGTCGCTGGCAAGTGCTGAAGGCCGCAGCCAGCCAGGCGATTGTGTCTGCAGGTGGGACAATCACCCACCAGCATGGCATCGGTACCGACCATCTGCCATATTTGCCGGCTGAGAAAGGTCCCTTGGGCATGGATGCAGTGCGGGACTTGTGCCAGCGCTTTGACCCGGGCGGCATCATGAATCCGGGAAAGCTGGTTGACGGATAGAAACGAAACAGAAGGCACAAGATACAGGATCCGCTACACGGCCCTATCCTGCATTTTGAATTCTGTTTGACGGAGCACAATGATGTGGCAAACTGATTGGCGAGACAACGTTTGGTCGCGACTGGACAAAGCCTGGGATTTGATCGTGGTCGGCGGAGGCATCACGGGCGCAGGCATCCTACGCGCGGCGACACGTTTAGGCCTGCGCACGTTGCTGGTGGATGGAAAGGATTTTGCCTGGGGCACCTCGAGCCGCTCCACCAAGTTGGTGCACGGTGGGCTGCGCTACCTGGCGCAGGGCCAGTTCAGTGTGACCCGCGAGTCAGTGCGGGAGCGTGAGCGGCTGGTCAGAGAAGGCCCCGGCCTGATTGACTGGACGGGTTTTCTGGTCCCGGTATATGAGGGCATCTCTCCCAGCAAGCGGACCTTTTCCGTTGGCCTGGCCTTGTACGATGGGTTTGCCCAAAAGTGGAACCACGGCTACTACAAGGCTGATGACTTTGTGATGCTCGCGCCGCACATCGGCACCGACAAGCTGCTGGGAGGCTTCCACTACTACGATGCTGTGACCGACGACGCGCGTCTGGTGCTGCGCATGATCCGCGAGGCCGTGCGCGCTGGCGGCACGGCGCTGAACTATGTCACAGCAGAGGCTCTGCTCTTTGGCAGCGATGGCCGCGTCAACGGCGTTGTCCTGCGGGATGGACTGGCAGGGCGCACCGTGAAAGTGTGCGCTCAGGCGGTGATCAACGCTACAGGCGCCTGGGCAGACCGGCTGCGCGCCCAGGTAGGCGCCGAGGCGCGCATCCGGCCTTCTCGCGGCAGCCATCTCATCTTCCCCGCGTGGCGCCTGCCGGTGGCGCAGGCCATCACCCTTGTCCATCCACAGGATGGCCGTCCGCTATTTGTCTTGCCCTGGGAAGGGGTCACTGTCGCCGGTACCACGGACCTGGACCACCGTCAGTCCCTTGACGAAGAACCACAGATGTCCTCAGAAGAGGTAGACTACTTGATGGCGGCATTGAATGCCCGGTTCCCAGCGCTGGGCCTGAGCGCAAGCGATGCTGTGGCCAGCTTTGCCGGGGTGCGCCCGATCGTTGGCTCGGGCAAGGGAGATCCATCGAAGGAGTCGCGTGCACACGTGGTACTCGAGGAGAAGGGCCTGGTGACCATCGCGGGCGGCAAGCTGACCACTTTCCGTCCGATGGCCTGGGACGCGCTGAAGGCGGTGCGGCGCCTGGTGCCAGACATGCCGCCTGCGGACGACGGCATGGCCATGCTGGATGCCATCGCGTGTGACCTGCCCGGGGCCGAGTCACTGGGTGGAGACCAGCGCAGACGGCTGCTGGGCCGCTACGGCGCGGATGCTGCGGCGGTGGTGGCGGCAGGCAGGGGGAATGAACTTGAGCCCATAGAGGACACCCCCTACCTGTGGGCCGAGCTTCGCTGGGCGGCTCGAAACGAAGCCGTGATACACCTGGATGACTTGTTACTACGGCGGGTGCGCCTCGGGCTGCTGCTACCCGAGGGCGCCCTGCCGATGATGCAGCGCATACGTGCCATCGCGCAGCCTGAGCTGGGGTGGGATGATGGGCGGTGGGAAGCTGAGGTGGCTGCGTACGCGGTGGTTTGGAGACAGGCTTATGGCGTTCCTGCTGCGTGACGGGTGATGCATGATAAGTAACGTTGAGGAGCTACGTGATGCGGCTCACCATTGACGTCTCAGGCAAGGTACAAGATCAAGCGCACACTAGTCACGTTGGATTGGAGGCTTCCTGCGGTTGTGACACGACGAAAAGAGCAAGGGAAGCAGGTGGAGATTGTCACCGATTGGGCAGCGCTGTGGCGGCGACTTGCTGAGACGCGCTACTGGAGGGGATTCAACCGTCCAGATAGCAGGGAGCAGGTGGACGTCTGGCGCAGCAAAGCCCGGGAGTATGACCAGAGAATCAAGCGTCGCTGGTCCCAGCGCGATTCAACGCGGGATCTGATCCTCTCCCAGGTCGATGCCGGCACCACGGTGCTCGATGTCGGTGCAGGGACGGGGCGCTGGTCAATCCTGCTGGCACAGCGCGTTCGCAGGGTCACGGCAGTAGAGCCGGCCCCGGCCATGATTGAGCTGATGGCTGAGAACCTGGCCCAGGAAAAGATACGTAACGTGGAGATCGTCCAGGGCACGTGGCCTGAAGTGCAGGTGGGGCCACATGACGTGTCATTGTGTGCGCACGGGATGTACTCCAGTCCGGACCTGCCTGCTTTCGTGCACGCGATGGTTGCGGTCACTCGACGGACGTGCTACATGGTGCTGCGTGCACTGGGCGCAGACCATGTGATGGCTGAGATTGCACAGCACATCTGGGGGCAGCCGTACGATAGCCCCAATTTCACCGTGGCCTACAATGTGCTCTTGGACATGGGTATCTACGCCAACGTGCTCATGGAGGACACCGGGCTGTGGGAACCCGAGACCCATGCCAGCCTCGAGAAAGCCCTGGCGGATGTCAAACGCAGATTCGGGCTGGGTGACTCGGATGAATACGATCACTATCTCCTGGGAGTACTGAAGCGGCGACTTGACGCTCGCGGGGGGCGCTACGTCTGGCCGCGCGCCGTGCGTTCGGCGCTGGTGTACTGGGATGTGAACGCTTGAGCCGCCCATTTTGAAAAAGCGTTCGAAGTAGATATAATTGCACAAATCGTATGTGCCAAATGCTGTGAAGAGGACGAGTATGCGGCATCGGATGCCACAGAGAGCTGCGCCAGGCTGAGAAGCAGTGCAAAAGAGCCGCAGAAAATGACCTCGGAGCTGCAAGCTGAACGGGATTCTTTGCTGCGTTACTAAGAGGCACACGCAGGCAGTGTCATTGCGAGCCCGCCGCCGTTCGTCGCCTCAGTCCTGTCGTCCTGAGACAGGGCGAGCGACGAAGATGCTACGCGAGGGCGAGACGGCCTGCGGCGCAGATGCAGGTGTCGTCGCTGCGCTTCTCGCAATGACAAGTCGCAGCTTCGTGCAGAACAAGATGAAGCGTCTCCTAGTAAGCTGAGCCGGGTCGCCCGTCGTTATCCGGGCACAGTGTCGGAAGGCAAAACACTGACTGAGGCTGCTGATGTGAGTTAGCAGCGAATTGGGGTGGTATCACGAGCCAAACCCTCGTCCCTTGGGACGGGGGTTTGTCATTCAGTAGGGGCGAGGCATTCCACGTGCTGCAGTGATGAATCGGTGCAGTCAATCCAGCGCAATGCCTGCCGTGCTGCAAGGCTCTGAGTGGAATGCCTCGCCCCTACACAGAGGTCGGTAAGGAGGTCTGCCATGAGCAAGTTCTACGTCACAACTCCGATTTACTACGTCAATGACGTGCCGCACATTGGGCACGCCTACACCACCGTTGCGGCGGACTTATTGGCCCGCTACCACCGGCTGATGGGTGATGATGTCTTCTTTCTGACGGGTACCGACGAGCACGGGCAGAATATCGAACGCATTGCGGCCGACAAAGGGGTTTCCCCTCAAGAATATGTCGATGGGATTGTGGCCCAATTCAAAAAGCTCTGGCAGGTGCTGAACATCTCCAACGACTACTTCGTTCGCACGACCGATGAACGGCACATCATTGCGGTGCAAAAGTTCGCTCGCGCTCTGCTGGCTTCTGGAGATGTGTACCGTGGGAAATACAGCGGTTGGTACTGCCCACGCTGTGAAGCATTCTACCAGCCTGAAGAGCTCTTTCTGGAACATCTGTGACCTGTTCACCAGCGCCCTGCCGAGTGGACGGAAGAGGACAACTACTTCTTTGCACTGTCGCACTACCAGGACCGTCTGTACCATCTGATTGCCGAGACGGACTTTGCGCAGCCGGAGGCTCGCCGAAACGAGCTTCTCGGTGTGCTGCGGCAGGGGTTGCGAGATTTCTCTATCTCACGCGAGCGGGTACGTTGGGGCGTGCCGTTGCCGGATGATCCAGAGCAAGTTCTGTACGTCTGGGTGGACGCGCTGCTCAATTACATCACGGCCATCGGCTACGGTGACGACCCAGAGACCTTCCAGCGCTACTGGCCAGCCGATGTGCATCTCATGGCCAAGGAGATCATCCGCTTCCACTGCCTATACTGGCCGGCGATGCTGATGGCCGCCGGGCTGCCCATACCTCGCCTGGTGTTCGCGCATGGCTGGCTGACCAAGGATGGCCAGAAGCTGAGCAAAACCACCGGCAACATCATTGACCCGTTCGATCTGCTGCAGCGCTTTGGGACGGATGCCGTGCGCTATCTCTTCCTGCGCGAGGGTGCCTTTGGTGCGGACTGGGACTATACCGATGTTTCTTTCATCCGCCGCCACAACGCGGATCTGGCCAACGATTTCGGCAACCTGTTGAACCGCACCGTGCGCATGGTAGTGCGCTACTTCGATGGAGTGGTGCCAGAGCCCACAGGTGATCCTGAGGCCGTGGACCGAAAGTTCCTGGCCTTGGCCGCCAGTCTGGGTGAGCGAGTCAAAGATGCAGTGCAGCGTGTTGCTCTACAGGAGGTGTTGATCCGCATCTGGGATGTGGTGGAAGGGGCCAACAAGTACGTGCAAGAGACCTCACCTTGGGAGCTGGCCAAGGCGCGCAAGGGGGGTTCGGAACAGGCAGGGGAACAGCTGGCCACTGTGCTCTACAACCTGGTAGATGTGCTGCGGCTCCTGGGCTATGCTGTGACACCAGTAATACCGCGCAAGGCTGAGGAGCTGCTGAGGCAGTTGGGACTGGCCTTTGATCCTGCTGTAGGTTGGCAGGCACTGACCGCCGTGGGGACGTACCCGGCAGGTACTCGCCTTTCCCCGGGGGAAGTGTTGTTCCCAAGGTACGAGGCATAGTACACGCTAGAAAGCTGGTTCCTCGAAGAACCGGGTTCTAGCCTAGGGATGGCTTTCGCGCTGA
Organism: Chloroflexota bacterium; assembly: GCA_030607875.1. Taxonomy (GTDB): domain Bacteria; phylum Chloroflexota; class Anaerolineae; order UBA2200; family UBA2200; genus JAUWJD01. The sequence goes on from JAUWJD010000012.1 coordinate 32,244, forward strand.
CAAAGTTCCGGACGCCCAACCTTTGCTCCACCTGCCCCTGCTGCGCAAGAACGACAGCACCTGGTCCAGCGTAGGCAAGGCAGCTCGTCCACCCAATGCTGTGCAGTTGAGGGCGGCCAGCGCATTAGCAAAGTCAGCCGTGCGCTCGATGGGCCAATCCTGCATCAGACCGTAGATGAACGCGCCGTGGAAGGCATCACCGGCTCCGGTGGTGTCCACCACTGGCACGGAGAACCCGGGCACATTCCACATTCGCTCCCGCGTGAAACATGCGCAGCCGCTTTCGCCTTGCGTGGTCACCACGATCTGCGCCCCAAGCTCCATCAGCGTATCGGCTGCGTCAGCGAGGTTTTGCCTGCTCGTGAAGGCCGCGGGAAAGTGGGCATTGGTGATCAGCACGTCTACCCAGGGCAGGAGTTCGTCCAGGCGAGGGCGTGGTTTGTTGGCGTCCAGCACGACGGTGCCGCCAGCCTCTCGCATCCACTGTGCTGCGGTGATCGCTGCGCTGATGTGGTGCCCGTCCAGGTGCAGGAACCGCGCCGAGGTGATGTAGGCATGGTCCGCTGGCTGCAGATGTACTTCGCGACGCGTGCCTCGGTAGCAGAGGATGGTACGCCGTCCAGTCTGGGCCTGAACGAGCACCAAACACACCGGAGTGCGAGCCCCTGATTGTACCCGCATGCGCTGCACGTCCACGCCTGCCTGCTCAAAGGCGCCCTTGATTCGACAGCCGGGCTCATCGTTGCCTACCACACCAATGTATCCGGCTCGGGCTCCCAGTCTGGCCAGAGCAACCAACGCTGTGGCGACAGGCCCTCCGCCAGAAGAGACAAGATCGCCCAGGCTTACTGTGGGTGCATCGAAATCCGGGATATGATCGACGATGCCCAGGTAGTCCCACGCGCAATAGCCCAGGCCAACCACGTCAAGAGGGGGCTGAGTCGTCACCTCCAGCACCGTCCACCCTGCCGCTATGCGTCGAACCCTAGCTGGGTCACAGCCTCAGCTCCCGGGTTGCCGGCAACCATCTCTCTGAGCTGTGCCTCGTCAACGATCGGTATGTCCAGGTTACGGGCCTTGTCATACTTGCTGCCTGGGTTCTCTCCCAGCAGTAGGTAGCTTGTCTTTTTGCTCACTGTGGAGGATACCTTGCCGCCGTGCGCTTCAATCGTCTGCTTGGCCTCTTCACGAGTCCAAGTGGGGAGTGTTCCGGTGATCACAAAGGTCTTGCTGGCCAGCGGACTAGCTTCGGCCTTTGGTTCTATTTTTCGCCCCATCTTGACCCCGGCGCGCTGGAGCTTGTCTACCAGGCGCCGGTTTCGCTCGTTGGCGAAAAAGGCCACAATGTTAGCCGCGATGATCGGACCCAGACCGGGGATGCCTTCCAGTGCTTCGGTGGACGCGCTTGCGAGTTCTGGCACGGAGGAGAAGTGTTGTGCCAGCATCTGAGCGATGGTTGTGCCCACGCCTCTGATGCCCAGCGCGGCAATCAGGCGCGACAGGGGGCGCTCTTTGCTCGCCTCGACAGCAGCCAGCAGATTGTCTGTGCTTCTATCGGCAAGGCCTGGTAGCTTCAGGACGTCTTTGCGTGTCAAATAATAGAGATCGGCCAAGTCGTGCAGCAGACCGTGATCCACAAAGCTCTGCGCCAGACGTTCCCCAAAGCCCTCGATGTCCATGGTGCTGGCCCAATGCGCGATGCGCTGCACTGTTTGAGCCGGACACGACGGATTTACGCAGTAGACAGCGACCTCGCCCTCGGGCTTGACGGCAGGCTTTCCACAGGCGGGACAGCTCTTGGGGATGGTGATTACTTGCTCTTCTCCTGTGCGTAGCTGGACCAGCGGCTTCTCCACTTGTGGGATGACGTCACCGGCGCGTTTGATGATCACCATATCGCCGATGCGAATGTCCTTGCGTGCAATGTCCTCAAAGTTGTGCAGCGTAGCGCGTTCGATGGTCACTCCTCCCAGCTCTACTGGCTCCAGTATGGCGAATGGGTTCAATGTGCCGGTGCGTCCCACGTTGATCCCCATTTCTTTCAATCGTGTAGTGGCCTCGCGGGCCGGGAACTTGAAAGCTATCTTGGCACGTGGGTCCTTGCCCACTATGCCCAGACTGTTCTGTGTGGCCAGGTCGTTCACCTTGATGACTACGCCATCAACTTCATACGGAAGTGTGCCGCGTTTCTCCATCCACTGCTCGCTGTAGGCGATGGCTTCCTCTATGTCGTCGAAGAGTGCCATGTCGGGGTTCACGGAAAAGCCCATGCTCTTCAGGTACTGCAATACCTCCCATTGCGTGAGGAGTTCTGCGCCCTCGCTAGTCACTACGGCATAGGTGAACAAGCGCAAGGGGCGAGAGGCGGTGATCGAAGTATCGAGTTGCCGCAGGCTACCCGCCGCAGCGTTGCGTGGATTGGCGAAGGTTTTTTGCCCCTTTTCCTCCTGGCTGCGGTTGAGCGTTTCAAAATCACGGATAGGCATGTAGGCTTCACCGCGCACCACCAGCCGCCGTGGAGCAGACAGGGCGCTGGCATGTACAGGGATGCGCAGGGGGACAGACTGCACGGTGCGCAGGTTCAGAGTAATATCTTCACCTACTTCGCCGTTGCCACGGGTGGCCCCCAACACAAACAAGCCATCCTCGTAACGCAGGATCACCGTGAGGCCATCGATCTTCGGTTCAACGACGAATTGCAGCCGCGTGCCGGCGGGCAACAAGCGCAGGATGCGCTCGTGCCAGGCACGCACGTCATCGGCGATGAAGGCGTTACTCAGGCTGAGGATGGGAGCAGGATGGCTGACTTTGTTGAACTGCGCTTGGACCTGGCCCCCGACGCGCTGTGTGGGAGAATCGGGTGTAGCAAGCTCTGGGTGTGCTTCTTCTAGTTGGCGTAGCCTGGTCATCAAGGCGTCGAACTCTGCGTCGCTGGTCTCCGGCGCATCCAGTACGTGATACAGGTATGTATGATGCCGAATCAACTGGCGCAGGTTTTCCATGCGCTGCTTGATGTCATCTGGCACTGTTCAACCTCCTGCAGATCACGGACGAGCGTGTGACAGTGTAAGCAAACCCGCCAGCTACCAGGCTGACGGGTTTGGATCTACAGACATCGAAAAGCGGGGTTCCGGCGCAATCCGGCTAGTCGTGGCCGGAGATCTACGGCTTGCTGACAATGGGCAAAAAGAGTTTGAGCGGTTGGTAGACGCCAGAGTCACGTATTACAGTCACTGTGTCATCACTCGGGTTGGAGACCAGCACGTGGTGGGTCAAGGGATTGACGCTGATGCCGCGGTACAAGCCAGCGCCAACCGTCAGAGTCTGACTCCACCGTTCCACGTCTGCGTCGTAGACAAACACCATGTTGCCAGAAGTACTGCTGACGAATACGCTGTTGCTGGCTGGGTTCACGGCCACAGCGTCTAGCCCGCTGGCCACAGGCGGGGGCACGGCGTCTATCACCTTGTCACTTTGGCCATCAATGATCACCAGTTGGCCACTGGCCAGCGCCACGTATACGCGGTTGGTGATCGGGTTCACGGCCACACCACCAGGCTCTGCTACCGGATCAACTGCGGATAGCTCAATGATCTTGAATGCCGTTTGCGTGTTGGCGTCAATCACTGTGACTGCGCCTATGCTGGCCGGCAAGCTGCCACGGTTTGTCACGTACACCTTATTGGTTTGTGGATTGATAGCGATTTGCGCGGGTCTCGGGCCGGTGGGAACGGACAGGTCAACGACAAGGGAATTCCCATCAATAACTGCTACCGAGTTGGCCGCCGAGTTCGCCACGTAAATCGTGTTGCTTGTGGTCAGCACGGCGATGCCATCAGGTGCAGAGCCTTCGCCCAGGTCGATAGAGGCGATCTGTTGGTTCCTACAGACGTTGAATACAGTAACGCTGTCTGTGGCAGTGTTCGCAACGTACATGCGACACTCTTCTGCATCTATGGCCACGTTGCTGGGATGCTCGCCGCCACTTGGGAGCCTGGTCTCCTGCCACTCAAAGAAGCCCTCAAGGCTGGATATAGTATTCTCGCCCCTGTTGGCTACAAAGAAGCGGTCCGAACGTGGCAGGACACCGATGCCCTGTGGCTGCTGACCAACTGGTATCGTGCGCAGCACGGCTATCGCTGGTATTGGGGTGGGCATAGGTGTGTCGCTTGGCATAGGGGTTATGGTAGGGGTGCTTGTTGGCGGAGGTGCTCCTTCCTCTTCGAGCCAGATGCCATCTATGTAGAACTGATCCTGCCCTCCTGACTCTTCATCCTGCGCCTCGATAAAGACGGTAAGTCGGCCTCCGGTGGCCATCACTGCCGCGTTGATTTGGACCCACAGCTTGTCCTGACCGTGCCATGGTGTCCAGACAATATCGGGAGATTCGGGGTTGGTCCCTCCCTCGGGGTGAATCCCCACGCGCTTGAGTATCTTGTCATTCTGCAGTGCACTGCCCGCTCCGCCGTAGACGCTATACACCCACACGTGCACGGTATACCGTTTGCCTGCCTGAATGCGTGCTCCACTTCCTCCCGAGGTCAGCACAGTGGTCTGCATAATGCCTGCGTACCAGTCCATCTTATCTGACCATAGCTGCTGGCTGGCCTCCCCATCATGCCTGTAGAGCGTTGAGCGCAAGAACTGTGGTGACGATGCGCCGAGGTTGTAGTCATACGGCACCCAATACTCGGCGACGTATCCCGATCCGTATGGATTAAAGTTCCCTTCAAAATCCCCGTTGAGCAACAACGCGGACAGCAGTCTACCCTGTTGGGCCATGCCTGGGAGGATCACCGTCAGGGCCAGACACATAGCTAGCAACAGAACTATAAACAGGCGGATTCTCTGCATGATGTTACCTCCATTGGGTCCCTTTTCAGCAGATCCATTATAGCATGAATGTGTGGATTGGGCAATCGCGTTTCTCTACCGTGGACTACTTGCCTATTTTGTGGTTTTCTGTTACAATGCTGCGCGGCTGTTGAGGCGCACCCAGCACTCAGTATGGGAGGACACATGGACTTGGCAGAGAAGATCCGCAATATACCAGATTTTCCAGTGAAAGGGATTTTGTTCAGGGACATCACCACCTTACTTATGGACCCTGACGCCTTTCAGGAGGCCATCGACGCACTGCTGGATCGCTACATAGACGAAGACATTGACCTCGTAGCGGCCATCGAGTCTCGGGGGTTTATCTTTGGGGCTCCGTTAGCATACGAACTGGCCGCCGGCTTCGTGCCCATTCGCAAGCTAGGCAAGCTGCCTGCTGACAAGATCAGTGCCAGCTACACGTTGGAATATGGCACCAACACGCTGGAGATGCACACCGATGCCATTGAGCCTGGCCAGCGGGTATTGCTCGTGGATGACCTCATAGCCACGGGTGGTTCAGCCAAGGCGGCTACTGAACTCATTGAGGAGCTCGGTGGCAAGGTTGTGGGGATCGTCTTTCTCATAGAACTCGAGGACTTACGGGGCGTTGACAAGCTCGAGGGTTATGACGTGTTCTCGCTCATCAAGTCCTAACCGTTCTGGGTAGTGGAGAACGATAGTGGGCAAGACAAAGAAGATGAAGAAGGGGCTGCTGATAGAGCGCGAGCAGACCCTGGCAGGTTGGAAGTCATGCCTTACGTGACAACCTGCATCAGGTGCCAGGAGAAGTCGAAGCGCTTTCCACGCCGCCGGCCACTCGCTACATCTCTGCGGAAAGAAGAATATGACTAGGATAAGGAGTGACGAGTCATGAGCCATGAGCAGTGAGTGACCAGCCGCTGCTCAGGACTCTAGCAGTTACTGCATCAAGGAGGTTCAAATTGGGAAAGCTAACAGAAATCCGTTGGCATGGACGCGCTGGACAGGGTGTCGTCACCGCTGGCGAGTTGCTGGCTGGGGCGGCTCTGGAGGAGGACAAGTACTTTCAGTCCTTCCCGGACTATGGCCCTGAGCGCATGGGCGCTCCGATCAAGGCCTACACGCGCATCAGTGATGAGCCGATCGACGTGCACTACCAGATTCTAAGCCCTGAGGTGGTCGTTGTCGTCAATCCCAACTTGCTTGGGATCGTGGATGTCACCGAAGGGCTGGCGGGGAATGGTATCGTGATCGTCAATACCCCAGAGCCACCCAAGAAGATCCGCCAGGTCTTGGGGCTGAAGGGCTCTAAGGTGAGAGTGTTTACCGTGGATGCCACAGCAATTGCTCTGGAGATGCTCAAGCGTAACATTCCTGCTACACTCATGATTGGCGCTATCATCCGTGCCACAAAGTTGGTCGAGCTGGACAATGTAGTGCACGTGATACGGGAGAAACTGGGTGCCAAGCTGAGAGGCGAAATCGTGGAAGCCAATGTCAAAGCCCTGCACAGGGCATACGAAAAAGTGCAGGAAGGATGAGGTAACATGCCAAAGCAAAAGGCTACGTGGAAAGAAACCAACATCGCTGGCCTGGTTTTCGAACCAGGTTCCTCAGCAGAGTACCATACTGGCACCTGGCGTACATTGCGTCCAGTGCATGACATGGAGCATTGCACACATTGCATGTTGTGCTGGGTCTACTGCCCGGATTCATCCATTATCGTCGAGGATGGACGTTGGATGGCTTTTGACTATGATCACTGCAAAGGGTGTGGCATCTGCGCCAGCGTGTGCCCCGCCAAGGTCAAAGTGCATGAGCACACTGGCAAGGAAGGCAAAGTCATTCAGATGGTCCTGGAGCAAGATTAGGTTGCTGAACGGGCCATCTGATTCTGTTTAGAGCTCTTCGAGGAGGACACAACAATGGTCGTATCTACAAAAATGGCTCTGGATGGAGCCCATGCTGCTGCTCGGGCGATGCAGCAGATCAACCCCGATGTCCTGGCTGCCTATCCCATCACACCACAAACGGCTATCGTGCAGACTTTTTCGCAGTACGTAGCCGACGGTGAGGTGGACACCGAGTTCATAGCTGTCGAGAGCGAGCACGCAGCGATGAGTGCTTGCGTAGGCGCTGCGGCGGCAGGTGGGCGAGTGATGACGGCCACCGCGGCTAATGGCTTGGCTCTGATGTGGGAGATTGTGTATATTGCAGCTTCCATGCGCCTGCCTATCGTCATGGCGGTGGTGAACCGCGCGCTCTCTGCCCCGCTCAACATTCACTGCGATCACTCGGACTCGATGGGGGCTCGCGAGGCAGGGTGGATTCAATTGTACTCAGAGACCGCTCAGGAAGCATATGACAACCTCATCCAGGCGGTGCGCATTGCTGAGCACCCCGATTTGCTGCTGCCGGTGATGGTCATGCAGGATGGCTTTATCACTGGGCATGGCCTGGAGCGCATGGAGGTCCTGGAGGACTCTGCGGTGAGGGACTTTATCGGCACGTACAAAGCAAAGTACTCTCTGCTGGACATCGATCACCCCATCACCTTCGGCGCGTGGGACATGTACGACTACTATTTCGAGCACAAGCGGCAGCAGACGGACGCCATGAGCAAAGCGATGAAGGTCATCGTGGATGTAGGCGAGGAATTCGGAAAGATCTCTGGCCGCAGCTACGGTATCTTTGATGCGTACGCTATGGACGATGCCGAGTTGGCGATCATCGTACTCTCTTCGACAGCGGGCACGGCGCGCACCTCGGTGAAAGAGCTTCGCGCCGAAGGGGTCAAGATTGGCCTGTTAAAGCCACGAGTTTTCCGTCCCTTCCCGGCTCAGGAGTTCGTCGATGCTCTGAAGGGTGTTAAGGCTGTAGCGGTATTGGATCGCTCGATCAGCTTCGGTGCCATGGATGGCGCCGGCCCACTGTTCCTGGAGGTCTGCGCAGCTTTGTTTGCGGCGGGCCTGAAAACGAAGGTGGTCAACTACATCTATGGCTTGGGGGGACGAGACATCTTCCCCCAGCATTTTGCGCAAGTGGCAAGCGATCTGCAGGATATCACAGCGACCGGCAAAGTCAAGTCACTGGTCAGCTATCTTGGATTGAGGGAGTAGGCACATGGCTATCAAGTTAAAAGAACTGGCAGGCAAGCCCGAACGGCTCGCCCCTGGACATCGCTTTTGCTCCGGGTGCGCTGAGCCGATAATCATTCGACAGATTCTGAACGCCATTGAGGAGCCAGTGGTCGTGGGCATGGCAACAGGTTGTGCAGAAGTGGCGACAACCATGTTTCCGACTACTGCCTACAATGTGCCTTGGATACACAACGCCTTTGAGAACGCTGCCACCACGATTTCGGGTGCCGAGGCGATGTATCGCTCCTTGGTGCGTCAGGGCAAGATTCCCGAGCGCGATATCCGCTTCATTGCCTTCGGTGGGGACGGTGCGACCTATGACATTGGTCTGCAATTCTTGTCTGGCGCGTTGGAGCGTGGGCACAGGTTCATCTACGTCTGTCTCAACAACGAGGCGTACATGAACACCGGAATTCAACGCAGTTCGGCTACACCGAGGGGCGCGGCCACGACTACGGCGCCGGCGGGCAGCGTTATCCCCGGCAAGGTGCAGTGGCGCAAGCCCCTGACGGACATCATCGCTGCGCATCGTATCCCCTATGTGGCTCAGGCGGCGCCGAGCAGATGGCGCGACCTGATGCAGAAAGCCAGGAAGGCGGCTGCTGCAGATGGCCCGTCGTTTATCAATGTGTACGCGTCCTGCAACCGTGGTTGGCGTCACCCGACCGATGCCACGATCGACATTACCAAGCTGGCTGTGGATACGTGCTACTGGCCGCTATTCGAAGTCGAGAACGGCGTTTGGAAGCTGAGCTACAAACCGCGTGAGAAAAAGCCCATTGAGGAATGGCTGAAGACGCAGGGCCGGTTCCGTCATCTCTTCCAACCACAGTTCCGGCACATAATCGGTGAGATACAGGCCCACATTGATGAGGAGTGGGAGAATCTCCTGAAGAAGTGTGAGGCCTAGGATGAGCCAGGGAACCCATCGGAATGGGTTCCCTGGTTTCATAATGCACGCTGTTGAGGGAAGTGACCATGGCGCGAGTATTCGTTTCTAATCACCCCTTAATTCGGCACAAAGTTGCCCTGCTGCGCAGCGTGGAGACTGAGCCGAAAAAGTTTCGCGAGTTGATCCGTGAGGTTGCGATCCTGTTGGCTTACGAGGCCACGGCAGACCTTGGTGTGCAGGAGGTTCCTCTACAGACCCCCCTGACTGCTGCCACCGGCCACGAACTGACGGACAAGATCGGGCTGGTACCCATCCTGCGCGCTGGTCTGGGTATGGTAGAGGGTATCTGGGAGATGATGCCCGCCGCCGAGGTCTGGCATATTGGCCTATATCGCGACCATCAGACACTGCAACCTGTTCAGTACTACAGTAAACTACCGGTTCACCCCTCAGTTCAGGTTTGCCTTATCCTCGATCCGATGCTGGCCACCGGAGGTTCGGCGGTAGCCACCGTGGACATCTTGAAACGCTGGGGGGCCATCCGCATCAAGTTCGTGGGCATCATCGGTGCCCCAGAAGGGGTGGAACGGCTGCATAAGGCTCACCCGGACGTGGATATCCACCTTGCAGCGCTGGACGATCACTTGACGCCGGAACCCAGCGGGCCGGATGACCCACCTGTGGGCTATATCGTGCCTGGGCTGGGCGATGCCGGCGACCGGCAGTTTGGCACGGGCTAGGAGTCGGTTGGCGGCTATCAGTTGGCAGTTGGCAGTTTGGCTTTTATCCTCGTTTTTGTAGTCGCTCTGGGGCTCGCTGCGCTCATCACCCCTTTGGCGGCGCGCTTGGGCAGGCGCTGGGGGCTGGTGGACGTGCCCGGTGAGAGGCGCAAGCACGTGGGCATCATGCCGCGCAGCGGTGGCATTGCTCTCTATGGTTCCTTCCTGGTGGCGGTGCTTCTTGCGGCGGTTGTCGGCCGGATGCTCCCCACTCCTGAGGGCCCCGATCCCAAGGAGCTGACCCGTCTGGCCGGGATCCTGCTGGGCAGCACTTTTATGTTTGCAGTCGGCTTGTATGACGACAAGCATGAGTTGAAAGCGCTGCCCCAGTTTTTCGCTCAGGTGGTTGCTGCGCTTTTCGCTGTGTTCACCCTGGTTTTCATCGAGCGGGTGATGAACCCCTTCACGGACGAGCTGTTCATTTTCCCCTGGTGGTTCACGGCGCTGATCACCATTGTCTGGATCAGCGGCATGATCAACACTGTCAATTTCCTCGACGGCCTGGATGGCCTGGCGGCAGGTGTGGCAGCCATCCTGGCGGCGGTCCTTGCCATCCACATGTATCGAGTAGGGCAGTACAGCGTTTCGCTGCTGCCGCTGGCGCTGCTTGGCGCCACCCTTGGATTCCTGCCTTACAATTTCCATCCGGCCAGAGTGTTCATGGGCAGCAGCGGCTCGTTCTTCCTGGGCTATGCTATGGCTACGCTGGGCATCGTGGCTGGGGCGCGCATGGCCACTGTGCTGCTCGTGCTGGCGGTGCCCATCCTAGATGTGGCCTGGCTCATCCTGGTGCGCCTGCGGCGGGGGCGCTCGATCGGGGAGGGAGATCGCCAGCACCTGCACTTTCGCCTGGTGGATCTGGGCTTCTCCCAACGGCAGGTCGTGGGGCTCTACTGCCTGCTCAGCGCGGCCTTTGGTGTGTTGGCCCTGGTGGTGTCCTCGCGCCTGTTCAAGCTGGGGGCATTGCTGGTTCTGGGCCTGGTGACCGTAGCTGTACTCGCCGTGGTTGCCTCGCTCAGCGAGCAGCGGATGAACGACGGATAAGCAGATGAGAGAAACCCGATAGTCGCAAGATACCGGGTTTCTTGTCCAGAGGCCCTTTCTTACCTTCCGTGCCATCGCCGTTCGACTACTACCCACTGGCAACTGGTAACTGCCAACCGATCAATACTCCACATGTCTGCCCAGCATTCGCCCCCCGGCTTTTTCGACCACCAGGATTAGAAGTGCAAAGGGTATGTCCACGCTGACGGCCAGACCGAAGGCGAAGGCCAGGTGCGTCACGCCGGTCAGCACCCATCTCTTCAGTTCCACGAGTATCTGCGGTAGGAGACCAGCCACGTAGACCATGCCTGCGGCAAGGGCCAGAAACACCAGCACCGCAGCCCACGGCTGGCGATCCGATTCACTGGGCCACATGGCGTTGCTGATGGCAAAGATCAGGTAGAGCCCCAGCAGGGCATCGGGAGCCTGCAGCGACGACACCAGGGTTTGCCCAATCCCCTCAGGGTTCAGGGCGGGCAGGGATTCGACGCCGAACTGCCAGCGCGCCAGGAGCAGGATGGCTGCGGTGCCGGTGAGCAGCGGGGCCAAACCGATCCAGCTCTCGCGGAAGGGGTCGGACTTGGCCACGGTCACCGCTCCGAAGCGGATATTCCCCCCGCGCCTTGCCTTGGGGCGCAGGGAGATGCTCCTGGTCTTTACCCCCACGAGCCTGGCCGCCAGCAGGTGGCTCATCTCGTGCAGCAGGACGCCTGGCAGCAAGACGAGGTAGTGTAGCAACATGGCAGTCTGTTGGCTGCCAGAGAGAAGCAGCCCCAAGCCTTGCAAATGCAGGCTCAGCCAACGTGTCAGAAAGAACAGTGGCACCGACAGCGCCGCCAGCCAGGCCAGAGGTGCCCAGTCGCTTGTCATCTACTTGTGCGTGCCTTTGATTTCTGCTGCCAGTCTGGCGATGGCGACAAACTTGTCTGCCGCCAGGCAAGCGCCTCCTACCAGAGCGCCGTCAATCTCCGGCTGGGTCATGAACTCGACGACATTGGCTGGTTTTACGCTGCCGCCATACTGGACGCGCACGGCCTGGGCGGCATCCTCGCCGAACATAGAGGCCACCGTGCCGCGGATCACCAGGCCGATGATGGCGTTGGCCCCGGCGGCTGTCGCTGGTTTGCCCGTGCCAATGGCCCAGATCGGCTCGTAGGCCATGACCAGTTCCTTAACCTGCTCCGCCGCCAGGCCGTCCAGTGCGGCCCGGACCTGGCCAGAGACCCACTCCTCCGTCTGTCCCGCTTCGTTCTGTTCCAGGTTCTCGCCCACGCAGATGATCGGGATCAGGCCGTGCTGGAACGCAACTTTGACCTTGCGGTTTACTCCCTCATCGGTCTCGCCAAAGTATTTTCGGCGCTCGGAGTGGCCGATGATCACGTACTGGCACAGTTCTTTCAGCATCAGCGGCGAGATGGCGCCGGTGAAAGCTCCCTTCTCCTCACAGTGCATCTCCTGCGCGCCGAGCTTGATCTTGGTGGCCTGGAGCAGTTCCGCCACTGCCGAGAGCGCGGTGAAAGGCGGGCACAGGACCTTTTCCACGCCCTCGATCTCGTTCAGCTCGCGGCGCATCTCCCTGACCAGAGCGGTGGCCTCGGCGATGGTCTTGTTCATTTTCCAGTTTCCAGCAATGATTGGTGTGCGCATGTGGCCTCCTTCTAGGGATGTCGGTTGGTGTAGAGACGTAGCATGCTACGTCTCTACGAGTCTCTCGTCGAGCAGCCTTACTGCCTGGCTCACGGTGTCAGCCGCAAGTTGGAGTGAGTCTACGTCAATATAGTCAATAGTGTCAAGTTCCGTGTGGTAGACCAGCCGGGCTTGAGAATCTCCTTTGGTGCATAGAGAGGCGGCGCGGAAGCCCTTTGCCACGAATGAGGCAAAATCAGTGTTGCCCATGAAGTAGTAATGGCTCTTTATGGCCGCGTAGGCTTCCCTGAACAGAGCATTGAGCTCGCTGTCGGTAAACCGTGGCGGGATCAGCCCGGAGCCCCGCACGTAGCAAAGCTGCTTCCCCGCCCCCACCATGTCCAGGTTGATCACGTAGGTGCTGTCCTTTGGCAACTCTGTCTCCTTGGCAAAGCGCTCGGATCCGATCAGCCCCACTTCCTCTGCAGTGAAGAGTACGTAGTACGTGTCCAGGTGGGTTGGAGGGGTCTCGTGGAGATGCTGTGACAAAGCCAGCACGACGCCAACCCCAGAAGCATTGTCGTTCGCGCCAGGGGAATAGCTGTCCCCGCGCGAGATGTACAGGTAGAACAGTTGGAATAGCAGAGAAGCGACGGAGAAAGCGAGTCCGAACGCACGTATGGCTTGCCAGACGCTGAGCGGGGCGAACGTGACGCGCATGTCTATCCAGCGCAGTGCGGCCGCAACCGACATCAGGAAGACAACTGGCACCAGGGCACGCACCCGCAGGCGGTTGATCTTGGGCCACAGTTCCCCGGGCACGCGGCTGGCCTTGGACGAATCCAGGTGGGCGCAGAGAACGAGGTTGCCGCGGCTTTCCCCTGCCGCTGGGAGAATACCGATGACGTTTTCGCTCTCTCGCTCTGAGGTGGCGCTGGCGCGTCTACGCGCTATGGGGATCAACTTCGACAGTGCGAAGAACGTGAGCAGATACGTGAGCATGGCCTGGGGTGATTCCACCAGCCAGTAGACGCAGTATACCAGTATCGCGCCGCCCAGCAGCACGAGGGTCCTGATCGGGAACTGTCCAGGGATGCCCTTCACCGGCAGCCTGCGCACCTCCTGGCAGGTCTTGCGCAATTCGTCGGCGACATAGTCGAGGGCACGCCGTTCACCGTCGCTGGCCGCCGGCCGTGGGCCGATGCGCACCGACAGTTCTTCGACGACGTGGTATGCTTGTTGGCCGAGATTGTTGGATGCCATGTAGTAACCAGACCTCGTTTCGTGACCAAAGCGCAGTAAATATACCACAAGGCATGGAGAAGTGTCAATGCTGAGCTGCGCGGTGTCCAGGACATACTATACAGTTTCAGTGAGTACATCAGAAGAGCGCTGAGATTGGCCAGAGTGGATTGTGCGCGTTTGGAGCTGAAGCAATCTGAGGCATGGACACCGGACCAGTGCACGGACAGCGAGGATCGATTACAAGGAGCTGAGGAAGACGAGCCCCGAGGCAGCCAGGAGAGCGGTGGTTGAGTATTGGAGGAGCAATGGTCACTGCGTTTGCAGTGACACATACCGAGCACGTGGGCGTGCTCCAGGATCTCCTGAGCGACTTAACAACAGCCCTGATGCCTCTTGGCTGACGCTTTGGTCACGTGTGCAACATATGCTATAATGACTGCTGATGTTTTGCCGCCAATGGCGGCGAGACATGGCCCCGCGGAAGAAGTGGCGGCCCGATCATAGTGCTACATGAGAACATGGTCCCGCCCAAGAGACGGCGGGACCAGTGAAGTGAAAGATAGTCTCAAGGACGAGAATACCGGTGGACGCGCATGCCTATGGCGCCAGCCTCTGCGAAGCCGACGCCGATCTCTTGAATAGCATCCGCAAAGCTCTGCCCATCCTGTCGGATCTCAGCCGCAGTGACCTTTTGCTCTATCTTCCTGTGGGAAGTGGAGAAGCAGTGGTCAGTGATCAGGCCAGGCCGCATTCCATCTTCCCGGTCTATGAGCAAGACCTGGTGGGCAAGCAAGTGGACCCACAGGGGGCTCCCTGGGTTTTCCAGGCTCTGTCCAGCATCCGGCTGCGGCGCGGAGTGCAGAGTGGCACGGTGCGAGATGCGCGCATCGTGCGTGAGGTCCTTCCGGTCTTGAGTGACGGGCGAGCCATTGCCGCTCTGAGCATCGAGACCAACCTGCTGGCACACGAGCGGCATCGCCGCCGCAGCGTGGCTTTTCGCCAGGCCATGCAGAGGCTGCAGGAGATGGTCCTGCGCGGTGAGTTGACCGGTGCGGAAGAGCTGTCGCCCTTTGGCGAGCACGATGGCATTGTCGTAGTGGACTTGCAGCGACGCATCCAATATGCGAGCGGCATCGCGGCGCACCTGTACCGCCGCATTGGCTATATGAGCAGCCTGCTCCATCAGAGCGTGTACGATCTGGAGACGGCTGACGCCGAGCTGGTGGATGAGGCTCTGAGCTGTGGCTCTTGCATCGAGCGTGAGAAGGAAGAGCACGGTCGCATCTGGATCCGCAAGGCCATCCCGCTGTACGTCCGCAGGGAGTGGTGGAGCTTCTGGCTGAGGCGTATTCCGGGACTGCCGTCTCCCGAGGGATCGGTGCCCGCGGGCGTGATGCTGACGGTGCACGATGCGACGGAGGCACGGGACAAGGAGGAGGAACTCAAGGCCAAGCTGGCCATGATCCAGGAGGTCCACCACCGTGTCAAGAACAACCTGCAGGTAATCGCTTCTCTGTTGCGCTTGGAGGCGCGGCGCGCGGATCTGCCTGAGGTTCAGCAGGCCTTGACGGAAACGGTCAACCGCATTCTGAGTGTGGCCGTGGTGCACGAGTTCCTGTCATATGACAGCGCTGGCGTGATCAATCTGCGCGACGTGGCGCGGCGCATCGTTGAGCAGATGGGGCAGAGCGTCATGGATCCGGGCAAGGGCATCGAGTTCCGGTTGACTGGCCCGAGCATCTATCTGTCCGCGCAGAAAGCAACCGCATGCGCTTTGGTAATCAATGAGTTGTTGCTCAATGCGGTCGAGCACGGCTATGAGCACCGGGATGTCGGTCTGGTGACCATTGATCTGGTGGATGACGGCGAGTGGGTGACCATTGAGGTAGGCGACGATGGTGCGGGCTTGCCCGCTGACTTTGATCTCGATGCGCACGGCGGCCTGGGGCTGCGCATTGTGAGCATATTGGTTCAGGGCGACCTGAAAGGCAATTTCACACTGCATGGCGAAGAAGGGGTGAGGGCAGTAGCGACTTTCCCCAAGACATCTTTGGGAGGTGCAAAAAGTTGAAGCGAAAGAGGATATTGATCGCAGATGACGAGTCCATTATCCTGATGGACTTGCGCGAGATGCTGACCAACCTGGGTTATCTGGTGGTGGGTGAGGCCAATGATGGTCAGAGCGCGGTGAACATGGCCCGTGAACTCCGGCCAGACCTGGTGGTGATGGACATCAAGATGCCGGACATGGATGGCATCGAGGCTGCCCGGGTGCTGACCGCGGAGAAGATTGCGCCAGTGCTGTTGCTGACAGCCTACAGCCAGCAAGATCTGATCGAGCAGGCCAGAGAGGCAGGCGTCGTTGGATACCTGGTCAAGCCTTTCCGGGAGTCGAATCTTGCCCCGGCCATTGAGATCACTCTAGCCCGGTTCGACGAATTCCAGGTGGTGCAGAAGGAAGTTGACGACCTCAAGGAAGCGCTGGAAACGCGCAAGCTCGTGGATCGTGCCAAAGGCATTCTAATGGACAGCCAGGGTCTGTCAGAGCAGGAAGCCTTTCGGCGCATCCAGAAAATGAGCATGAATACTCGCCGGGCGATGAAAGAGATCGCCGAGGCCATCATCCTGACACATGACGTGGAAGGGGAGAAACAGCAGCCAACGTCTTGACCTGCTCGTTCACCGCAGAGACGCAGAGCACGCCGAGAGATGAAAATAGACGAGATTAGCGGCCAAGTCATTGGCGCTGCTTGGGTGGGTGGAAAGTGGGCCTGTTGATCAACTTCAATGTTCCGGTGCTCAAGCGAGGGCTCTGGCGGCTGGTGTGGGGTTTGGAGGAATAGTCCGTTCCTGCGTCGCTCTTTCTCGCCCTTGCGGTAGCGCAGATTACGTCACTGCAGTGAAGGGTGGGTGCATGTACCGCAATGGTGCGGGGGGAATGAAAACGTGATGCGCTCGCGGAAGCCATTGCCATTTAGGCTTTCTCTGTGTTCTCTGCGCCTCAGCGGTGAAAGAAAAGCTGCACATGATCAATAGGCTTGGGGTGCTCAACCTGCGCCTGGCTCTGCCAAAGCTCCTGTTAGCGGTAATAATCCTTGCGCTCGGTCTTGTTCTAGCTCTCTTGCCTGCGAAGTGGGCTGTAGCGCTGCTTGTGGGGAGCGTGCTGCTGCTGGCGCTCCTCATCCGACCGCAGTATGCTCTTTGTCTCCTGGCCTTTGCAGTTCCCTTTGGATCCATTCGTCAGTTGTCCCTGGGGCCGGTGAATGTTGGCCTCGCCGAGGTGCTGATCGCCCTCTTGTTTGCCTTCTGGTTTGCGCATATGGTTGTCGACAGGCGTATCACCGTCCCTCGTGCGCCCTTGCTCCTCCCTCTGCTCCTTTTCCTCGCTGCTATCCTGCTCTCGACACTAGTTACGGCCTCCTTTGAACTCAGCGTTAAAGAGCTGGTAAAGTGGCTGGAAGTTATCATCATCTATTGGTTCATGGCGGATATGGTAGACGAGCGTTGGGGTCGATGGCTGGTCTGGGCATTGCTGGCTGCTGGAAGCGCCGAAGCCCTGGTAGGGGTCTACCAATTCCTTCGTCGCATCGGTCCGGAGGGGTTCATCCTCTTTGGACGCTTTATGCGCGCCTACGGGCACTTTGCACAACCCAATCCCTTTGCCGGTTACCTGGGCCTCAGCCTGCCCCTGGCCTACGCCCTGGCTCTGGAGGCCCTGGACGTTTGGCGATTGAAGGTGTGGACGGAGCAGACTGGGATTCGACGCATGGTGGCACAGGGCGCGCCATATGCCATCTTTGCCTCCTTTGCTGTGATGTCTGCAGCGATGGCGATGAGTTGGTCACGTGGCGGTTGGGTGGGCCTGGCGGCTGCGCTCGTTGTAGTCACTGTGTTACGCAGTCGAAGGGCGTGGATCGGCGCCATCGCCGTTGGGTTGTTGGTAGCATACTTGCTCCTCATCGGCGGTGCGCAATACCTGCCGGCAACGCTGGGGCAGAGAGTTGTGGACTTTGTTCCTTATCTGGGCGGCGTGGATGTGACCGCCGTAGAGGTGACCGATGCCAACTGGGCGGTGATTGAACGCATGGCTCATTGGCAGGCCGCTCTGGGCATGTTCTCCGATCACCCGTGGCTCGGGGTGGGCATTGGCAACTACCCTGTGGCCTACTCGCAGTACGCGTTGGGGCGCTGGCGGGATCCCCTGGGACATGCGCATAACTACTACCTCAACATCGCCGCCGAGGCAGGCCTCATCGGCCTGAGCGCGTACCTGATCCTCTTTGGGGCTTGTCTGATCCAGGCCTGGCGTGTGATCCGGCGCACCGGGCCACCCGTTGGTCACGCTGAGCCCATGCGCTTTGCGGGGGGTGAACTTCGCAAGGAGGCTCGATCTACCGCGAAGCCGGAGATTCTTCGCTGCGCTCAGAAAGACACGTCAACGGCCATGGCAGGACACAGCCCTGCCCAAGCAATGGCAGGACAAGGCTATTGGCGGGCAGTGGCACTGGGCGCGATGGGCGTGCTGGTGCATTTGTCTGTGCACAACTTGTTCGACAACCTCTTTGTCCACAGTATGAATGTGCAACTGGCACTCGTCCTTGGCTTGCTGCTTGTTGCTGACAAGAGCCAGCCTCTGTCCTACAGGGACTGGCCCAAGGGCCGTCCGCAAGGCGCGGCCGAAGGGGCGAACGCCCAACATGCGTATCGGCATTGATTACACAGCGGCAGTGCGCCAAGGTGCGGGCATCGGGCGCTACACGCGACACCTGGTCCATGCCCTGCTGGAGCTTGACCAACAGAATGAATACGTCTTGTTGGCCGCCACCGCCGGCAGCAGGGGAGCAATCAAATCCCAGGGTGACAGAGCTTGCTCGGGATTTGGTCATGGGGCATTCGATATTGCACGCAGCGCTAACGTACGCGCGGTCAATCTGCCTGTGTCCGACCGCACCCTGGCTATCCTCTGGCACCGCTTGCGACTGCCATTGTGGGTAGAGTTGGTCTGTGGTGCGTTGGATGTATTTCACTCCCCGGATTTTACCTTGCCGCCTGTGCGCCGGGCACGCACGGTGCTGACCGTTCATGATCTTTCCTTCATGCGCGTACCCGAGTGCTCTGATCCTGGCCTGCGTTCCTATCTGTTGCAGGCCGTACCCAGATCAGTGCGCCGTGCGGACATCGTACTGGCCGACTCGCAGTGCACCCGCATGGATGTGATCGAGTTGCTGGGCGCAGATGCAGCTCGAGTGGAGGTCATCTATCCGGGGGTAGAGCGGCGTTTCCAGCGTGTGAGAGATGCCGATGTGCTGCAGGCGGTACGCAAGCGTTATGGCCTGCCAGCGCGTTTTGTGCTCGGGCTGGGAACACTGCAGCCGCGGAAGAACTTTGAACGCTTGATCGAGGCTTACGCCAGGCTTAGAGGAGACGAGGGGAGTGACATTCAGTTGGTTATCGTCGGTGCCACAGGTTGGATGTATGAAGGCATCTTTCGACGGGTTGCAGAGCTGGAGTTAAAGGGCTCAGTACACTTCCCAGGCTATGTCGCTGACGACGACCTGCCGGCCCTGTATACCCTGGCAGACCTGTTTGTCTTTCCCTCTCTCTACGAGGGCTTTGGTCTGCCCCCGCTCGAAGCAATGGCCTGTGAGACGCCGGTGGTCACTTCCAATGTCTCATCGTTGCCTGAGGTGGTTGGCGATGCGGCGTTGAAGGTCAATCCCCTGGACGGCGCTGCACTGGCACAGGCGATGCAGGGTGTGCTCAGTGACGTGTCCCTGCGTAACGAGATGACCCAGCGTGGGATGGCGCAGGCACGGGCCTTTACGTGGGCGCGGGCGGCGACGAAACTACTAGGGGTGTATCAGAGATTGGCCTAGACGGTAGCTGCCGCACTTTTTCTGGGGCCAGCAGCAACAAAATCTGTTCTGCGGGCTGCTGGTTTGCACCTTTTGCCTGGTGGTGTTACAATAACAATTGCCCTTGTCTTTCGGCGAGATCGACAGTCAATACTTCAAGGAGGAAGCGAAATGAAATTGGCACAGAGAATGTCGCGACTGGGCACCGAGACTGCTTTCGAGGTGCTGGTGAGGGCCCGGGCATTGGAGGCTCAGGGCCGAGAGGTTGTACACCTGGAGATTGGAGAGCCCGACTTTGACACGCCTTCCAACATCATTGAAGCGGCGTGTCGTGCCTTGCACAGCGGCTACACGCACTATGGGCCGTCCGCCGGGCTGCCTGAATTCCGCAAAGCCATCGCTGAAGATGTCTCCAAGTCGCGTGGCATCAAGGTCGATCCGAACCAGGTTGTTGTCACCCCAGGTGGAAAACCGATCATGTTCTTCACCATTATGGCCCTGGCTGAGCCCGGTGATGAAGTGATCTACCCCAACCCCGGTTACCCTATCTATGAGTCCGTAATCAACTTTGTAGGTGCAAAGGCCGTGCCCCTACGCTTTTCGGAGGAGCGCGAATTCCGCTTTGACGTTGACGAATTGCGAAGCAAGGTCACTCCTCGCACCAGAATGATCATCATCAACTCGCCGCACAATCCTTGTGGCAGCATGCTGTCCTTGGACGATTTGCAAGCTATCGCCGAGATTGCTACAGAGCGCGATATCATGGTCCTTTCGGACGAGATTTACATCCGGCTCGTGTACGAAGGCGAGTTCGCGAGCGTTACACGTTTCCCCGGTATGATGGAGCACACGATCATCCTGGATGGCTTTTCCAAGACCTATGCCATGACTGGTTGGCGACTGGGTTACGGAGTCATGCCGGAAGAATTGGCCACGCAGGTGGCCAAGCTGATGACAAACTCGAATTCGTGCACGGCAAGCGCAACGCAAATCGCGGGTCTCGAGGCCCTCACAGGCCCACAGGATGAATCCTACAAGATGGCGGCTGCGTTCAAGAAACGGCGTGATGTCATCGTCAAGGGCTTGAACGAGATCCCAGGCATCCGTTGCTTGCTGCCCAGGGGTGCCTTTTATGCATTCCCGAATGTCGAAGGGGTTATCAAGCGGGGCAAGTTTGCCAACTCCAAGGCACTGGCGGACTATCTTCTGCAAGAGGCCGGGGTCGCCTCGCTGTCCGGCGCTGCCTTTGGCGAGTATGGGGAAGGCTACTTGCGCTTCTCGTACGCGAACTCGATTGAGAATATCAGCAAGGCACTGCAGTGGATTGGTGAGGCGGTGGCCAAGCTGGGCTAGCACAAGGCAAATCCAAGATCACAAACCCAAATGACCAAATACCAGGGGTTCGATACCTTAGGATTTGGTCATTTGTTTTTGGTCATTGTGAATGGTGATTGGCAGGTAGAGCCGGTGTGGTGTCGCCGTCGGTGTCGCTGTCTGCGTCGCTGTCATCGTCGCAGTTGGTGTATTCGTTAGAGTGCTCGTACAGGTGGGCGTTGGCGTAGGGGTTGGCGGATTCCAGTGCACTTCGAGCCAGGGATGCCGGGTGCTGTCAATGAAGCGGGAGGAATAGAACGCAGTTCTGCCAAAGGCCTCGCTGTATCCGCGCAACATCAGGCCATGATTGCTCCCATTGACCCATTGTTGTACGATGCTTGTCACGGGAATGTCCGCCCACGTCCCCTGGGCGGTGGTTTCCGTCACTTCGTTGGGATAGTGGCTCTGGCAGCGGTCGCTGCTGCCGTTGCCGCCTGGCACTGCCCAAGGCACGCCGGAGGAAGCGTGGTGCCAGGTGGCTTCTTCGGGGCTCCATGCTTTCTTCATGCAGTAGGCAGCGAACTTGCACGGCGCACGGAATGTGTCCGGGTTTTGTCCGAGCGGTACGTATAGATGCAGTCGGGCGAATGTGACACTGGAGCCGGGCGGGATAGAAGAAACGTCGAATTTGAGCAAGGGTACGATCTTGTCATCCGCACGGAGTATCAGCCATGTAGTCTCGAAATGATGTGGTATGTGTGGCTGATAAAAGTCGATGTAGGTATCGGCAGAAACTTGGAACTGGTGCCAGTCTTGCGCCACAGTCCCTTGCCCAAGGCCGGGCAGAACCCAAACAAGTGCCATGGCGCTTGTCAGGCACAAGGTGACGATGAACCAACTCACTCTCGGCAGTGCTTTGTGCATGTTTTTTCTCCCTCTGTCTGGGATGTATCCCCTTAGAGCCCCGATAGACCGGACAAAGATGGCGCGAGGTCGCTACGTCTTCTCGTACTTCTCTGGCTTCAGTACGCCAATGTAGGGAAGGCTGCGATAGATCTCGGCAAAGTCCAGGCCGTAGCCGATGACGAACTTGTTGGGAATCTCGAACCCGACATAGTCCACCGAAATGTCGATCTGGCGACGAGAAGGCTTGTTCAGCAGGGTGCAGATGCGCAGGCTCTTTGGATGCCTGGTCTGCAGGTTGCGCGTGATGTAGTTGAGTGTGCGGCCGGTATCAATGATGTCTTCCACAATCAGCACGTTGCGGCCTTCGATGTTCGTGTCCAGGTCTTTCAAGATGCGCACGATGCCGCTGGACTCGGTGCTGGCCCCGTAGCTGGAGATGGCCATGAAATCAATGGAATGTGCAATGGTGATCTCACGCATCAGGTCAGCGAGAAAAGTGATGGCTCCCTTCAACACGCAAACCAGCACCAAATCCTGCCTCTCATAGTCCTTCGAGATTTGCCGGCCTAGCTCTCGTATCCTTTCCTGGATTTGCTTCTCGGTGATCAGGATTTCTGCCACATCACTGTCAAGGTTGGACATAGGCCTTCTCTCCCACAGGTTCTGATGATTCTATGGATTGCTGAATCAACAATCAGGCTCCCTCGGCTGCTACCAAGAGTTCGCTACTGCGTGTAGGGTGGCGGCATGATCGCCTAGCCCCACTGCCCTTACAACACTCGGCAAATGAGCCCTTTGAGATACGCTCCTTCAGGAAAAGTCAACAATACCGGGTGATCCGCGGCCTGTGAAAGCCTTTCCAGTATTTGGACGTCGCGCTGGGCATCCACGCTGGCTCCGAAAACCACCTTCTGGAACAGATCCGCCGTGACCAGGCCGGAGCAGGACATGGTGAACAGGATGCCCTCTGGGCGCAGCAACTGCATTGCCAGCAAGTTGATGTCCTTGTATCCACGACAGGCGGCTTGCACCTGCGAGCGCTTGTAGGCGAACTTGGGTGGATCCAGAATGATCAGATCAAACTGTCGTCCTTCGCCTCGATACTGGCGCAAAACAGCGAACACGTCGCCCACTACGTATTCGTCATTGCGCTCTCCCAGTCCGTTGCGCTGCATGTTGCTGCGGGCCAGGGCCAGCGCCTCGGTAGAGGTATCCACGTTTGTGATCTGTTGGGCTCCGCAGTGGGCGGCATAGACGGTGAAACTGCCTGTGTAGGCGAAGGCATTCAACACACTGCGACCGGCGCTGTAGCTGCTCAGTCGCTGGCGGTTGTCTCGTTGATCCAGGTAGAAACCTGTCTTTTGCCCACTCTTGATGTCCACCTGGAAGCAATAGCCGTTCTCCCTGATCTCCACCAGGTCAGGTGGCTCTTTGCCCCACAGCAGGCCAGTGCTTGGGCCGAGGTGCTCCTTCTCGCGGACGTTGACATCGCTGCGTTCGTAGATCCCTTCTGGCTGCAAGAGTTCAGCCAGGATGCCTACAATCTCTGACTTGCGCTGCTCTATACCAAGCGTTAGCGCTTGAACCACCAGATGATCACTATAGCGATCAACAACGAGGCCAGGGAGCAGGTCAGATTCAGCGTGGATCAGACGGTAGGCGGTTGTGGCTTCGTCCTGCAGCAGCGCTCGACGGCCTTCCAGGGCCCGTTGTATGCGCTGCCGCCAGAAGGCTCGATCAGGAATCTCATCCTCAACCCAGGTAAGCAAGCGAACGGTGATCTGCGAGTGGCGGTTGATGTAGCCCCTGGCCAGGAAGCGGTGTCTCTCATCCACTACCTCCACGATGTCGCCATCGACTGGCTTTCCTTCAATGCGCCCGATGGCTCCGGAAAAGATCCACGGGTGGCGGTTGAGAACTGGTTTCTCCCTGCCTGGTCTCAGGATGACCGTGCCCATGCTAGGCCTCGCTTCTGTTGCCCTTGATGAAGGATAGGTACAGTACGCGCCTGGTCGTCTCCGTTACTTTGGCCCGTTCGTCAATGCGCCAGCCAGGCATCCACAGAACTTGACTGGGCGATACGAGTAGGGGGATCTGATTCCGCCAGGCGCGAGGAATCTTGGCGTTGATCATAAAGTTGTTGACAGTAGTGGGCTTGTTGCCCAGGCCCTGTGGCCAGAAGCGGTCGCCGGTATGCCGGGGCCGCAGCCACAACTCGCCGCCCGTGATGTCATAGTCGAGGTAGGCCTGCCATGGCTGGGTGTGTTGTAGGGATTGCTCGTCCAGCGTTTGGCGTTCGAGGACCTGCGCAGTGATATGCCAATCCGACTCGGGCAGGGCCGTCTGACCAGGAATGGACAGGTTGACCTCAGTCTGGCGCAGCCACGGCAGGTCCGGCAATGGCTCGGCGTATTCCTTGCTGGCCACGATGAATTGGTCATAACCTATCCTGACCTCCAGGCCACGTGGGAGGGTCACCGCCGTACCCGTGGTGCCTTCTTGCAGTACGCTTATGGCGTTGTCTATGTGCACCCAGTTGATGTTGCGCAGTGAACGGCGCAGGCGATGGATTGCCTCCCGGAGGACCGATCTCTGCAGGCTGAGCGGCAGTGAACGCCACTTCCTGAGGTCAAAGGCAACCGCTTGCTCGCTTTCAGTGAGGGTCGACTCAGCCCAGGCTTTGGCTGCCTGCTGCCGTAATAGGGCGTAGTCGGCGGTGATGATTTTTGCAGAACGGAGGATGCCCTCCCGGATCCGCGGGTTGAAGGTCTCCAAGAAGGGCAGCAGTTCGTGCCGCAACCTGTTGCGGTAGTACGTGGTGTCTAGGTTTGAACGGTCAAAACGCGGCTGCAGGCCCTGTTCAGCACAGTATGCTTCGATGTCGGCCCTTGGGCTCTCCAGCAGAGGTCTGATTAGCAGTAATCGATCCTTTGCTTTGTCCGGGCTGACTTCTTCATCTGCAAGCCGCAGTTCCTGGAGCCTGGATGCTGGCTGCATTCCCCTGAGGCCAGCCAGGCCCGATCCCCGCAGCCAGTGCATCAATATGGTCTCCACCTGGTCGTCGGCATTGTGCCCCACAGCGATCTTGGGCGCACCCGTACGCCGTGCGACGCGGGCCAGGAAGGCATAGCGTGCCTGGCGGGCGGCTTCCTCGATGGCGAGCTTTTTCTCTCTGGCCAAGGCAGCGACATCTCGCGATTCGATGCTTGCTGGCAGCCCCCATTCCTCCGCCAATTGCGCCACAAATGCTGCGTCAGCATCTGCCTCTGCCCCGCGCAGG
Organism: Chloroflexota bacterium; assembly: GCA_030607875.1. GTDB lineage: Bacteria > Chloroflexota > Anaerolineae > UBA2200 > UBA2200 > JAUWJD01. Next base: position 57,182 of record JAUWJD010000012.1, read on the forward strand.
CAGTGATTGAGGTGAGCGACGTGCAGCTTTAGAGCATACTCATCGCGCAGGCGTAGAAGTAGGTGCAGCAGGCAGAGTGAATCCGGGCCACCAGAGACGCCTACGACGACCGCATCTCCGCTGTCGAGCAATTGATCACGTTCGATTATGCTCTGCACACGTTTGAGGAGTTCCATGCTTTCCAAGACCCTGATCTGCTGTGCAACACGTGTGTGACGTAAGGAGGGCAGAAACGGTTCGCCCGGCCATGAACTGGTGGAATCCTTCAGCGAATCTCGGCGGTATGGAAGGAAACGTTGGTGGAGGGATGCACCTGTTTGTCAATCCAATCCAGGTAGTCTGTGGTGCCGGCGATAATTGGCAGCGCGATGATTTCGGGAACCTCGTAGCTGTGCAACTGCTTGACCCGGACTGCCAGCGGTTCGAGCATCTCCGTTGCTGTCTTGACGATCAGCAGCACTTCCTGGTCATCTTGAACCTGGCCCTCCCAGCGGTAGACCGATTGGATGGGTGAGATGATATTGACGCAGGCAGCCAGTCGCTCGTCTACCAGGGTGCGGGCGATATTCTGCCCTTCATCAACTGAGCCTGTGGTAATGAGGATAACGATGTGTGCTGACATGTGCAACTCCTGTTGGAGCTATTCTATCGCAAGACGGAGCAAAAGCAAATCATGCACGCTGGTAGCTGTCGACACCTGACGGTGTGAACATTGCCTCGCATCTGCTCGCAGGCCCTGGTCGTCCGCCTTGGAGGCTGCGGCGATCACCGACGTGCACAAGGTGGTTGGCCATCTCAAGAGGAAGGACTTGCCGGCAAGACTCTCCACGGTAACTGTAGTTGCACATTGAGTGGTCCCCCAGAACTCTGGCCTGCCCTACTAGGAGGTGTTGGCGAGGGGAGGATGCCCATGGCCCAACCGGACATGAGGGGGTTTGGCCTACCAACGAGGACAGGTCATCCCGACTGGCAGGAGCCAGCAGCGGAGGGTATTCCAGTTTGACCCTGCCTTAACAAAGACGAACGCAGCGGACACGCTGCGTTCATCTTGCGTAGAGGTGGGGCCTGGCAAAGGGCGCACCATATCGCTGCACTCTCAGGAAGCCTTGATACAACAGGCCCGCGAGTTCCAGCAAAGTGAGGGCAATGCACCTCATCGTGCGCTTCGACAAGTGGTCGAGCATCGGCTGGCTCGCTTGATGCAGTTGGGAGTTCGCCAATCACGCTATTTGGGCAGGAAAAAGACGCTGTTCCAACTGCTCATGGCCGCCACAGTCGCCAATCTGACCCTGGTAGCGACCAAAACGGGCCAAATGCGAACCCGAGGCGGCCACAAACATCTTTTTTGATCTCCCGTTCTTGACTTCCTGATTGCTCGTGCTACTAATCGCGCCCTGTCTTTGGCTCGTGGCCTGGACCGCAAAACCCAAAGACGATCCCAATAAACACTCTTGGGCTAGATTTCTAGGGGATGCGCAGCTTCTGTCCCGGATGGATCAGATTCGGGTTGTCCCCAATGAGCTCTTTGTTGGCCTCATAGATCTCAGGCCAGCGCTTGGCGTCGCCAAGTAGCTCCTTGGCGATCTTGGAGAGAGAGTCGCCGCTCTTCACCTCGTAGATCTGTTCTTTCGCAGCGGCTTTGTCGGGCTGGGCGCCCTTTTCTGCCATGCGCTTCATCGCTTCTTTGGCTTCTTCCTTGAGCTTCTGCCTCTCCAGCTTCTTCTTCTCTCGCTCCGCAGCGGCCTTTCGCGCTTCTTCCATCTCTTTCTTGCGCGCAGCAAGCTCCTCACGGCGCTTGCGGGCTGTTTCCTCGGACACTCGCTGAGGGGCCTCTTCCTTCTTCTCCTCTTCCTTCTTGCCTCGGCCAAAGATCCGATCCAGAATCGACGGCATGTTTGTTTCCTCCTGGTTAGTTGATGTCGTGTACTAGTAGGTGAGAATACGAGGCAGCATCTTGGCCTGTGCTACCCAGTCCTTGACTTGCTTGAGAGTCGGCAAGCGTCGCACGAGCGCTTCGCGCTCGTTCGTTTCCCCGAGTGCCTGGTAGAGGTTCTCAGGGTTGCGCTGTGCCAGCTCGACAACCGTGTCCACGCCGGCTTCTTCCAACAGATCGGAGTATTCCTCGCCAACTCCCTTGATGCGGAACAGGTCAGACAAGTTGGCCCATTCCAGGAGCAGCTTGGAGCCGATGCCTGTCTTCTCTGCCAATGCCTTACGCTGGTGCGGGGTTGCGCAGGCCTCTAGCAAGGCCTCCGTGGTGGTAATGCCAGCTTTCTCCTTCAGGATACTTTTGTAATGTGGCCCAATACCCTCAATGTTGATGATTCGTCCCATTTGCCTTATCTCCTCCTTTGCTATTCTTCGTGATCACACAACTAGGCACCAAGTAGCCTGGATTCAGGCGCGCTTGTTTCAGTACTCGCGCATCACCTCCTCTATCGTATCATTGTAGTGTTCAGATTCACACTACAGAGTACTGCGCCGAAGGTTGCTAAACTCAGGTGGTCCTTCTCAGACTGTAATTCGGTGAGATACGTTTAGCAATCCGTGCACGAAGCAGTAGAATTCCGGCAGGCTTGTTGTGGTAGCGATGTATGCCCAGTCGGTTCAGGTCTCGGCATAGCTCTGCTTGATGTCCACGCCTTCAAAGGACATCCACGGGATAGTTGCTTGCTCCGCTCGGGAAGACGACTTGGGTCCTATTGTATCCCAGGTTCTCTGCCAGTGCAAACTCGGAATGGCGAAAACAGCTCGACCTGCTGTTCGCCACGATGTTGCCTGGATTACACAGCAAATAGCCCGATTGCGGAGGGGGGGTAATGCGTAGAACGCGCAATGTAATGGCTTCGTAGTGGCGACTTTAGTCGCTCTTCTCCGCGAGGGAAGCCTGGCCTGGCTCAGCGGTTCACCTCGATGGACAGCGTTCTGTGATCTGATAGGTGCACACTCGAAAGTTCGTCATGCGGATCTCGAAGACAGACCCGCCCAGGGCTCGCTTGAACTGGCCGTCCTCAAACACGGCGCAGGCATCGTCGTTTATGCCCCAGCCAGTGGCGGTCTGTGTCTGGGCCATGGCCTCCAGCATGTGGGGCAGGGCCTTCGATGCGCCAAAGTGCACGCTGATGACACAATCCTCGATCAGCCCCAGTCCGCTGGCCAGACGAACAGACTGTTCACCGGTGTCGTCCGGGGGAATGGCGCAGATCTTTGGAGCTATGAGCGCACCAGCAGACATGCCGGCGTAGGGGATGCCCTGCTGGCAGCGCTCGCCGATGATACTGCGCAGGGGCTCCGTTGCGTACAGGCGGTGGTAAGTGGGCGTGTGGCCCCCGCCGACGAAGATGCCGCTGGCTGCGCGGAGCCTTGTGGCCGCTGCCTCCACGTCTAGCGTACCGTCCTCACGCGGCACGATGGCGTGGTATCGGGTCACGCCGCGCTGCAACCAAGGCTCGACGTACTGGGCAACGTACTTTTCCCAGTTGGGTCCGCCCTGCAACAACAGGGCGATTGTCGCCGCACTCCCGCCTGCGGCGGGGATGAACGCTTCAGCAGTTGCGTCAAATGCAGCGCTGCCACTTAGCAGGAAAAGCCTGCAAGTCATTGTAGCAGCGAGTTAGTGTTTGCTAGACGGACCAAGGCAAGACACATCAATGGAGCGGCCTCACTAGTCGAAGACTGGTACACAAGCACGAAAACGTTGAGCGTAGCTCGACAGGCCAGCAGTGCCGTGCGCCGGAATGGCAGCATTGCGCTCGTCGTCGATACAAGCGAAGATCTACCGTGTGGGTCTTGGCATCGAGCCTCCGAGGAGCAACTGGATTAGCTCGACTATCCACCAAATCAGCGGTCAAAAGCTACCACAGATGTGCACTGAAGGTATTCTTCGCCCGAGCCTTCGCCCTCACGAGTGTACGTTCTTCTGGACTTTCATGCTTTCCCTCCGATAGTGATATGATACACCAATTTCGCTTATCTTGGTGCCCACTTTTTCGGGGGAAGATCAAAGATCAATAGCGAAGTTGACGGCCAATGCGTGAACAATTTGCTTGGAGGTTTCGCATCACTTCAGACGCTGCGACTCGCGTTGCTCCTTCCCGGTCTACGCCATTGAGGTTCGTTGACTCGGCCCATCATCCTTTTTGGAGCTTGACGCTCCAAGCCCTGAGGCCATCATAGCTGAATCCCAGAAAGAAGCTGACTCTTTCGTTTTCATGCCGCTCCTTGACAAAGCTCGACTCGTCGGGCGCGCGAGACCGCCCCGGGACGAAGAAAACCCGCAACCCGCATTCTAACTCTATCAAGCCTGCCTCTGGCCGATCAATGCGTGCGATCAGACCCGATATCCTCTCTAGCGGCTCTGCATTGGTCCAAAAATCCTTCTCTCTGTCCCAGCCTCCCAATCTTGAATAGTGCACTAGGCGCGTCATACCAGAACCTTTTCCAAGCCAATTGTACGAACGGGTACGATACTGCAGATTCCGTGCTTGACGTCGGGACCCCTCGACAAGCCTCTCGGCGGCCACTTTCGCGACTGCTGAGCCCTCTATCGCTTTCAGCGTGTGGAGCGTGTACAAGTAGTAGACGCAATCAATGGAACCACCTAGTGCACGCCAATAGCTCAACCGCTCTATCGCTGAGTCGACCATGACGGAAGGCGTTCGACGTGCAGCCTCGAACCAAAGGCGTATGTTTCGTTCATTGTGCGGTTCGCGGAGCAAGTTCTGCTCCATCAGATTGACTATCTCGTTCAAACCCTCCTGATCTAGGTTGTCCCAGGATCGCTTCCTACTGCCCAGGTAGGCGAATACCAGCCTGCGACGTATGGGCGGCTTGTATACGTCGCTGCGCTTCAGCAACCGGGTCCAGCCTTCAATAACCTTAGCGTAGTCGCCGACCAGTTCATTGAGACGCGTTTCACAACTCACCACATAGTGGCTGAGGCGCTGAGCTTCACCTCCTCGAAGACGCTTTACATCTTGCAGGAGCCCTTCTGCCAACTCAATCTTTTCTTGGTATTTCAGAGACGACGGATCTGTGAGAAAGTCCACATAACTTCGCGTACCAGACATTTTGAAGCCAAACTCCACCGTCCACGTGAGCAGTTGGATATGAGATACATGCGCATACTCGTCGTCAGGAGCCATCTCACGAGCTAAGCTGAACGCGTCCTCTGCTTGCTGCAACAAAGCTTCGATTTCTTCTAGAGCGGCGGCAGTGACATCTTCCCCACTTCTGGCTTTCTTCTCAGCAGCCTTCATCAAGCCATAGGCCTGTTCTCGCAAGGTCATGCCCTTCATATGGTGAAGGACATGATCTTGATCATCGAGTTCCAACGACTTCTCAATAGCCTCCAAAGCCTTGGTGTGTTCTCCGCACCAGCTGAGGTAGCGGCCCAAGTGCGCCCAGAAGTGGGGCTGATCATTGAAGTGCTCTGCTAAGGCCCGAAGAACGGCCAACTGTCCTTCAGGCACTTGGATATCCTGTATCAGCTGACCGAAGTTGGGTCTTCGCTCGAAGTAGGGTTTTTCCGCAGGTGTGCCAAGTGTATCCCGGCTGTGACGCAATACCAACATTCTTGACAGAATGTCGAGAACCCTTTCGCTAGGTACTCTGTCCGTCGTTTCATACAGCGCGTCGCAATCCTCGATAAACCGAATTGCCCATGTTGATAGGTTGTCTCGCCACATCCGGCGAGCAGCAGCATCACCGGCGAGGATGTGCTCACAAATCTCGCCTGCCACAAGTTGGTGAGATGGGCGCCAGTTGACCTCCCCTTCTTTGGACTCCCGAATCAACAAGCTCTGTCGGCGCTTGTCGAGTGCTCTCTCAAGCTGGACAGTCGTTGTGCCGTCTAGACCCAGCATATGAGCAAACATCTGTGAGGGGAGTGTTTGGTGCGCATAGCGATAGGCGAGTGCGATGTAGCACATAATTCGTCGCTCTTCCTCGGACATCCCTTGGAGTCGGGCTTCAACGTATGTGTCTAGTCGAGTGAACTCTCTATCGAAAGCCGTCAGGCCGAAATAGAATGGCACCCGGAGTTTCTGTGTGCCTTCATTCCGCGCAAGGTCTCTGAGTAAGGCCAAGCGGTCTGGCCTCACACGGCCGTAGCTTTCGGCGAAGCGATTTGCTTCGTCAGCATCGAGCTGTTCGCGAAGATAGCGGACTCGCTCCTCTTCTTTCTTCACCGCCTCAAATCGACGAGACACGATCAAGAAGACGACTGCCAGGTTCTCACTTCTGACTGTTGAGTACAGCTTCTCGAGAATATCTAGAGGGACCTCTGCACTCTCAACAACCACCAGGATTGGCAACGATGTTAGGCGGCGCAGTAACTGTAGACGTCCGATCGTACCGTCGGAGACTTTGTGAAGCAGTACGGCCGGATAAGACTCATGCAAGTCCCATGCGATTCGCCGGGCTACCGTCGTTCCTCCTGCTCCTGGATGATGGTATAGGTTTATTCGGGTAGTTAGACGGTGCGTCAGGTCATGCCTCACCTGATTCCTTAGATACTCCGTCTTGTTGCGATCCACATCTTGGTGTAGGCTAAGTTCGAACCAGGAGATCTTTCCCCCGTAGAGGAACCTTGACTTCCTGCCATCTTCGTCTTTCTCCTGGATACCGACATCGTGATGAACAAGAGTCATCTCCTCTTCCAGGAATACCGTATCCTTGCGTTTGAGTACTACCCGTTGCTTGTGGGCGCCAGGCAGCGAGACCGTTTTCTTCTCGAAGTAGAATCTTCTAAACAGCTTGCTGAGCCCGGCAGTGATCTGAGTTGCTTGCAGAGGGAAAACCTTACCATTATAGACTTGGCTGATCTCGAGGAGAGGATCTAGCTGCGGGGTGGCAAAGATGAGATCTATCCGATCGCCGAACGCATCGGTGAGCAAATCACAGATCTTATTCACGTAGTTGGGCTCGTTCCAGAGGATTAGGCTCGTTGCAGGTTGTTCGCTGGAGGATGCCGCCAAATCGCGCAGAATCTGCGTCAGGGGAGCACTGTACTTGAGTTTCCACGGAAGCCATCCATCTCCTATGGGAAATGTACTCGCCCGTCCTCTTAACCCGTGTGCTGCGTACCAGTAGGTCGCCCGAGCCGGGTTGAGGGAAAGCCGAGCATCGCAGGTCAAGACGTGCAATGAGCGCCTGCCCTCGATTTCCTCACTCATATACTCGTATAATCCGCCGGCTTGGGTGTCTGGGTCAAAATCGAGGATCAAAGACCAGCCTACTCGACCAAGTGGATTCATTAGGGGAGCAACTTCGCGAAGATCTGGCCCCGTCACCAGGATGTAGATTCGTTCCCTATCAAACCCTTGACAAGCTTCCAGAAACGGCTCCCATGTGTCGCCTGCTTCCATCAGGGCCTTTGTCTGCCGAAGGGCCAACTCTTCTCCAGATTCGGGTAGACGAATCTCAGAATACTGGCACTGCTCACGCAAATAGGTGGCTGCGTACACGAAAGCGGCGAAGCGCTCTTCTCTTGACAGACCAGTCTTGTTGCAGAAATTTAGGCCAACGGCTGTGCCAGCTAGGCGGTATAGCCCCCAGAAGTCGTCAAGCAGCGTCGGATGGTTGCACGATATCCAACTGGCGAGCGCGACTCTCATAGAACGGATGACGGCACAGGCACCGGCTAGCTCTGCGGACACCCAGGTGGTAGACGGCACATCGACTCTGGCCAGCATTCTCACGAACTCTATCCACTTCTCAACCGAGACACGAGTTGCCTGTCGAAGAAGATAGCTCAGTTCAAGGTATGCGTGATCGTACAGAAGAAACGAGTTCTTTCTGAAGTTTGCAAAGTCGATAAGGTAGTATCCCTCGAAATCATCCCCATACTGAGAGAATTCAACAAGTACGTTGTTATTGTTGAGATCACCGTGCAGGAAGCCTCGTAGGATATCTAGAGGCCGTGTATCACCCCAAAGCTCCTCATCACACGCGAAGGCATAGGGGTTGGCGTACATCTCTCCGTCTAGGATGAACCCAGGAGCATTAGCATTGCAGTCGCACTCGTCGTTTAGGAATCCGTGAATACGTCCCTCGTTGGGGCTGAGACGGTAACCCAGCCAGTCTGCCAAGATGGACTGAGGGTGCACGTGCGATACAGGCTCAATCCTGTCCTTGTTCCAGAGTTCAAGAAGGCCACTACCCAGCGTAGAGTAGATCAGCTCGAGTCGGCCCTGTTGGGCGTAGGCTATGAGAGGCCGACATTGCTGCAAGGATCCGCCAGCAATGGTGTATAGAACGAGCAGTGCTCCGTCCATCTCGATGGGATCGTACACCAGCTGCGCCATATGATGTTGGACGAAATCCTTTGATGCCAGACTTGCCGCCAACCGGTGCTTCTCCGCTTCGTTCTTCCAGTCGCCCCCCCATTGTGCTGGTCGATCCAATTTGAGTATGAAGTGCTCGACGGAGGTAGGATCCACGGTAGACACACTCACTAGGTAGAGCAGGGCTCCCGTCCTGCCGCCGGTTAGCTGCTGAAGAGGGCGGATCCGGATGTGCTCGCGTTCTTGCAGAGCCCGAAGTGTGTTCTGGTATTCGGGAACTAAGGCTTGAAATTGCGGGTCAAGTTCACTGTTCACAGTAAACCTCGCTTTCTGGCCGGCATTCTCCAGCAGATGTCTACTCTCACATGTTGGCCTGATGTGTGCTGATCGCACGTCGCCGAGACAGATGCCATCCTTCAGTCCAGTCTTCGGGTTGCTCAAAGAAGAAGACGGCTGTTTAATCCGAAGAAGAGAGGCTTGGGTTCGTGTGGTGGGATCTACGTTGGCCGGGCTTCTTGGACATTGCGGGAGACGGACAGCTATTTGTTGCTCATGATTATACAAGATAGCACGCTACATGACAAAACGGTGGTCTGCTTGCTACATGGGCCGATGCTATTCAGCGGAGTTTGCCGTTCCACGAGCTACGCAACCCCCAGATGCCCGTGCACTCCGGCAGGATGACCCAGTTGTTCTTCACCATCTTCGCGGCCAGGGACTCGAAGCGGTAGTCGGCGCGAATCCAGGCGGAGAACCTCACGTCTGGGGTCTCAGCCTCGCCAGCAGCTTTCGGCCACGGCTTCTCATCGCCGGGCTGCCACTCTCGGTGAGTCCTTCCAGCAACTCGATCACTTGCGCACGGAGGCTGGCATCTTCCTCGGCCAGGTCGGCCAGCGCCTGCATGGCAAAGGTCTTGACGATTTTGCTTGGGTCATCCAGGTACTCCGTCAGGATTTCGACCACGACGGCGCGTTGGTGGGCGCTCCAGTCCAGCCGGGGGATCATCTGCGCCACGTGCCAGCGCACCTCTTGCTGCTCGATGCGTGCCACCCGCTCGATCAACGCCTGCTTGTACGGCTCCAGGTACTCTGGGTGTCTTGCCGTGACCTTCTCCGCCACATCGGCGCAGCGCATGCGCACCACGGAATCGTCGCCGAGCATGCCCTGGAATATTGGGTCGAACAATGTCGGATCGTTGAGCACCTCTTCGACGACTTCGTTGGCCCGCCCAATGGAACGCCGGTCCCCGCCCTCCAACTTCTTTAGGATGTCGCTCATGGTTGCACTCGCTTGATTGTACTGCTTCCGGGTGCCGAACAGAAATCACCGCAGAGATCGCAGAGGGCTGTTTCGCAATTCCTCTGCGCACTCCTCGGTCTTTGCGAAGCACCCCGACGTCCCTGCAGTCCCGCCATTTGTCAAGCGGGGATTCGGCGGGGTTGCGTTTCAAATCCGTGTCCCTATTCGAAAGGCTGGCGGATGATGGTCTTGAGCTTGTCCGGCGCTGTTCTGTTCGGATCGCTGAGGTAGATCTCGTGGTGCTTGCCCCTGAGCTTGTGCCCCTGCTCTTCGATGAACTGGTGGATTCGCTGGATGGTCTCGTCCTCGTTTGAGTACGGGCCAATGTACAGGATGTGCGCCGACGGCCCTTCGTGGTATGTGTCAAGCCGCACTCGCGAGGCTGCAGGCAGACCCTTCTTCTCCTGCACCTGCACCTTGGCCTCTTCGACCATCTCCTCGCTCACAAAGCCCGGCACGAGGATCATCATCGTCCATTTCCACGCCTCCTTGTTCGCCTCGGTGAACGCCATCATGTCCTCTGCCCACCACAGGCCTTCGAGGGGCATCACCTTGAAGTCGATCTCCCGTGTTTTCTTGACCGCGAACTTGAGTGTATAAGCGACCGAGTACAGCGCGCCAACCGCCTCGGCGTACGCCTCGGCTCCGGGTGCTCCCTCGCCGTCGAGCATCAGAAATGGCAGCGGCGGGATATCAACTGCTGTGACTTCCTTCTTCGAGGGCTTGTACAGGTGTTTGAGTTCTTTCATCAGATCGATCTTTTCCATCGTTTTCCTCCATTTGTCTTGTATGTTGCAGCGAACAGACTTTGTCAAGCGACGATTTGACTCAGACCTTCCCACGCGGCCTGCTCCCGGTCGGCGATTGCCTTCATTCGCGACGTGGCGTCGGGCAACAGCGCCGCCGGATCCGGTGCTTCGTACGCTTCTTTGAAGATCTCGGCCACTTCCTGCCAGCGGTCGCCGATTTCGTGCATCTGGTCGCCAACTTCGTCCAGGCGCGGCTCGCCGGTGATCTCTGCCGCCGTCTTCAGGAAGCGCCCATACATGTAGCGGAAGATGCCGCCGCCGGTGCCACCAGTAGCATCGATGAAAATGAAGATATTGAAGCATGTCCAGCGCAGCCGTTCTTCGTCCATCTGCTGTGGCCATTTCAGGGTTCGTTTGACTGCCGTGCGGATGCCCTTGACGCCAAGATTGTGGATGGGGGGTTCCAGCATGCCCTTGCTGGCCTCGCGGATCGCATGGCGCACTTCTTCGGCAGTTGGCGGACGCTTGGTGCTAAAGTCGAAGGTGTACCAGGTGTGCAGCGGCGGGAAGGGTTTGAATGTGGAGCCACGCGCTTTCGCCAGGTCTTGCAGTGACATGGGATGCAGTGCCGCGTCGCGGTCGGCGATGAGCACCTGTTTCGCCTTGCGGTCGTAGCCGGCGACGACAACCACGTGTTGTCCAAAGTGATAGTCCTCAGGCAGATCGAAGTAGGGCAGGAAGCCCATGTCCACGTGAATCATCACCGGCTTACCCGCCGTCAGCATCTCCAAGAGGGCCTTCTCCGCTTTGCGGGCGCTCTTGGTACGGAAGATTTCGACCTGAACCCCGGTGCGGCGTCCAACGGTCTTTTCGAGGCCCTCTACGCCTGGGCGGTCAAAGTTGGCCCGACCGCCGTAGAAGGGGTCGATACCCTTCTGGTGCCAATAGATAAAGCCCACGCCCGCGCCCAGTCCCAACAGCAGGTCCTCGCTAATCGGGTAGCCGTGAAACTCATAGATGTGGCGCATCGAGCCTGTAACGCAGTGATGCGTCTCCAGCGATTGGAAGCCTTGTAGTGGTTTCAACATCATGCACTCCTGCAAGTCTAGTAGTAAACCGTGCGCGTTCTGTGGCGGGGTCGTGCTTTGTAGTGTGGCTGCTGCCCACGGTTCCACAAGAGGTAGTCCAGTTTCATCGGCGGGACATCGCGCCCCGACCTGTGCAACTCTGCGCTCAATAGCTCAACCGCGTGCAGGGCGCAGGCTCTGATCTCCACTTCCTCTGCGCATCCCGCAGGTATCCATTCTTCGCGCTCGATCCGGGCAGCCAGGTCGTCTCCGTACAACAGCACCCCGTCGGTGCGCAGCACGTGCGGTACCAGGCTGTCGGCAAAGATGGTCAGCCGGTCGAGATCCTCAAAATGGCCTGGACCCTGGCCGTCGAAAGCAATCCACAGGTCTGCCGCCGTGATCTGAGCCCGCTTGTAGAAGGGCACTTTCAGATCGCCGTAGGAAGCGACATCATTGAAGTAGGGCATCTCGATGAGCAGTAGCGCCAGCCGCTCGGCAGAGCCACCGGCGCTCTCCACCAGTCCAACAAAGCTCTCCCCGAAGCGCTCGAGCAGATACTGCCCCAGGTCATTGAGCGCGTTGGCAAAGAGCTGCATCAGCTCGCCGATGGGTGCGTTGTCGACGTCTTGCCCAAACACTTGTGCGCAGTCCTGCACGGTAAGCTGAGTCAGTCCTTGCGCAGATAACGGGCCATGTGCTTTGTAGTAGTCGTTGAGCGAACTGGCAATGGTGAAGTAGCCGGACATGCCAGGCCGCTTGCGCAGGTGTGGAAAGTAGCCTGAGCCAAAGTTGATCGCATCCAGGGTTAGGAAGAAGGCCACGGTGTCATTGCCGTGTCCGAGATAGTGGCTGGCGGCATCGTGCTCCGGCCGGGCGAGCTGTTCCAGTGGCAGGGATGCAGCATACGAGGCGATACGATCATAGTTGATTTGCACATCACGCGCCCGTTCTGCGACTGCTTCACAGGCTTTGCGCACCTTCTCCAACAGACTTGGGCACATCGATGGTATTCCTTCCTGTCTGAGATATGGGGGTCAGGGGTTTGAGTGGGCAACCCTGGTCGTATGGTCACACATCGGTGGTCGAGGTTCACCGACGTGGCGCGCATCAAAGATGCCACTATCTTTGGTGATGTGAATGGCTCCTCCGCAAAGCGCCAACTCCCGTTTTACAGCTTCCGCGAACCCGGCCCGCCATTCAGCCGAGACATCTCTTCCGCTGGCAACATACTCGACGAGCGGTTCGATTTCTGTGACCACGAGCGTATCCTTATAGCGGCGCACGACAACATCGGAGAACCACTCTGAGAGCTGAGCGGAGCCGCTCTCCAGTCTGAAATCCTCGACAGAGTGCACGTCCGAGCATGCAAGACTGGGGTCAAATCTATGCACTAGCTCGGCCAGTTCGCGCAGATGATCTCGTCCGACGGTCGTGGCATAGAAATGCCCGCCAGGTCGCAGAACTCTCTGAATCTCTGACAGTGCTCTCGCTCGATCCGGCACGTGGTAGAGCATGTGGTTGGCGATAACGACCTCGAACCGTTGATCTGCGAAGGGAATGGATTGCGCATTGATCACCAGGAAGGTGAATTGGCGTTGGTTGCGGCCAAGGTTCCCCTCTGCCTCGCGCACCATGCCCGGTAAGAGGTCTGACAGTGTGAGCTGCCACCCTTCCTGCTGGCGATGTATGTTCTGAAGCCACAGATCGCCTGGTCCGCAGCCCAGTTCCAGGATGCGGCACTGTGGAGGAAGATCAAGTTGGTCGAAAACCCAGCGGTGCCAACCGTATTTGTTCGTGCTGAAACGTGCGTGTAGTTGGATGCGCGCGTTGAGGTTCGATGCGTCCCGGTATTGTTCGCCGACATAGGCTGGGTCTGAAATGCGCGACATTGGAATCCTACTCGTAAACCTTCTCTTCGCTCCGTTCCGCTTGTGCCGCATCGGGTTCCACATCGCGGCCGGCAGGACCCCGGCTGAGCAATTCCTTGTAGTACTCGTGCTGGATGACCAGATCCATGATCTCGTTTGTGCCAGTCCAGATCATGATCAGGCGCGCATCGCGCAGCAGGCGCTCCACCGGATAGACGTCAGTGTAACCGATGCCACCCATGATCTGCATGGCGTGGTTCACCACCTGCCAGGCGGCCTCGGTGGCGAATTTCTTGGACTCGGAAACCAGGCGCCGCACGCGCGACGCATCTTTGTCCGTGTCTGCTGCGTGCGCAGTGGCGTAAATCAGGCTGCGGGCAGCGTCCAGCAGGGTGATGCTCTCTGCCACTTTGAAGCTGACGCCTTCAAAGGTGCGGATGGCAGCGCCAAAGGCTTTGCGTCGGTCGCTGTAGCGCGCTGCCACCTCCAGCGCAGCCCGTGCCAGCCCCACCGCGCCCGCAGCACTGGTCAGCCGTTCCGGCACCATCATGCGGTAAAAGATCTCTGCACCCCCGTTCTCACGGCCCACCAGGTTCTCCGCGGGCACACGCGCCTCGCGGAAGGTTATGCGGCCGGTACCTCCGCCTCGCGTGCCCATCAGCCCGTAGACGTGCTCGACGTCCACGCCTGGCCCGCGATCCACCAGAAAAGCACTGATTCCCTTGCGTGGTGGCGCTTGTGGGTTGGTACGCGCATAGACCAGAAAGTAGTCAGCGCCTTCCGCCCCGACCACAAAGCGTTTCTGGCCCTGCAGGATGTATGCCTCCCCATCCCGGCGCGCCTGTGTCGTGGTGCCGAAGAAATCGGAGCCGCCACGCGGCTCGGTGAGCGCCTCGGCACAGGTCAGCTTGCCCTCCAGCGTTGGCCGCAGGTACTTCTCCTTTTGGGCTTCGGTGCCAAAGACGGAGATGGCCTCGCCGACGATGCTGGGCAGGCTGTAGAGGCAAGCCAGGCTGGTGCCCAGCACGCCGACTTCTTCGATGGCCACCACCTCTGATGTCCAGGGAAGCCCACGCCCACCCCATTGCGGCGCAAAGCGCAGGCCCAGCAGCTTGCGCCGTGCCGCATCCTCCACGTACTGCCGTGGGTAGCGCACCCGGTCGGCATCCATGTCCAGCAGCAGTTGCCGGGGCACGCTCTTGACGAACGCCCGCACCTCCTCACGCAGAGCGCGCTGTTCTTCGGTCAGCAGGGATTCGAGCACGACAAACCTCCTCGTAAATGCCTCTGCCGCATGGGCGCCTATTGGCCCAATTGCGAATCAGAAGACTCTGCCCAGGACGGGGACCTTTTTCAACAGCAGAACGCTAACTCCCCATGAGAGCAGAATGGCAAGGGCAATTACCAAGACCGCCTTCAAGAGAAGTGGCAGCGCAATGCCCACAAAGACATAGGCCAGTGGGAACACAAAGACTGGATGAACGTAGTACATGCTGTAAGAGCTGGCCGCTAGTCTTCCCCAGAGGGAATCGGAAGCCCCAGCCCGTCGCTGGAAGAACGCAACTCCAGCCAGCAGCGAGGACAAGCAGAAAGCATTGAAAAGTGCAGCATTTACGGCTTTGAGAGCTATTGTTGCCTGTGCAGCGGGCGCAACGCTCAGCCGGTAGCTCAGATACAGCGCTCCTGACAACGTACAGATAAGCGCCCAGGCATCGAAAGCTGGTTTGTACCCATCCGCTGTGAACCACGCATGCTCATAGGCATATATGCCCAGGACAAAGTACCCGATGTACAGCGGCACTCTCAGCGGTTGGAAGACAAGGAGGTAGCCGAGTTTGATCCAGGTGTCGAGAGGGAAGGCCAGATTCATGTAGAAGAAGCCAGCAGTTGTGATGGCTGCGAATCCGGAGAACAGCATTGGGGAGGGGCTGGACGCCTCCTGGCGGATCGAACCATAGCGGTCATTCGCCTCATAGAGCACGGCCAGTGCCACAAACATGAGAAGAAGGACGCCTAGAAACCAGTACACTGTCTGCTGGTACATGTCTCCCCAGAAATCACTGATCCAGAACTGGAGCAGACTGACGGGGACGCCTCGGGAAAGGTAGGTAATGTACACAATCGGTGGGGCAAGCAGCAGTACTCCGAACATCCAGGGGATTCCGAGTCTCACCAACTTGTCCCTCAGGAACAGCTTGGCTCCTCTTTTCTGCAGCGAAGGAAGCGCAAAGTAGCCGGCGACAAAGAACATGGCCGGCATGATCGGGACATCGATCAGCAACACCAGCGCGGTGAAGAATAGGCTGTTCGTGGGTTCAAGAACGTACCACCATGAGGGGGCGAGGGCCATGTACGTAACGGATCCGTGAAGCACGATTACCAGCACGACCACAAATGCACGCAGGTGGTCCAGAGCATGTATACGGTTGGATGTGGGCATTTCGTCTCCAGTCGACGATTTTGGCGCTTTGCGCGCTCAATTAGAGCGGTGAGCAGCCTCCATTGTTGTCCGCCTCATGCACATATCGTCCTTGTGCTCGCCTAGATTATAGCACAGTTCTTGCTGGTAACAACTTGACAGTGCGCGGTGTCCAGGACATACTATACAGTTTTTGAAGTATGGTTACGTTCGGTGAGTACATCAGGAAAGCACTAGAATTGGCAGGAGTGAATGTTGAGGGTTTGAAGCTGAAACAGTATGAGGACTGGACACCATATCAGTGCACGGACAGCGAGGATCGACTACAAAGAGCTGCGGAAGACGAGCCCTGAAGCAGCGAGGAGAGTGGTGGCTGAGTACTGGAGGAGCGATGGTCACAACGTTTCTGTCGCTGCTCGCCTGTTTGGCATCAACCGTTGTGTAGTCTATGATATCCTCCGTAAGTGGGCGGAAGGCGACTTGCGAGAGCGACCGAAGACACCTAAACATCAACCGAACAAGACACCAGCGGGGGTTGAGGACAAAGTTATTGCGGCCAAGAACAAGACCAGGCTAGGACCGGAGCGGTTGACTCGACTTGGCTTTGCCGAATGGGAGGCCAAGGTCTACCTCGCCCTGTTGCAGCGTAGCCCGGTCACCGGCTATCAGGTGAGCAAAGACAGCGGCGTGCCTCGCTCCATGGTCTATCAGGTGCTGGGCAAACTGGTCAACCGCGGTGCTGCGCTGATCACGCATGACGGCGACAGTGTCCTCTACGCTCCCGTACCGCCGCTGGAGCTGATGGAGCGGCTGTAGCGGGAACACACGCAGCTGACAGAGGGGCTCAAGCGCGACCTGGCGCAAGTTAGCCAGCATTCAGACGAGGAATATGTCTGGAGGCTCGAAGGCTACGAGAACGTCCTAGCCCGCGCCTGGAAGCTGGTCGAACGGGCCGAGCAGAACCTGTACGCGCAGATGTACGCGCAGGAATTCGAGCGCCTGCGCCCGGCCTTCGAAGCAGCCGCTGCACGTGGAGTTAGGGTAGGCCTGGCGACAATTGGCTCCGTAGAATTCCCAAACGCCCGCGTGGTTGAGCTGCCGGTCACAGAAACCTTCAGCGAGGTGGCGACCTCTACCCTGCTGCTGGTCGCTGACCGCAACGAGATCTTGCTTGGTGAACTGGGGCCGACAGCACAAGCCCGGGCTTCATGGACGCGCAACCGCCACCTGGCGGCCATCGTCGAAGGGCACGTGCGGCGTACTCTACTCATCCCTCTCCTCAACCAACGGTTGGGCGTTGACGATGTGCTGGAGGTGATGCCGGGCGATGAACGTGAGCTGTCGGAAGCGCTTCTAGATGGAGAGAAGCTGTCTCGCCTGCTGGAGAAGGTCGAGGACAGCTCTCATCGGCAACAAAGGGAGGAGTGAGTTGGTAGCGCGCAACTGGGGCGCCGGCCCTGTCTCACCCAGTCCTGGCCCGACAGGGCTGAGGCACGGCCACTACGAACTCAAGCTACATCATTTTCACGGAAGGAGGTGTGGAATGGTGCTGAGGACTCTGTGGCGACGGAAGACGAGGACCTTGCGTGGCAGCAAAGCTACTGGAGTTTGCCACCAGGGGGACCACGGTGGGGTTCTAGGAGCTGCTCATCTTGTGGACAGTGCGCAGAGGGGGTTGAAATCATGTCACTTCAAGGTGCTATCAGGAGCCAACTGAAAAGACTGCTGGGTATCAGTGGTGATCTCGTGCTGGAGCGTCGGGTTCCGATGCTTGCCTGCCGGCTGCAGGACGTCGACGAACTCGGCCTCTATCTGCACATCCCGTTCTGCCGCCAGATTTGCCCCTACTGTCCCTATAACAAAGAGCTCTATCATCCTGAGGTGGCCGAGAGGTACGCCAAGGCTGTCATGCGAGAGGTCGACATCTACGCTGCAATGCTGGGCAACAAGCCAGTCACCTCCTTTTACATTGGCGGCGGAACACCGACAACTATGCTTCACAGCGGCCTGCCTCAGATCCTCGAGCACATCCATCGGTCTTTGCGTATGGAGTGTGACGTGCATATGGAGAGCCATCCCAATGATCTGAGCCGGGAAAACATTGATGCCATCCTCTCCTTGGGTGTGAAGCACCTAAGCACGGGCGTGGAAGCTGTCCAAGACCATCACCTGAGGACACTGCACAGGCCATACACGGCCGAGGAAGGGCGCGCAGCGGTTGAGCGAGTCGTTGGCAGGGGCTTCCGATGCGTCAATGTGGACATCATTTTCGCCTTACCCAATCAGACCTGCGAAGAGGTGGAGGAAGCAGGCCGGACGCTGGTTGACCTGGGCGTTGATCAAGTTGCGGCGTATCCTATCTTTACGTTCCCATATACCCGCTGGGCACAGGTCTCCAGCAACGGTAAGGGGTTCAGCCATTTCCAGAAACGCAAGATGCTGCGCATCCTGGAGACCACTTTCTACGATGCCGGCTTTGAAAGGACCTCTGTCTGGGCTTTTACCCGGGCCGGTGTTCCAAAGTATTGTTCCGTGACGGTACCGCTCTACATAGGTCTTGGGGCCAGTGGCGGCTCCTATCTCAAGGACGTTTTCTACCTCAACACCTTCAACGTTCAAGAGTACATCCGGGCACTCGAAGATGGAAGGCTGCCCATCGCCCTGTCCCTTGACCTGTCCGAGACCATGCAGATGGCAAGCTGGCTCTACTGGCGAGTCTATGAGACACGGTTCAAGAAAAGCGACTTTCACAGACGATTCGGAAGGGCATTTGACGGGGTCTATGGGAAATACTGCAAGCTTCTGTCTTGGGCCGGATTTCTGAAGGATCATGGGGATCAGGTTGTCCTGACGGATAGCGGTGCCTACTGGTTGCACGTGCTTCAGGACCTCCTCTCCATCGACTATATCAGCAAGCTGTGGGGTACGTCAAAGCAAGACCCATGGCCAGAAAGGGTAGTGCTGTGACGACCTGCCGGAAGGGACAGCGAGTGAGGCATCCGCTTGCGGACAGGGGGATGATATAATCAGAACACAACAGATGAAAGCTGTGGTAGTCACAAGGGCTGTGCTGGTTGGCGCAATAGCTCTGATGGTATCGTGCGCAGGCCCTGCGGCCACGCCCATGCCAACCGAAAGGCCGCCTGGGAAACGCGCGTCCTGTCCTGCCGAGGCGTCCTTTGGCGATACCTGACTCCACCTGACTGTCTAACTGGTATGCTAAGATTCGGCGAGCTCAGCGTCTGCAAGAACGCCAAGGCGTGGTGGTATTGACGCCAAGACAGGCACGGGCCTGTGCAAGGGCATCATCGCTCTAATGGCTGCTTTCACGATGGGCATCCACATCAACCTCACGCTCACCGCTCCTTGCCCGCCAGCAAGGAGCGGTGAGCGTGATTTCGAATAATCGGCTATACTTTGTATTACACGCTTTGTCAGTACGTTCAGTGCGCTTCGCGGAGCTCTTGCACGTTCTATCTACTGCCAATGCAATCAGGCGTCACAGCGCAAGGCCCATCTGACTTGGCGCACCCGTCTCCTTGGACCGGAGATGGTGTCGCATGACCACGGTGGGTCGGAGGTGCTCGTCAGAAGTGCAGCAAGATGTAATCATTGATCGAGATGATCATCCTGGGATGTCTGGTGAGAGTTTGAACTCGTCACAGAGCGCTGTCAACCGAGAGCTCTATGACCAGTTCTGGGCCCAATCACAGATTCGGCCTCCTAGCGCCCAGTCAGTGTGGCCAGTGGTGCGCGACCTGTTGCCAACAAACCGCCGCGTCCTAGAGATTGGCGCAGGCAAGCGACCACGAGTGCCGATTGAAGGTTCCATCTTCGTAGACCTCAGTTGGGAGGCGGGACGTGCGCTGGCCCTACTTGGTGCGAATGCCGTGGTTGGCGATGCAGGCGCTCTCCCGTTCTCCAGTTCCTACTTCGAACTCGTAGTAGCGGCCGAAGTTCTGGAGCACATCAAGGATGACCAGGGTGCACTCGATGAATGGAGTCGGGTGCTAAAGCCGGGTGGGCGGCTGTTTCTGAGTGTGCCGCTGTATCGCCATATGTGGACTATCTTTGATCGCACAGTTGGGCACCTGCGGCGATACGAACCACGCGATTTGCAGGTTCAGTTGGAACGAGCGGGGTTTCAGGTTGACCGCTATGCCACAGATCGGATTGCGCTGTATCGCGGGATGAACCGATTGGCAGCGCTGGGAGTGGCTGTGGTGGGTTCACGATTTGCCATGTGGATGGAGGAACGCGTGCACGCGCCGCTGGCTGAGAGGCTAGCACGCAGGAGGGCGCGCAAAATGGACTGGCGCGAACAACTTGCCCAAGAAAAGGACATGAGGGCGACAAGTGCACTTGTGATATGCACGCGTCCATAGCAAGTGTTCATCACGCTTGTGGGCCGTTCTTTCCTGTTCCTGGCCATATATTGTGTATATGACCGCTCACTGTCTTGATGCTATGTAGCCAGGCTGCAGTGGAGTTTCGACTCGCTATGCCTCGTATGTGCCAGCGCTTTTCTTCTACAAGTAGGGGCTGCGTTCGCCTTCGCTGGGTTCTGGCATACTGCCTAGACAGTCAGGGCCTGACTCCGCCCGGCTGACGGTGCGGTGATGGCTTACGTGCCCACGGGAGAGTTCCCGTGCGGTCCCTGTGGCATGGCCGATCCGCCCAAACAGAGCATCTACCTGGATGCCTTCTTCATTTCCATTGTCCCGCACAACAAACGCATGCTGGCCTTTGCCTGACCTTGACTCTGCTGGCACTGACCTGGCCTCGGCTTGGGGGCTGGCTGCTCATCGCCATTGGCGGCGCTTTCTACGGCCTGCAATTGTAGCGTGCTGCTGGCGTGTACGACCTGACCCTGGGCATGATAGTGAGCTGGTAAGCGCCTGGGAGGGCTGGGGCAGTGAACGGGCGTGCGTGCGGGTTATGGCCTTGCATCCTGCCTACACGGACGAGCAGGCGTTGCGTACTCTGCTGAGCGCAAGCGAGGCTGTGGCGTTCTCGGCTGACAAAAAGACTTTGGTCGTGCCCGCGAACGCGCGGCACGCCTGGGCGGTGGAGCAGTTGTTGAGGTGGGGCTACCGAGTCGAGAGGATGGCGGTGCGTATGGTGTTGGGGAGAACGGATAAAGGCCCATGTGCCGATAACCATGTGGATTTCTTACGGTGGGCCGGGTGATCGCTCAGCGCTGGGTGCGATGCATTGTCGATTCACAGCAAACAGGAGGAACGGGCATGAAGGAGTATCGCTTCATCCAGGTAGACGTTTTCACCGACCGGCCTTTTGGCGGCAACCCGTTGGCTGTCTTCCCTGAAACTGAGGGGTTGACAGCACAGGAGATGCAAAGCCTGGCTCAGGAGATGAACCTCTCCGAGACGACGTTCGTCCTGCCGCCGCAGGCACCCGGAGCCGATTTCAAGGTGCGCATCTTCACTCCGGCCAAGGAACTGCCGTTCGCCGGTCACCCCGTGGTAGGCACCCACTGGGTGTTGGCTCACCTGGGCCGTGTGCCTCTGCACGAGCCGGTGACGCAGGTGTGCTTCGAGTTGGGGGTGGGTGTGCTGCCTGCCGACCTGTACGTTGCCGACGGCCGGGTGGAGCGCGTGGTGATGACCCAGGCTCGTCCGACTTTCCATGCTGTGCTGGAAGACGTGACGGACCTGGCAGCGGGGCTGGGCCTGCTGCCGGAAGCGATTACCGAGATGCGGCTGCCGGTGCAGGTTGTCTCCACCGGGGTGCCACAGATGATGGTACCTGTACGTTCCCTGCGTGAGGTGCAGAGCTTGGGCGCCAAACGGCTCAACGTGACTGCCCTCAACCGGGCATGTCGCGCTGTCGGAACCGAGTGTGTTCTGGTCTACACCACGCAGACGGAACGCGCGGAGACAATGGTCCATGTGCGCATGTTCGCTCCCCTGCTGGGGGTGCCGGAGGATCCGGCCACCGGCAGCGCCAACGGGGCATTGGTAGCCTACCTCGTTCATCACCGCCTTGTGCCGTTAAGCGGACCCACCGTGCACATCGTCAGCGAACAAGGCGCGGAACTGGGTCGGCCCAGCACGCTATACATTGAAATTGATCATCTGGATGGCGAAGCAAGCGCTGTGCGAGTGGGTGGGCAGGTCGTGCCGGTAGCCGAGGGGGTTGTGAGGTTCTGAGTGAGGTGCAATGCCTCTGTGGCTCGTGTTTTGGATACGGGGGACTGGATCAGCCATCATCATGAACGAGAGGAGACATAATGATTCGGGGCTTGCAGGACGCGTTTGGCCACGCCTTGTACGATTACCTACAGAGTGAGGGAGGCAGAGTTCTCTCCGTCATCGAAAGGGACGATGGCCTCTTTGACGTAGACGAACCAAAGAACTACTTTGTTGAGTACCAGGCTTGGCCCCCGCATCAACAGGAGGCCATGGCCTATGTGCGTGGCCGAGTGCTGGATGTCGGCTGCGGAGCTGGACGACACGCTCTGCACCTTCAGGGCCAGGGGTTTGGCGTCCTGGGTATCGACGAATCCCCTCTGGCCGTGAAGGTCTGCAAGCTCAGAGGACTAGGGCAGACAAGGGTGATGTCGGTTACTCAGATAAGCTCCAGGCTGGGAGCGTTTGACACCATCCTCATGATGGGCAACAACTTTGGCCTGCTCGCGAACTGGAAGAGGGCCAGGTGGCTTCTGAGAAGATTCCGCGGCCTGACCAGTGCGCAGGCGAGGATCATCGCTGAAAGCATGGATCCCTACCAAACCCAGGATCCTGTGCACCTGGCATACCACCAGTTTAACAGGGAACGGGGCAGAGCGCCTGGACAGGTGAGAATCCGAGTCAGGTACCGGAAGTATGTGAATCCATGGTTTGACTACCTGTTCGTGTCCAAAAAGGAGATGGAGCAATTGCTGGAGGGCACTGGCTGGACGGTGACGCGTTTTCTCGATTCCGAGGGTGCAGTCTACATCGCGATCATTGAAAAAGGCCCGGCGTAGGCCGGTTTTTTGCCCGGTCTGGCTGTTGACCGGGAGGGGAAAGGGCAATGAAAGTGCCTGTCACGGGTGGGGCGGGCTATCTTGGTTCCCACCTGGTGGACGCGAAACGTGTTGTGGACGATCCTGGGTGGAGTGGGGGCCTTCTGGCTGCTCAAAGCAGTGGAGTTCTGAGGTGTAGCCGAGCGCAAGTCGGACGGGTCAGCGCTCACCAGTGGTCTTGTGGTTCTCTCCTGCGGCGGGGACGCTGGATCACCGTTGTCTCGGCACCTTTGGACGTAACTGGGACCACCAGGGCTTGTCCCGTGAGGGACAGCTTCTGAGCCGCGTCGGCCATCGCTTCTGCCACCTTCTCCGCATTCTCCCGGCAGAGAGCGAGGACCGTTGAGCCTGCTCCGCTGAGGAAAGCTCCCAGCGCTCCGGCTTCGCGGGCTGCCGACAGAAGCGTCGGCATGGCGGGGAAGATGACCTCTCGGTACGGTTGGTGCAAACGGTCATGCGTGGCAGCGTCAAGGAACTCGTAGTGTCCCTCAATCAAGGCCGCGACTAGTAGAGCCACCCGGCCCAGGTTGTAGACCGCGTCGCTGCGTGGGATCTCCGTCGGAAGCACTCGCCTTGCGTCCGCCGTAGGCATGGAGAAGTCGGGCACAAAGAGGGCAGCCTTGAGATCCACTGGGACGGCGATCTTGTTATACAGCAACTGCCCCTCGTGCTGCACCGCGATGACCAGCCCTCCCAAAAGCGCTGGCGCCACGTTGTCCGGGTGGCCCTCCAATTGAGTGGCCAGCATCAGGATTTGATCTGCCGAGAGGGGACTGCCGCAGAGTGCGTTGGCTGCTACGAGGCCCGCGACGGTTGCGGCCGCGCTGGACCCCAGTCCTCGGCCCAAAGGGATATTGTTCTTCTGTTCCAGGGCAAGGCTAGGAAGCCGCCGGTCTGCCTCCTCAAAGGCCAGCCGGATGGCGCGGAGGACGCGATTCTCCTCGCCCCAGCGGAGGTCCTCTGCCCCCTCACCTTCAATGCGCACGTCCAGTCGGCCATGCGTCGCCTGAACGCTGACTGTATTGTGCAGCCCCAGGGCCATGCCGAGGCAATCAAAGCCCGGCCCCAGGTTCGCTGTCGTAGCAGGGACGCGTACAACAACTTTCGAAACTACCATCCCAACAACTTCTCCACTTCTCTCACATCTGCTGCCACTTCCGGTGGGGTGACAGCTTGGGCCACTGCGATCTGTGGGTCCTTGAGGCCGCTCCCGGTCAGAACGCACACCAGGCGCACTCTTTCGGGCACACGCCCTTCCCGTGCAAGCTTGAGCACGCCAGCTACTGGGGCCGCCGAGGCGGGCTCGCAGAAGATACCTTCCCTCTCGGCGAGAAAGCGCTGTGCCGCCAGGATCTCTTCGTCCGTCACGGCTTCGATGAGCCCTCCTGATTCGTCTCGCGCCGCGACGGCTCGCTGCCAGCTTGCGGGATTGCCGATGCGGATGGCCGGTGGCTATGGTCTGTGGTTTCTCTATCGGTGCACCGTGGACAATGGGCGCAGCTCCGGCAGCCTGAAAGCCCCACAGCTCGGGCGGGTGCTGGATGTGTCCCGCTGCCTGCCATTCGCGGAAGCCTTTCCAGTAGGCGGTGATGTTGCCTGCATTGCCCACCGGGAGTGCCAAGATGTCAGGGGCATTGTCCAACGCTTCGCAGATCTCAAACGCTGCGGTCTTTTGCCCCTCGATCCGGTTCGGATTGAGCGAGTTGACCAGGGTGACCGGGTGGTGGCTGGTGAGGTCGCGAACGATATCCAGTGCCTGATCAAAGTTGCCCTGGACAGCGACGACCTGCGCACCATGGATCAGCGCTTGGGCAAGCTTGCCCAGGGCGATCTTTCCAGAGGGAACGATGACGATGGCCTGGATTCCGGCCTTGGCTGCGTAAGCAGCGGCGGAGGCTGAGGTGTTGCCGGTGGAGGCGCAGATCACTGCTCTGCTTCCCTCTTCGATGGCCTTGGCTACCGCCACGACCATGCCTCGATCCTTGAAGGAGCCCGTGGGGTTGCCTCCCTCCACCTTGAGCCAGATCTCTGCATTGGCTTCCTGACTCAGCTTTTCAGCACGCACCAAGGGGGTATCGCCCTCTCCCAGGGATAGGGAGGGAGTGCAGTCGGTAAGGGGGAGATAATGACCGTAGCCAGACAAGATGCCGGTTTTCATCGTTCCTTTTCCTCACGCCGGGATTTCGCTGATTCTATACGCATCTGGATGAAAGCGCAACTGGGGACTCGGTTTCAAAGTATGTTGGTGGGTTTAGGGAAGACGGTTAGCGATAAAGGGATAGGCTGTGCTATCATCCTGAGGCTCGAGAAAGACGCAGGAGATGGCACAGCCCATGAATATCATAGAAC
>JAUWJD010000067.1 GCA_030607875.1 Chloroflexota bacterium
ACCTCCAGCACGAGCCTGGCCTTCAACTCTGGCTTGAACGTTCGTCGCCTTACCATCCTGTCTCCCCCCTCTTGGACTAAGTCTATTTGAACTAACGTAGGTGTCCAAATCTAGGGGGTCACTACAGTGTTCATGTCGTGGTTCGTCCCAAGTGAGACTACTAACCTTTGGTGCTAGTCACAGTGCATATTGAGCGATGTAAAGCAAGATCCCTTGGGCTTTGGCGTTGGGATCAAAGATGCCATTGAGTTCCCGCAACGTGTTGAACAGGGCCGCGAGGTAGGCAAAGTGCATCTCCACACAGTCGCGCACGTGCCTTCGTCTCTTGCAGAATCCGAAAGCAGACGGAATATGCCGACAATCAGCCCCAGCATCATCCACCATGGCAGCCCGCCTTTGGCTCCCAGGGCCACGGTATCCATCAGATTGTAAACGAAGGAACTGACCAAGCATCCCCCGAATCCAAGGGCTGTTGCTCGCCACCAATTTTCCGCCTGCTGCAGGGAAGATAGGATCATCTTGGCACTCAGAAACCAGATGGCCGTATAGGCAAACAGACCTACAACACCGAAATCCAACGCAGCCTGCAGGAAGCCGTTGTGCGCGTGAGCAATGTCGTAGTCTGGCGGCACGCTGGCCAGGGGGTACAGCACGCGGGCCACTCGCCGAAAGGTCCCCAAACCCATGCCAGTGAAGGGGAAATCAGCAATGCCCGACAATGCTGCTCTCCACACCCCGATGCGAAAGCTCCAGTTTGACCGGCCAAGCACCTCAGGCGCTACCCCTTCGCGCAGGGCTGCATCGACCCAGGCCGGGCCCTGGACCGCGACGATCACCAGCGCGACGATTGACAGCAGCGCTACTGCGGTGCGCACGCGTCGGTCCACCCCGGCGCCCATCACTGCCAGGCCGGCAGCCAGGCCCAGCAACCCACCCCGTGATTGCGTCAGGACCAGGGTCAACGTCGTCAGCACAGTGGAGAAGCACAACGCGATGCCTCTCCAGGTCCTGAGACGACTCTGCCTCCCAAACCACACTAGGAGCGCAAGCTGCAGTGGCACGAACCACAGCAAGACCCCAGCGACTTCATTGGGGTGGAATCCCTCGGCCGCTCCAGGCAGCCCACCGATCCATTGAGGCAGCCGCTGGGTGACCTCCGACAGCAGAGGATTCTTGTACAGCCAGCTCGTGCCAATCAGCCCCAAAGCCGCTATCCCTGTTCCCAGAAGGAAGTAGAGTATCAACGCGCGGACCAAGTGCTCTGCGCTTCCGATGTAGGCAACCGTGGCATAGAAGATCGCCAGGCCCAATAGCAGGCCGACGACCTTGGGCAAGCTGAAGCGGATGTCAAACGTGGCCCACAAGCTCACAGGTAACAGGAACAGCAGAAGCCCAATTGGCCAGTCCAGTGGGGTGCGAATCGCCAGGACCCGGCGGGCCAGTGCCCGGGTTGTCGAATCAGAGTCAGGCTTCATGGAGCTGGGCATATCCCCTCCAATCCGGAAACAATGCCCTTCCTTTGAGCTTCCAAACACAATGACGCCGCTCTCTCCACCTCCCTATTGTCCCGCCAAAACCGGATCAGGTCTGTCCATGTCCCGACGTCATCTGCCTTCAGGCTGAGCGCTGCTGCGAATTCTCTTACAACCTCAGCCACGCGCTGCGCATCATAATGGTACAATGCCTTGCCCAAATCGATGTGCGCCCACACGCTGTCCGGGTCCGCTTGTACAGCCATTTCCAGGCTTTGCACGGCCTGCTCCAGCTTGCCCTGATCCTGCTGAGCGGAACCGAGCAAGCGATAGGCGCTTGAGAGCATCCACTGGACTTGCTGGCCTTGTGGACACACAGCAATGGCTTTCGTCAAGGCATCCTCAGCCTCAATTTCTCGGTCTTGTTGGTGAAGATGGACGGCCCAGCGATACCACACGTAGAATCGTATCTCTGGACTCAACCACCCACGATCGATGGAAATGGCCTCTTGCAGCTTGGCCAGAGCGGCATCCTCGTCTCCAGCAGCTTTGAGGGCCGAATACTGAAGGTAGAGAGCGCTGCTTTCTTGCCCCGGTTCCAGGAGCGCCATCTTCTCATACCACCGCAGTGCCTCCTGGTACTGCTTGGCGCGCCGGGCCTGGTCGCCCCAGACGCGCAGCTCCTGCGCTGTCATCCCGCCTGCCCGCCATTCTGTCACCGCCTCTTCGTCTTTGCCTTGCACTGTCATCACCCACGCCAATCCGCGGTGTGCTCCACGATTGCCCTCATCCCAGGCTACTGCCCGTCTCAGCCAATGCTCCGCCTGGGTCAGGGTCTGGAGGTCAGGAGTCCCTGGGCTGGTCACCAGTGCCCGGCTGAGTACCACCATCCCTACGTTGCTCAGGGCACGGCTTGTTACAAACGGCCCGCACAGCAGTCCCAACACCAGCAACCCCGCCAGTATCATCAGTAGCCATTTCCGTGCCATCTGCATTCTCTGCCTCAGGTCCAATCTGCGCAAGTCCTTCCCGAATACTTCGGGCTGTTGCAAAGTCGCTTGTCCACAGCGGTAAGTGTCACTCTACTGCTTCGTGCACCGAAGGTTGCAAAACCCCTTTGGCTCGATTATCACACAAAAACGACTGCCCGAGTTTAGCATCCCCGTCGAGCGGGACGAACTGTTGACGCAGTACCCTGTAAATGTAGGTACAGCGAAATAATCCTCGTCTTCTGCCCATGCAGGTAGCACCGGACAGCCCATTATAGCACACTCTTGCCCTGTCGAGAATACCACATCAAGATGAAGATATTCTTAATACAACCATGCTTGGGGCACAGAGCAGTTGCTTTGCACCCCTATCCATGCTACAATATGTCACACTGCAGTTGGAGAGTACTGTGATGATGAAAAGAGTCCCTGGCCTTATCCTAGTAGCGCTTCTCTTGATCCTGATCGTGCCCGCCACAACTCCAGTGCACGTAGCCCAGGCTGGCCTGGCGCCTGGCCCTGTTCCCCATGAATTCACCCTGCCTCCCGGAGAGAACCAGCCCAAGATGGGGTCGGTCCTCCAGCAACTGACCGCGCTTGGTAGACTGGCAGACTGGGAACAGGGGCATCGGTATGCCAGCAGACGCGGGCTGGCGCTGCAAGACGGGCAGGTCCGTGTGGTACTGAAAAGCAAGCCAGGTACCGCAGAAACGGAGACCACCATCTCCCTGCAACAGGGAAGCAACGGCTACTCTGGTTGCAATGACACCCACATCTATCAGTACGCTCCCGATGCCAACTACTGCGGCGCACATCAGCTCAGGGTCGGCTACAAGCAGCAGTATGCGGCTCTGCTGCGCTTGGACTTGTCCGCCATCCCACCCAACGCCACCGTCACCCAGGCCAGCCTGCAGCTCTACGCCACCGGCTGGAGCGGCGCGAACATCACTGTGAGCGCCTATGCCATGGCCCGCGAGTTTAGCGCCTGCCAGGCCACCTGGAACCAGGCCCAATCCGGCAACCCCTGGGGCCAGCCCGGCTGCAACGATACCGCCACCGACCGCCGTGCTTCACCCGAAAGCTCTTTCACCACCCACGGCAGCAACAAGTGGTACGACCTCGACCTCACCACTGCCGTCCAGGACTGGGTGAGCGGCGGCCTGACCAACAAGGGTCTGTTGCTGCGTGGCTCATTATCGTTATCCAAAGCGTCGTTCTACTTCGCCAGCGCTCAGCATGGCACAATCCATTTCCATCCCAAGCTGATTATCACCTACCTCACCACTGGCAACCCGACGCCCACACTCACCGCTACAGTACCAGGGCTGCTGCAAAGTCATCCTACCGTCCTGCAGGGGCACCGCCGAACCAGCGGGCGTGGGAGCCCGGTCCGCGATCGTGAGAGCAGAGGCGGCTCCCACGCTGCCGGATCGTTCGAATCAATCGCCTTTATGACAGTCGTGGCTACTGTGCCCGCTGCCAGCGCAACGCCCACCCACACAGCAACAGCCACGTCGAGCCCAACGCCTACCAGCACGCCTGCCAATTCTCCTACACCCACGGCAACCCGCACACCAACTCCTGCCGGACCCACAGCCAGCCCCACGCCCACATCCGCCAGCTCAGAGACCACCATCACCCTGCAGCAGGGAAGCAACGGCTACTTCGACTGCAATGACACCTACATCTACCAGTACGCCCCCGAGACCAGCTATTGCTGGAATGATCAGCTCAAGGTTGGTTACAAGCAACAGAATGCAGCTCTGCTGCGCTTCAACCTGTCCTCCATCGCACCCGAGGCCACCATCACCCAGGCCACCCTACAGCTCTATGCCACCGGCTGGAGCGGGACCAATATCACTGTGGACGCCTATGTCATCACTCGCAATCTTCGCACCCGGCAGGCCACCTGGAACCAGTCCCAATCCGGCAACCCCTGGGGCCAGCCCGGCTGCAATGACACCTCCACCGACCGGCGTGCTTCGCCCGAAAGCTCGCGTACGGCCAGCGGCATCAACAGGTGGTACGACTTTGACCTGACTGCCGTCGTCCAGGATTGGGTGAGCGGTGGCCTGGCGAACCACGGCGTTTTGCTGCGTAGCGCGTCATCGACCTCCAGGACATCGTTCTACTTCGCTAGCGCCCAGAGAGGCGACCTCTACCGCCGTCCCAGGATCGTTATCACTTACCGCACCGGTCCCGCCCCGACGCCTGGGACTGCACCGACCCTCATCATCGGGCACATCACCGATGCACATATCGGAGGCCAGGATGGTTCTGATCGTATAGCAGCCTCGCTAGGTCTTATCAGCGAACAAGCCCAGGTCATGGTGGACACGGGGGACTGCACAGATCACGGCACGGAGCAGGAGAGCATTGAGTATATGAACCTGTTCAACAGCAACATGTCCATCCCCTGGCGTGCCGTACCAGGAAACCACGATACGCCCTGGATTTTTGAACGGCACATCGGGCCACTGGAATGGTCGTGGGATGTTGGTGACTACCGGCTGATTGGCATCAACGCCGAGGCCATCAACTACACCGCTCTGGATCAGGCCCTGACCCACGAGAAACCGTGCATCGTGTTCGGGCATTTCCCGCTGAGTGACTACACTCCAACAGATCGAGCAAAGTTGCGCCAACGCTTCAAGGCGTACAATGTCCCGATTTACATCGCTGGCCACACGCACCTCGATTCGCTGGAGACCGACCCCAAGTCAGGCACCGTGCTGCTCACCGGTCAACGCGCCGGCATGGGCCACTACCGGTTGATCACTCTGCGAAGGTTCGAGGTGGAGAGCATCTCATTCGAGAATG
The DNA here is from genome assembly GCA_030607875.1 of Chloroflexota bacterium. Lineage (GTDB taxonomy): Bacteria > Chloroflexota > Anaerolineae > UBA2200 > UBA2200 > JAUWJD01. Next base: position 5,282 of record JAUWJD010000067.1, read on the forward strand.
CGTGGCAGTGATTCACCCTTGAGACCAGCTCCTTCAGAGTTCCCGTTCCCTTTGCAGAGCCAAGTCAGCCAGCAAACGTGCAACGCCCTTTTGCCTCCTGCGCTCCAGCCGCTGGACGCAGGAATCGTCCCTCCCTTCCCCGCACTGCTCCCAGCAGTTCCTGCAAACACCACACCTACCACTTTCCGAGGTGAAAGCCCTGATACTGCTGGGGGATCCAAACACAGATAGCCAGGACGCCGGTTGAGTAGGCTCTGAGCGTAGCGGAGTGCCGTGTCGAAACCAGGTCTTGGCATCAGAGTGATCGGTGGCTGGACGCCATGTCGCGAACAACCCGGGGCAAACGCAAACCGCTCCAGCCGCAGTTCCGCCCGCTTGGTGAACGGCTATAGGCAGGATATAATACGATGTAAGCGTTCAGACAGCCCCACGGGGCGCTGCTGCGTGGGCACAGTACATCGACAGCGAGTGATGCTCTAGCGAGGGAAACGACATTCATGTTACCTGATGGCACGAGAAAGAGGAGGAAACGGCCTGAACAAGGAGCGAATCCAGCTTCAGGAGGAGAACTCGGGCCATCGTTTGCGTGGCAGATGCCCTTGGCCTGGGTCCTGATCGCGATAGCCATTGCGGGCTTGCTTTGGGTGACCGGTCTGTGGGATAGGCTGTTGCCACCGCCCTCACCTACTGCCACACCTTCACCGACCTTCACGCCCGCGCTACCATCCACGGCGACAGCTACACCTGGGCCGAGCTTAACACCGCTGCCGTCACTCACAATGACGTCCACTCCCTCACCGACCTCCACGCCGCTGCCGTCAGCTACAGCAACGCTCACAGCTTTGCCGACTGTCACAAGCCTGCCGTCACCCACGATGACGCCCACTCCTTCGCCGACCTCCACGCCGCTGCCGTCAGCTACAGCAACGCTCACAGCTCTACCGAAGATCGGAAGC
>JAUWJD010000056.1 GCA_030607875.1 Chloroflexota bacterium
CATCCATTCGTCACTGGGCTATCTCACTCCAGCAGAGTTCGAGAGCCAGTGGCAGAACGCTCAACGTCTATCAGGGTTGTTCACTAAGAATCGCTCGAAAAGTGTCCAGTTTTAGGGGTGCACTACACCGTGCTCCCTTACTACAGACGCTTTCTCAATCTCTTCCCGGACTGGACTACGCTTGCTGGCGCATCGCTGGATGAGCTGCTGAAGGCATGGGAAGGGATGGGCTACTATGCACGAGCACGCAACCTTCACGCCCTGGCCAAACGCGTGCGCGCAGAGCACAACGGACAGTTGCCCGATTCGGCAGAGGCCCTCCGGGAACTCCCGGGGATTGGGCCATACACAGCCGGTGCTATCCTCAGCATCTGTTTCGGTCACGACGTTCCGGCCATAGATGGCAACACAAGGCGTGTGCTGTGCCGTGTCTTTAACATCACCGCAGATCCAACACGCCCCGAGGGCAGGAGGCGTTTGCATGAACTCGCCACTTTGCTGCTCCCACCCGGCCAGGCCGGCGCATTCAACCAGGCGCTGATGGACCTGGGGGCGACTATCTGCACACCTCGCCGTCCAGCTTGCAGCCGATGTCCATGGGATGAGCATTGCCAGGCCAAACAACTAAACGTCCAGGAATCGTTGCCGGTACGACAACCGAGAAAACCGCTGTCTCATCACGACATCGCCGCAGGAGTGATTTGGCGCAATGGGTGGATCCTCATCGCCCAGCGTCCGCCGAGTGGTCTGCTCGGCGGGCTGTGGGAGTTCCCGGGGGGCAAGCGCGAGCCGGGGGAGAGCATGGAAGAGTGTCTGCTAAGAGAAATCCGTGAGGAACTGGGGATTGAGATTCAGGTGGGGCAGCTCCTCGCCACAGTGCAGCACGCATACACCCACTTCCGCATTACGCTTCACGCCTTCCACTGCCATTACGTCAGCGGAGAGCCTCAGAATCTCGCTTGTGCTGCCTGGAAATGGGTTCAGCCGGAGGAGCTGGACGACTATGCGTTCCCCGCTGCAAATCGCACCATCATCGCAACCCTGCAGACGCTGGATAATCCTCCGGACAAAGAGTAGTCAATCGACCTCCTGGCCTGGCACTGGATCGTCCCAGGGCCTGACCTGGCTTCGGTGAAAGCTCCAGACTGATCCCCGTGTGGCTTCTGCGCGCCGCGCCTGCGCTGCCTGCGTGAGGCTTATCACAGCGACGCAAAGATAAGCCAGCGCGTAGATGACCAGCCAGTACGCAAGAGAGCGCGCCGCACCACGGAACGCCAACACAGCAGATGCCAAGGCGAAAGCGGCCAGCAGCAATTCACACCACACCAGCCTGGTGCCTCGAAGCACATACGCGCTGTCCTGCCACCGATCCCCATTATTCCGCACGGCAAACTTGGGAGTGCGTTGGAACTCACTCTGCCGACCCAGGATGCCCCGAACCATAGCTACCGTGTTGTTCAGGGCCAAACCCATACCAATCAACAGCAGGAGCGGTGCGAATCGCAATTCGCGCCACCAACCCGGGCCGCGCTCGGTCTGCGCAACCAGGCACAGCAGCGGCGGTCCAGCCGTAGCCAGAAGGAAATAGGGCACAAGAACGGAAACCGAACTGCCTGCCAGAACCATCGGTAGTGTCAGCAGCAATGTGAACAGGAGCAGCGGGTGCACCATGTAGCCGGTCAGGTGAATCGCCCCTTGGATCTTGACCGGCCACGGCTGGTCAGAGCCCAGGAGCAGCGGCAGCACCTTGCGTGCCACCTGAATGCTTCCCTGCGCCCAGCGTGCCTGCTGGCGGCGCAAAGCATCGAATTGCGGCGGCAATTCGCCCGGCACATGCACATCTGGAAGATATAGAATGCGCCACCCTGCCAACTGGGCCCGGTAGCTGAGGTCCAGGTCTTCTGTCAGCGTATCCGCATGCCAGCCACCTGCATCCTCGATGCAATCGCGGCGCCAAATCCCTGCGGAACCGTTAAAATTGAGGAAGAAACCTGCCTGACTGCGCGCCCTTTGCTCAATCGCAAAATGGGCATCCACCCCCAAGGCCTGCGCACGCGTGAGAGCCGAGTAGTCGCGGTTCAGGTGAGCCCAGCGTGCCTGCACACAACCCACGTCGGGTGCAGAGAAGTAGGGAACAACGCGCCGCATAAAGTCCCTGGGGGGCACGAAATCAGCATCAAAGATAGCGACCAACTCGCCAGTAGCACGCTGTAGACCGTAGGCCAGAGCCCCGGCTTTGAAGCCAGCTCGACAGGCGCGGTGGATGTACTGAATGTCAATGCCCATCTGAGCATAGTGAGCGACCACGCGCCGCGCCACAACCCTTGCTTCGTCCGTAGAATCATCCAAGACCTGAATCTGCAACTGGTCGCGTGGATAGTCGAAAGCGACCACAGCAGCGAGCAGACGCTCGACCACGTGCAGCTCATTGTAGATGGGCAACTGTACCGTCACCGATGGCCAGGACTCTGGTTGGGACACGGGCTGTCGGCCGCGCCTGCGCGCCCAGATGTAGAGCACAGTCAGCAGCAGGCTGTTCAGACCATACAAGGCCAACCAGACGGCGAGCAACCCATACACAACTTCTACTGCTTTGTGCACCGGAGGTGGCTAAACCTCCTTGGTCGGACTGTTGCGTGAAAACAGGTGCTCAAGTTTCGCGATTGATGCAGTACTCTGTAACAAGGGCATGAACTCTTCTCCATGGATGTCACGATAGTAAGTATTCTATCTTACTCCTTCCACCAGCCGAGGAACAAACTGCCTTTGGGGCTTTTTGGCAGTTTTGAGCAAGCATGATATACTTGCATCTAGCTCGAAAACGCGAAGGAGGAAGATAGCCAATGAGGCATCATACAATTGGGAAAGTTTGGGTGATCAGGGCCACGCTCCTCGGCCTTCTGATCGCTCTAGCCATATCCGTGTTTGCCCTGGGAGGCTGCACATCCGCGGGGCCTACGCCGACACCCACGCGGACTCTAGCCATCGTGGTCGTCACCCTTACACCAGTACCACCTACTGCGGTGCCCCCGACCGCAGCGCAACCAACCACCGCACTGCCTACGCTGGCCGTAACGATCAAACAACCCACGATGGCACCGTCCACGCCTGCGCAGCAGCAGACGGTCGAACCATATCCTGTGGATCTTACGCCGACGCTCACTCCGGAAAGCTATCCACCCCCATCATCGTGAACAGGGCCAGGAGTGACGTGTGATCCAGTGTGAGCACTGAGCACTGACCTCAGAGCAATAGAAAAGGACGGGGAAAACCGAGAGTCTCCCCGTCCTTTGCGTATCTAGGGAGCGCCGACCTCGAACCGATTCCCTTCTCTGTGTAAGCGACCGATGGGCATACGCACATCGTGCCCAAAGATCAACAGCGCACGTTTTTTCAAAGCCCAGTCCCTCAGAGCCCGCTTCGCCTCCAGGGTCTCTAGCGGCTCAGTGTCGAAAGCCGTGGTCCAGGCCAACCGCTCAAGGTGCACTGCCCTCGCCGCAAGATCTCCCAGGAAAACTGCCGTCTTTCCAGCCGATTGAATGATCACGCTTTGGTGCCCCCGCGTGTGCCCCCGCGTCACCACGCAACGAACCTCATCCGTAACCTGAGTATCGCCATAAAGCAAACGGAGCTGGCCTGCTTGCTGAAGCGGCAAAAAGCTCTCAGGAAAATACGTCTTGCGCGTGCGTTCGTTGGGGTAACAGGCATCCGCCCATTCATGATACTGGATCCAGTACTCTGCATTGGGAAATGCCGGCTCAAGGAGGCCATCGCACAGCGCGGTGTTGCCGCCGCAGTGATCGGGATGCAGATGCGTGTTGATCACGATGTCAATGTCGCCTGGTGCGTATCCCAGGCGCTGCAGGTCGTCCAGGAGATCCCCCTGGCTGCGCTGCAGAGAGAGGAGGTCGCGCTGCTTCGCCGGCAGCTTGCGGCCATAGCCCGTATCTACCAGGATACGCTTGCCCTCCGAGACAATAAGCAAACAGTTGAGCGCCATGGGCACACGGTTCCATTCGTCAGGCGGCAGCACTTTCTCCCAAAGCACTTTGGGCACCACGCCAAAGATCGCGCCACCATCCAGATGGAACGCGCCGTCGCTCAGCACAAACAGTTCTGTATTCCCCAGTCGCATCTCGGTCCTCGCAAAACGAACTCGGCCCCAGCCCATACGCCAGAAGTCAGGAATCTCCCGGGTGTCTCCTGGCCGGCTCAGGTCAAGGCTACTGTGCCGCTGCCAGCTCGGTACCCTTCCTGAGGGCTTCCTTGTTAGGCTCTAGCCAGCGCCGGTGCCGGTCTGAGATGTGCTTGTCCAGCTCGATCATCACTGTCTCCAGAGGAACGATGCCAGTCCGCTGGACCAGCGCGCCCAACAGCACCAGGTTTGCCATGCGCGCGTTGCCCATCTCGGTGGCAATGTCAGTAGCACGCGCATAGACAACGCGGATATCATCGCGCTCGCTGCGCATGGGCACCAACGACGCGTTGACGATCAGCAAGCCGCCCGGTTTGATCAGGGGTTCATACTTCTCCATCGAGGGTAGGTTGAGAACGACGGCCGCACTGGGGTTGCGAATGATGGGCGCGCCGATTTCCTCCTCGGAGACGATGACCGTGCAGTTCGCTGTTCCCCCGCGCATCTCGGGGCCGTACGAGGGAATCCAGGTCACGTAGAGATCCTCAGCAATACCTGCGTAGGCCAGCAACTGCCCGGCGAAAAGCGCGCCCTGCCCACCGAATCCAGAAAAGATGACTTTTTCCTGTCGCACTATCATTCCCCTCCTATTACACCTTGAGCGCCTTGACCTCGTCGGTCATCTTGTAGGTGCCCAGCAGGAAGTACTCGGTCATGTTCTCCTTGGCCCACTCCATGGCCTCCCACGGGTCCAGATTCCAGTTGGTCGGGCAGGTAGAAACAACCTCGACACAGGAAAAGCCCAGTCCTTCTACCTGGACCTTGAAAGCACGCTTGATGGCCTTCTTGGTCTTACGGATGCTTGCCAGGTCGGTGGTGGCCTCGCGGGTCACGTAGACCGCCCCTTCAGTTTGGGCCAGGATCTCGGACATGCGGATCGGATAACCCGCGAGGGCACAGTTGCGGCCCGTTGGGGTGGAGGTGGTGACCATGCCCGGCAGCGTGGTGGGCGCCATCTGGCCGCCCGTCATCCCGTAGATGGCGTTGTTGATGAAGATGGTGGTGATCAACTCGCCGCGATTAGCCGCGTGGATGATCTCGCCGGTGCCGATAGCAGCCAGGTCGCCGTCACCCTGGTAGGTGAAGACAATCTTGTCAGGGTTCACACGCTTGATGCCCGTGGCCATCGCCGGGGCGCGCCCATGGGCGGCCTCGACGAAGTCAACATTGAAATAGTAGTACGCCAGGACAGAGCACCCCACCGGGGCAATGCCAATGGTCCGCTCCCGAACGCCCAGATCATCCAGCGCCTCGGCGATGAGGCGGTGGACGATGCCGTGAGTGCAACCCGGACAGTAGTGTGTGTCTTTCTTGGCCAGCGATTCGGGATACTCGTAGACGAGCTCCATACCTTCCGGGATTCTGATCTCAGTTGCCATGTGACTGCTCCTCTGCGTCAATGAGTGGCCTGGAGCCTACCTCTCGGTGCCAGGCCAAACAAGGATTCCTCCAATATTCTCAGTGCGTCTCCTCGTCCAGTTCCCTGAGCTTGTCTACGATTTCGTCCGCCATTGGGACGACGCCGCCCAAACGCCCGTAGAAGTGAACTGAAGTCTTTGCTGCGACGGCGCGTTGCACATCTTCCAGCAGTTGGCCAGCGCTCATCTCGGCTACCAGGATACCGCGGACCTGACGCGCCAGTTCCGCCATCCGCTCCTCGGCCAGCGGCCAAAGTGTCTGCGGGCGCAGCAGGCCGACCTTAAGCCCCGCGTTGCGGGCCTCGCGCAACGCCGAGATGCAGATGCGCCCCACGATACCATAGGCAATGAGGAGCAGTTCGGCGTCCTCGGTCTCGTATTCTTGCCAGCGGATTTCGTTCTCCCGGATCTCAGCGAGTTTGGCCTGCAGGCGCAGGTTGACCGCTTCCAGATTCTCGGCGCCTAGGTAGAGGGAAGTGATAAACTTCGACTCGCGGCCCTTAGCCCCCGTAATGGCCCACGCAGGACGTTCCTTTGGCAGGTCCTGCATCGGGGGCAGTTCGGCCGATTCCATCATCTGTCCGAGGCTGCCATCGCCAGCGATAAAGACCAAGGTGCGGTACTTTTCGGCTAGCTCAAACGCCAGGCCCACCATGTCAATGAGCTCCTGGATGCTGGCAGGAGCCAGGACGATGGGGTGGAAATCGCCGTGCCCGGCCGACTTGGTCATTAGAAAGTAGTCGCCCTGGGAGGGCTGGATATTGCCCAGGCCTGGACCACCGCGCATCATGTTGACTATAACGGCGGGCACTTCGGACCCGGCAATGTAGGAGAAACCCTCTTCCATCAGACTAAAGCCCGGGCCAGAGGTCGAGGTCATCACGCGCACACCAGTGCAGGCAGCGCCGTAGACCATGTTAATAGCGGCAAGCTCACTCTCAGCCTGCAGAAAGACACGACCCTCCTCAATCATCCGCTTGGAGAGGTGCTCCAGCGCCTCGCTCTGCGGGGTGATAGGGTATCCAAAATAAGCCCGCAAGCCAAACCGCACGGCTGCCTCAGCGAAAGCGACATTGCCCTCGAGCAGTTCCTTGGCCATATCTCTCAGTCCTTCCTATGCCGGGGCCGGAGCGGCCTTGGGTTGCCGCTTCCTGCGGTAGACGGTAAAAACGACGTCGGGGCAGATGATCGCGCAGGCCGCGCATCCGATACACTCGTCCATGTCCGTCACCATCACCGGATGGTAGCCCTTGGCGTTAAAGATGTCCGGGGAAAGCGTCAGAATGTCGACGGGACAGACGTGTATGCAGAGGCCGCAGCCCTTGCAGCGATCGACATCAACGACTACCATGCCTTTACCCATAGAGAGATCTCCTGTTGAACGTGTCTTCCATTGTCTTTCCAATCTCCTCGTGAAACAACGATATCAGATGAACAAAACCCAAATGACCAAATCCCAAATTCAGTCCCCCGACTCGTTGTTGGTCATTCGGGATTTGTCATTGGTCATTCTTAGGAAGCCAGCAACACACCCAAGGCCATTGAAATCAGCTTGGTCTCATGGGGATCGGAGCGTGACGCCACGATCAGGGGAGACTTGCCACCTACCACCACGCCGGCCATCTTGCCTTTGGCGAAGTAGGTGATGGCTTTGGCCAGCATATTCCCTGCTTCGACATCCGGTGCCACCATGATGTCGGCATTCCCCGCAACCGGGCTGGTGATGCCCTTGACGGCTGCTGACTCCGCAGAAATGGCAATGTCCAGAGCCAGAGGGCCGTCGACAATGGCTCCCTGAATCTGCCCCCTATCGGCCATCTTGGCCAGGTTGGCCGCATCCATGGTGGTAGGAATCTTGGGGTTGACCATCTCCGTCGCTGCCAAGATCGCCACCTTCGGCTGTTCAACGCCCAGGCGCTGTGCCACCATGATCGCATTCTGCACAATCTCTACCTTCTGCTCCAACGTGGGAGCAACCACCACACCGGAATCAGTAACGAACAGCAGACGGTCAAAGTCCGGAAGCTCAAACACGGCGACGTGGGTGAAGAGACGGCCAACGCGCAAGCCCGCTTCGCGATCCAGGGCAGCGCGCAAAAAGTCTCCGGTTTCGAGCTTGCCTTTCATCGCCAGGTCTGCATGGCCCATGCGCAGCAACTCCATGACCTTACGCGCTGCCACCTTGGGCTTTGGCTCATGGATGATGATCATTCTGGTTATGTCGATTTCATGCTCAGCGGCCAGGTTCTTGATCAGTTCTCGGTCACCGACCAGCGTGCAAGTGGCAATCCCCGCCCGTTCGGCATCCTGAGCCGCCAATAGGATCTCCGCTTCATGTGGAACGGCCACCACAACTGCCTTGGGCCCAACCCTTTTGGCCTCGTCCATCAACTGTGAAAAGGTAGTAATTGGCATTCTCTTTCCCCTCGGATTGATATGGTGCTTTGCGTTTGCTATCTGCGCTTCTTCTTTCGCCTGCGGCGTTTGGCGCTGCTCTTGACAGACCCGGTCTGGGCCTGTGCAACTTCCTGCCCGGCAGGAACAGCCTTGCGCATACAACAATTCTTGTACTTTCGCCCGCTACCGCAGGGGCATGGATCATTGCGCCCCACCTTCGCGCTGGCTGAGCCGCGGCTTGGCGCTGCTTTCTGGCCTTCGGAGCCTGGACGGTACGCGCGCATCGGCCGGCGTGCGGGCTCCTGAACGATAGTGGTGGAGTATACCCTCCGCGCAACGTCGTGAGCGATCGTCGCTTTCAGCTCCCCGAACATGTCATACGCTTCCCGCTTGTACTCGATGAGCGGGTCCTTCTGCCCAAAGGCGCGCAGACCAATGCCTTGACGCAGTTCGTCAAGTGTGGTCAAGTGTCTGACCCAATGAGAGTCCACGACATGCAGCATCAACAGCCGCTCTAGCTGGCGCATCGAATCGGGCCCCAGTTGTTGCTCTTTGGCTGCATAGAGTTGCTCTGCCAGATCCAGCAGTTGCTGTTCGATCTGCTCCGGACTCCTACCTTCCCACTGAGGCTTAAAGGTGGGGGGCAGGGGCAGGATAGAACGAACAGTCTGCAACAATCCGGAGAAATCCCATTCCAGCGGGTCATCTGCTGTGAAAGAGAGCACCGCGCCGCCGAGTTCTTCCTGGACCATACCCAGTATGGTGTCCTTGAGCTGGCCAGAGGACAGAATCAGGCGTCGCTGGTCGTAGATGAGCCAGCGCTGCTGGTTGACCACATCGTCATACTCCAGCAAGTGCTTGCGCAGGTCAAAGTTGTACCCTTCGACCTTCACCTGAGCATTTTCGATGGAGCGGCTGATCAAGTTATGCTCGATGGGTATGTCCTCATCCACACCGAGGCGGTCCATCAGTCCAGCCACAGTCGAGCCACCGAAGCGCCTCATCAGATCATCTTCCAGAGACACATAGAAGCGCGAAGACCCTGGGTCTCCCTGGCGACCCGCGCGGCCACGCAACTGGTTGTCGATGCGCCGTGCCTCATGGCGTTCGGTGCCGATGATGTGCAGCCCGCCTTTTTCCAAGACGCGCACTTTGTCCGCAACAGCAATCTCTTGAGCGCGGGCCAGCTCATCCGCCCACACTTGCGCGTCCACCGTGGTCAAGTCCACACCCTGGCGGCGCAGTTGGTCTCGCGCCATCCCTTCAGGGTTGCCGCCCAGTATGATGTCCACACCACGTCCCGCCATGTTGGTAGCGATCGTCACTGTGCCTGAATGGCCTGCCTGGGCAATAACGATGGCTTCCTTCTCATGCTGCTTGGCATTGAGCACCTGATGCTCGATGCCTTTGCGCTTTAACATGACAGAGAGCATTTCCGAATTCTCGACAGAGGTGGTGCCCACCAACACCGGACGGCCCTGATCATGCAGTTCCATGATCTCTTGCACTACGGCGCGGAACTTGGCCGTTTCCGTCTTGTACACCAGGTCAGGATGAGCCTCCCGGATCATGGGTTCATTGGTGGGGACAACCATCACGTCCAGAGCATAGATGCGCCCGAATTCCTCGGCTTCCGTGGCTGCAGTGCCGGTCATGCCAGCCAGCTTGCTGTACATGCGGAAATAGTTCTGGAACGTAATAGTGGCCAGCGTTAGACTCTCCCGCTGCACGCGCACGCCTTCCTTGGCCTCGATAGCCTGGTGCAGCCCTTCCGAGTAACGCCGCCCGTACATTAGGCGTCCAGTGAACTCGTCTACGATGATGACCTGGCCATCCTTGACGATATAGTCCCGGTCTCGCTTGAACAACACATGCGCCTTCAGCGCATTCTCCAGATAAGGTGTCAGTTCAAAGTTCTCCTTAGCGTAGAGGTTGTCCAGGCCCAGGAAGCCTTCGATCCGCACAATGCCATCTTCGGTGAGGGTCACCACGCGCAGTTTCTCGTCCATCGTATAGTCGGCTTCGGGACGCAGGCGCGGTATCAGGCCAGCAAAACGGACATAGTTGTCCGTTGGCTCCTCCGCCGGGCCAGAGATAATGAGAGGGGTTCTGGCCTCGTCAATGAGGATGTTGTCCACCTCATCGACGATGGCATAGTGCAACTCACGCTGCACGCATTGGGACAGGTCCCAGACCATGTTATCGCGCAGGTAGTCGAAGCCAAACTCGTTATTGGTGCCGTAGGTGATATCGGCCAAGTACGCCTCGCGACGCGGCACTGGGCGCAGATTCTGATAGCGGTCATCCACCGCAGCGTACGTGGGATCGAATACAAAAGAGCCAAGTTCGGGATTCGCGGCGGCGGCCTGAATAACGCCCACCGAGACGCCCAGTAGATGATCAATGGGGCCCATCCACTGCACACCGAACTTGGAGAGGTAGTCATTGGGTGTGACCAGATGCGCGCCTTTGCCCAGCAAGGCGTTCAAGTAGAGGGGCAGAGTAGCAGCCAGGGTCTTGCCTTCACCAGTCTTCATCTCGGCGATCTTGCCCTGGTGCAGGACAATGCCGCCGATGAGCTGCACGTCAAAGTGTCGCTGTCCGAGGGTACGCTTGGCAGCCTCCCGTACCACGGCATAGGCGCGTGGCAAGAGCCCCTCCAAGACCCTTTCTTCGGCCGTTCGCAGGCGCTCCGTCTCGGCCTGGAGCCGGATATCCAAATCACGACGCCGGTCTGGATGCGCTTCGAGCAGCAGCTCCTGGCGCAGTTGCTCGGCATCAGCGCGCAAGTCAGCAACAGCGCCTTGCGCTTCTTGCCTGAAATGGGCCGTACAAGCCCGCAGTTCCTCATTGGAGAACCGCTCGTACTCGGGCTCGAGGGCGTTTATTTCATCGACAATGGGCTGAAGCCGCTTCAGTTCTTTGGCATTGGCATCGCCCACGATCCGGCCAAACAAGCCTTTTAGCATGAAAGGAATGAACCTCTGGGTAGCTTAGGATACGCAGATTATAGCATAGACCGAAGGAGAAGCACAAAGCACAGGCTCTTCGCCTCTTGGAAGAACCGCGCACCTGGCAGCCTGTCAGTGGCACCGACAGGCTGAAGGAAGAACTGGGGTTTCACTGCCGAGGAACAATGGACACCAAGTCCAAAAGGGCCAGAGGTGGCTCGGTTACGATACTGTCCTCAAATCAGACAGGGGCATGTCCAGAACCTCGACAATCTGCTGCATGGCCCAATCAGTGGCTTCGCCGTCGATCATCAGTGGTGGCGCAAAGCGGACCACGTCCTTGTGCGTCTCCTTGCACAGCAGGCCGCGCACGGCCAGTTCCTCACAGAACTTCCGGGCGCCCCCTACTTCCACATGCAGCTCAACACCGACCAACAGGCCCTTGCCGCGGATATCGCGCACGCGCTCGTTGCCATCCAGCGCCTCTCTGAGATGGCCAATGAAGTAGCCGCCCATGACCGCCGCATTCTCGATCATGCCCTCCTCGACCAGCACACGCAGCGACTCACGTGCCACCGCGGCGCCCAGCGGGTTGCCGCTGAAGGTCGAGCCATGCATACCGGGTTCAAAGATGCCCAGGATTTCTTTCGAAGCCAGCACGCCAGACACCGGGTAAATACCTCCACCGAGAGCCTTGCCCAGGATCATCACATCAGGGCGCACGTTTTCGTGGTCGCAGGCAAAAAGCTTCCCCGTGCGTCCCAGGCCAGTCTGGATCTCATCGGCCATGAAGAGCACGTTGTGACGCGTGCAGATATCACGCACCTGCTTCAGGTAGCCGTCCGGTGGCACGATGACACCAGCCTCCCCCTGGATCGGTTCTACCAGAAAGGCGGCGGTGTGGGGAGTGATCGCTCTCTCCAAAGCCCCAGCATCTCCGTAGGGGATGGTCACAAAGCCAGGAGTGAATGGCCCAAAACCGTCGCGGTACAGGGGCTCTGTTGAGAAGGTAATGATGGTGATGGTGCGCCCGTGGAAGTTGTTCTGGCAAGTGATCATCTCCGCCTGGCCGTCCGGCACGCCCTTCTCCTCGTAGGCCCACCGGCGGGCAGTTTTCAGCGCCGTTTCGACCGCCTCCGCTCCGGTATTCATAGGCAGGAACATCCCGTAGCCGGCAAGCTTGCATATCTCTTTGCAGAGCAGCGGCAACTGGTCATTGCGAAAGGCACGTGAGGTAAGGGTCAACTTCTGAGCCTGGTCAACCAATGCCTGGATGACCCGCCGATGGCAATGCCCCTGGTTGAGTGCCGAATATGCGCTCAGGCAATCCAGGTAGCGTTTGCCGGCGACGTCATACACCCACACACCCTCGCCCCGTTCGATGACCACATCCAGGGGAAGGTAGTTATGGGCACCGTATCGGTCCTCAATGTCAATCAGCGTTGTTCTGTCCATCCATCTTCTCCATCCGCATTGATGTTCGACTTGCTCAGCTTGGAGCACCCACGCCCAATTTTGGGCGTGCTCGATCTCTCACCCGGAAACGATTGGGGGGTCGCGGGTTTCATACTCCGCCATCGCGTTGCCTACAGACGATCCGCGGTGGATCGCCTCAATGACGTCACCCAGCAAGGGAGCCACCGAAAGGACGGTAATCTTATCCAGGCGCTTCTCAGGTGGCAAGTGGATTGTGTTGGTGACAACCAGTTCACGGATGCTGCTTTTGCGGATGCGCTCTACCGCCGGGGGCGACAAGACAGGGTGAGTTATACACCCCCATATGCCCCGCACCCCGCGCGCCTCCAGTACGTGCACTGCCTCCATCAAAGTGCCAGCTGTATCCACCTCATCATCAAAGATGATGGCGTTCCGGTCATGAACCTCACCGATGACATTCAAGGCTTTGCTGATACAGCGGTTGTCAGTGCGGCGCTTTTCGATGATTGCCAGAGGCGCATGCAACGCCTCGGCGAAATTGCGCGCTCGCTTGGCCGCCCCTACATCTGGGGCGACAACCACGGGATCATCCAAGCCCTTTTTCAACATGTAGTTGGCCAGGATATGGAAGGCGGTAGCCTCATCCACAAAAATGCTGAAGAACCCCTGGATCTGGCCAGCATGCAGGTCCATCAGCAACACACGATCCGCCCCAGCTACGCCAATCATGTCCGCAATCAGGCGAGCCGTGATGGGCACGCGTGGTTGATCCTTCTTGTCCGTGCGTCCGTAGGAGTAGTAGGGGATCACTGCCGTAGTGCGGCCCGCAGACGCTCGCTTGACTGTATCAATCATGATCACCAGTTCCATGACGTTGCGGTTCACCGGCGAGGTGGTGGGCTGGATGATGAACATGTCCGTCGAGCGAATGCTGTAGTGCAAGCGAATGAAGATGTTCTCGTTGGGATAATCAGTGATGTCCCGCCCCACCAAAGGCGTCTTGAGGTATTCGCTAATCTCACGGGCCAATTCTTCGTTGCCCGTCCCGCTGATCAAAGCCAGTTCACCGTAGATTGAATCCGTCATTGTCCTCCTCCCCGCAGAAAGCCCAATGATCAATGACCAAACCCAGGACTTTGAGGGCTGTCATCTCCCCGGAGTTTTGTCATTTGGCCTTGGCCATCGTTCATCCCGCATTAACGGGATTGGTCATTGGTACATAGTCATTCCTGATTGGCCCTTTGGTCATGATCCAAGAACTCGTCCCGCAGGACACCCATGATCAATTCGTCATAGTACTCTCCGTCATGGAAGCGCGCCTGACGCAGGCAGCCCTCCAACTTGAACCCACACTTCTCGTAGCAACGGATGGCTCGCTGGTTGTATGCGTAGACCCGCAGCGATATCCGATGCAAGTTCATCTGCTTGAAGCTGAAACGCAACAAGGTGGTGATTGCCTCGGTACCATAACCACTGTTCCAGTACTCCTTCTCGCCAATCACGATACCAAACACAGCACGGCGGTCCTTCCAATCAATGTCAGTCAGCCCGACGTTGCCGATCAGTGTGCCATCCAGTGTCTCGATGCCAAAGATCTGGCCACTGCGGTCTTCCAACTGAGCTTCAAACCAGCGCTCCTCCTGTGCCTGCGACATGGGTATGTACATCTGCAGATACTGTCTGACTTCGGGGTCGTTAAACCAGCGCACGAAAGTGGGAATGTCACTGCGTTCGATGGCACGCAGACGGAGCCGCTTTCCTGGAATGGTCATGGATTTCTCTCCTTTGGCGCATGGTTGAGATGACAGGTGTCGTTGAGCAAAGTAAGACGCGGACGTACACCGCCCAGGACTACCATGCTCAGGGAGGCATTGTCGAACATCCATGGCTGTCTCTTACGGAAATCGAGGCCCAGCAGCCCTGTCAGGTATGCACCCAAGGTACCACCGTGAGCAACGACCGCTACTGTATCTTTCCCCTCGTGGCTGGCGATGATATCGTGCATAGCCGATAGCACACGCTGTTGAAACACGTCAAGGCCTTCCTCGCCTGGAATCGGCACACGCCAAGGGTCTTTTTGCCACCCCCTGGCAATCTCCGGGTACTGTGAAGCCACGTCCTCGAAACACATCCCGGTGACGACGCCACAGTCATACTCCTTCAGACGGTCGTCACAAGTGACGGTCAGGCCCAGAAGCGCGGCGATGATCTCAGCGGTCTTGCGGGCGCGCAACAGCGTGCTGGCGTAAAGGGCGCGGATGTCATACCCATTCTGAAGACGCTGTCCCAGAGCCAGCGCCTGCGCTCGCCCAACTACAGTCAGAGGCGCATCCTGCAAGCCCTGGATGCGCTGTGCAGCATTGCCCACCGACTGGCCATGTCGTATCAGAAGCAAACGCATTCAGCCCGCCTCAAGTCCTGACGCTGCAATCAGCCGCTCCGCAGCCGAATAAGGATCCTCTTCGCGTGCCACGATGCGCTCCACGGTGTCCACCAGATCGGTATCCGCAATCCGATCCAACAGCCGCGCCATCAAGTCGTGGCGCAATATGCGACGGAGCTCGTCATTGGCACGCTCACGCTCACGGTACTCCCTGACGCCCGTGTCGCATTGGTATTGCCAATGTGTCTGCACAGCGGCCAGCAACTCTTCGACCCCCTCGCCACGCAGAGCACACGTTTTTAGCACGGGCGGACGCCAGGAGAGCTGTTCCCCTGAAGAATCGGAGACCACACCTTCCGCGTCCAACAACTGACCGTGATGCCACTCGCTGCGCGCCGAGCCTAGATCAAGCATAGCCTGCAGTGCTGTGACTATGTTGTCAGCACCAGCTAGATCGGCCTTGTTCACCGCAAGGATATCGGCAATCTCCAGGATGCCTGCCTTGATGGCCTGGATCTCATCGCCAGAAGCGGGCATCTGCAGCACGATTGTGGTGTGTGCCACACGGGCGATGTCCACTTCGCTTTGTCCCGCTCCTACTGTTTCCACCAAGATCACCGGGTAACCAGAAGCATCCAGGACATGCACTGCATCGGCGGTGGCGCGAGCCAAGCCACCAAGGCTGCCCCGAGTAGCCATGCTGCGAATAAAGACCTGCCGGTCCGTAGCCAGCTCTCTCATGCGAATGCGATCGCCCAGGAACGCACCACCGGAGAACGGGCTTGTGGGATCCACGGCGACGATACCCACGGACTGGCCCTGGCGCCGGTAGACCTTGGCCATTTCGGCCACCAGTGTGCTCTTGCCAGTACCAGGCGCACCTGTTATGCCCACAATGTGCGCTTGGCCGGTATGAGGATGCAGTTGGGAAAGAACTTGGCGTGCCTCGGCACCGCCGCGCTCCATCAGGCTGATCAGCCTGGCGATGGCACGGCGTTCTCCCGCTAGTGCCTGCGTAACGGTTTCCGTGCCGGATGCGATCAAAGGACCGCGCCTGCGGGACGTGGCGCTCAATGTGCCGTAACCTCCCTGCGAATCTCCTGCACAATGTCATCCAGAAAAGTGCCCGGGCCGTATATGCCTCTCACCCCGAGTTCACGCAGCACCAGGACATCTTCATCGGGAATGATGCCACCGAGAAAAACGGCTACATTGCTCAAACCATACTCCTCAAGCAGGTGTATCACGCGAGGAACGATGGCCATGTGTGCCCCGGAGAGAATACTGAGCCCCACGACATCCACATCTTCTTGCAGAGCAGCTTCGACGATCATCTCTGGAGTCTGACGCAGGCCAATGTAGATGACCTCCATGCCAGCATCGCGCAGAGCCCGCGCGACGACCTTAGCGCCTCGATCGTGCCCGTCCAGACCTGGCTTGGCAATCAGTACCCTGATCTTTGTCTCTGCCATAAAGCCTCCGTAATCCCGTCAAGTCTTGCAGACTAGATGATTGCAGTCTCGCGGTATTCGCCGAACACCTCGCGCAGCACATCGCAAACCTCGCCCAGAGTGGCATGGGCTCGAACCGCGCCCAGAATGTGTGGCATCATATTCTCGTCGCCTTGCGCAGCCTGCCGCAATGCTGCCAACCGTTCCTGCAGCAACGCGTTGTCCCGCTCACGGCAAAGTCTTGCCAGTCGCTCCCTCTGCCGGCGTTCTCCCTCAGGATCCATCTTCAGCAATGGAATGGACAGCGGCTCGTCCGAGACATGCTCATTGACCCCAACGACCACACGCTGGCGCTCCTCAATCTCGCGTTGATAGCGATAGGCACTGGCGGCAATCTCGCGCTGGAAAAAGCCCTGCTTAATGGCCGGAATCACTCCGCCCAGAGCCTCGATTTTGTCAAAGTACTCATAGGCCTGGGCTTCGAGCCGGTTAGTCAAGGACTCTATCAGGTAGCTACCAGCCAGTGGATCTACCGAATTCACCACGCCACTTTCATGGGCAATAATCTGCTGTGTACGCAGCGCAACGCGCACCGCCAGTTCTGATGGAAGAGCCAATGCCTCGTCCATCGAATTGGTGTGCAAACTTTGCGTCCCGCCCAGGACGGCAGCAAGGGCCTGGATCGCAGTGCGGACGATGTTGTTCTCAGGCTGCTGTGCCGTGAGCGAGCAACCAGCCGTCTGGGTATGGAAACGCATCCACCAGGAACGCGGGTCCTTGGCCTGGAAACGCTCTTTCATTTCGCGTGCCCAGATACGCCGTGCCGCGCGGTACTTGGCAATCTCCTCGAAAAAGTCATTGTGGGCATTGAAGAAGAAGGAAAGGCGCGGGGCAAAGCTGTCCACATCGAGCCCTCGCTCGATAGCTGCCTGTACATAGGCCAAACCATCAGCCAGCGTGAAGGCCAATTCCTGCGCTGCAGTCGAGCCGGCCTCACGGATATGATAGCCGCTGATAGAGATCGTGTTCCACTTGGGCAGATACTTGCTGCCGAACACAAAGGTATCCACGATCAAACGCATGGAGGGTTCAGGGGGCAGCAGCCATGACTTTTGGGCGATGTATTCCTTGAGGATATCGTTCTGGATGGTGCCGCCCAGCTTTCCCATGGGAATGCCGCGCTTCTCCGCAGCAGCGATGTACATCGCCCAGATCACGGCAGCAGGCCCGTTGATAGTCATAGAGGTGGTGATCTCGTCTACCGGGATGCCATCAAAAAGGATCTCCATATCCGCCAGGCAGGAGATAGCCACACCACATCTTCCGAACTCGCCCGCTGCCAGCGGGTGGTCGGTGTCATAGCCATACAAAGTTGGAAAATCAAAAGCTACGGAGAGCCCGGTTTCCCCGTGAGCCAGCAAGTACTTGTAGCGCGCATTGGTCTCTTCAGCACTGCCGAATCCAGCGAACATGCGCATCGTCCACAACCGGCCACGGTACATCGTGGGATGCACGCCTCGCGTAAATGGATATTGGCCAGGAAAGCTCAGGTCTCGTTCGTAATCGAGATCGGCTATGTCCAGTGGTGTGTACAGCCGCTCCACTGGCTCACTGGATGTGGTGATGAACGATTCGCACCTTTCCGGCCACCTCTCCAGGGTGTTGCGCAGCGTCGTGTCTTCCCATTGTTCCTTTGCCTGGCGAACGGACTCGATCTTCCCTTGATCTTGCATCGATCCCTCCATCATGGAGCCCCCTGCAGAAACGCGGCTCATCGAGCAGAAGACGGGATGTTGAGATGCTTCTCAGTACTCAATACCCTTCCTGCCGTTGATTCCCGCTGCGTAGGGATGCTTGATTTCGCACATCTCTGTCACCAGGTCTGCCCGTTCTATGATCCGCGGGTGAGCCCCACGGCCAGTGAGCACCAATTCAACGTACGGCGGCTTGGCGTCGAGCAGCGCCAGCACCTGAGCCAAAGAAACCAGCCCATAGTCCAGTGCGACATTGAGCTCGTCGAGCACCACTACATCATAGCGCCCATTGCGGAGAACGTCAAGACTGTGCGTTAATGCTTCCTGGGCCATCTCGATATCCAGCGGATCGGGGTTGTCTCGATCCACAAAGTCAGGCCGGCCGAACTGCACCAGGGTGATGTTAGGCTGGTGCAGCAGAGCGCTCAATTCGCCGTAATCTGGCCAGCCTTTCATGAACTGCACAATGTATACCCGCAGCCCATGACCAGCAGCTCGAAGAGCCAGCCCCAGAGCGGCCGTCGTCTTGCCCTTGCCATCCCCGGTGTAAACCTCTACCAATCCCTGTTCTAGTGGCATTCTTCCACCTCGCGGAATCCGAGTGCAGCGCTGTACGTGCTTGATGGGAGCAGAGAAACGGCGGCCAGAACGGCCGCCTCACAAAGCATATTCTATCTTCAGAGCTGACAACAAGGTGCTCCACACGAACAATCGGGTTAGGCCAGAACGACCGGCGGTCCACCAGCCTCGACGCTCTGGCCGGGCTTTACCAGAAGCTGCTGCACTGTACCTGCCTGGGGTGCGTATCGGTTATGCGTAACGGTGTAGAATTCATCAACGACTCAACCTAATCTGTCCAATAGAACACAGCGCAAGAAACTCGCCTACAATCACCTTTGACTGCGGGTGAAGAACAAGGCATCGAACATTAGGCGAAAGCCTTGCGCCGTAACTTCAGAGCATATCCTACGATGCTTTTTGGTCTGGGTCAAATCGTAGCGAGACTCGGTTTCAAAGTGTGTTGGTCAGTTCTTGTGGCAGGATAACCTACTATCGGTAGTTATAGTCGACGTTGCTCGCATACTATCCCTGGTACCGCTAAACTGCCGCATAGCCGACCAACACAATC
>JAUWJD010000068.1 GCA_030607875.1 Chloroflexota bacterium
CGGACCCGTCGAGCGGCAGCCGGGTAGCAGTCTGGGAAAGCCGCCGTTACGACCTCCACCTCCAGCGCATCTACCAGCAGTACCGCTACGAGCACCTGGACGACGAGGGGTTTGTCGTAGCCACACGCTATCGTTGCTTCACCCTGTGCTACATCTGGCCCCGGGAGATGGAGCACCTGCTGGCCCGCTGCGGTTTTGAGATCGAGAATGTCTACGGCGGGTTCGACCGCCGCCCTCTCGATGCGGAAAGCGCCGAGCAGATCTGGGTGGCACGCCGGTCGTAAGCTCGACACATCGGGACGTTGGCAGCAGCGAGCGCTCGCTGTCACGTCCACCTCGTTGCAGTTGGGCATGCCCGGAAAGAAGGGGAACAGGGCACACTGGCCCTAGCTGAGACGTTGGGCAGTGCCCTGGTATGGATGGATGAGACGGTGGGAGTGCAGACAACCCGTGTCCGCGGGCTAGCTGCCCGTGGTTGCTTGACGGCAGTCAGGATGCCTGATAGTAGTCAGGATGCCTGGCAACGAGGCCTTGTTCAGGGCGATCAGTTGCGCCCCCACTTGGACAAGCTGGCCGGCAGGACATCTGGATCAATCTGGCGCTGGTGGAACGCCGGTTGAGAGAGGTTGTGGAAGACTGATAGTCCGATCTCTTCCGTTGTTCATGGCGCAGTGTTGTGCCCTTTGTAGTTGCCGGTTGAGAGGTGCGTGACCTGGCGTGCGTTCGAGATCCCTTGGGGGCAGCTTCTGTGTGCGCTCCGGATCGTGTCTGAACTGGGATGCAGTTCCCAGTCAAGTCAAATGATAATAGGTCCTAATGACCCACCGATAGCTTGCTGTGCCCACACTGTCCAGAGGCCCGACGACGGCTACGCCCCCATTGGCCTCTCGGCCGCTCGCTGGCACAAGGTCAAGTCCGGTTCGAAGTCCTGTAGGAGTTCCATATACTGGTCAACTACCCCCTCCGATAAGCCGGTCAACGCTGGCAAATCAGCGAAGGGGATCTTCTGTGCTAAGAGCCGTACTCTCTGATAGTCAGCGATGTACCGATCGACTGACGCCTGGGAGTGCTTCGTCTCCCGGGCAATCTGCACTGGCGACTGATGCCGCAACCAGCGACGGACCACCTCGCCTTTGTGCGTGACCGCCGGGCCAAGGTCGTGCACTGTGCCCCGCGTAGGCACGATCTCCCCCGTCTCTGTTTCATACTCGCAAAGCACCTTGCTAATGTAATGAGCCGAGAGTCCGCTCAACAGGCTCAGGTCGAGCTGCGTGAGAACGCCTCCCTGCTCGTAGGCCTTGAAACACCAGCGTGCAAAGCGAGCCCGGTTGAAGGCTCGGCGCGCCTGTCGTCCCTTCCGCAGCGCTGGATCGGTCAGCAGCTCGATCTCGCTCTCATTATACATCCGCAGCTGAACTGGCACCAGATCGCTGACGCTGATCCCTTTCTGCCTCCCGCGTGTGCCAAGACGGACGGCCAGCCAGACCACCGTCTGGGGCGATACCCGTTCAGGGTAACACCTCTCGATGGTAGCCAAGATATCCTCCACAATGGCGCGCGCAATCACTGGACCGTGATCGTAGCCATACTCGGTCAAGAACTTGTGCACCAGCAAATCGGGCAGACTCCGCTTCTTGATGCGCGTCGCTGTGTAGTCTTTGGGGGTTGTCATCGCAACCAGAGCCCCCTTTTAGCCTCAGCTGGTTCTTCCGTCGCCGCGTTCGGCTCGTTCAACAGCAGCTTCAACCGATCGTTGTCGGGGTCAGCTTCTCCAAACAGATCCAGGTACTCTTGAATCAGCCGTTCCGACAGCCCGGAACTGATACGGATCTCAGCCACGCTCAGTCCGTGGGCGTGCAACCGGGCCACCCGCTGAAAGTCCAAGCAGTATCGTTCAATCGAGCCAAGGGCGTGCCATCGCCGCCTCTTGATCTCGCTGAAGGTGTACCCTGCCAACCAATCCCTGACGATGCACGTCTTGTGGCTCACCCCTCTCCCGATGTCCTTCATCTGCCCTCGAATCGGCACGTCTATCCCTTCTGAACGCAAGTGAGCGATGTCCCGCTTGACGGTGGATCGACTGGCACACAGCAAACGCGCCAGGTCTTCCTGGGTCAGCAGCGCTCCCTGCTCTTGAGCCTCTCGTGTCAAACGCTGGATCTTGCTCCTCCGCAAGGCAGCTATACCCCGGCGAAGCGCTTCAAGATCGTCAGCACTGTCCATGGGCAAGTTGACCGGCACACGCTTGCACTCTGACATGGGACGGCCCGGCGGATCGTCGGCACTCACCGCCAGAACGGTCATCTGGCCAACATCTCGTTCGAGGCCGAAGTAGTGCTCAAAGTACTGGCGCATCTGCTCGAACTGTGTCTTGGCCATGAATGGGGCCAGGTTGAAATCCCGGCTGATCTGCTCGACGATAGCCTCTTCTGGAGACTTGGCCTGCAAACGTTCAATTGCGCTCTCTTCCATTGTTTCCCTCCGTGGTCGCTATCCACATTCTACCACGTTGGGTCATTTGCACCAATGGGTAATGTTACCGAAGCGGCGCCTTGCCTTTCTCGTCGTTCCCTGGTATACTTCTGAGGCGAGGTATCCATGGCCGAACCAGAGTATGTTGCCAGGCAGGAAGTCCGTCTTTACATCGAACGTGCCCATGAGATGCTGGAAGTGGCCGCTCTCAGCTCGGCCGAAGGCTACCATGGGTCGGCGATCAATCGCGCCTACTATGCCATCTTCTATGCCGCCAATGGTCTGTTAGCAACTCGAGGGCTCGGCCGCAGCAAGCATTCGGGTGTGATCGCCGCGTTTCGACAGCATTTTGTCAAGACTGGGCACATCGAAGTCGAGTACAGCCGCATGTACGAGCGGGTGATGGACGATCGGCATGTAAGTGACTACGACGTCGAAGCCTTCATCTAGTCTGCACGTGCCAGAACGGACATGGAGGATGCCCTGCGTTTTGTGCAAAGGATCGAGCGCTTTCTTCAAGAGGAGGGCTGGCTGTGAAGCAACGCCTGCAACCTGACGAACAAGAAGCCGTCTCGGAGTTTGTCGACCTCTTGCAGCAGCATCACCCAGCGCGCGTGGTCCAGACGGTGCTGTTTGGGTCAAAGGCCCGAGGTGACAGCAGGCGCTGGTCGGATATCGACATTCTCATCATCGTCGACCAGGACGACTGGCGGCTCAGCCATGCCATCAGCGACCTCGCTGCCGATGTCTCGCTAGAGTACGACGTGCTCATCGGCCCGCGCGTCATTGCGCAGCAGCGGTGGGAGCGAATGAAGGAACACCGATTCGGTCTGTACAGGAATGTTGTTGCTGAGGGCATCCCGCTGACTCCTGTGCCGACGCCTTCCTGAGACAATCGCCACAAGAGCAGCGCTGCTGCCCAAGACCCCGCTTCTTGCTCCTTTCGCGTGTCTCCCCGCACCTATCAACCGAGGTTCCGTGTCCCTGAAGCGCCAGGCGAGTGGTCCACGGGTACTGGTGTTGTACATTGTGTCCATGAGTACGAGAACACCGCAAACACGAGCAGTAGCGAGCGCTCCCAGGAGATCACGTTCGGCTTTCAGCACCGAAGCAGGGATTTTTCGCCAGGCCCAGACCGTCCCCGGGCACCGTTACCAGATCGAGGCCTGGGGGAAGCATGTGCGCACCGCATCACCAGTGGAACTGTCGCTGGGCGTGGATCTGACTGGTAGGTAGGACTGGCAAGCAGCATCAGTCGAGTGGCATCCGTGGGGCGAGACTGGAAAAGTCGCCTGGGTGCACACCCAGGTCACCGTCAGGGCCAGCGGTGTGATAATCATCATCTTCCTGAAAGGCTGCCACCCCTTTGCCGCGCAGGGCGGTGCGACGCTGTTTGATGACGTGCGGGCGGTGGACCTGGGGCCGTAGAGATGGCTCAGAACGGGGGCCTACGGAATTGGCAAGCCAAGGTGAAGCGCCAGGGCTTTGTCTACTCCGGACATTCTCTGAGGCTCTAGTTGGCCCATGCGGCGAATGAGACGTGTTTTGTCCAGCGTACGGACATGGAAGACAAGGAGCACTGAATCTCTGGACAGTCCTGACTCAGTGGCAGGCACTGTGACGGTAAAAAGAAAACGTCCCGCTCGTAGGTTCGAGGTTAGGGGAACCACAGTCACTGTGGGGATTCGCTCATTTGCCAGATCACACTGCACCACAAGCACAGGTCGTGTTCCTGCCTGCTCGACACCCACAGTCGGATCAAGATTGGCCAGAAAGATGTCTCTCCACGTCGCACGCGCATCTAGGAGTCCAAATCCTTCTCAATGCGGAGCAGAGCTTCATTCTCCAGAGGCAGCCAGACTTCGTCTGCCAGCTCTGCCGCCAATTCGTCATAGAGAGCTGCCAGCTCATCGTAGTCCCTGGCCAGTCGCTCCTGCAGGGGCTGAGCTTTCTGGACCTTGAATCGCAAGAACTCTACGTACGTGGCCAGATCAAGCAGGCTGTCCTCAGGCAATGTCTGGGCCTGTTCACAGATTCGCTGGGCTAGCATAGCTGTCTCACTCATCACCGTCTCCTCGATTCGTGTCCAAAAAGGGACCTCGACCAGGAATCGCCACACTACTGGAGTCAAGTATACCATGACCCCCTGGCTAGGTCAAGGAGCGGCGTATCGCCTAGCAACACGACGTTGCACACGCGCTTGTGTGTAAATGCTGAAGCGCTATTCGAGCGGTCAAAGGGAAGCAGTGTTGTACGTTACGTCCCTGAATACAAGAACCGGCGAATGTTCGTAGCGGTCAGCGAACCCAGGAGGATCACGGCTGACTGCGTCAGCGTGCGAATTCATCAGCGCAGAAGCCGGCATCCGGCGCCAATCCCAGACGATTCCCGGGCACCGCCAACGACTTAAGCGTGGGGAAAGCATGTGCAGAGCCAGTCGCCGGTGGAACTCTCGTTGGGCGTGGATCTGACTGGTAGGTAGGACTGGCAAGCAGCATCAGTCGAGCAGCATCCGTGGGGCGAGACTGGAAAAGTCGCCTGGGTGCACACCCAGGTCACCGTCAGGGCCAGCGGTGTGATAATCATCATCTTCCTGAAAGGCTGCCACGCCTTTGCCGTGCAGGGCGGTGCGACGCTGTTTGATGATGTGCGTGTGGTGGACGTGGGGTTCTCAGTACCGAGTTTGGCCTATAACAGCTACCCTTGCTGAGCTTCGGTGATGGGATGGACTCCCGTGCGACTGATAGGCGGCTATTGACTGCCCACCCAGCGGACCCAAGGCTGCCCAACTGCATCGTACAAGTGTTGGTCAGCCGTCCACAGCTCGCATCGCAGCGCCTCGGCCAATGCCAGGTAGAAGCTGTCGTACGCAGCCGCCTGGTTCAACCGCACGGTCCAATCGAAGGCCAGTCGCATCAGCTCGTTGTCAGGAGGCACTAAGCGAACGCCTAGCGTCTGAGCCAGCCCCAGTGTACGCTCTCCTTCCTCCGGCGTCAGCTCTCCGAACCGAACGAGCTTGCACAGCGCCGAGGTAATCTCGCAGGCCCACAGCGTAGGCGCATGGAGCTGGTATCCGTCCTCAAGCCATTGGGCCTACCAGGGTCCGCAGGTGATCCTGCTTGGGGCAGGGCACGATCAAACGAAAGATGAAGCTGGTGTCAACGAGCAAGGGTTTGAGCATCCCGTTCCTCCAGGTCAGCGCGGGCTGCCTGCCACAGCGCGTCCACATTCAGTGGCTTGTCCTGACGCCGGGCCATGATGTCAGCCGCCAGCCTGTCGCTTTCCGCAAGCCACGATCCCCACCTTGCTAGGCTCTTGCCTATCTCTTCCTCCTCCAGGCGTTCGAGGTCAGACCTGTACCCCAAAAGTTGGACCAAGTACCAGTGTGAGAAAATTGACCTCCTCCAGGAGTTGTGCGATGATAGACACGACAGACAGAGGAGGACAGTATGGCAAAGCAGTATTCGCCCAAGTTC
>JAUWJD010000054.1 GCA_030607875.1 Chloroflexota bacterium
CTCGATTGCTGTGTCAGTGCGCTCTCTTATGTAGCATAGGGGCTTGTCCCCGTCCGTGACGCCCACCCCGTCAAGCCATCGCCTTCGGCGAGACCTTCGGCGGGACGAACTGCAAGGGGCTATGCTACACTCGGGACCGCATTTCCTGAGCCAAAGATACTGTAACCTGCCCCACACACGCGATTTGACTTTTTTGCACAAGTATGGTAGAATGTCACTGTAGGATGAAGTGAGTTCTGGCCGTAATATAGAAGACTGCCCTGGCTTGCGGAGACTGGGCGGTCTTTTTTGTTTGTCCGCGCCGCTTTGCCCTAACACACACAAATGAAGGAGAAGTTTACGTGACAGAAAGAGAAACAGGAACCGTCAAATGGTTCAACAACAGCAAGGGCTATGGATTCATCGCTCGTGAGGCCGGGGAGGACGTATTCGTCCATCACTCAGCCATCGAAGGCGAAGGGTTCCACTCATTAGAAGAGAATCAGCGGGTCGAGTTCGGCATCGAGCAGGGACCCAAGGGCTTACAGGCCGTCAACGTGAGGGCTCTGTAATCGCCACAACCGGCCACATGCCGCGTCAGGAGGACGAAGCAGTGACAAAAAGAATATACGTAGGCAATCTAAGCTACGAAACTACCGAGGCCACCCTGTCTGAACTGTTCGCAGGGATCGGGGAGGTCGAGTCTGTGACTCTGATCACCGACCGTATGTCGGGTAGGTCCAAGGGCTTTGCATTTGTCGAGATGGCAGATGACACCAAGACCCAGGAAGCCATCACTCAGCTCAACGAGCGCGAGGTTGATGGGCGGACCATCAAGGTAGCAGAAGCACGCCCCAAGCGGGATGATCGAGGATCGGGCGGCGGACGACGCGATCGCTGGTAGGGTGATCCCACCCTAACTAGGACATACAGCCGCACGGCTTCTCCGCAAGCCGTGCGGCTGTTCTGTTTCCAGGGCCAGACCTTCCGCAAAGCGTCCCCCGTCGTAGCCATCCCGTCGGTGCGGGACGAACTGTCGCCTCCGGCCTTGCCTTCGCAAGATCTACGACGAGACCTTCGGCGGGGCCCTTTGGCGGTCGCCATCGGGGCGAGGCGAAGCTAGCCCTTCTCCCTCCTCAGCCCCGCCCAACAGATGGCGGGACGCTCCGCAGCCCCACTGGGCGAGACAGCTTCGCCAGCCTCCTCCGCGTGGTCTCGCTGGTCAGATCACGAATGGCGTCACGGGCGATCCATTGGGCGACCTTGGAGTCCATCTGGCCGAGCTCTTCCGCCGTCTCCCCGGCCACCTGGTTCAGCGCCGGATTGCGCTTGCCGATGTTGCGCAGGGCCCAGCTTACCGCCTTCTTTACATAGTTGCGGCCGTCCGTCGCTCCAGCCTTGATCACGGGGAGAAGCTCGATGAACTGCTCGTCTGAGGCCTTCTTGTCGTGCCACGCCAGGCAGGCCAGGAGAGCGAACGCGGCACGCCTCTCGAACTCCTCTTCACGCGTGGACCAATCGCGCACCTTTTTCCAGGCGAAGGGAGTCTTGTCGAAGAGGTTCATGCACACCTGGTCGCAGACGTCCCAGGAGTTGAGGTCCACCACCCAGGCTTCCATCTGCTCGTCGGTAACCTCTGCTGGCACATCCACCATTGATGCCAGTATCATCGCTTCGGGTATGCCAGTCTGCCACAGCTCCAGCGCCAGTTGGTGGTCCTTGCCCACCTCCTTGGCGATCTTCCTCATGTCCGGGACGGCAACGCCGAGCCGCTTCTCAGCCGTCATCCCGTATCGGGCCATGCCCGCAATCACGCCAGGCTTGGCCTTTGCTCGGAGCTTTTCCAGCAATTCTTGCACCTCAGGCATGATCCATCCCACTTCTTTGTCCCGCAGGGTTCACACTGCGTTCGGGCCTCCACACGGCTGCCGCATGTCTTCCAACAGCACGCAGCGGACCACCAGGAAACTTCCCCGCCTCAGCTCACGCACCCACCTGGGGTGCTCTTCGATGAGCTGCGCCGAAGCTACAGGCTCGCGCATGTCAGTGATGGCAAACCCGTTCTCTCGCAAAGCGGAGACATAGTCCTCCAGAGTACGGTGAAAGCTGTAGGTTTGCTCCGTCATCACCCGCTTCACGGTCCACTTCCAGGCCAGGTTGGTGTGGTAGTTGTCCACCTGCCACCCGACAATGCTGCCGTCGTCGTCCAGAAGCCAACCACTTCCGGGGGTGAAGAAACAGGGGTGTAGTATGGAGAACAGGAAGGCCCCGCGTGGCTTCAGCACGCGAGCAATTTCGGAGATGGCCTGGCGATAGTTCTTGATGTCCATTAGGGCCATGTTGCAGACGGCAACGTCAAACGTATGCGGGCCGATCGCCTTCAGGTCACCAGCATCGCCTTGGCGGAAGGTCAAGCAGTCCTGGAAGGCCTGGCTTCTCTCTGTGGCGATGCGGATCATGGTTTCCGAGGCATCCACCCCGACTACCTGGACGCTTCCCCGCGTGACCTCTACCAAGTGCCGCGCAAAGTGACCTTCGCCGCAGGCCAGGTCGAGCACCGTCTTTCCGGTGATGTCACCCAGCAGCTCCATCAGGCAGGGGTTGATGATGTACTTGTGGTAGAGGTCGCCGCCATCAGCAAAAAAGCTGGCGAATTCCTCGGCAGCCTGATCCCAACAGTTGATGGCGTCCTCATTGTTGACTCGGTCGGCTGGACGCGGTTGACTCGGCTCTGGCATATCGTTGCCTCTGTAGCTGCAGTTCCGGGCTGCTTGAGCCCAAACAGGGACGGCTCTAGATGGGCACACTATAGCAGGGACGGCTGTCCCAGTCAACCTCTTCGCAATCGGGCTCCTGGAGGGGTGAACTTACAACAGGCTCTGTGAGCGGGTCAGTACGGAGAGTATCCAGGCACGCTGGCGGACCGACGATGTTGAGCGCACCCTTCGTGGCCTGATTGAGTCCCGCGACGCGTGTCAGGTGCTCGTCGGGCACCATCAACGAGGTGGAGGCTTGCATCGCTGGCCAGTGAAAGCTCTGGCCTATCGAACGCAGCAGCATCAGGGCGTAGATGTGCCAGATTTCGATGCTCCCCGACCAGAACGTGACCGCCAGCCACAATGCAGCCAGCGCCACCAGCCCATCGGCGGCGACCATCACAGTGCGCCGCTGCCAGCGATCCACCAGCACGCCAGCAAAGGGGGCCAGGAAGATCCCGGGAATCAGCGCGATCAGGGACGCAGTGGCCAGCACCGTCGCTGAACCGGTCGATTGGGTCAGCCACCAGATCAGCCCGAACTGTACGACGCTGCTGCCAATGAGAGATGCCACCTGGCCCAGCCAGATGGTAAAGAATCGGGGCTTCCAGGTGGCGGGATCGAGAGGCTGTTGCGATATTATCTCGTGTACTTTATTCTCCACTCTGCTTGACAACTCTGGATGCAAACGCAAGCACCAGCAGGGTCAGAGCAGCAAGCAAGCCTGCAGCTGCCATTCCTAGAAGACTCAGAACGTTTTGGTCCATTTTGTTCTCCTCCCACTCACCTCGAACACGCTGGGGTGGCGCAACGAAGCGCGTTCCAGCGACAGAAAGCTCACTCACAGCGACACTCGGATAGGATCTAGACTTGCTGATTCAGAGTTAATGTGAGGATGCCCTTGCTGGCCCAGGCGAACCCGTAGCCGCGATATAGGAAGCGGGTTCTCTTGTCCCTGCCAGCATCGGTGGTTCGCAGCTCGACGATCAACTGCTGGCCACAAGTACCAGACATCGTTTTCATCCAGGCATAGCCAAACCCCTGGTAGGGAAAGTCCGACTCTTTCTCCATAACAACCTCTGTTGCCGTCAGGGTGACTTGATTCCCTCCGATGTGCCCCGCCATACCCTTGGCCCATGCGAATCGATAACCACGATATGGGAAGCCGCGTTTCTTGTCCATGCCAACTTCAGTGGTTCGCAGAGCAACCGAGACGCTATCAAGGACGCCCTGCATCCCCTTTGCCCACGCAAATCCATACCCGAAATACAGGAAAGACCATCTGTGCTCCCTGCCAACATCGGTCGTTGACACTTCAACGCTCTTTTTCCCGCCATTCTCCTTCACCAGGCCAACCAATGCTTCGTAGGCAATAGGCTCACCCGTGGTCTGGAGAGGTGCTGGCGGTGCTTTGACCAGAGGTGTCTCGCAGACAGGACATCTCCTGCTCCATCCGACGAATTCACATCTACAGTTTGGGCAATACATACTCTCTTCCTTTCTCCTCCTGTGTGCAGCAATTGCGACTGTCCACTACCAGGCAGTTCTTTTCGCTCCCTGGCTTGTTTGGATCTTGATGTGTGATACTCCCATTCTATGTGTTCTCCCCAGAGCCAGCTCACCTGTACCGCTGCGGGTAGTGTGTCCTTGGTTCAGGAAATGCTGGATATGCAGTATAGGGGCTTGTCCCCGTCCCTGACGCCCACCCCGTCAGGCGGGACGAACTGCAAGGGGCTATGCTACACACTTATCTGCTCTCGGGACCCAATTTCCTGCGCCAAAGATACTGTACCCCGCTGCGCGCCAATGCCCGTGAATCTGGCGTCTCTGACAGTATAGCACAACATGGTGGCGTGCACATCGGCCAACTGGCCAATGTTGGGCTTGTACAGGTGGCCAATCCTTGCATTGCCGAGGTGGCCAACCCTGTGCACCTTCCACCTCGGCCTGTGTCAGGCGCGGCAATGGACGGCCGGATCACATCCTGCCAGGCCACGCTGCCCTATTCGTAGATCACCTTGAAGCGCTCGGGGTAGTTCAGCGCGTCGGTAGAGTCGAGGAACTGATCGACCGAGCCCAGGTGCTCGGGCAGCGCACGCACCTCCTCGCCGGTGATCGCCGCGCGGATGGCGTCGACGAACCGGTCGGCCTGGATGACCTGGAAGGGGCGCTTGTGGAACGGTGAGACCTGCACCGGCAGGGGATCGGTGATACGCAGGTCGTTGTGTTTCCTGGCCACAAACTCATAGGCCGTGCTCAGGTGTTCCTCCCGCTCCTGCCACGAGCGGGCTTCCAACACCCTCGCCAAGATGGGCGTGAGCTCTTCGGCACAGTCGAGCCGGGCAAAAGCGGTGCCGAACCACTTGATATAGGGCGCAGACTGTCTCTCCATCAAGAAGCACAACCGCATCACATCGCGCACCAGCCGCGCCGCTACCAGCCGGGAGCCCAGTTCGTCGCCAACCTGGCCGCAGCGTCCCATGAAAGGCTCTTCCTGGGACACACGTTGCCACTGCGCGGCGAGCAGATACAACCACACATCGTGGGGGTAGTAGCGGAGCCTGGCCCGAACGGGCTCCAGTTGACCCAGGCCATCGTGAAACACACGCCCGGCGGTGAGACTGCGCAGGCGCTGCTCGGGAATGGCCAGCCAATCCACAGCTCGCAGCTCGCGATCCAGGTCAGCGTTCAGAACCAGACGGAAGAAGGCGCACGGTGAACAACTGCACGGCGTGATTTACCGGGCCGCTTTCGACCGCCTCCATGCGCAGGCTCCCGTCCTGATGACGGTCAAAGTTTGTTGGATACCCGCGAATGTCTGCCGGGAGCTCCTGGCGCAACAGCTGATCGATTTGGTCGCGGTAGGGCTGATCATCGGCTTCAGCCAGGAACAGCATCAGCTTGGGGCCCCAGTCGTGGTCCGCGGACTGCGGCGTGTTGAATCCCAGCACGTCAGAGCCTTGCCCCAGCAGCGCCGCCGAGTAGACCCAATTGGGGAAATGTGCGGCCAGAAGCGGACGGACAGCCTGCTGATAGAGCCGTTCGCTGAGTTCCAGGCCTTGAATGAAGGGGCGTCTCATCAATCCTCCAAACACCTACATGGCGCCAACGCGAGATCAGGCTCCAGCCTCGCTTGTTCTACCCCGGATAGCTGATGCGGTCGCCCCAGGTGGACACTTCGGTAAGGAACTCTTTGATCCCTAAGAGGCCGGCAGCCCACAGGAAGGAACGATCCCTCTCGGAAATTTCGGACAGCGCCAGCCAATCAATCTCCACCAGCACCTGCTCGCTCTTTCCAAACTCGGGATCATAGCCCAGACGCGGCTCCTGGCCCCAGGCCTCCACCAGGTAGGTATAGGCCACATCGAGGTGAGAAGAGGCAACGCAGGCGGTCTGCCGCACTATGGCGCCATCAAGCCCACACTCCTCCCTCAGTTCTCGCAGGGCAGCCTCAGCCGGTGTCTCCCCTGCCTCTACTGCTCCCCCTGGCAGGCACCACCACTGTTTCCCGGCCAGCCGGTGTTTCACCATCAACACCTTGTTGTTGCGATGAACGATACACTGTGCTCTAATCAATATGCGCCCCGCTTTCACGCGCACTGAGGTGCGCAGCTACCGGCCATTGGCCTGCAGTTCCACCGCTGCTGTGGCCTTTTCCACGCCGTTGACGATGATGGCGATATGATGCTGGCCTGGATAATGCTTGCGCGTGGACTGATCCACGAAGGACAGCTTCCTGGAGATCACGTGCGTTCCCGGGGCGAAAGTGGCCTCCCGGATCTGGAAGATCTTGCGCGAGCGCTTGCCCCGGGCTCTCACATAGTCCACGCCGAGCTCCAGGCGCACTTTGGCCGGCGTTTCCGTCTTGACCACCAGTTCGAAGCTGTAGCGCAGTTCCTCACCGATGGCCAGTGCCTCCCGGTCGAGTCTCAGTTTCTGCACGTCGATATGCGTGGGATCGCCGAAGCCAAAAAGCAGCATGGCGCGCCGGTTGCCCACCTTCAGCAAACCACGGCAGGCATGTTTGCCCAGGCGGTCCCTCCCCTCGTTATGCCCATACCATCGCTCGCAGATATCCAGCACCCGGTCCGGGTGGTCCTTGGAGACGTCGTTGAGGTTGTTGGCCACGCTCCTGCGCACGTATTCCGACTCATCGTCCTTCAGCTTCTCCAGCAGCGGCAGGATGAGGCTGGGATCCTGCCTGAAGGCTTTCAGCACCATGCCCCAGGGCAGCTTGGGGCGACAGCCCTCGCTGGCCAGGCGGCGCACGTGCTCGTTCTCGTGGTCCGCCCACTGGTACAGATAGGCCATGGCCCGCTGCGGATCCTGGGCGATGAACGGGCGCACGGCATACTCGGAACTGCACAGCGTGGTGAAAAAGGCCAGCGCCGGCATGGACAACTCCCAGTGATCCAGCCCGTAGGTGGCCACATAGTCGGGGAAGATCAGCGAATCAAAGCCGCGTATCGATGGCGCGACCTTGCGCAGCATCTCCAGAGCGCGCGGGAACTCCTGAGGAAGTGTCTCATGCAGGGCCAGCGTGACGTGGTGCATCTTGGCCTTTAGCTCCAGGCCATCCCAGGTGTCATCATAGACCTGGGCCAGGAACCTGTGCCGGTCGAACTCCGCGTAGGCCTGCTGCATGCCATCGCCCAACTGCTGGATGGATTCGTCGGTGAAGAACATGTCCTTCAGTTTCTCAGGCACAGGCTACCTCCATTCAGCCTTGCACGGCTGAGGGTGACAGGCCGATAGGCCAAGGCCTGACAGCAGGACGATATACAACATGAGTGCTTTGTGTTAAGCCATCACGGTCGTGTGCCCCTTTGGGCTGCAGGCTACCACAACAGCCAGGCTGAGAAGAAGAAGCGCTCTCCTTGTCACGCATCACCTCCACATGTTCTGGCCGTGTCCGAAGCCGTTGAGCGGGTGCCACTCAAGTACCCAACGATCACCGTGTCGTGGATGCTCCTTGGTCGGGTTCACGGGTGTCATGGTCCAATCAACCTGATGGTGATGCATGTTTGAGACGCCGCGTACAAGGATGGGCCCACGTGAGCGGTTGGAAGCCGAGTTTCTCTAAGATAGGACGGCTCATTGCGCTTGCGTCGGTGTCCAAAAAACGTATACCCCGCTGCCTTGTTTCCTGAACCAATATCGTGACCAGGGCGGTGAACAGACCACGCCCGCGGTAGCCGGGCAGGGTGGCTGCGCGAACGAGACTCGCGAATGGCCGCTGCGGATAGAAACTGACCTGAGCTGTGCTAGCCGGTTTCCCATCTACATATGCCACGTACAGGCACAGGCTGTGGGGGGCGTCGACCAGCCGTTTGGCAAGCTGTCGGCGCTGTCGACCAGAACTGCCCTGCCACACCCGTTGGCGGATGGTGAGAACATCATCGACGTTGTCGGGATCATCAATCCGTCGAACATCATGCCGAACCGGTTGTAGCAAGCCCTGGGGTATATGGTTGAGGTCAAGGAACAGAGTCGCCTCAGGCTCTTGGGCCTCGAAACCATGAGCCAGCAAACGATCCTTCAGGTTGGCTGGCGTGTCGTGCTGGTAGACGATCCATGTCAAGTCGCACGCCTTGTCCTCAAAGTGAGAAACCTGCTCACGAATGACCTTTTCGACATTGGCGGAATTGAGGCTGGAATAGATGATCAGCCCGCTACCATCGGAAGAGATATGCCGCACAATGTGAGAAGACTCCTCACGCTGCATATCAAATATCTCGACTTCTTTTCGGTCTTGGTCGTAGAGCGCCAGGATTTGCTTGGCATCCATAACTTCCTCCAACTTGATAGTGGTCAAGAATTGTGGTTACCGCAAGCGATCATTCCACCCAACTAGCAATCATCTGAAATTACGGCAAAAGCCACCGAGCTGGCCGTTGGCCGGTTCACAAGGCCCGCACCAGGCCACACATCAACACCGGCGTCCAGAGCGGCATCTGCCCCACGAGCACTCCGCCAATAGCAGATAGGTCTCCGAGCCGGCCGGTCTCTGCCAATGCGTCCAGGACGCGCTGCCCTCTCACTCCAGGCCCGGCGCCTCACACTTCACCCAACCGGGCGGCATCTCTGCACCTCGCTCCAGCATTGCCAGCGCCTTGCCCAGAAGCCACGCGTTGAAACCTTGCCGCCCGTCCCACCATGCTCTCTGTACCGCATATGCTCACAGCTCGCCAGTCCGCAAGCGCCCCTGGCCGACAAGCCGTTACTTGCACCACGGCGCGGCCAGCGGCCCACCAAAGGTGCTGCGCACGACCTTCCAGTGCCGCCACGGCACGTCGCTGGCGATGCCGTCCAGCACGATCTCACCGGTGTGTGGCTCACCGCTGTCTGAACACACAATGGAGACGGTGACCACGATTCTGGCCCGCCCATGCTCCGAATACGGTTCGCTGAGAGTGAGGTCAACCACGCGGTAGGACGTGCCCAGGATGCGCGAAAGGCAGATCTCCGAGCAGCCTGCTTCCAGGTCGTAATAGGCGCGGTTGTCCCAGCAGCGAATCACGGCCTGCCTGTCGCCGCTGGTGATCGCTTCGACAAAGCTTGTCACCACCGAGCGCGGCGCGCGGTCAAAGCTGCCGGTGCAGTTGTCGCGAAAGACGGCACTGACACCCAGGTAGCTGCACGCTAGCAACAAGAAGATGAGACCAAGACTCAGCAGAATCCGATTGCGCCGAGCCGCTCGCAGTCGATAATGGGTATCCGTCAGGTAGGGATCAGACATCTTCGACACAGCCTCCTGCTCTGTTCTCTATCAGTACCACGGATCATCCTGAGGTAAAAACCCACAGTCGATCCCAAAGTGATTGGTGCAGAAATCCAGCATGTCCTCTCTCATCACCACTGCCTCCGAGGCATAGTGCGAACACTCAATCAGACTGATCTCCAAATGGTCGCTTACGGCCTCGAATTCGTCCCGATACCTCTGCCCAATCTCGTTTTGTACCAAGTTGTAATAAGTGCCTGTCACCAAGACATCGCAACCCAGCGCAGTCGCTTCCTGTATCCCAGCGACATCGGTACCACCAGCAAGGACCGCTATCGTGTGCACGAGTGGATGATTCTGCAAAAAATTTAAGTCGTCCACGCGGGTCACAGCGCTGACTCTGGTCAAGAGACTGTCAAACCCAATGGGCGCAGCAAGATGACCGCAGACGCCAGCGTTTCCTCCAGGCACCTGGCACCATCCCCGCAGTCGCAACAATCCCAGCTCCCTTGCCAGAGCCCGCGACGTGGATACCTCGGCGTGGACATCCAAAGGAGTGTGCAATATGTAAACAGAGATGCTTCTCCTCTGCATCTCGACCAGGTGCTCTTCAGAGAGGGGGAGGAAACCTCTATTGTGCGTTTCCATCACCAAAGGGTGGTGTGAAATCAGCAGAACGTCTCGTTCACCCCGGGCCAGAACCTTGGCCAGTATCTCGTCGCTCAGGAATACAATGCAGTAGATCTTGGCGACCATCTGGCCGTTGTCGATCATCAGCCCGTGGAAGGTCTGCAAGAAGGTGCTCTCAAGATAGTCCTCGAGTCGGATCCCGGTTTGCTCGTACACGGTGGGCACCAATCCACTGAATGGCGAGTCGGGCAGAAACTCGTCGACGTTGAAGCAAACATCCAGCTCTCGAGTGATCTCTTTCAGCTTCATCTGGCCTACTTCGCCTGAGACTGCGTCCACTTGAGCGGATGCTGGGCTGTCGCCATCCCCCGCAAAAATCCGCGACAAAGCACTCCTCCCCGCCGCGCTGGGCCTAGACCGCACACCCGCTAGGAATACAGACCTTCTGCCAAGGCCAGGTAGTGCTCGTACTTGGCCAACAGCCCATCCTGCCAATCCTCCGGCCACTCCACCAAGCGCTGATCCAGTCCCCTTGGCACCTCATAGAGATACCGCGCCAGGCGAGCCACCCACCACACCAGCAGGATCTTGTAGTATGCCTGGATGCGAACTGCAGCAGCAGCGTCCCCCACCAGGCTGCAGTAGGCGTCAACGACCCAGTCCCAGCGCGCGGCTGGAACGCCGATGTACGCTGCGTGCGTTTTCCAGTCCGCGATGTCAAAGGCAGGATCGCCCCAGCCGGCATTCTCCCAGTCCACCGACGCCCACAACCCAGGCCGGCGCACGAAATTAAGCGTGTTGTTGTCCACCCGGCACAGAGCAAGCGCAACACCGGACCAATCCGGGAGAAACGAACGCTCAAAGCGGCGGATCAGCCTCAACAACGACTGTGGTCGTGCCTGGCGAGGAATCCGAGCCACCTGCTGCTGCACAATCCGCCGCCCATCGCGAACGTTGTTGGCGTTGAGGACGGCTTCCGGCAGCGCTGTGGACGTGTTCTGGGGCTTGACCGTGCCGATCAGGGCAAAATGCTGTACCAGCTTCCTCCACTCCGTTTCCGAAGCAGGCGGTCTGGCGCTTACCTCGCCTTCCAGCCAGGTCTGGACAACCACCGGCTGAGGGTAAGCGGTGCGGTCCAGCAAGATGGGCTCGGGAGCAACGGCTAGGCCAGCTTGGTGCAGCGCCAACAGGGCACCGTATTCCCGGCCAGCGCGGTCGCGTCCATCGCGCATGGTGAACTTGACCGCCAGGTCATGCGCGGAATTCGTGGCCCGATAGAGCAGGTTGCTCCAACCACCTCCGATGCGCGTGATCTGCCACCCTCGCCACTGTACATCCGTTGTCTGGCCGGCATGGGCCAGGTGGTCAAGCAATGGCCGGATGATCCGTTCTTCTTGTTGTTTTGACAATGGCCCAAGCGACATCATAGCCAATCTTCGCGCAGCCTGGATAAAGCGCCCAGACTGGAGCCTGGACAAAGCGCCCAGACTGGAGCCTGCGCGGGGTTTCTATCGTCCTCGGCAGCGCTTTCGTGATCGCCTGCTGCCGCCTGGCAGATTCTACACCGGAAGCGCCCGACAGAGAAACGGCCAGACGTGAGTGGCGGCAGCCTCACAAGCCAGCAAAGACCGCCGCGCACTCCCTGGCCCCGTGGCACTGCCAGGGGTAAGGTTCCGGCCAGTCAGCCCATCCAAAGAGTGAGCTGGCCAGAGAGGCGCCGGGCCTTTGCCCAGCCCAGATTCATGTTCCTTCGTGTATGTCATGATACTTCCCTGTCTTGGCCGGCCTTGCCTGGAGCAAGACCTACGGCCTCGCCTCCGCCGAGACCAGGAGGCAGGACAAGACGTGTCTTTTGTGTGCCAATACTTGACAAACAGGACTAGAAACGTCTAGAATGCCCGTCTCCGGCTGGGCCTTTGCCTGGCCGGCATGGCGGTGCATGGAGGTGAAAGCGATGACCAATGGAATCAGAATAGCCGGACCTGTTGTGGCCATACTCCTGGCCAGTGTTGGCGTACTGGGCCTGCTGCTGACCGGCTGCCAGGCCCCCAGCACGGCAACGGAAAAAAGGAGCGCCACCGCAATGCCTACGACCGCCGAGATTGAGGCCAGGATACCGCCAATAGACGCCGCAAGACCAAACCAGACAGAGACGGCCACCTTCGCCATGGGTTGATTCTGGGGCCCTGACTCCCAGTTCGGGAGTCTGCCCGGAGTGGTACGCACGCGTGTCGGTTACGCCGGTGGCAGCAAGTTGAACCCAACCTATCGCGACATTGGCGACCACAGCGAGACGGTGCAGATGGACTATGATCCAACCCAGATCACCTACGCAGAGCTGCTGGATGTTTTCTGGACCAGCCACCGCTGCGACAGTCCGGCCTATTCCTTGCAGTACGCGTCCAGGGTCTTTTACCACGACGAACAGCAGAGGGAACTGGCGGAGGAGTCAAAGGCGCGCGAGGAAGCCAGGCAGGGCACGATGCTGTACACCGGGATTGCTCCAGCAGGCGAGTTCTATCGGGCCGAAGATTACCATCAGAAGTACCACTTGCAGGGCGCAGCACAACTGATGAGGGAGCTGCGGCAAATCTATCCACGGATGGAGGATTTGATCAACTCCACCCTGGCAGCGCGCCTCAACGGCTACCTGGGCGGCAACGGCATGAGTACACAGTTGGAGGCCGAGCTGGACAGCTACGGCCTGTCGGAGGAAGCGCGGGAGTATCTGCGTCAGCGGGTTCTTCGGTAGGGGCAATTCCTCACCTGACGAATGGCGAGGGTTTGCATTGCCCCTACCGGGAATGCGCATTGTTGACGCAGGCATCCAACAAGTCTCTAGTGGATGCGGATTGGGTGGGAGGAGCGACGGCAGCCTGGACGCGGCAGAGGTTGGGCGGTGACATACCCTGATCCTGTCCCTGACAAAGGCCAAACAATGCCCCAAGGCCGCAGCCTGGAGAGCGGATGCCGCTCTGCTCCCTCTGCTCCCTCTGTTCCCTCTGTTCCCTCTGTTCCGTGTGTAGCCTCTGGGGGGCGCGCGGTCGGTGGTATGGGGCGTGGGCCAAGCCGTGACTACACGGCGCCAGCTCGCTGCAGGATGCGCGCGGAGTGGGCGGGCGGTGGTGGGGATGCCTGTTGTGGGCTGTGGCGTGTGCATCTCCGAATGGCCGCCCCGCCCCACTACCCTGCCCCAATGCCCTGCCTCAATGCCCTGCCTCAATGCCCTGCCTCAATGCCCTGCCTCAATGAGGGCAGGACGCTTCGCAGATGGCAGGGCGCTTCGCAGATGGCGGGACCTTTGGCAGCCTTTCGCTCTGCTCAAGACGCTTCGGAGCCTCGCCTCACTGATGGCGAGACGCTGCGGAGCAGGAAGTCTGCGAACTGCTGGAGGAGATGGTCGAGGCGAGGGAAGTAGCGACCCACAACCGCGGCGGGCGGAAGATCCTGTTCCGGATGGCGGAGGAGATGGCGGCAAAGCCCTCGCTGCCGGCAGCCTGACGCAGCGCTCACACGGCGCACTCGATTGTGCGGGAGCGCTACCCAGACTGTGCACACTGAGCACACTGAGCACAGTATGCGGTATTCGGTAGGTGACAAGGGATGGCCGGCAAGCGGGATTCAGAGGACAGTCAGTTGCACTCTCTGGCCAACGGATGGCGCGGCGGCGCGAAAGCTAGCGCTTACGAAGCGCCTTCCTCGCCATCCTTCGCCAGTATCGTCTCGCTGGTCGAATGCACCAGCGT
This sequence comes from Chloroflexota bacterium, assembly GCA_030607875.1. Taxonomy (GTDB): domain Bacteria; phylum Chloroflexota; class Anaerolineae; order UBA2200; family UBA2200; genus JAUWJD01. The sequence goes on from JAUWJD010000054.1 coordinate 13,833, forward strand.
CTCGCCGTTCGGCAACAACTGCACCGTCTGCCGGCCAAACTGTGGATGGTCAACGGTCACTTGTCTGCTCCAATGTAGAAACGCGGCAACCCCGGAAACACAGGGATCGCCGCGTGTTTGCCACTCCTGGCACAGCCCCACTCATGCGGAACTGCATGCAGTATACCACATTTCTTCTATTTTGTCAAAGGTGCCTTGTGCGCAAGAGACCTCAGCCAAAGGTCGGGCCGTAGCTTTGGACGGTCATGGTAGGTCTCCGATGCGTTCTGTATCAGGCAGCTGGCGCGCCTGTCAGACGGAGCGTCAGGGTGGCCTCAGGCTCCACGCGGTGTGTGCCTCCTAGTAGGTTGGCTTGTAGATGCTCAAATGATCTGCTGGCTAAGGGCAGGACATACTCTACCATCGGCCTGAAACGTGCCCGGCTTCCAGTGAGCTTCGCATCTGCGAACTGCAGTTGGGCGTAGATATCTCGCTTCTCGCCTTCGTCCACCGGCAGGAAGTGCCGTGCCTGTTCAGCAGAAAGATACAGTTCCTCCACCCCCGAGTGATCATACCCCTCGGGCTTTGTGATCTGCACTTTCAGCCCAACGGTTGCTCCAAACTCCCAGTTGAAGGCAGAGCATATCCCCCTCGAAGCAGGAAAAGGTCTGCCAGCAAGGCGAACTTCCAACCTCACTTCTCGGCCCGCCACGGCTTTCGGGATCAGCAAGAACTCGTCCAGTAGAGATGCCGTTCTCTCAAACTCGCCCTTGACTTCCTCTGCGCTGGGCTGTTTGGGCTCAACGTAGCTGCCCACAGATCTTTGCAGTTTCTGTGCCAAGTCGTCTGGTGACACGAACGTGTCTACGGTGTGGTTCTCTTTCAGCAGACGTTTGAAGGTATCTAGCCTGGTGCTTCTGAAAGTGTCCCTATCGATGAACTCAGGCGCTACCTTTGCATTCTTGCTGTCCATGAGATAGATGAGGATTTCCTTGTCTAGCTGCCTTGCTCTCTCGTACTCAAGCTGCGTGTACGATTTGCCGGTACTCTCGTCAACGGTACCCAACCGAAACGCGATGATCCCAACATAGATATCACTGCCATCAACCTCAGCGAGGCACGTCTCCAATGGCGCTTCGGTTCTTGCGCCAAACTGCTCCATCCCGCGCACATTGACCTCGAGATCCTCAAGCACGTTCCATACCGCTCGCCTATAGGGACCTAGATCCTCGGCTGTTGAGGAAATGAATACGGTCTTTTTCATATCTTGATGCCTCCGGGAATGCCTTTGTGCATGCTTCCCTCACAAATGGAACAAGCCTCGTCGGCGACTGCTTCCATCTAGCAGGTTCTCAGACTTGCTACCTTCCCCAACGGTCTTCGCTCGTATGCCCTTCGCGCAGTTGTGCCAGTGACGGCGTCTGCGCCCAGCACGTCCTCATGTCATAGAAGAACTCAACGAGCCAACTTGCAGCGGCCTTGCCCTCTTCGGGCGTCAGCAGCCCGCTCTTCCGGGTAGCCCATTCCCGTTTTCGCGTCCACACACGCAGCTGGTAGTGGTACTTCTGTTGTTGGCCTTCCTGGCAAACGATGTCCATGGACGGACGCCGCTGCTCATCTGCAGCGTCGAATATGAACACTCTCGTGGCAAGGAAAACTACATCACGGCTTGGTTCGATTGCCGCATTCCCCATATGCAATACCAGCGTCCATCCGTTCAGGTCCAGGTGGACTTCCACGGAATCTTCCCTGCCGGGCACCGGCACAGGTGTGTAGCTCACGCCCCGAAGACCGCCATCAAGCGCCTCTCTGACGAATTCTTGCAGAGTGTCAAGGAATCCGGCGAGAAAGGGGCGGAAACGGCTCAAAAGGGCCTGCCTCCGCCTGTCGAGGTCAGCTTGCTCAGCTTTCAACCTATCTATATCATACGTACTCAATTCGCACCTCCCCTGCCGCACATCCTGCGGCTGTTCACATCTCCTCTAGATCTGTTCACACGCGCAACACAAAACCGTCCACCGACTTGCACGGACAGTGCTCTATGGCACAGGTTGCCAGGCCCACTACCCTACTACACCTTACTGGCCACTACCACAAAACTGCACAATTACCACGATTTTACAATTAGTTGACAATAAGACTTGACAAATGCGCTGATTTGTGCTATAATTGAACCAGAAACGCGGTCAGAATAGGGGGCTGAGGCGTAAGCCTCTAGGACGCTTCCGAGTAGGAAGCAGGCTGCAGCCGAAAGGCTGATGCTGGGAGGAAAGGCCCTACCCTGAGGATCGCGTTTTGCTCTTCTTCTTGCTTCTCTTCCGTTTTCCCTCGACCATGAGACAATCCACGAACTTGTAGTCCTGCTGGTACTCTGCAGGCCATATGAGCAAGCCATGGCCTAGGATCGCGCCGCGCCCATCGGTGATTATCTTCGATCGGATTGCATTCATTCGTCCAGAAGCTGAAATTCTGCGCCTACCAGCTGCCCATGAGCAATCACTTCTACGCTCACCCAAATAGCTGCACCGTCGGCAATTCGGTAACTGGGCTTGTTCCAGTCCCACGAACACCTCACGAACCAAGCCCGCGCATATATCCGCTAATTGTACAAGTTTGATGCGTTTCGAATCCACAAATGTGACTGAATTGGGCTTCGGTGAGTCCTCTTGCTTCATGAGAAGAGCCTCGACAACCCGCCTGCCGACAGGTGACAGTCCGCGATCAATAAACACATCTATCTGCGCCTGGCGTGCTGTGAAGAGGCTCAGGATCCGCCGGCCGGGTATGAGATGCGAAACCCTCAGAAGGAGCTCGTCCTTTGTGTCTCGCAAGGATTCGTCGCCTACGGCCGTCTTGCAGACAACAAAACAGCAGAGCCGCATCCGGGTAGTGGCAAGAAGTGCGGCAATCCTTGGCCAAGTCTTAGGGTTCCGACTCACATGCCTGGATATGAGCCGCCATTTCAGCTCTGCGCTCTGCCTTGCCACGATGCGAGCGATGTCGCGTAGCAAGCCTTTATTATGATCCTCATCTGCCTTCTGAACCTGCACAAACGCCATGCTCAGGTGAAGAGACGACCCCTTGGCAAAACCATCGTCACCTGAGCCGTCAGCGTATAGGCACACACCTTCGGCTTTGTCTTCCACGCTCACCACGCTGGGGCACGCTATCAGTGCTGCAGTAAGCTGCCATGTTACAATATGGTTGTCACGGCGTCCGCTGCACCGTGCTCGTGTCCTGGACTTCGGAAGTCGCAGGGGTCTCTCTTGTCTATGGCTATTCTACTTCAGGACCCTCGCCCTCGTCAAGTCTCTTGGGGAGCAAGTTAGGGCGAGCGCATTTATCCGGTCAGGATCTTGAGTAGGTAGTCGTTATCCCATCCGGCCTTCTTGCGTTTGGTTTTCAGGGTACACATGGTCTGTCTTCGCGCCTTCAAAGTAGTCCGTGATCGCTGTCTGCAGGTTGTCTTGCTCCACGGGGCTCCTCCTTGGTCTGAATGTAGCCCCACTATACAACATAAAAAACAAATGCGCTTGCCCTAGGGAGCAAGTGCCGGCCATTCCGGAGGTGTTGGATGCGCTGGGATTGGAAGGAAAGGGAGAGGGGACGGAGCCGTTCCGTCGCCTCTTTGTCGTGGTGGCCGCTGTCAACTCGTAGGGAGGTCCTGACTCGATCCACGGGTAACGGCCACCGGCACCTTCTCAGGTGCCGAGGCTTCAACGTCAGCCCTGCATTCAGGGCAATGCCTCGCACGCCACCGCATCGCCGTGCGCATCCAGCCGATGCACGTCAAACCCGCGCAGTACCCAGCAGGAATCGAAGCACTGCTGCGCCTCGAACTGCGTGGCGAAGTCGCTGCAATTCCCCTGGCTGCTGGGATGCGGCGAGCACGAACGCTGGCAGGATGAGGAAGACTGGCACAAGGTGCGCCTTGGTGAGTTTGGCGTTGTTCATTGCGTCCCTGCCACGGCCCGCGGCGATTACTTCAGCTCGCCTTCTTTCAAACGCTTGCGGGCCTCTTGGACTTTTCTTGCGGCCTGGTCAGCGAACTCCGCCTGTTCTTGTAACCACTTGTTTGTCATGGTTTCACTGAATTGTACTTCAACCATGCCGCCCGTGGAGTCGCTAAACTTCAGAAGCTGAAAGGGGCCTGCGGCGTCGGCGGCCAAGAGACGGCCGTGGGCTAGAGCGTCGCGAAGGTCTACAAGAGCCTTCTTATCAATGCACAATTCCCTTGCCGACTTCTCCACCCTTCCATTGTACTTTTCGATGAGCTGCCGAAGCTTATCATAATTCGTGACCGGGTCTTCACGCACCCAGTCCCCAACCTCGAAGGTCAGCAGGCGCGGGAACTGGGAGCACCCCGCAGCATCGAACAGGAACACCCGAAGTACGAACTCAAGGCCGAGCAGACTACCCTTGAGCCATCCGAGTCCCTGCGCATACTCCCTCAAATAGGCATACCATGGCCCCTCCTTGTAGCGCATTCATTCCTCCACAGGTCTTAGTCGCCTCTACGCCTAGCAAAAAGACCCATCCACCGACTTGCCGCGGACGGGCTGCTATGCTACAATGTGTCTGCTGCGGTCCCCGCTGCACTGTGGCCGTGCCTCGCTGGCTGTCGATAAGGCAGGCGAGGCTTTCGTCTTGGTCTACCGGTATTGTAGCCCTACTTCATGACACGAAAAGCCAGACATCAGCTGTCAAAGCAGCCTGTAACGCCTCAAATAGAGTTTCGTGGTTTCTCTTCCGGTGCCCCTCTCCTCCTCAAGTCTCTCCTCGCACACAAACTCGTACCGTTGGGTCGCTATGGTCAACCCCGCGAGTTCGATCTCGGAGGATCCAGACTTCTCTTTCTGGTCCTCTTCCGACACTAGACGCCAAGTTCTGTATTTCTCATCAACTTTGGTGAGCCTTCCGACAAGGGTAACTAGTACAGTAGCTAGCTCATCGCGTTGAACCATGGCTGCGTAGACAGGACCGGCCTGCCGCGCAGATATCCGACGATGAGTACTGGTGCCTGTCTCTGGCATGGACCACTCGTACTCGATTGCTGTGTCTGTTTCTGAGATGAACTGGAATAAGTCTTTACATACCGTGGCGAAGTGGCCCCCGAACTCGGCAATCTTCAGAACCGCCGCGTCTGGATCGTCCACACGTTCGGAAACTGCATCAATGATATCAAGAGCTTTGGCCACCTGCGCGTATCCCAGAAGGTCGGCAGGATATGCTGATTGCATCCACACCGCGAACGAACCTGGGGCAAAGCCAAACACCTCAAGCTCGTAGTAGTCAACTGCAGACAGCTGCGTTCTGGTCACGACACCCAGGTCACGCAGTGCTTTTCTATACGCATGCATGACAAGGCGCTGGACAAGCTTCACAGCTTGGGCCAGATGCTGAACTGTTATCTTGGGCTGAGTCCGTGACTCTGGAGGGCTTAGCCTGCACAATATCACGGCACGTTGACGAGCTAGCGCTTCCTTGACCACTTCGTTCTGAGGTGGCTCATCGGGACGCAACAGTAGACCTCGCTCTGGGAGCCAGGACTCAGGCACCTCGTCTGCTGATATGGGAATGGTGCGCATGGAAAACAGTTCACCAGACTCCGAGCGTACGGAATACAACTCACCGGTCTCAGGATCTTCAAAAGCCTGTCGCAGATCGAGCTCACCCGCAAGCAACATCGAAACACGGGCGTCCGAGCTTGGGAGGCACAACCAGCTGTCTGCTTCGTCGCTCTCTTCGACGAGCAGGCACACGTACTGGGTCCCTAGCTGGTCCTGAGCAAGAATCAACTGAGGACCATCATAGTATATCAGGGTGTCGGCATGATCTAGTAGGCGCATAGATCTAGTGCTCCAGGGAGATGTGTACGCAGTTGGCCACCGGGTCGAACACCCTAGCTCGCCACCAGGAGTAGTGACTTCGCTTCGAGCCAGTCTGCTTGACAAGCCCACTTTCAGGAAAGAGCGTCAGTTCAACGACCATCTTGGTTCGGTGCATTGGCAACTTGAGAACATCTCGACAGTGACCCAATTCAGACCAAACTGAGCACGATCGCAATTCGCACTCGCCCACGGAGATATTCCGGTTCGGGTGCAACTTGCGATACGACCAGAAGTCCTGTTCCGAAGGAGGAATTGACTTCACAAGTCTGTAGAAATTGGCGTTCTGAGGTGGCACGCAATCCTCGGGCGGGCAACCTGGCGGGAGAGGTTCGGCCCAATCGTAGTCCTGGCGCAGATTGTCACGCTCTAAAGCTGACATAATAAACTACTCCACGAGACTCAGCAATGGGCCTGGCTGTGCTGTGCCTTCGGCTGCTCAACCCATTCCCGTCTTTTCCAAGAAAGTACAGGCCCCGTCCACCGACTTGCAGCGGACGGGCTGCTGTGATACAATGTGCCTGCTGCTGTGTGAGCTGCACCGTGGCCGAGCCCTGGACTTGCGGAAGTCGCAGGGTTTTCTCTTGTCTATGGCTATTCTACTTCCAGACCCTCGTCCTTGTCAAGTCTCTCGGGGAGCAGTGCCGGCCATTCCGGAGGTACTGGATGCGCTGGCATTGGGAGGAAAGGGAGAGGGGACGGAGCCGTTCCGTCGCCTCTTTGTCGTGGTGGCCGCTGTCAACACGTAGGGAGGTCCTGACTCGATCCACGGGAAACGGCCACCGGCACCTTCTCAGGTGCCGAGGCTGCAACGTCCGCCCCGCACTCAGGGCAATGCCTCGCGCGCCCCCGCCTCACCGTCCGC
>JAUWJD010000008.1 GCA_030607875.1 Chloroflexota bacterium
CCTCTTTGCTTACTTGAGGTTCATCATAGCTTACAGCTGGTCCGAGAGTAACACGGCTGCCGTCACTCACAATGACGCCCACTCCTTCTCCGACCTCCACGCCGCTGCCGTCAGCGACAGCAACGCTCACAGCTTTACCGACTATCACGAGCCTGCCATCACCCACGATGACACCCACTCCTTCGTCGACCTCCACGCCGTTGCGATCCCCCACGGCCACCCCCACAGCCTTACCGACTATTACGCCCCTGCCATCACCCACGATGACAGCCACTCCTTCGTCGACTTCCACACCGTTGCCATCACCCACTGCCACGCACACGGCCTTGCCCACTCTCACAGCCCTGCCATCACGCACTGCCACGCCCACCACTCCTGGGACAGAGACTGTCACCTTGCAGCAGGGAATCTGCGGCTACACGGGCAGTGAAGACACCTACATTTATCAGTATGCTCCCGACGGCAATTACTGTACACGGGACTATATCAAGGTCGGCCGGCAGGAGTATGCTGCGTTACTGCGCTTCGATCTGACAGACATCCCTGCAGGTGCCACTGTAACTGAAGCAGCGCTCCACCTCTACGCTACAGGCTGGAGCGGTGCCGACATCACCATCCACGCCTATTACATCACCCGCAGTGTCAGCATCTATGAGGCAACCTGGAACCAGGCCCAGACGGGCAACCCTTGGGGCCAACCTGGCTGCGAGGATACCAGTACGGATCGCCGTGCCGCAGCCGAAAGCACCGTGACCACCCATAGCATCGGGAGGTGGTACGACTTTGATCTCACTGCTGTCGTCCAGGGCTGGGTGAATGGCCTGGTCAACAACGGCGTCCTGCTGCGTACGACCACTCCTGCCCACTCATTCAGCTTTGCCAGTTCCGAGAATGGCGATGCCATCCAGCGTCCTAAGCTGGTCCTCACCTACCGCATCAGTGCCGCTCCTACCCCGACTCCAGCGACTGCACCAACGCTAGTCATCGGTCACATCACAGATGCCCACATCGGCGCCGCTTGGCTCTACTCCCAACGCCTGCCAGGCGTGGTAAGCTTGATCAGCCAGCAAGCTCAAGTGATGGTGGACACAGGGGATTGTACTCAGAACGGAACAGCGGAGGAGAGCATCGAGTACATGCAACTGGTCACTGGTAACGCATCCATTCCCTGGCGTGCCGTACTCGGAAACCACGACACCCCTGCGGTCTTTGAACAGCACATCGGGCCACTGGCATGGTCATGGGATGTCGGTGGCTATCGGCTGATTGGCATCAACACCGAGGCCATCAACTACGCCTCTCTGGATCAGGCCCTGACCCACGAGAAACCGTGCATCGTGTTCGGACATTTCCCGCTGAGCTGGTGCAACCCAACGGATCAGATCAAGTTGCGCCAACGCTTCAAGGTCTACAATGTCCCGATTTACATCGCTGGCCACACGCACCTCGATTCGCTGGAGATCGACCCTCAGTCAGGCACCGTGCTGCTCACCGGTCAACGCGCCGGCCTGGGCCACTACCGCCTGATCACCATGCGCGGGTCGACGGTAGAAAACATCACCTTTGAATCTACGTATTGAGTACCCTCTAGAGGCCTATGAGGACTGCAGCGCCAGCACGGCACGCCCAGGTAACCACGATGTACGAACCCACCCGTGCCGCCCAGACAGCCCCGTATCTTCATATTGAGCCACATCTGGGTCAAAATATGCCACAATCCGCGTGATAACCCATCCCACCATCTGGAGAGTACGATCTACGTGAAAAAGACCGCCTTTCTCATCTTCGTCATATTGCTCGGGTCAGTGATGATACCGCTGGTTTTCCAGGGGCATCAGAGCCAGGCTGCATCTGCAGCAGCAACGGCCACACCCACACGTACGCCCACCACAACACCAACGGGCTATGTGCTCCATCTGCCGTGTGCTGTCGCAAATGCTGCTCCCAGCCTGATGCCAACGCCTACGTACACACCAACGCAAACATCCGCACCAGTGTGGACACCCACGCCTAGTCCAACGCCCACTCTTGCCCCCCTCATCATCGGGCACATCACCGACATTCACATCGGCTGGTCATGGATCTACTCCCAACGGCTGCCATACGTGCTCAACGCCCTCAAGCAGCAGGCCCAGGTGAGGGTGGACACGGGCGACTGTGCCCACCATGGCAGTGTCGAGGAGACCGTCGAGTACATGGACCTGGTGACCCACAACATATCCATCCCCTGGCGGGCAACTCCAGGCAACCACGATACACCCTGTGTTTTTGAACGGTACATTGGCCCGCTGGAATGGTCGTGGGATATCGGTGGCTACCGACTGATTGGCATCAACACCGAGGCCATCAACTACACCGCTCTGGCTCAGGCCCTGACCCACGAGAAACCGTGCATCGTGTTCGGACATTTCCCCCTGAGCTACTGCACTCCAACAGACCAAATCGAGTTGCGTCAACGCTTCAAGATGTACCGTGTGCCGATTTATGTCGCTGGTCACACTCATCTCGATTCGCTGCAGACCGATCCGGAGTCAGGCACCGTGCTGCTCACCGGTCAACGCGCCGGCCTGGGCCACTACCGGTTGATCACTCTACGGGGATTCGAGATCGTGGACATCTCATTCGAGAACGCGTGGGGGTAATCCGCCGTTGAGCTGAGCGGCAACTTCAGAGTTCCCCTCTCCCTTGCAGAGCCAAAGGCAGCCATCAAACGTGCAACGCCCCCTTGCCTCCTGTGTTCGAGCCGCTGGATGCAGGAATCGGCCCTCCCTTTGCCACGCTGTTCCCAGCAATGCCTGCAAGCACTATGCCGAGAACGACCTGGGGTAAACTAGCGGCAGCCGCAGTTCCGGCCGCTTTGTGAACAGCTATGCGCAGGATATCGTTCGGACAGCTCCACAAGGCGCTGCTGCGTGCCTGCAAGCTGCTATCATTCTGCCGGTTACAGTGGCCACACGCAACCTGGCATTACAACCTTCGACCACCAGCTCCACCAGGATGCTACAGAGTACTGCGCCGAAGGTTGCTAAACTCAGACAGTCGTTTTTGTGTGATAATCGAGTCAAAGGGGTCTAGCAACCTTCGGTGCACGAAGCAGTAGCAATGCGTCTTTTGGTTTTCGCGCGCCCTCGAGCTATAATTAGGTTGGTTTCTTGGTCTGTCCCCACGGCAACGGCTGGAAAGCACAGCTTGTCAAGAGCGTATCCCTGTGCAGGCCATTGACGTCTTAAAAAGAGAGTACGCGCACCGTCCACTGACACGATCAAGCCAGACTTCCTGGGTAAGATGCACCCAAGATGTCCATTGATGGATCAGCAAAGATTGGCGTCTAGTAATCTAGGCAGACGAACCTGTACGATCCAGGTGCATAGGAGGGTAGAATCCCATGAACGGCAAGGTTCGGATCATCAACCATCGTTGTTCAGTTTCCAAATTGATCGTCTCGGCTGGCTTCGCCGTTGCCTTGTTGCTCGGTCTATTCGCCACTGGAACCAGCGGGGCGACACCCGAGCAGAGTCAGATGAGCGACGTCATGTCCTCACTCCCGCAGGGAGATTCGCCCCCTCAGGCTGCAATGGCAGCCAGCAACGGGATACCGATCACGGTCATCTTCCAGAAGCGGGTCAGCCCCGATCTGTTCTACACCGGTGTGGCTGATACTCATATCTACCTATACCAACCGGACCAGAACTTTGGCGGGCTTGGCACGATGAGACTGCACCCAGGCTCTGGCGGCCGAGAGCGCTTGCTGATCAAGTTCGATATCTCACGCATCACTCCCCCGGTCACTATAGTCAATGCTACACTGCACCTCTACGCCTGGTATCGCACCCAGCCCTACCATCTCACCGCTTCCGCCTACCGGCTGAGGAAACATTGGAATGAGCATGATGTCAGTTGGAACCGGGCCACTTCAGAAAGCTTCTGGACGGCCGTCGGCTGCCAAGACCCGCTGTATGACTACGATCCCACCTCAGTAGCCACAACCACCCTCAGCTATACCAACAACTGGTATTCCTGGGATCTCACAGAGATGGCGCAAGGATGGCTTGACGATCCAGCCTCCAACGAAGGCGTGCTCATTGTCGCCGACGGCATTAGCAACCAATACCAATTCCGCACCTCCGAGATTCCGGCCACGAACCTGCGCCCCTACTTCGTGGTTACTTACCAACTGGGAGGGCCTACGCCGACCCAAACGAACACTCCCACACAAACGCCAACACCCACACAGACCTCCACGCCAACGAACACGCCGACGCCAACCGTATCCCCTACCGCCACGCAAACGCCTACGCCCACCCCGTCGCCTACCATTACGCTGACACCTACAAACACGCCCACTCCTGTGCTGACGCCACTAGCCAAGATGTTCCAGCAGGGTCTCTACCCCGCAGCAACTTACGAGGGAGTGAGCGATACCTTCCTTAGTTTCTACCGGCCAAATACACCTTGGGGCAGCGATGACGGCATCAGAATCAGCGGGCGAGGAAATAGCAGCGAACGAGCATTGGTGCACTTTGACCTAGATGGACATATCCCTCACTATGCTCATATTCACAGCGCCAAGCTTTCCCTCTTCGCCTGGTCCAGACGCACATACTATGGCCTGAGGATCTCAGCTTTCGACGTATTGCGTCCCTGGGAGGGTGGTGAGGCGACCTGGAATGCAGCCTACGCTCTGGAATCCTGGGGGATCCCTGGCTGTGATCAAGTTGGTGGCGACCGAGAGGGCGATTCTGCTGCCTCCCGCTTCATTTACTTCACCAACTACTTCTACGAGTGGGATATCACTGCACTGGTACAACGGTGGGTCGCCGATCCGTCAACCAACAACGGAGTGGCGTTCATTGGCCACCAGATAGACCAGGAGATGCGCTTCCACTCTTCGGAGTGGCGGGTACCACTGCAGCGACCGAAACTGGAAGTGGTCTTTACCTCATCTGGAACGCCGCCGGTCTTGCCCCCCACCCGGACCCGCACACCGACCAGGACGCCAACCGGCACAGCAACGCCCACATCAACACCCACACTAACACTCACACCATCACCCACAATCCCACCGGAATGACTTTGACCAGACCTGGACCATTACCAACCCTGATCTTGGTGCCACAGCCAGCCGGATCCACTTCAACCGATTGGAGACGGAAGCCGACTTTGACTATGTGATCATCAAAGATGGTACAGGCAGCGTGGTACAGACGATTGACGGCATCTTCCCCGCTGGATTGTGGAGCTACAGCGTTCCTGGGCGTGTTGTGAAGGTGCAGCTTATCACTGACGAATCATGGATTGAGTGGGGCTTCTGTGTCGATCAGATTACGACCTCGGCAGGATAGGTGCCGGGAAACCTAGATAATCTTGCTCTGGAAGGGCCCAAGGCACGATCGGGGGCTCTGCCGCTGCTAGTACACGTAGCGCGAGACCAGACGCCCCAAGTCATCATAGAGATAGACAATGTCGTGATCGTTATTCCAGACGAGACCTCTGCTCCAATAGAGGTCTGTCGCCATGTCTGCGCCTGGCCCACTGTGTAACTTGACGATTGCTCCTGGCCCGAGGGTGAAAGGTGGAAAGATGTAGGTATGCTGGCTGGCGTCTTGCACCTGCCAGCTAGACATGTCCACCGGCCGTGAGTCATAGTTCTTGAAACACACATATTCCCCATTCGGATCTTGCCTGCTGCCACCTCTGAAACTGGAACAAGAGTCCTCCCCCTCGACACGCACATCCGGTATGGGCGGCAGGGGTGTCGCGGTCGGGGTTAGTGTAGGAGTCGGTACAGGCCTGGCTGCAAAGGGCAGATACATCCAGTGGTCAGGCTCGGCTGCCAAACCGGAAGACAGTGCGGCACTGCTGAGCATAATCATTGCGCCTGCACCGAGCAAAGTCACCCACAGGCGTAGCGAAGGTTTCCGTCCTGGTGTATAGAGTTTTGCCACCCTCCTCTCCTTCCAGCCTGGTCCGCAGGCAGCTAGCCGCCATCTCCAACAGGTACCCCTTTGGCTGCACATGCGCAGCCAAAGGGGCAAGGCAGCGATCAGGACTTTTAGTTCAGCGAGGTCGGTGGGCGCAGCGAAGCAGTTGGCACCCAGCCAGGTGTGCGAGCCTTACGCTTGGGCCACCTCAGAGTAAGAGCCTGCCGCCACATCAGGGATCGCAGTTTTGGCCATCGCTCCCGCAGCGCTCGTTCCTGTGTTTCACTCAGCCCCTGCTGGCTGAAACGCTGCTTCACGTACAAGGCGATCAGGTGCCGCACTTCTTCGTCGCCTTCGACGAGCTTGGACACGAGAGACTCACCATACTCAACAGGCGTCTGGTACATGTGATGCGGCACGCCCATGAGACCACCGAGACGGCGCATCCGTTCGTAGACACTCGCTGCCGTGCCCAAACCCCGCAGGCTGAAATGCCACCAGGCAACAAACACCAGCAGCACAGTGATCAGCATTGCCAGCACCACCAGTGCCAGCCGTAAGAGCCAGGTGTACCATGGTCTGGTCTGGGCGATGGCAATGTCTACAATGTCCTCACCCTCCGCTACCCCCTCGTCTGGGCCGAACTTGTCCTCGTCCTCTGTTCGCTCCGTTCCTGGCGGCAGGACTGGGCCGGGCAAGAGCGGTGCCTCGCCCTCCCGAGCTCGTGCGAGCAGGGGTTCGGACGAAGTAGGCTCAAACGAAATCCAGCCGTAACCGGGAAAGTACACCTCAGCCCAGGCATGGGCGTCCAACTGGCGTACCTGATAGATCCGCGATCCGGGGTTGTATTCGCCGGGCGCATACCCTTGTGCAACACGCGCAGGCATGCCGCTGGCACGGCACAGCACCGCCATGGCCGAAGCGTAGTAATCACAGTACCCCCTGCGGTTTTCAAAGAGGAACCAGTCCACAACGTCCTCGCCAGGGGGCGGTGCAGTGATATGCTGGTCATAGGTAATGCGACGCAGGTAATTCTGAATGGCCTCAGCCTTGTCGTACGGTGTGCTAGCTCCAATGATGAGCTCATGGCTCAAAGTGCGTACCCGCCTGGGCAACCTGGCAGGAAGCTGCAAATAGCGTTCCATTACCCACGCGGGATATTCATCGCTGGCAGCGCGCAGTTGTCTGGCAGTGGCACCGGAGATAAGAGACACCATGGTGTAGCTTTGGTTGCGCCCCAGGGTTCTCAGAGCAGAAAGCATCGACACGTCAGCAGCCTGTGGCCTTGGAGAATCCGGCACGTATGTCAGGCTCGCTCTGGCGGACAGACTGCTGTCCAACGGTTGCCCGGCGAAGAACAGAAGGTTCTCGCCTGGCTCAAGCATACGAACGATGTACGTAAACTCGCGCTGCGCCATATAGGGCACAGGGTTGATACTACGGCTGTTGGCCACCAGCACTACTTCAGAAGTATCGGTATTGACCCAACTGCTCCCGGTGTATGTGTCGTAAGAGACGGCTCGCCAGTAATGGGGTTCCGTTGTCTGTACTTCAAGGACGGGGATATTGGCCAGATTCACCCCGCCCCCCAAGACCATCGTGCGCCCAAACTCCACCAGAGTCGACCGCCCCCGGTAGTTCAGAGAAGTGAAAAAGCGGTTCCACAGCGTGCGCACTTTTTCCCCAGGCTCCTGAAAACTGGCCCAAAAGTCCGCCACCCTGGGATTTCTGGCAGCAACGGGGATTGTCCAGGCCAAGAACAGCGCCAATATCGACACCACCATCCCATCACGGAGAAAGGTGAGGTCTACATCCAGATTGTAGTTGACCCCTTCCTTCCGCCAGGTCTGCTGGCGAGTGTACACATGCATGCGCACAATCAGAAGCAGGGCGAACAGACAGTACAGAATAAAGTACAGCACCAGGTGAGGAGGGGCATAGTAGATACTGACCAGACAGGCAGCGCCCGCCGGAACGACGGCGCCCCACACCCAGTGAGAGCGGAAAACGAACCAACTGCTGGCATAACTCAACAGCCAGGTCAGGATAGCTAAGGTGAAGACAAACATAAAGCTGGAAAGCCAGGGTTCTGCTCCAGCGGGATTGGTTAGCCAGCAAAGCGCCTGCTCGTAGATGAGGCGTGATTTTGCCGCCAGACCTCGTACTGGTGCGACAAGCGCAGCGGGCACCAAAGGCGGGCCGAATATGATGTTCAGCATCAAGGTCAGCAGCGCCGAACCAACAACCAGGCTCAGCAGATGAGCAACAATGGCTGGAATACGCCGCACCTTGGCCAAGAACAGACCCAGCACCACACCCACTATAACAATCCACGGCAAGATGGTCAAACCCTTGGCCCAGTCGGCAGCCACCGCTGACCACACCACCGCGAGCAGCATCAAGAGTACAAGCAAGAAGGAGGTCCAACCTTCTTCTAGCTTCAACTTGAAATGTGGCATTACCTCCTATCCTTTCTGTCGCGTGACCTGGTCTCTGCTACTGCTTCGTGCACCAAAGGTGGTTAAACCTCTTGGTCGGTTTATTGCCCCGTCAAGCCATCCCGTCGGCGCGGGACCCTTCGGCGGGGTGAACGACGTGAAAACAGGTGCTCAAGTCTAGCGACCTTCGGCGCAGTACTGTGTAGAATACCAGGCAGCAAGGCAATTGGTTCAAAAAGGAGTATCACCGTTATTCTAGTGTTGTATCGGCAGGGGTCAAATCGTTTGACAAGCCTGGCAAAAGATGATATGATTTTCACCATAGCCGACCTGAGTGTTCCGAGGGTAGCGCCAAGCGACGCCTATTCCCATTGACCGGCCTCAGCAAGCCGGTCTTGAAAGGGAATCACCGCACACATCAAAGCTCCTGAACCCGTCACCGCAGCCGGGAAGGAGACGCCTTTCAGGGGAAATCACGTGAGAAGACTTTTCGAGCAGTACGAGCACCTTGACAGACGGCTGAAGGTGCTGTACCTCTTGATCGCGCTGGCTGTATTGACCTCATCGTGCCTGTACTGTCTGGGCTTTGCCGGTCTGATTCTGCGCTGGCGTTTCAGTTCTCCAACTCCCATTCCAATACCGACAGACACAGTTACGCCGACAGAGTTTCTTGCTCCCACACTCGTGCCGCTTGTTTCGCCTACTTTCACAGCCTCTCCCACCGTGACTCCGATTCCCAGTCCGACGCCGTCGGCCACAGCCACTCTCATCCCATCACCAACTCCATCGTTGACCGCAACGGCTGCCCCACCCCCCACGGAGACAGTCGCCATCACAGAGCCCACGGAAACGACGGTGCCCAGTCCTTCTGCCACGCCGACGAGCAGTGAAACGGCTGCTGTGTCCTTTACCGCTACTCCCTCGGATACCGCAACGCCCGAGGAGACAGCCGCACCTACTTCCACAGCCACCACAGCACCGGAGGAGACAGCCGCGCCTACTTCCACAGCCACCACGGCACTGACGGAAGCACCTACGTCAACGCCGCAACCTTCGGCAACACCTCCGCCGACGCTCACGAACACGCCGTTGGCAGGTACTTTTCCGACTGCAGAATTGGAACCTTCTCCCACCACCAGCCAGGGAGCCTCACAAAGTCGCAGCAAATGGTTGGCTTTTGAGAAACTGCCGTAGGTCAAGAGATCGTTGACAACCTTGGCAACGCGAATGAGGATCAAGTCGTATTGAGCCAGACACTCATTCTCTCGTATGCCCGCCACGACCCGGTAACGATCTCCCGCCTCAGTGCCACTTGAGTTTTTGACTCACCCACCAGATGGACTATAATCCGCCAGGTACAAGTCCAGCGAAGAAGGAGTGATCGGAATACACATGGCCAAGAAATCGAGGAAATCACGCCGCAAGGCCAAGAGCAAACAGCAACGGCCCACACGAGTTATGCAGCCTACCGTCCGCGCAATAATACCTGCCCCAGCAAAGGCATCTGCTGCAAGGAAAGTGGATCTGGCTCAAGAGTACCAATACGTATTTGATGACCTGAGGAAGATTGCGATCATAGCCTCAGCCATGTTTGTGCTGCTTTTCGCACTGGCCTTTGCCCTGAGATAAGCCAGTTCGAAAACAAGCCCGGTTGTGATCCAATCGGATCTCCAAAAATCCCCGGATGCGCCAACGGGGGCATGATTACATGCCCCCGTTCCACATGCCCGTTGAAGTACGATCAGGCCGAGGTAGCGGACTGCTCCTCTGCAAGAACCGGGGGGCTCGTCCCACGGCGTACGAGTTGTAGGATCACCACCCGCAAGCCAAAGTGCAGCGCTATGCATAACCACAAGTTGTGCGTGAACACATACAGGCTAGCGGTCAGCACAGCAAGCGAAGCAGTCAATACCACCCCTTCGCGAAGGCCTGGCGTGCCAAGCTCGTATCGGGTGTGTGGGTTGAGCAGACTAGCCACAAACACAAGGGCCAGCCCAAGGTAGACACCTAGATACGGGCCGGCCAACAACAGCATCGGGCTGCGACACAGCGCCCACCATGATTCCAACAGTATGGCCTCACGCAGCACAAAAGCCCAACCCTGAGGCTGCTCCAGCCACTTGGCTTGCTGCATGAATGCCCGATCGCCAACCAAACGCAGGTACTGCCCCCACAGCAGCACAAGCATCAACAGGCCTGCGCAGCCAAGTGCAACAGTCAGCCCTACCCCCTTGATCCAGTCCAGATCAGCCAGACCCAGGTCCAGCGGGCTGGCCCAACCCCACGAAAGGGCCAGGTAGGGACCCAGGAGGTAGTAGACCACGCGCAGCAGGTCACCCAACCACAGCCTGCTGCCCCAAAGCCTGGCAAACTCAACCGCCTCTGCCAGGCGTCCAGTCCTCGGTATCCTGAGTGCCCAAGCGATGTTGTTGCCCAGGACATACAGGGCCAGATAGCCCAGCACAGCGAGCAGCAAACGCGACGGATAAGCCAGGGAGATCACCTTGTCACCTCACTATAGATGCACGGCACGGCTGGCAGATGCGCCGTCCTCTCCCCTGCAACCATGACAGAGGAGAACATGGATCCGAGAGGACTCAAACCCATGACCTCACGGATGTGAACCGTGCGCTCTAACCAACTGAGCTAGAGAACGCTTAGGTACCGCCCCTGAATCTATCTGCGCACTATGGTGTACCCTATGGCATGAGGAACCTTTCGCACCACGGTTCGCTCTGCCTTGCCAGGTGACGGAGCGCCGCCGGCGACCCTGCACCAGCCAGGGCTTTGGCGCGTCATTCCCTTGCGCTGGTGCTTGCTCACCGACGCCGTGCCATGGGCTGTTGTGGCGGCCGTAGTGTCGAGAAGAAAGGGCGAGTTACAAAACCCCGTTGGGAGACCGGCGGGTTGCTGTCCCCATTGAAGCGCATGCGTTTCACCGCCGATTGACCCTTGGGGCAATCCCCCACTTGAGACCGTAGTCCAACAGCAGCTTCCGTTCAACGTACTTGCAGAATAGGCGCCCAATGACGTTCCCAAGACCAGCCACAGGAAACGCTGCAACATACAGATTCTCTATGTGACCAGCGAATATCTTGTGGTAGGTTCTGCCACCGCTATGTGCTTTCTCCGCCGTGGTGGCCGAGGTATGGAACTCGCTCCATCTCTTCTTGAGTGGTCTCGTGGTTTCGCCGACGTAGATGATTTCGCGCGCCTCTGGGTTTGCCGGACCAGGAGGAGGCGAGTCCCAGTGAGCCAGCAAGTACACTCCTGGGGCATTGGCTCGGTGAAGCGAGGCTCGCTTATTCCACGGACTCCAGGGCGAGAAGACCACCTCCGGCAACTGGGTCTGCTCGTAGGGCTTCTCCACATCACGGTCTGGTGACAGAGATGTATGCACTACGTCTGCTACGCGTGTTTCATCTTGCGCCACTTCCCCTACTGTGACAATGCTAAAGCCTAGTCTGCGAAAGCACCTGTTCGTGGGTTCTCCGCCCTTGAACTTCCCAAGGCCCGTCACCATACGCAAGACTTCTTTGGGGGGATAACGTCGTCCGTTGTGCTCGATAGTATACGTGCGCCACCAGTGGGATGGAAAGGTATCCCGCTTCTCCCGGTCAAATCGCTCCATTGCGGCGAGCACCTCTTCGGCGGTGAATGTCTTGCCCTTGAAAGTGGTTTGTCTCATTTGACCAAATCCCTCCTAGCACACCCGTCAAGCCCGCTGCTGGCACAATCGCAAACCGCTCAGGCACCTTCCCAGCCCTCTCCCCCCCTCAACCTCAGCCCCGCACTCAGGGCATACGTCAGACCACAAAGGCCTCGCTACTGCCGAAGCATCCCCTCAATCACTGTCTTCTTCACTTCAATCAGACGTAGCACAAAATCCTCGAAGTCTTCCTTAGGATACTTCGGGTTGGGCGTCTTTGAGCCCGTCACAGCTTGAAGCAGCAACCTGAAGCTTTCGCCGAAAGGCGGAGAGACGTAGTACCGCTCGAGCTGAGTGTACAGGGTCTTCAGCTCAGCCAAGTGCATTTCGAGGTCGAATTCCCTCTGCGAAGAGTACTCGGTTGCTATGCGCCGGTTGAGAATCTGCTGGAGTTCCTCGTAGTTCGCCGCCACCGAGGCTGTGCCGCGTCTCACGTAGATGGCGTTCGCTCTGATGGCTGTGCCCCCTGCCTTCGCAACAAATGGGACGTATTCTGGAGAGTCCTCAATGAACATGACTTGGAAGCTCTTGCCCTTGATAGCAGGATACTCGGCATCCTGGTAGGAGAAATCCACGGTCTCATGCTTGAGCTGTGAAGGGATGAATCGTTCGATGCCCTGCTGAATATCCGCGTGGTCTATGAGGCTACGTAACCCCACTGAGTCGAAAGTCTTGTCCTCTCTCTCTGCGACTCCGACCACCAAACAGCCTCCACCGTAGTTGGCCATTCCCAAGATGTGACGCGCTAGCTTGGGGAAAGGAGGCCATTCCCTCTTGAAATCCAGGCAGTTTCGCTCACCAACAGGGAATTGCAGCAGCTTGCGTAGTCCCTCTCGTGAAGGCTCCTCAAAGAATCTAGCGAAGTCCTCGTGCCATCCTTTTCCCTTTGTCGTCATCTGCCACTCCCCTTGTCGCTGTGCTTCCTTGTCTACCACACCGGCTCCCCACGTCCAAACCAAACACCGTTGACCGAATTGCAGCGGACGGGCTTCTGTGTACAATGTGTCTGCTACGGTATCCGCCGCACCGTGGCCGTGCCCTGGACTTTGGAAGAAGTCGCAGGGCTCTCTTGTGCTATTGGTGCTACTCTACTCTATGTCGTGCGGTTCCCCAAGCTCCGCCGACCTCAGTCAATCGGCCACTCGGGTATCAGCTGGTCAATCTCCTTCATCAACACAATCGTCTCCGACAACGCCACAACAACCTTCTGATAGTGCAGCAAATCCTCAAAAGACAGCGCTCGGCCCTTACGGTCCTTCAGCCACTTGTCCAGAACCTGGTAGCCACCAATCCGGAACTCCCAGACGGCCGAATTGACTCCCTCGAAGTATTGCGTCTTGTTGATGTACACGCGACCCGCAACGTCCCCGTGCGGCTCTCTGTAGCGGACCTTCTCCACTTCGTTGGAGCCGACGACGGGGAACTTGGTGATGAGCTGATTGAGCTTCGGTAACTCCATCAGGTGCAGGCCCACAAGCTCCTCGCCTTTCTGCGCTAGAGTCCTGAACAGAGTGAGGTCCGAGGTGAGCGGCAGGCGGGCAAAGTCAATCTTCAGGAACTCGGCATAGCGCTCGCGGTAGGTAGGTGAATGCAAGACAGCGTAGGCATAATGGAGGATGTCCTCTGGGCCAATGGTGGTTCTCAGGTCGCCCCTGCCGTCGAGTTGGAACCGCAGGTCTAGTTCTCTCTCAAGTGTCGCTATTAACTGCTCTGAGAGGTTCGGTTGTCGGGTAGGCTCGCCAACCATGAACAGCGTACCGGCTGAGTCCTCCGACGTGCAGTACAAATATAATGGGAATACGTAGCATGCGTCCGTTCCCGAGACGGCGTCCTTGCAAACAACGTGCTTAGACACAAAGAAGTGGGCATATCCTTCCGTACGGATGCCCCGCATTGTCAGCAAAGCGACATTCCGGTGCAGCAGATGTCGCATAACTCCGAACCTAGGGAGCTCCACTACGTCGCTCGAATAGTAGATTGGTCTAACGTCGAACGGACGGTAGAGACAGGTGGCGAAGTCCTCCTCCCAGTTCTCTCTTCGCTGTAGTCGTGCCCTTGCCTCAGACAGTTTCCAGTCCCTGGTATCCCGCAACCTGTATCTCTGCCGCACTTCTTCGTCTGTGAGCCTGGCATTGCGGAGGTCCATAATCCTCGACCGGAGCGCTGTTTCATCGAAGTCAACCGCGAAGCGGTCGCGATGCGTCTTGATCCCACTCGAATGCACCGATAGCACGTCAGCGACGCTCCAGCCCCGCCTATACTCGGTGGCGCGATCGAATTCCTTCGGGACGAAGAAGGAGTATGGCGGTGCTGGCCTGAGGAGCTGCCAGTCGGTGCTACTCACGTCATTCTCGGCCAGATAATCGTACTTCTCCTCTCGCGAGCCCCACAACTCGGCATACTTCGTACAGGCCAGACCTTCGCCGGGGCCCTCCTTCACGAACAGGGCGATGGCGACCCCAGGGCGGATGTCAAAGACATTCTCGTCCTTCCTACCATCTGGTGCCTTGTCTCCACGAATCGCACTGCCATGCAGATTGAGAACGTAGACCTGAGAGAATGACTTCAGCAACTCCTCCCTCATCCCACGATGAATTAGCCCTGACAGATAGGCGTGGTTGGTAATCATGGCGACGATGCCCTGTCCGGTGCGCTCGATACGGTCATGGGCGAAGCGAATGAACTTGATGTAGTCATCGGACAAAGGCTGGATGTTGCGCTCGCCACGCACAGCGGCCTTGTAAGGCTCCATCAGCTCGTCAATGTGCGGCCCTTTGTTGGCTGAACTGACCGAATAGGGTGGGTTGCCCAGTACCAGCATAATCGGCCGGTGGCGCTTCACTTTGTTGGCTGCCTTGGTCTCTTCGGCCAGCCCCTGAGGGAACAGAGGAAGGCCAGTCCACTCGTGAGCCGCTTCCAGCGTATTGGTCAAGTACACCCCAATGCGTTCACCGTCGCTGACTTCGCAACCCCATAGCGCACGGAGGCTCTCAGGTAGGTCTCGCCCTGCCAGTTGCAGGCTCAACTTGAAGTGAGCTACCGCGTAGGGTGCCATTAGTATCTCGAAGCCGAAGAGACGTGGCAGAAGGTGGTTCTTCACGTAGCCCGGCCACATCCCAGCGTTGCCTTTCGTTATGAATTGCTGGCGGATGTGGTCGACCACAGCGTAGAGGAACGTACCCGTACCGCAGGCTGGGTCAAGAATCAGGACCTTGTGGCTCATGGTGGTCTTGCGGGTTGAGTGCTTGCCCTTGACTTTCAAGCGCACATCGTAGTTGGGAACCACAATCTGGCTGTTGTCGGCCAGCCCATCGGGACAATCAAAGTAGGTTCGCAGCAAGTAATCGAGTGAACGAACGATGTATGATACAATCGGTGCTGGGGTGTAGGAGACGCCACGTGCCCGACGCAGGCCGGGGTCATATGCGGCCAGGAAGGTCTCGTAGAAATGAACTACTGGGTCTTCCTGGGTGGTCCGGCGTCCAAACTCAGCCAGCACTGCCTGCATGTCGGTATGGCGCAACAGTGCCACAAGGTCATCTACGAAGCTGGCAAATGGTTCGTCATCGAGTTTCGGCCCGGTAATCTGATAGAAGAAATCGCGCAGGAACGGATTGGACTTGGGAATGAGGCGCTGTGCTTCCTGCCGGGAGAAATCCGAAGGGGTGGGGTCCATCGCTCGTGCCGAGAATAGGCCATAGGCAAGAGTTTGCGCAAACATGTCGGCAAAATCGGCTGTCTTGCCGGGCTGGTCCAGGTCTGCAATGAGGACTCTGGCGAAGGCCTGTCGCCAGCCCTGCACCATTGGGGACGCTTGACCCTGCTCGTAGGCCTCAATAATGATGTCTCGCACCATGTGGGCCAGCCGAGCCATGCGAACTGCCAGATTGCGTGGCGTGCGCACCGGTTGGGGAGCATGTTCGAGAAAGCCACGAAGCAACTCCTGTACTGCCTGTCGCCCCTTTCTTGATGGCGTGAGCTGCCCACCGGGGTTAAGCTGGGCCAGCGAGGCAGTCTGCAAGCACGCCCCGTCGACATACCAGCGAAACTCCAAGTAATCGGTCAGGACCAAGTTCTCCAATGATTTCCTGTAGCGTCTGAGCTGGCCCGAGCGCTCAACCACGCTAAGCGGTTTGCCTACATCCTTAGCCTCAATGTAGCCGACCGTGAGACCAGCCCGGGTCACCGCGTAGTCCGGAGCACCGCAAGCGATGTGCTTCGGCTCGTTGACGGCAGTGATGCCAGGTGCAAGCGCTTCGACCAAGGTCTTCAAGGCCGGCCGGTGCGTGTGTTCCGTAGCATTGCCAGCCTGTAGGGCATGCTGAATGCTCTTCAAGTACTGGTTGATGGGATTCGACATTGTCTGCCCTCACCTATGTACACGTCTGCATCCACTCATGACATAAGCCCGCCCATCGACTTGCAGTGGAGGGGCTGCCTTGCTACAATGAGGCTGGTACGGTGTCCGCTGCGCAGTCTCGTGCCGCGTGCGGCGCGAGGCACCGTGGCCGACCCTGGACTTTGCCAGAAGTCGTACACTTCTCTTCTGTCTACGCCTATTCTACTCCATCCCCCGCCTGTGGGCAAGTTGTTCAGGCACTGACCCTGGCAGGTCAGCCCTACGCACCAGCGAGCGTTTGCTCACCCTCGTTTCAGCAAGCGCCCCTCACGAGTCCAGCGCCAAAAAGCCGCCAGATTTCGACACGGCTTCCCAGGAACACAAAACCGGAGACTGCCTATGGTCCCTCTGGGGGCACATAAGCAGTCTCCGGCCAACAGAACATGGGCGCGACGGGACTCGAACCTGTGACCTCACGGATGTGAACCGTGCGCTCTGACCAACTGAGCTACGCGCCCATGAACAACCACATTATAGCGATGAAGGCCCTTTTGGGCAAATGCCGTCGCCTCACACTCCTACCGTTTTCCCACCGGGATTGCGGTGCGCAGTCAGGAAGTAGGCCGTGGCAGGGGCGACGGTGCTACAGCCAGTGTAGGTGTAAGCGTCGCCACCACCGGACTCGGTGACGGCGTAGCTTCCAGCGGCGTTGCAGTTGGCACCGTGGGCGGAACCGTAGGCTGCACGCGCCGCTGTGGGTCCGGCAAAAAGATAACGATTGTGCCACAGATCATGCTCACCACCACCAGCGCACTCAGCGCCACGAACAAATTCCCTCCTCGTCCTCTTGACGAACGCCTCACGTCCTACCTCCCCAACCTACTGCCCTTCACAACTCCTGAGACCCTGCAGGGCAGGCTCAGCATACGGATCAATCTCCAGGGCGCGTTCTAGCCACGGACGCGCCTGCTCACAGTCGCCGATATAGACATAAGACAACCCTAGCTCATAGTAGAACTCGATCGCCGTAGCGCCCAGGGAGATGGCCTTCTCAAACTGTGGAATGGCATCCTCGTAGCGCCGCTGCACATAGTAACACCAGCCCAGGTGCCCATAGGCGTTGGCGAACTCGGGGTCGGCGGCCGCGGCTTTCCTGAACTGCGCGATGGCCTGCTCGTACTCTTGCTGGGTATAGTAGACCTGCCCCAGGCTATCGTGACTCGTGGGGTCATCTGGATCAACCACCGTCGCCTTCATAAACTCATCAATGGCCCCCTCATAGTCGCCCAGCGCTCGATAGGTGCGCCCCAGGCTGAGGTACAAATAGGCCAGGTTCGGCTGCAAGGCAATGGCTTCAATGTACTCGAGGATAGCGCCTTCGTAGTCGCCAAGCCTCTCCAGAACGTAGCCCCGGTTGCGATATGCATAGACATTGCTCCCATCCAGGGATACGGCTTTGTCCGCCGTCTGCAGGGCACGATCCAGACGCCCCTTGTCAGCATAGACCTCAGCCAGATAGGCGTAGGCCGTGGCGTCATTGGGGTCAAGGTCTATGGCCTTTAAGCAGGCCTCCATAGCAGCATCATAGTCCCCGTTCCAGTCCAACACCATGCCCAATATGGCCTGGTTCTCCACATCCTCCGAATTGATCTCCACCGCTCGCTGCGCCGCACGCAGGCCCTCCTTGTAGCGACCTCGCAGTGTCAACAGACGTCCCAAACGCGCATGGGCGGTCGAGTTGCTGGGATCCAGTTCCGTAACCCGGCGATACTCGGCAATCGCCTCGCTGATCTTGCCTTGATCAAAGAAACGATCCGCGAGGACCATACGCTCCTTGACGCTGATCTCTGTAGGCGTGGGCGTGGGACGCTCCCGCCCCGGCAGGCCCAAAAAACCCAGGTCAAAATCCTGCGAGCGCAGATACCACAACGCAAGGGCCAGCAAGAGAACCAGCAGCAGAAGCCAAGGCCAGCGGCGAGAGCGTCGGGGGGTCGTGCCGATATACATGCGATTACGTCTCAGACTCCACGTTTTGTGTCCCGTCAGCCCTGCACGTCATTTGTTCGCAGAGCCATCAGATCCAACCTGCCCAGCAGGTTAAAGTGCCGCACCAGTAACTCGACGTTGCGTTGGCCAGTCTCCAGTTCCACCAGGTTGGCGATGTCAGTCACTGTGCGCTTCCCATTCACCCAGTAGTTGGCAACAGTGGCCATGCCATAATACAGCCTGCGATGCTTTTTGAGCCAAGTGTGGATTTCATCCCTTTCCTGCGCGGTCAGTTTGTGCGCGTGGGCCCCGGACGACACCGGCCCAGGGAACCGGCGGGCCGGTACCATCAGCGCAGCCCGCCGTTCCCACTCGTCCAGCTCTTTCGCTGGCAAGGGCGGGATGCTGTCCAGGCCCAATTGCTGCGCCTGCCAGAGCAGCATTTTCCTGGCCTGTTCCATTTCCTGCTGTACAGTGTGCTCCACCTCAGTGCTCAGCTCAGCGACCAAGCCCTCCGCTTGCGGTGCCAGGCGCAGCAGCGATTGCATCGCCTCTCGCTGCCTGTCCCCGCTGAACTGCACTTTGCGCTCAATGTCTTCTACCGCTTGCGCCAGTGCCTGGCCATCTTTGGTGGTCAGTGCCTCGGTCAACTCATCCTGCACTCTCCGCGCCAGCCGGGCACGAAATCTGGCCAACATCTCGTGCCCCAGCCAGGTCACTTCGCGCTGCCCGGCATTGGCCACGAAATAGGCATAGGTCGTGGCCAGCCCGCCCAGCACAGCCAGCATACTCGGGTCCACCTTGTCGCGCGTGTCATCCGAAGTGTGCCAGAACTTGTCGGGCCACTGGATCAGCATGGGAGTCGGCACACCCACTGTGGGGTCCGAAAGGATGTAGTGATCGCTGCCACCAGAAAAGGGGGTCACGGTGTGCCGAAAAAGCGGATAGGAGGCGGAGGCACCCGGGTTCTGCGCACCACCCAGCCACTCCTCACGCATCCGCTCCAGGAGGTCGGCAGTGAAAGAAGCCATCGAGGCAGGCGGGCGCTCGATGATGAACACGCTGCCGCACAGATTCTGGTTCTGCCCTACCATGTCCAGGTTTACGCCAGCCACCATACGCGATATCTCTTGCTCGTGCGTCGCCAGGTAGGCATAGGTGCCTGTCATCTCTGGCACCCACAGCAAGCGGATGCCTCGCCTGGGCTGCGGCAGCTTGCCTCCCTCCATCAGACGCTGCAAGGTGCGTGCCAGTTCCAGGGCTGCAGCGCATCCCGAAGCATTGTCGTTGGCCGATGGCTGCGGATGGCACAAGTGAGCGACGACAACGACTTCCTCAGCGGTCTGGCCTGGAATGAGCGCCGAAACGACCTCCATTTGCCCATCATAGAGTCGGCTGACGACCTTGGCCCGGACGCGAAGCGCTGGTTTCCCCTCCCGCTGCTGAGACTTGATCCACCTCCGCAGCTCCTCACCCTGACGAGGCGACAACACAAAACCAAAACACTTCTTGTGGCCCGGCCGCCACCAGAAGGAGATGTATGCCCGAGTGTCAGGCAAGTCAATGCGCTGGCGCACCGGAGGGATCTCGCGCATGCCGTCGAAGAGAATACCCACTGCACCATGCCTGCCCACCGCCAGATCATGCACACGATTCAAGTCGCCTTTGGTCAAGACTACCTTGCCCTCTAGGTCGAGGCCTTCGTATTCCTGCTCTTCCTCGCCATCCTCGAGCAGGACGACCTCAGCTTCCAGGTTGTCCACTGGGGCGCTGCGCTGAATCAGCGAGCACTTGATCTCACTGAAATTAGCCAGCTTGCGAGCCTTGTCGGCTGGCTCAATCAAGTGCAGGGTAGCTTCACTGGCCTCCCACTCCTGAAACATCGGCAGAGACCAATAGCTCGTGCTCTCGTTGGCGGGGAAGGTGAGCACTTCTGCCGATAGGCCAAACCCAGCCAGAAGCTGGCGACACCGCTCCGCCGCTGCGCGGAAGCCTGGACTGGCCTGTATGCGATGGTAGGGAATGATCTCAGCTATGTACTCTTTGGCCCGCAGTCCAGAGTACTCCTCGGCGACAGCTTTCTGGATCTCCTTGAACATTCTCCCCCCCCCTCTGTGCTGGATCGCGCTATTATAACATGGGTGCTGCGGGGTGGCAAGGAAGGTTGTGCCCAACCCTTGCTGTCCGCCTAATTGATAGAGACCTGCGACCCCAGCGGTGTCTTGTACACGTCTATGCGTATGGGGAAGGCATCCTTGAGTTCCTCAATGTGCGTGATGACGATGACAAGCGCAAAGTCATCCTTGATCGAGTTGATAGCCTCCACCAGCCTCTGCCGCCCCTGCGCATCTTGCGTGCCAAAACCCTCGTCCATGATCAACGTCTGCAACTGCGCACCCGCGCGCCTAGCCAGCAGCTTGCTCAGAGCGATGCGGATGGCAAAGTTGATGCGAAAGGCCTCACCACCTGAATACATTTCGTAGCTGCGCGGGCCGTGCTCATCCGAGATCTTGATGTCCAGAGTCTCTACAGTGCTGCCACTCTTGGTGTCGTGTTGCGTCTCAAAGTGAACGCTCATGCGCCCTTCGGTCATGCGGCGCAAGAGATCGTTGGCTTCGTCTTCCAGCTCTGGCAGCGCGTTCTCGATGATCAGCGCCTGTATGCCCTTTTTGCCGAATGCCACTCGCAGCTCTTCGTAGAGGCTTCGCTCTTTCGCCACCTCTTTCAATTGTTGGGTTCTCTCTTTTCGTTCCCCCGCCAAATAGCTGCAGTAGTCCAACCTCTGCTGTGCCGCACCCACCACCTGGCGCGCATGACCCTCTTTGCTGCGCAACTCATCCACTTCCTGTTGCCTGGCCGCCAGATCCCGAGCGAGTTTGTCGAGGCCAGCCAGAGCAACAGACAACTCGGACTGGCGCTGCCTGTCAGTCTCCAAAGACGCTGCCAAATGTTGGCGCGTTGTCGTCAGTTGCTGCTGATTCTCGCGCAGTCCAGCTACGGTCTGCTCCGCGCGGCTCAACTCGGCCTGGTCCGTTTCAAAATGGGCCAGGGCCGTCAAAGCTTCGCGCACCTGGTCATGGCCTGCTCTGTCGTAGCCCAACTCGGAGATACGCGCGTCGAGCTTGGCCAATTGTTTTTGCTCCTCCTGCGCAAAGGCGCTGCGCTCCAACTGCTGCTGCACAGAAACCAACAAACGCTGCTGCTCTTCGAGCTTGGCTTCCGCCTCCCCTGCCTGGCGAATGGATTCTTGCAGCATTGCTTCGCGCCCCTGCAACGCTGGCAGCCGCCTCAACTCTCGCTCGATACGCCCCACCTCAGATTGCTTCGAGGTGATCCGCAAAACGATTTCCGCCAGCCTATCGGTGTTGCTGCGATAGAGTTTGGCTTGCTCGTGACCATCCTGCTCAAACTGAGCATGTAGGCGCAGGCGGTCATCTTCGGCGAGGTCCTGGCCACAGAGGGGACATGACGCTGTCGGCTGCTGCAACAGGGAGAGCTTTTCCTTCAGGGTCGTCATGTGTGCTTTTAGTTGCGCATTGAGTGCGTTCAGGGCTGAGCTCTCCTCAGACAGTTCCCTGATAGACTGCCTGGCTGCCTCAGCTTGTTCTTGCAAGGCGGCCAACCTTTCCAGTTCCTCGATGACTTGAGCGTGTTCGGTCTCCAAAAACACGCGCCGTGCAGCCAACTGCCCCAGGTCGGCAACCTTCTCAGCAAGGACGTGGATCTCTAGTTCCAGGCCTTTTTGGGCCGCGGCAATCGCTTTTTCGAGTTGAGCCCTGTCCTCGTTCAGCGTTACGAGCTGCGAGAGCTTGGCATTGTATTTCGTCTCCTGCGCTCGTGTCTGCAGCAAACGGGCATAGCCTGCTTCGATTTGCCCCCGACGTTCGAGCACGGATTCATAGTCCGCCAGGCGCGCCTTTTGGGTCTCGAGTTGCTCGTCAATGCCGTGCAACTGAGCTTCGGCCGCCTGGATGCGCTTGTCGACCTCGGCAAGTTGGGCTTTCTGTGCCTCCAGGGACCTCACCCTGTCACGCAATTCTTGCAGAGCTACTTCTGCCGCTTTGGACTGGATGGTGAGACGGGCCAGTTCGGCCTGGGCTTGTTCGAGCTCCTGTTGGTACTCGGAGCGGTGTTCCAGTTCACGTCCGATTTCCTGAATGCGGGCCTGTACCTCTCGCTCAGCCTGCTCCTTCTCCTTGGCCAGCGCCTTGGCCCGTTGTTCATATTCATCGTAGATGGATAGGCCAAGGATATCTGCCAGGATCTGCTTACGCTGTGCTGGTGGCTTGACCGTGAATTCATCGGCCCGCCCTTGCAGCAAGAGCGCAGAGTTGATGAAGGTATCATAGTCCATGCGCAGGATACCATTGATCCTGGCCTGCGTTTCACGCTGCGTGCTGGCTGTGAAGGATCGGAAATGACCATCATCCTTGATCTGCAAGTCGAGGCTTCCTCTGCTCCGTTTACCCAGCTCACGCTTGCGGATCACGCGATAGTGCGCATCACCCAACTGGAACTCAAGGTCGACCTCCATCTCTGTCTGCCCGGAAGAGACCAGTTCGTCATCATACCGCGCCCGCGCCTTACCCCACAGCGACCAGGTAATAGCGTCCAGGAGAGCCGACTTGCCGTGGCCGTTGTCACCGGCCAGGCATGCCAGGTGGATGCCCCTCAAGTCCAAGGGCATCGGATCTCGGTAGCACATAAAGTTTCTTAACTGCAATTTCAGTGGAATCATGATTCCCCCACCCATCTCTGCGAATGCCTTCTTACTGCCAGTGCTTGTTACCGACTGAGCAGTGCCTACGTTCCAGAACCACATCGAAATGATACCACAGACCAGCCCTCAGTGCCAAGGCAGCAGTCTGTGCTCAGATACAGACCACAGTTCGTGCCACCACGTCTTTCTGTGCGCAGGCGTCATTTGGCAGGAAATGTGGTGTGCCCTATACTCTTGATTACCGATGACCGAGATGCCACAGATTGAGGAAGTTGAGCACAAACTGACGCAGTACTCCCCAGACGCGGATGTAGGTCTGTTGCGGCGTGCCTACGAGGTAGCAACGAGCGCGCACGCGGGCCAGACGCGCAAGTCGGGCGAACCCTACATCTATCACTCCCTCGCCGTATCCGACATCCTGGCTGATCTGCACCTCGATGCCACCACGCTCGCGGCCGCCCTGCTTCATGACGTGCCAGAAGATACCTCTGTGACACTGGAGGACTTGCGGGCACAATTTGGCGACGAGGTAACCAGGCTGGTAGATGGCCTGACCAAATTGGAACGCATCCAGAGGCTGAGCGGCACTCGCAAACGCCCACTGGCCGAAGCACAGGCGGAAAACGTGCGCAAGATCGTCCTGGCTACGGTTGACGACATCCGGGTGATCATGATCAAACTGGCCGACCGGTTGCACAACATGCGCACCCTGAACTTCCTGCCGCCTGACAAGCAGAAGAGAATTGCCCAGGAGACTCTCGACATCTATGCACCGCTGGCTAGCCGCCTGGGTATCTGGGAATTGAAGTGGCAACTGGAAGATCTGACCCTTCAACACCTGCAGCCAGAGGTGTACCGAAACATATCAGGCTTGCTGGCAGAAAAAAGGCCGGACCGAGAGGACTATATTAATCATGTGATTGACATCATCCGCCAGAGATTGGAAGAGGAAGGCTTCGATGGCGAGGTAACCGGACGTCCGAAGCACATCTACAGCATCTACCGAAAGATGGCGGACAAGAACCACAGCTTCGAAGAGATCTATGACCTCCGTGGCGTGCGGATACTGTTGCATGAGGTCCGGGACTGCTATGCAGTTTTGGGAATCATACACAGCGTGTGGCGGCCAATTGCTGGTGAGTTCGATGACTATGTTGCCATGCCCAAAGACAACTTGTACCAATCCTTGCACACCGCCGTGATAGGCCCGGAGGGCCGTCCTCTGGAGATACAGATCCGCACCTGGGAAATGCACCGTGTGGCAGAGTATGGCATTGCCGCACACTGGCGCTACAAGGAACACACCAAGCGCGACCTCAGCCTGGAAGCCAGGATCGATTGGCTGCGTCAGGTATCTGAGTGGCGCCAAGAGGTAGGAGATGCTAGTGAATTCGTCGATTCACTAAAGAGCGATGTTTTCCCAGAGCGCGTCTACGTTTTCACCCCCAAAGGGGACATCATCTCTTTGCCGCAGGGAGCCACGCCAGTCGATTTCGCCTATTACATCCACACTGAAATTGGTCACCGTTGCCGTGGTGCCAAGGTGAATGGGCATCTGGTACCATTGGACTATCAATTGCATACCGGCGAGCAGGTGGAGATCCTAAGTGCAAAGAGGGGCGGCCCCAGCCGGGATTGGCTGAATCCACAGCTAGGGTACCTCAAGACGGCACGAGCACGTCAAAAGGCAAGGCAATGGTTCAGGCAACAAGAACGAGGGGAGAACGCTGCTCAGGGCCGCGAAATCCTGGAAAAGGAACTACGGCGACTTGGCCTGGAAAAGTCGTTCGACGAGATCGCTAAGCTTTTCAAGTATCAGAACGGGGAGCTCTTTCTTGCAGCCATCGGGTACGGGGACATCGCCCCCCAACAGATAGCTGCCAAACTGGCAGAGACTGCCATTCAGCCTTCTTTCTTTCCTGAGGCAGTACTGCCTCCGCCTTCTGTTGTCGGTGTTCAAGTGCGGGGAGTTGGCGACTTGCTCACACGTCTAGCCAGATGCTGCAATCCGGTACCGGGGGAGCCCATCATTGGCTACATTACCAGGGGAAAAGGAGTCACCGTTCACCGCCGCGATTGTCCCAACGTAAAGAACCTCTCCGATACCGAGCGGCTAATCGACGTGGACTGGGGCGCTGTTCGCGAGGCATATCCGGTCAGTATCCGCATTGAAGCCTTTGATCGGGCTGGCCTATTGCGCGATATTGCCACGGTCGTAGCGGACGAGGGCATCCGCATGAGTGCTGTTCAGGCATCTGTACACGAAGACAACACAGCCATAGTTACGGCAACGATGGAAATCAGTGGTGTCCAGCAACTGCGTAGCGTACTGAGTAAACTGGAAGGCATTCACGACGTGCTGGAGGTTCGACGGGAGAGGAGTTAGAGACTGAACAAGAGCCCCGGCAAAGACTTGCGGGGGCTCTTTGCGTCTCAAGTTGAGAAAAGCCTACTTGGTTGGTGGCACCTTATCGGAGGACCAGTAGCGCTCCACGGCATCGGATTGCCTCTGTTCTGCCAGCCAGTCTGACAGAGCGCGGGACTTGAGCTGCTCGAGAGCTGCTTCGTCCAGAGGATGATCCGAATCACGATCGAGGACCTGGATAATATGGTACCCGAATGTTGTCTCAACTGGCTGGCTGGTCTCTCCAGGTTCTAGAGCAAAAGCCACCTCTTCGAACTCTGTAACCATCTGCCCACGCGGGAACCAGCCCAGGTCCCCATCTTCGGTGCCGGTATCCTTCGAAAGCTCATTGGCCAAAGCGGCGAAATCCTCCCCGGCTTCAAGCCTCTGCAACACGGCCTGCGCTTCCTCTTCGGTCTCCACCAGTATGTGGCGAGCGTGAACCTGTTCGCCAGTTGTGGGCACTTCCTCGGCCAAAGCCTCCTGAAGTTTGCTGCGATATACGTTCAACTCAAACAGGCTGCGAAAGGCATCCTCGCTCACTCCGATCTGTTTGCGCAAAGTCAACACGTACTCCGTGTAGTTCTTCTCGAATTGCTCCCGGCTCATTCGCGCAATCGTAGGCACAGGCGTCGGAGTTTCGCCCTCCACAACTGCAGTCGGCACCGGTGTCGGAGTCGGAGTCGGTGGATTGCGCTCGTAGCCAAACAGTTGCTCGACCTCTTGCTGTACCTCGTCAGGAGTGACGATGATGTTTCGCCTGGCAGCTTCCTGGAGGATCAATTGTTCATCGATCATGTCATCGAGAACCTGCAGGGGCAGGCTGATACTCTGGCTCTGAAGCTGCTGTATCTGCTGCTGAAGGTACTGCACAAGGAACTGCTCATCTTCCTTGGTCGGATCCAGGCGTGACAGTTGATCTTGCAGCATAACCGCCTGGTTGGCCAGCTCAAAGCGCCGATACTTGACCATCTGCTGATAGTCCCTGGTTGAAATAGGCTGGCCGTGGACCAGGGCCACGGGAGCAGAGGGCTTGGCGATGTATTCCTGATAGAAACCAAAGCCCAGCACCAGGATCACAGCAAAAGCGGTCACGCCAAGGAGTGCATATAGAATCCGCTTATGGCGTTCCTCGCGTCTTCTCCTGGACAGTTGCTTCTTGCTCAAGACTTCTGGTTTCTTGGGTCTTTTTGCCATCCACTTACCTCAAATCAGCGGCAGCCGTAAAACGCTGTCGCTCTCTCGCTCCTCTTGCACTAGCTTCCGCGATGCGGCTCAGCAGTGAAGGGAAGCAACGCCAGATGACGTGCTCGCTTGATAGCCAAGGCAAGCCGCCGCTGGTGCCTGGCACAAACGCCTGTAGCCCGACGAGGCAGGATCTTGCCCCGAGCGGTGAGAAACCTCCGCAGTTGATTTGCCTCTTTGTATTCGATTCTCAGGGTTTTGTCAGCGCAGAACGCACACACCTTGCGGCGACGCCCTCGTCGCGGTCTCCCACGCCGTCGTCGCTGCTGATCCTGGTTAGAACGCCCGGTGCGCGATGACCGTGCAGTTCGCTGTTGTCCTCCTGTAGTAGCAACCAAGTTAACCTCCTTGCAAAGTACTGCGTCAGTGGCCAAACTCAGGCAGTCGTTCCTATGTGACAATCGAGCCAAAGGAGCTTGGCAACCTTCGGTGCACGAAGCGGTAGATCATCCTTCAAAATGCCTATTTGGCCACCGTTTCGTCTTTTCGTACGATCAGGTAACGGATCACATCTTCCATCAGCTTGAGACTTTGTTTCAGACTGCGAACCGCCTGTGCAGGCAACTCCATCGGCATCAGGAAATAGAATCCGTCCCAATGCTTCTTGATGGCATAGGCCAACCTTCGCTTTCCCCAGGACTCAACCTGGTGGACCTGGCCTTCGAAGTCGCTGATGGTTTGAGAAATCTTTTCCACCAGCGCAGTGAGGGGTTCTTCTTCCATCTCAGGATGGACGATGAAGACCATCTCATACTGTGGCATCGTCACACCTCCTTTCCTCGGGATTGCTGCAGGTACGCCCCATCGGGGGTGAGCAGGACGTCCTGGAGCGGAAAGCTCGCTTGAAGCTAACCTTTAACTCGGCAATTATAGCATGAAATGCCCAAAAAGCAAAACTGCCTCTTCCGTGAACTTGAGACGTTCAAGACAGCGACTGTGAGCCAGGGAAGCGACTACAGTCGCCACTACGAAGGCAGTAGTTTGTAGTGACGATTTCAATCGTTCCCGCTGCCAATGTATGAGAATTGGATCAGATAACCGTGAGGATGCGTAGATCAGAAGGGAGAAGTTGCCTCAGATGCGGCAACACCTGAAGAATGTAGGTCGCAAGCACCGACTGCT
Organism: Chloroflexota bacterium; assembly: GCA_030607875.1. Classification (GTDB taxonomy): domain Bacteria; phylum Chloroflexota; class Anaerolineae; order UBA2200; family UBA2200; genus JAUWJD01. The sequence continues at coordinate 27,885 of JAUWJD010000008.1, forward strand.
GGATAGCGTCGCTGATGCCTAAAAACGGGATACGGATAAAGAGCATCAGGAAGCAGACGGTGAAGAACAGTCCAGCCAGCAAACCCACTAGCATGCCAATGAAATGATCGGCCCATGCCAGTCCTGACGCCTTTAACGCTGCACGAGCCATCGTCGCCAACACCGCAAAGGCAAACCAGACTACAATCAGGATCAGGAAGAAAGCGATGACCGTAGCCACGGTAGAGTTACCGAGCGACCCCAGCAGTACCCCGGCCACTGTCTGATGGTGAGTCAGCGCAGCATAGATGCCCACCACAAAGCCGATCAGAGTAAGAGCCTGACGTAAGAAACCTGTGCGCAGGCTGGAGTAGGTCGCAAGCGCGACGATTACCACAATAATGAAATCCACCCAGTTCATAGCAATGACCGATCCCTTCACTCCGTAGCAAAGTACTGCAACGCCAGACGAATCCGTTCTTCCAAGGACAAGTCCTCGTGCGGAAGCGAGCGCAAGGCAGCCTGAGCTTCCGCGATGCTGTAGCTGAGGGAAGTCAGTGCTGAAATGATCTCTGCATCAGCGTGTGTGAGCACTGGCGAATAAACAAAATCGAGCCCCACACCAAGTTTGTCTCCCAGGTCCAGCATGACCCGTGCCGCCGTCTTTTTGCCAATGCCCGGTATTCGCGTCAGCATGACCGCATCGCCACGCGCGATGGCATCCCGCAGATCATCTGTGGACATGATCGAGACAACACTCAAAGCCACTTTCGGACCAATCCCAGATACCCCCAAGAGCAACTCAAAGAGCGCCAATTCGTCTGGCGTGCTGCAGCCGTAGAGAGCAATCTCATTTTCCCGCACGTGCATATGCGTGAAAAAGCTAGCTTCCTGCCCAATTCCCTTCAGGCGTTCCAACAGAGAAGAAGGCACGAATACTTTGAAACCCACGCCACCGACGTCAACAATGACGTAATTCTCTCCCCTGGCCACAATTCGTCCCTGCAGGGTGGCGATCACCAATCCCCTCCTGCCGCCTGGCTGCCCTTTGACAACCGTACTGTTGTGAGATACGAGTGCGCGTGGCAAATAGCCACTGCCAAAGCGTCGGCAACATCATCAGGCTTGGGGGGTGACTCCAGGTTGAGTAGTAGACGCACCATCTGCTGCATTTGTTCCTTGCCAGCTCGACCGTATCCTGTGATGGCCTTCTTTACTTGCAGGGGTGTGTATGCATAGACGGACAGGCCCGCATCGGCCAAAGCAAGGAGAATGACCCCCCTGGCATGGCCTACGGCAAGCGCTGTACGCGCATTGCGGGCGAAAAACAGCTCTTCGACAGCGGCTTGCGTAGGACGGTACTCGCGAATCAATTCTGCCAGTTCTTTGTAGATCTTCTGCAACCTCTGCGACAGGGGCAACCCCGCAGATGTGATGATGGTGCCATAGGCGACAGGTTCCAATGCTCTGCCATCATACCGTACGACACCATAGCCAGTTGTCGCTGTGCCGGGATCAATGCCCAACACCAGCATGGCTTCGTTCATTTCAATGTCAGGCCGACCTACTGCCCTGCCTCGTATGCAGCCATCACTTCCTCGCTGATCTCCAAGTTGGAGTGAACTTGCTGAACATCATCAAGTCCCTCCAGGGAATCGATAAGCCGCATATTCTGCATCGTCGTCTTGTCGTCGAGCGTCACCATGGACTTGGGGATCCAGGATAGCTGCACAGAATTGAGTTTGACGTTCTCGTATTCAAGAGTTTCCCTGACTTGCTGCAAGTCTCGGACCTGAGTGAACACTTCCACCAAGTCCTTATCCGCTTTCACGTCGTCAGCGCCAGCATCGATAGCCGTAAGCGCCAGATCTTCAGCTTCACCATCTGTGGGCACAATGCTGATATAGCCTCTGCGGTCAAAGAGCCAGAGGACGCAGCCTGTCTCCCCCAGGTTGCCTCCGTGACTCGAGAAGGCTTTGCGCACTTCCGAGACGCTGCGATTGCGGTTGTCAGTGAGCACTTCGACGATCATCGCTGTGCCCTGGGGACCATAGCCTTCGAAAGTGATTTCCTCGATCGATTTGCCCTTCAATTGCCCGGTTCCACGGAGAATCGCGCGCTCGATAATGTCTTTCGGCATGCTGTTTTGCTTGGCCCTGTCCATGGCCATCCGCAGGCGAAAGTTCATCGAAGGATCGCCCCCGCCATCGCGAGCTGCGATTTCGATCTCTCGAGCTAGCCTGGTGAACAACTGCCCTCGTTTGGCATCGGCCGCACCTTTGGCGCGCTTGATCGTTGCCCAATGCGAATGTCCAGACATACTTTGCACACCTCCTTACCTGAGCCAATACCGGCCCAAGCCTTCCCATAGCCATGCAATTACATTATAGCACAAGATTGTATGATGCGACCAACCGAAAGCAGCAGCCCGCAAGTTCAGGCTGCTGCTAGTGCCAAAGAGCCGGTTCCGTTACAGGCAGAAACTACAGTTCGTGGTAAGAGCAAGTGCGTTCGACGCGCTGTTTTCGTTGCTCCAGCGCGACAGCGACTGTGCACACAGGCAGATCCGCCCATAGTTCTCAGCCCCAGGCACTTGATCACTGGTGTCAACTTCTGGCAGCCCGTTTTCGAGCGCTCATCCCTGGAAAGATCCGCCAGCTTCCTGATCGTACTCATTGAGCAGGACCTCCCTCGATCGCCCCCCGTCGACAGCCGGCCCCACCATCCCGCGATCCTCCATCTGGTCCACCAGTCGTGCTGCACGAGGGTAGCCGATGTGCAGACGTCGCTGCAGGAATGAGACCGATATACTCGCTCGCCCACGCGCCAACTCGATAGCTTGAGCCAGAAGCTCGTCAACCTTTTCCTCAATCTCCACCGCGTGCCACGGTGCAGGAGCCTGTGGCGGGGAAACGATCCAGTCGATTTTGTCACGCCAGAAGCGCACAAGCCGCTCCAGTTCCTCATCGGAGACAAAACAGCCCTGCATGCGCAGCAGCTTGCTCGAGTCCGAAGCCATGTACAGCATGTCACCCCGACCCAGGAGCTTTTCCGCGCCAGCCGTGTCCAGAACCACGCGCGAGTCTACCTGCGACGCTACCGCAAAGCTGATCCTCGCTGGGAAATTTGCTTTGATCAGCCCGGTCACCACATCCACCGACGGCCGCTGCGTGGCGATCACCAGGTGGATGCCCGTCGCTCGCGCCAACTGCGCAATGCGGCAGATGGAACGCTCGATTTCATCGGCAGCAACCATCATCAGATCAGCCAGCTCATCAATGAGGATGACGATATATGGCAGCGGATCTTGCCTTCGCGACACTGCCAACTCGTTGTACGCTTCCATGTTGCGCGTTCCGGAATGCGAGAACAACCGATAGCGCTCATCCATCTGCAGAGTAACCCACCTAAGCGCGCGAACTGCTTCCTCGGCGGCGGTCACCACAGGGGCGACCAGGTGAGGGATGCCATCAAAAATGGTCAGCTCAACCATTTTCGGGTCAATCATAATCAGGCTCAGAGTCTCAGGGCTGTTGTTCAGCAACAAACAAGCGGTGATGGAGTTGATGCACACAGACTTGCCCGAGCCAGTGGCCCCAGCGATGAGCAGGTGCGGCATGAGCGCCAAATCGGAAGCCACAGCCCGGCCGGAAACGTCCTGGCCCAGCGCAATGCGCAGCCTGGAATCGATGCTGCGGAAGGCTTTGGACTCGAGCACACTACGCAGGCCAACCAGCGATACCACGTCATTGGGAACCTCGATGCCCCCCACCGAGCGCCCAGGCACAGGAGCTTCGATGCGGATGGGTGCAGCCGCCAGGGCCAGAGCCAAATCATTCTGCAGAGCGATGATCTTGCTAATCTTCACTTTCCTGCGCGTGACTCGCCCATCGGACCGCGAATACTCCATGAACCCTGGCTCCACCCCAAACTGGGTGATGGTCGGTCCCTGGTTGATCTCAACCACTCGGGCCGGCACGCCAAAGCTGGCCAGCGTTTCTTCGATGACCTGCTTCTTGTAACGCACATCTGCATCGCCCAAGGGCTCGTCGCTGCCACCGTTGAGCAGATCGAGAGGCGGCATACCCCGATCCAGACGTTTGACACGTCTCCTGCGCGCCGGTGGAGATGTGACGGTCTCTGGCTGCTTTGATACCTTGGCTCTGGTGGTTCTCTTGCGGCGAGGTTTCCCCTCCTTTGACACCAGTGGTGCTTCCCCAGGTTCCTGCTGCGGCATTATGTCTGCCCATCGAGCTCTTGCCTCACCCAAGGCTGTCCTGAGATCATCCCAACCCAGACTCAGGAAGAGGATCAAGCCGAGGCAAGCTGCCAGCAGCAGAAGCAGGAAGGATACACTGCGACCCAGGGCGATAACGAGGAAGTAGCTGATAGCCCAGCCAATGTACCCTCCGCCCCCGCCCTTGTCAGCCAGTTGGAAAGCCTGCTCCGGAGCCGCAATCAGATGAGACAGGCCCAGCAAGGCAAGAAAGAACACCTCGAGGCCAAACAGGCGATGTGCGGGGATGGATAGACGCTCTTGCAGATCCTCCCACAGGAGGAGCAGCCCGCCGCCGATCAAGGCCAGTGCAACCAGATAGACACCCCAGCCAAAGATGCGCCGCAAGAACAGAACCCACGCTTCGCTCAGCGCTCCCTTGGTAACGGAAAGCAAGGCCAGGGCGGTCACCGCACCAACGGCAATAAGCAACACGCCCAATATCTCTCTCTGCAAGGCTTTGTCCAGCGTTATCGCAATGCCCTGCTGGCCTTGTTTTTTTCTACTTCTTCTGGACGACATCGGTGCGAGCTCCCTGGCTGGTCACACGACAAAGCCCACCACAACCTCAACTCAAGACTCAGATGTTATGAACGTGGCATCGCACTCTGGCGCTTACAAGTGTCAGGTATTGACCGTACTTAATATTATATGTCATGAAAACAGGTTTGTCAAAGCGCTGGGCCCGAGCAGCAAACATGGTCCCTAACAGAAAGTGAGTTCGCGATGTTCGAACGCGCTGCAAGCCATCATGCCCAACGGTCAAACCTGGGCGTTGTCTGCGCAACAGCCCCCTCAACGAGAGTCCGCATTAGATTGGGAGGCGTTGGCGGCAAGCTGTTTACTGGTGACGGTCTTGGAACTGGTCGTGGGCAAGTCTCCAGCGGTGTACGGCTGATGGGTAACTGGGTGAGTAGGGACGATGCACTCTTGTGAAAAATGGGTTCGTTTGCCGAAAAAAGGGAAGACGGATTGTGCGTAGTGGGTGGTGGCGGCGAACGGGATTGTGGTTGGTTTGCTGCAAGTTGTCATAGGTGGGAGTATAGCACAGATGTTCTATTTGGTCAAATGACGGGTGCTGGTGGGCAGGGCTGCTGCAAAGTCTGGTTGGATCCATCATGTTCAGCGGCAGTTGCCTCGCTCCGCTTCGCTTCGGGGACTTCCCTGCCTGACTGATGGCAGGACTGCGCCTTCGGTCGCACTGCCGCGGCTCCTGGTGATGCTACGCTGCTGGTGCCAAGGGGTGTAGAGACCACGCCGCAGTACAACTGCGGGAGAACGTAGAGAAGTTGGGCGACTCTGCAACAGCCGTGTGCTGGAGGGGCCAGGGGTGGTGGGGGAGCCGCCGAGTGGGGGAGCCGCCGAGAAGAGAGCGAGGATTGGAAATCCCCGCCTGAAACTGACAAGTGCCTCGCTCCTTCGGTCGCGAGACGCGACCCGCAGGCACTGCCGCGAAGCGGCTTTCTTAGCCCCTGCGGAGGCTTCCTGCAGGATGCGTTTAGCGATGTATCTCAAGGAGGAGAATGAAGGTATCGAGGAAGCAACGTGAAGTGCTGGAAGCACTGGCAGACGGCGCGGTGTTATGGAAGGGGATCACGGGTTGCCACGTTGCAGTTTCCGGTGACGTGGATTGGGCTACCTTTGATCACATGGTGTAGCAGGGGTTGATTGAAAGGGATGCCGCCAGGCCATTGGAGCTCTTCAAACAAACATTCGTGATCACCGATGCTGGGCGCGAAGCCCTTGAGAGGCACACACATGAGGTCTATTGAAGGCGGAAGCCGTCAGAGCAGTTCCAGAGGCTGTACTGACTTCGCTGTCAGGTAGTTGACGAAGGCTGAACAGGCAACCAGCATAAACAGCGCGTCCTCGACACCCAGATCGGGTTCGTCCATTAAACAATGACGTATGCCGTCGGCGTCACTGGTCCACCCATATAGCTTGATGAACGCCTCCTTCAAGGCAGGATGCAGCCTCATCTTGCCTGCGCGTTCTATTGCCCCTAGAGCCGATTTGAGGGTCCGCGCTTTCTTGCCACCCTCGATCACATTGCAGACTGCCTCCACGGCACTTATTGCTTCTTTTATGCAGTTCCTGTAGTCGGGGGACTCCTTGTGTGCGAGTAGATCCAGTGCAGTCTGCAAGTGAATGCGGACAGGCTTGAAGGGTGTATCAAGTGCCTTCTCTACCTCAGCAATCTCGGTCTCCGAGGTTGTCGGCACGATCCTGTTTCCAACGAAGCGGTAGGCGGCCAATTCACCCTCGAGAGCGTCGTTGCAGTCCGAAATGAAGAGCATCTTCCCAACGTCGTCTGGGAACTCGGCTACCACAAACTCAAGGAAGTCATAGACCTGATACCAAGCACAGTCATAGAAGTATTGCTTGATGCTGGCCACCGCTGTTTCGAAGTCATAGTCATCCAGGAGCCAATTGAGGTGGTAAGTCCACAGGTTCCTTACAAGTGTCAGGGTATCCGTGTACCTTTTGCGGAAGAAGTCCCAGCAAAAGCGGGTCAGGCCGTTCCATAGCCTGTTGCGCAGCCCAGCGTCTACTTCGTCCAGCTGGAGAATCTTTCTGGGCCCAAGACCGTGTCTCTCAGAGAATAGTTCCACAATAGCACCCCTTCAGAAGTTATGGTGGCATGTCCACTGGAGCGAGTGTGCAAGAGAAAAGCTCTCCAGCGACTTGCAGTGGACGAGCTCGTAAGCCAGAATATGTCTGCTACGGTGGTCACTGCACCGTGGCCGTGCCCTGCACCGTGTGCGCGGTGGCAGGGCTTCCCTTGCGGTACTATGCCACAGAGTCTGCGTTGTGTCAAGGCGGCGCTGTGCGTGACTGATAAACCCGGCTTCTGGCAGAAACTGAGCGCGTGATGTCCGAAAGCGCTCCAACCCATCATGCCCGCTTAGCACAGGTTGATATCTGGGAAAAGCAAGAAACTCCGTTTCAAGCAAAGAGTCCCTGCAAGAATTCCCCTGGCGTCTGAATCACCAAAGGACTCGCTGCCAGATGGGGAATCTGATCTGCCTATGACTTCTCACGTTCCCCTACCAAAACCAGCAGCTCCGCCCCGTACTTCTCAAGCCTTCGGGGGCCCATGCCTTTGATGGCGAGCAGTTCACTGTCGCTGCGAGGGCGCGCAGCAGCAATGTTGCGCAGCAACGAATTGTGGGCAATCACAAAGGCCGGCACACTCGCCTCGCGAGCCTTCTCCAGCCGCCAGGCACGGAGGCGTTGGAAGAGGGGATCGTCTTCGGGGACCATGGCGACGTCCACCGGCACGTCTACACTTCTCTTCTTCCACCTGGTCTTTGATCGCACTGCTGACCGCTCAGGTTTCGTCGTCACTGCTTGCAGCACAGAGGAATCGGCCAGTGCTCGTCGGCCCGCGGGCGTGAGTTGAAGCATCACGCCACCGTGCTGCAGTTGGCGTTTCTCCAAGAGATTGGCCTCGAGCAGGCGTGCAATCATGTGTCCGATCGCCGTCCCTGAACGGAAGGCCAATGCCCCAAAACCCCGTTCATCCTGAGCGGCCTCGGGAGCTCTGGGCTGTCCACGCAAGATGTAAATCAGATTGCGCTGACCCCAGCCGTGAGCCGCAGCTTGCAGAATCGTCTGCAATTGTGTGCGTTCGTCCGGCAATTCGACGGGTGCGAGTTCAGCCTTCGAGGGCAGGCAGTTGTCGCAAGACCTGCATTCTGTGATCATCCGTCCGCCGAGGTAGGCGCTGATGTGCCCATGCCGGCAGCGCTTTGTATTTGCATAGGCCACAATTTCGGCCACGCGCTGTCCCTGAATCTGTTCGTACTGATCCAACAAGATGCGCATCCGTTGGCGAGCATCTTTGGGGGCTGGCAGTATTTCCAACAGAGCGTCGCGAGCCGAAGCCCGGTAGTCCAGGAAGCCTGCTTCGGCCCAGGTTAGGACACGCCGCTCGACGTCCCTTACATCGAGACCCGCTTCCTGTGCCACCTCGAGCAGATCACGCGCTACCGGCTGTCGGAGTTGCAGACGCGCCGCACGGCAAAATGCTGCCAGGTCCGGTTCAGCATTCGATGGGGCACGCTTCAGCCGCAGCGTCGCTGTTCGAGGCACGTCTTGCCAACGTCGCAGCAGTCCAACTTGCTGCAATATGCTGATGGCCACCCGTACCGGCGTGCCCTCGGCCTGGAGATCACGCCGCAGGTCGTCAATGGCCACTCGTCCAAGCGGACGTCCTTGCAGGAGGTGCCTTTTCACCGCCGTGTAGATGTCGCGCAGGAAATCCTCTGGCAGCATATCCTGTCGAGCATGCCTGGTCAGCGTGGCGCGATCGGAGGAAGCATACATCAGCACGCAGCGTGCGGGCAAGCCATCACGTCCGGCGCGTCCTGCCTCTTGATAGTACGCCTCCAACGACGGCGGCGGGCCATAGTGGACGATGAAGCGGATGTCGGACTTGTCAATGCCCATGCCAAAGGCAACCGTGGCCACGACGACCCGCACACCACTACTCATGAACTGGTCCTGCACGCCAGCTCGATCGTCAATGCCAGCGTGGTAGTGAATGGCGGAGACTCCCTGGCAGCGCAGCAATTCGGCCAGCGTCCCGCATCGCGCGCGGGTGCCGGCGTAGATGATCCCCGATCCAGGCTCAGAGCAGCAGAAGGACAGCAGGTAGCGCAGCTTTTCATCTGCGTTGCGCGCGTGGAAGACTTCAAGACGCAGGTTGGGTCGCATTACCTCACCGCTGATGACGCGCATCTCTCCCAGGCGCTGCAGGATATCCCGGCGCACACGCGGGGCTGCGGTAGCAGTCATGCCCAGCAGGGGAGGATCGCCGAGGGCATGGCGTGCCTCGGCAAGGTACAGATAGTCAGGCCGGAAATCGTGGCCCCACATGCTGACGCAATGCACTTCGTCGATGACCAGGCGGTTAACACCTGCCTGACGCAGAGCATGCAGGAATGGTGGTTGGCGCAAGCGCTCAGGGGCCGCATAGATCAGCCGGTAGCGGCCGGCAGTGAGTCGGCGCAGACGACGGCTCCGTTCGTCACCACCCAGCAAACTGTTGATGTTCGTCGCCAGATGATTTGCCTGATCCGGCAGCTTGTCCACTTGATCCTTCATCAGGGCGATCAGCGGGGAGATCACCAGCGTGGTTCCCGACTCGGCCAGCAGTGCTGGCAGTTGATAACACAAGGACTTGCCACCGCCAGTAGGGAGAACTGCAAGAACATCCTCGCCTTGCATGGTACAAGCCATGATCTCGGCCTGACCAGGCCAAAGGCTTTCGAAGCCAAAGAGGCGCCTGGCAGCTTCCATCAATTCGCCCCGTTCTTGCGCCGACACCGGGACCGCCTCGAAGGAGTCGATCTGCCCGGCAGAGCCTAGCGCGACTTGAGGTGCTCGTACCAGGTCAGGCGTGGCTTCTTGTTCCACGGGTCGCGGAGGGTGCCCGCCAAGCTCAAGCGTGATTGCTTGCTGGAGGTTTGCCAATTCGGCAGTATGGCGTGCGGCCAGTTCTTCGTCGACGTCCGCAACGCGGTTCACTTCTCTGCTAGCCTGAAAGTACTCACGCAGCCGCCGCAAGTAAGATACAAGCAGAGGGCTTTCTGCCGTGGCCGACTCCTGCAGACGCACGGCGTAGGCACTGGCCGTGACCCAGTCGCCCTTGGCCTGGTATACAGCCATCATACCCAGGAGACACGCCCGGCTGCCAGGAACCATATCGCTCGCGCGGTGATACGCCGCCAGGGCAGCCTGCAGATCGCCAGCAGCCAGCCGGACCTCACCCAGAAAGCACCAGGCCATACTGCTTTCTTGCGACTCGTTGACCAGCGCTTTCGCTGTCGCCTGGGCATCTTGCAGGTCGTGCTGTGCCAGGCGGATACGCGCGGCCAGTATGCGCGAACGGATGGAGGCACTCCGTTCGTGCCGTTGGCACATAGTTTTCCAAGCCTGGTCCAGCAAGCCGTCCGCCAGCAACATCTCGGCTCGTGCGTCCAGCAGTGACAGCAACGGCCGTTTCGCCAACAGTTCATTCAAGCAGGCATCCAGCGCAGCATGATGCTTCCAACGCAGGAGACAGCGTATCAGCCGGTCGCGCAAGCGAGGGGAGAGACCCAGGGTGTCCTCTGGAGCCAGTCCCAGTTCGTGTAGAATGTCCATCGGCACGGCGGAACCTCCTCAGCGAGAACCTATGGGTTGTTATAGTCTATTTCCACCTCATAATCGGGCACCATGTGCACACCGATGACCATCAACCAGTAGCGGCCCTGGTATCCACGGCTCAGCCCCAGCGTCAGGTAGACGTCCGTGGCCTGCAAGCGCTCGGACAGTTCAGAGCCCGTGAGGGCAAGCTGGCCTGGAAAATGTCGCAGCCATGCTCGTCCCAGAGCACGCCACTTGAGGTCGGTCACAGGGATGCCTCGCTGAGAGTTGGCACGTGCGTGCCTGAGGTTGCCCAGGTGGAACCCCAGACGCGCTTCGTACTTCCCGGACAGGGGATCCAGGGAAAAACGAGCCCAAACTTGATCCGGCCGTATCAGACAGAGCGAACGGGTTTGATGGGCCAGCACGTCTTCCGGGGCGAGGTCCAGGTGAGTGGCGAAGAAACGGGCGCGCCGTTCGCCCTCCAGCCGACGCAGCAACCGGGGGCGGTGGTAGATAAAGTCGGTGATCACGTCTTCGGTGTGCGGCGGCTCTGGGCAAGGCTTCTTGATCTCCAACTCCACCACGTCGCCGCACTGCACCACACGGCCCGTGGCATCGGTCATGTCGCCCAGCAGCACGTTCCCATATTCCTTGGCCGGGCGCACCCAGCGCAATCGGCTGACCGGATCGGTCTCGGTGGTGAATCCGGCCGTACAAATGCCGCTGCGCATGTAGGTCATGGCCAGGATCAGGACTTCCTCTGTGGGCATGACGCGCTCCTCCGCTGCATTCACACATTGCGCATGTAGATGGGTCTAAGTCACAAGTGTACGATAGTCAGATTGGGTATATGGGCTGTCCAGTGTTCGGCGACCAGGCGGCGATGGCAATGTTCGGGGCTGGCTTCACGGCACAGCAAGCAAGGAGCATGGTAGCGAGTCAGAATCTCATGTCCCACTGTTTCTGCCTGCCTCACAGCCAGCAACATTGCGAAACGGTCCTCGTAGACTGACCAGTCCTGATCATCCTTGTACCCATCGAGGATCTCGGCTGTGGGTGCCAGTTCTGGGCGATGCTCGTAAGCGATGGCAAAGCCCTCATGCAGCAGGAATGCCAAGTTATCGCGCTTGGTGTAACCAGCCAGTTGGGAGGTATTGCGCAGGCGGATGTCAATGACAGCATCGATTCCTGCCTTCTGTAGCAGATGGATGAACTCGGATAAGGGACGGCGTTCGTAGCCGATGGTGTACAAGGTAGGCACGGATACCTCCAGATCAAAGCAGAGTGAGTTGCTGCGGTTCCGGCTTCGCTTCAACTACCGCCCCGTCCGGACGGATGTGGAACACGCGAGCTCCCTGGTCCAACAAGGTTGGTGTGATCCACTTGCTGCGGTGACACTTGTGATAATCGCCCTCGCTGCACATGATGGCCAGCTGCTCCGCTGCCGCCAGTTGGAGAAGCTGTTCGATGCCGGCCTGGTAGGAAGCACTCTGGGCCAGACGCTCATAGTTGGGATGCTCTTCACCGGGATCATAGAGGGCACGCTCAGCAGGGCGTCCACCGAGGGAATCCCCCATAAAGACGTAGCGCACGCCAGCCGCCTCGAGGTCACGAGCCAGATTCTCGCGGTTGAACTGCGGCACCCACTGGCTGTACGGCTGGCTGCGCACATCCACTACCACGGCGATCTCGTGTCGGCGCAGCAGGTCAAGAAATTCCTCGCTCGTATGATCACTGTGGCCGATGGAGTGAAGCTGCACTTTAGTCACCGTTTCACTTTTGATTTCGCTCATATCTACCTTCGCAATGTCCCATCCCCTGCGCTTGCTCATATTCTACCGACAAAGCCAACAAAGCCCAAGTATGCGTCAAGATGCGTGGCACCGCTGAGGTGCCACGCATCTGGTCCACCTACTTTAGAAACCACACCTTTGGGATTGCCCAGCTCCTAGGTATAATAGTGTCATACTACACTATAAGGATGAGCCATGGATACCATTGATCGTATCTTTGACCGTACCGTAGCTGAAGTCATCGTCAGGGAGGAGCTGGAGCAGAAACTGCGCTCTGGTCGCAAGCTGCGCCTGAAGCTAGGCCTGGACCCCAGCAAGCCCAACCTGCACATCGGCCATGCCATCGGCCTGCGCAAGCTGAGGCAGTTCCAGGAACTGGGACACCAAATAGTGCTCATCGTCGGCGACTGGACCGCCCGCATCGGTGATCCCAGCGGACGCGATGCGAGCCGGACGATGCTCAGCGCCGAGGAAGTGCAGCGCAACGCCGAGACCTACATGCAGCAGTTCAACATCGTAGTGGATCGCTCGCGCACCAAAGTGCGTTGGCAAAGCGAATGGTTTGGCAAGTTCACCCTGACCGACGTCTTTGACCTCACCAGCCGCTTCACCATGGCGCAGATGATGGCCCACGAGACCTTCCGCAAGCGTTGGGAAGAGGGTCGTCCATTGACGCTGATGGAGTTGATGTATCCAGCACTGCAAGCCTACGACTCGGTAGCCATCGAGGCAGACATCGAGTTCGGCGGCATGGATCAGAAATTCAACATCCTGGCCGGACGAGACCTGCAATCCAGCCTGGGCCTGCCTCCTCAGGACGTGTTCCTGGTGCCACTTCTGCCGGGGACAGATGGGCGCAAGATGAGCAAGAGCTTTGGCAACACCATCGACCTGACGGACCCGCCAGACCAGATGTACGGCAAGGCCATGTCCATCAGCGATGCTATGCTCGACGAATACCTCACCCTGGTCAGCGAGATAGCGGATGCTGAGCTGGAGGAGATACGGCACGAGCTGGCACGGGGCACCGTCAACCCGCGCGATGTCAAGATGCGCCTGGCTCACGATATCGTGCGGCAGTTCCATGGCGAGAAAGCAGCGCGCGAGGCAGAGGCAGAGTTCGTACGCGTCTTTCAGCAACGTGAACTGCCCAGTGAAATCCCCGTTTACGAATGCAAAGATGACCAGCCCATAGCCATCATCAAGTTGCTGGTGGGCGCAGGACTGGCCAAGAGCACCAGTGAGGCACGGCGGCTGATCACACAAGGCGGCGTGCGGGTGAACGACGAAAAAGTGCAGGACATCTCGGCCGTGATCGAGCCTCGAGACGGAACCATCGTGCGGGTCGGCAGGCGCAGGTTTGTGGAGATCAAGCGCCGTGATCAGTAGCGAAGCACTTGCAGAAAACCAGAGCCCCGGTGCTGGTGGACACCGGGGTTTTCTCGCGGGTTCGTAGTGCGCACTACGAGCCTCAGACGATCCTCTTCTCATCCCCGCTCTAGGCGCAAAGCTCCGCCACCAACAAGTCTAGCGCCAAGAGGTCGGCCATTTGGCCGGTCTTGATGTTGTGCTCGACCTCAGCCAGGTGACCGTAGATCGATTCCAAGCGCGCCATGCCAAAGTTCCGCCCCTGCCTGGCCGCCTTCTCGACAATGAAAGCGTGCCTGATCCCCAACTCTCTCTGCATTTGTGAGACCGAGGCACCCTGGGACTGTAGCTCCTTGACCTGCAGCAGGATGCGAAATTGTCGCACGATCATGTGCAGCAGGTACAGCGGCGCAGCCCCAGCGTCGAGAAGCTCGTGCAGATAGCGCATGGCCTGTTCACCACGCCGCAGGCCGATGGCGTCCACGAGGTCAAAGACGTCCACCAGTGCCTTCGCGCTCACCAGGGTGTGCACATCACTGATGGTGACAGGACGCTGGAAGTTGGCATGTGCCAACAGCTTCTCCAGTTCCTGATCCAACTGGCGCAGGTCGGTACCCACGAGGCTGGCCAGCTCCCGAGCGGCCCGTGAGGTAATCGTGCCATCCTTGGCTTTCATCCTTCGCTCGATCCAACGAGCCAGATTGCGCTGGGCGGGGGGACTGAATTCCTTGATGTGGGTCCGCACCTTGTCTTCAGGTAGCACGCTGAACACAGGGTTGGCCTTGCCAAGTGAGCGGCTCTCCACAAAAATCAGGCGTGTCGTCGCTGGCAACCGCGGCAGGTACTCCACCAATCCCTTGACAAAGGCGGTATCGACCGCTGACATCTTGCGCGGTCGTCCCCTCGCTTTGCCCCGCTCGGGCGGTTCGAACCGCGACCAAAAGTCCTCCACGAACACCAGCCGGCGCTTGCCCATAAAAGGCAGTGCATCGCAGACCTGGACAAGCTCAGGCAGGGTCACCCTGCGTCCGTCCAGCACGGTCGTGTTCAGGCTGGCAGTGGTTGGGTCCCCCAGCTTGGTCCGCCACTGGGCTAGTTGCTCGGAACGCGTGAATTCGTCCTCACCGTGCAGGATGTAGAGCATCGCTACTCCTGCGCAGTCTCAACGCGGTGAATGACCAATGAGCCGCGTTCCTGACGCCGAATATCGGCGACGCGCAGGCCCCTTACATCGGCTGAGGTGGTCAGACGCTGCTGAAACCTTGTCCCGAGAGGCTGAGCCAGAATCAAAGCAGCCCCAATCCCGAGGCTCAATTGCACTGCCTTCTCCAGACGCGACCTTCGCTTGCCATGTAAAGCCGCGAGAGAGGTCAGGCCCGCCAGCACCACTCCTGTCGCTACGTTGGTGCCACAACGGGGGTGTATGGCCAGTTGAAATTCCCCCGCCCGCAGGCGCTGCAGGGCAGCGGAGACCGCTGCCGCCACGTCATCTGTGTGGACTGGGCCGTACAGGGTAAAGCCCGCCCAGTCGCTGCGCCCCACCACGCGCACCCCCAAATGTCTCTCGGATAGCACGTGGATCGTAGCGTGCTCCAGCGCGTGATTGCGCCGGATGGCGGCAAAGGGCCATAGTTCGAGGAGGTTCACAATGTCGTTCCTTTCAGTTCCAATTCATAGATCCAGATTTCGGCCTCGGACTCTGTCTCTGGCTCAAAGCCAGCTTGCAGGAAAGCACCATGCAGCGACGAGGCGGACGGCACCACCACCTCCACTGTCTCAAGCTGGAGGGAGGCGGCATGGTTCCGCAGAGCATGCGCCAGCACCTCGGCATGCGAGCCACTCCTCTCCACATAGGCCACCAACAGGCATTTGTCCTCTTCATCCACTTCCGTGATGATCGCTGTGGCCACGACTTGACCATTCTCTCTCAAGCCCAGCACCTGGCCACATTCGAGGTGCGCACGCAGTTTCGGCGCGGTCAAAGCGTTCCAACCCCACACGCCGTACAGCCCGCCCATCTGCGCCAGCGCTGTGCCGCCGAGGATACGCTCTGAGAGGCAGGGCCAGTCCCGCTGGGTCAGACAAGTCAGAACAGGCGCGTTTCCATCGGGCAGAAGTGCCGTCGCTTCGAGAATCCATACCGCTGCGACACGGCACATGCCTGCCCGCTCCGTAGTCCTGTGCACAGCAGCGTTCCGCGAACTAGTCGCCAACCGCGCCACGTGTGCGCCGCGCTGCCGAGCCACGTTGAGACAATGGATCAGGAATCGCCCGGCCAGGCCCTGGCGCCGGTGTTCCGGGTGAACGCGCAGGCCCTGCAACCAGGCCTCTGTGGGCGAAAGCAGCGTGACCTTGGCCACGCCGACGGGCCTATCGTCCAGAGTGGCTACCAGAAGCGCCCCCTGCTCATCCGCCAGCCACTTGTCCCACACCAGCAACACATAGTCACCCCAGTGGAAGGTGTGCTCGCAGAAGGCCAGAACCGCTGCCTTGTCCGTGGCTTGGGCCGGGCGGAAAACAAATGGCATCTCAGTAAGAAGATCGTATACAGGCATACCGACTGTGCGCCATTATACCCGCAAACCGCGCTCTTCCCAAAGGAATGAGGAACAGGTCACGAGGGAAGGTTTCGGGAAACCCGCCTGGCCTTTACGCAGCTTCCACTGCACCGTGCGTCAACCGTTCGTGCTGTGCATGCCCTGGCTTTGCATGTGCTCTGCATGCCCCGTGGGCACCTGTGGGAGACGGGCGACGAGACCTTCGGCGGGATGAACGATATGAAGACAGTTGCGTAAGTTTAGCGATTAAACGCAGTACTCTGTGATCCTGCCATTGCCTGGAGGATCCGCGCGGCCAGCGACTTTAGCTCCTGGTCGCTGAGTTCCAAAACACCCTTTTCCATCCGCAGGGCTTCCAGTTGTTGCTCTCGATACGGCACTCCAGGCGGCAGAGGCACGATGTGCCAGTGAACGTGGCTGTTGCCTTGCTGGCTGCCCAAGGTCAGGATGTACACCCGCTCAGTGGGAACGACTTGCCGCAAGGCTTCGGCAACTCGATAGATGACCCGCTGTAGAGCGAGGTACTGGTCCAGCGTAAAGTCGCCCGTCACCTGCTCGCGATGTTCTCGAGGCGCAACCAGCGTGTAGCCGTAGAGCGTTGGGTACTTGTTGAGGAAAACGATGGCTAGGTCATCCTGGTAGACAATGTGATGACGGTGCTCAGGATTTCCTGCGACGATCTCACAGATGAAGCAGGGTCCGCTCTGCACCCGCCCAACGTACTCTTTCAGGTCGAAAGGCTGCCGTCTGAGCATTCTCCTACTCCCTTGCGCATCCTATTCGCGGATAGGCGCCCAGGTCTCCCGGTTGCCTGCCCAGACTAGGCAAGCCGCCCATTCAGGACGTCCAGGAAAAGCGTTTCGAAGCGGGTGTTGTCCACTGCCGTGCATACCCGAATACTGGCGCCCTCGTCTGTCTCCAGCGTGCGTCCGCTCTCTGGGCCCTCTTTGGCAATGACGGTCAACCTTCGCCACTCAAAGGTGCCCAGGCTCTCGTCGGCCAGAATGGCAGCCGTCAGCGGATCCCAGAAATAGTACATGCCACTTCCCACATAGTCCCTCGTCTTGAGCAGGACCTGGTACACAAGCTCCGCTTCCGGTGTACCACGATCCTCCTCCAAACGCTGGTAAAAGTCCATCGTAATCGGTGCTTGATTGGTCGCATCCAGTGGCACGAGCGTGATGGGTGCGCCAGAGTGAAAGACCACCTTGGCCGCATAGGGATCGCAGTAGATGTTCCATTCAGCGACCTTGTTGCGGGTGTCTGCGCCGGACTCCACGATATTTCCTGGCACATCCACAGCCCCACCCATGATGTAGAGCATCTCCAGATGATCAACCAACGAGGGCTCAGCCTGGAACGCCTCCGCCAAGTTGGTCAGCGGGCCCAGGGCCAGCACAACCATTTTCTGCTGCGAACTCTGCAGCGACGAGATCAGGAACTCAATAGCACCTCGATCCACAGATGCGTTGGGATTCGAGGGCAGCGCGATCCCGAACGCATTGTCAACCATCTCCCGCACTCTGTCGGGGAAGGCATGATTGCCACACAGGGGCGTCTCGCGTCCGAAAGCCACTGGCACGTCTGGCTGCCCTGCCAGAGACAACAGCCCCAACGTGTTTCGCGTCCCAGGCTCCGAATGGGCCTCCCCAGTCCCGGTCACCGTAATGGCCTTGATGACAACGCCTGGGTGCTGCAAGAGATAGAGAATAGCCATCCAATCATCGGAAGCCACGTCAGTATCGATGATTACCGGCTTGACAGCATTCATGCACTCCCTCCTGAACCATCCGCTCACTGGCGACAGAATGCTCGTCGCCAGGGGACCGCCTCACTTCCGCGATGCTCTCCCATCCAGCGTCAGCGAGCAAAGCCGACCCCCAGGGCCACCGCCCCCCTGCCACGTGAGAGTTCGCAGGGAGCCAGCGGCCCCACGGAACGCCTAGAAATCAACGTCCACGTCGTCGTCTGACACTTCCTGTCGGGAAGCGATGCCTTTTCCCACGTCCTTCCACATCTGAACGTAGAGCTCAGGCTGCCCAGCCCTGAAAGCGGCGATCATGTCCTGAATCAGGCTCGCCTCCCCTTGCAAGGCCAGAACTCGGTCGCACTCGGGGACCAGCTTCTTGCCCAGTATCTTGGCAATACCGCGCCGCGCCGCCTCGCTGAAGTAGCCTTGTCCCCGCAGGTACGCCTGGCCCATATGGATGACATCCCCGAAAGGATCGGTGACGTCATCGCTCCACAGTCGCCACACAACGGATGCTACATCATTGTGCTTGGGGTCCTTTCGCACGACGCCCATAAGCTGGCCCTCCAGACCCCCGAATCCACCCGCAGGTGAGCCAGACCGGGCCGCCAACACGAACTTGCGCTTGATGATGCGGCCCTTCTTCGACAAGGTCAAGGTCAGATGTCTTTGCCTCGCCAGGTGGACGAACGCGGTCAGGACCATGGCCTTGGCCAGATCTTTGCGTTTCACCTTCACGTCTCGGCAAGGCAGTTTCTCGCCAAAGGACAGCCGGGACTGGGTAGGGAACAGGTCTTTCAACACGTCTCCGAAAAGGTAAGCGAGAGAACTGGGCAGGACAGTAAAGTTGTTCACGTTGCACCCCTCCACGTATGGATTGTTCATGCCTTTGCCTGGTTGGAGATAGGCTCAGATGGCGAATTGTACTCCACTTTCTTCCAGACTGCGATCCGCCAATCCACCTCGATCCCGACCCTACTCGCCATTGAGGCCCCCCGGGAACCTTGCACAGGCCTCGACAAGCCGTGGATCATCCCGCACAAGCCGTGCGAAGTTGGCCTGAACGGTCTGCATGATGGCCTCAGCAGTGGTCTTCCGCGCATCAGCCACCCCCTTCACGACGTCCACGATCAGGCGCGGCATTCCGGGACCGCCAATCCACCCCTTGGGGCCACCTGGATTGTCTGTCTCGGTGAGCAACTGCTCTGCTGGCACCTCTCGAGCGATGGTCCGGATGTGCTCCGAATAGAGAACCTCGACACCGATGGTGAAGTAGGCCCCTCTGGCCACCCATTCGCGGAACACGTCAAGAGGGCCCGAATACCAGTGCACGATGGCCCCTCGAATGCCATATTGGTCGAGCAGGTCCAAGATCTCCCGTTCCGCACCCTTGGTGTGCAGGTTGATCACCTTGCCCTGCTCTTTGGCCGCCGACAGGAAGAACTCGAACACCTCCCGCTGGGCCGCATACTGTGAAGCATCTTCAACAAAGTGGTGGTCCAGCCCAATCTCGCCGAGCATGGGGCTCTGTTCGATGGCTTTGGTCAGATCATCCAGACGATCGACGTACTCAGGGGCAAACCAGGGGTGCACGCCGAAAATGGGCAGCACCCAATCGCACACCTGGGCAATCTCCAGATTTCGCTGGTACGATTCGAGGCCCAGCGAGTTACTGACGGTAAGGATGCAGTGCTGCCTGATCTCCTCCAAAGCAGAGTCCAGAGCATCCGCGTACAAATCCAGATGAGAATGAGCATCAAGCAGCATGTCGCCTCTCCAGCCCACTGCTTCGTGCACGGATAGCTAAACGTGTCTCACCGAATCATGGTATCAGAAGGGCCCTTTGCGTCTGGCGATTCACGCAGTACTGCGTAGTTCTCGAGGTACCACACCGCTCACCTGTCCGCTATGCTATGCAGTCGCCGATCATACATCCCTCGACATCCGTCCACATGCCGATCAATCATAAGCCAAACGGGTTTCCTCATCCGCGAGTGTTGGCTGGATGATTTCCTGCCATTTTGGCGAGTCCCACGTGCCTAACATGGCATGCACTATCCGGTACTTCTCAGGGATGGGGTGCGTCCCCATGACCACTTCAAGGCCATATCGTGCCCTGATGAAATCAGGGAAATGGGTTATGCGTGGACACGGCGGATATCCAACAATCAATCCCGTGGCGAGGTGGATGACCTCTGCGCCATTCTTGACCATCTCCTGCGGAGCATATTCCACATTGCCGCCAGGGCAACCACCACAAGTGGTATATCCAACCAACTCCACCTCTTGATCCTGATAAACGCTGAACGCTCCTTCTCTATTGCGCAGGGCCCTCAGGCATTTGCCACCAGCGCACGTGTGGTAGCGGTCGCAGATGATGATCCCGATCTTGATTTTCTCTTTCATTGTTGTCCTCCTATTGGATTGAACTGCAGCCAAGCCCACAGGTGTGCTTCGCGCTTCGTAGCACTCGCCTACCACGAACCTCGCTCTCGGCTCTACTCGTTACCTACGGCTCCACCATTGGTTCCGCTACCGCAAAAAGCCCGGCCCGCTGACGTGTCCCCGGGCCGTCGGGCAGTATCTCCTGGTCAAAACGGTCGCAGAGATCGACAAAGCGACTGAACAGCTCCTCATCTTGCAGCACCCGCTCGACGGTCTCTTGCCCGCAAAGCAAAGCCAGGGAGCCCAGGCCTCCGCAGCGCAAGACCCTCATCCTTGCTGTCTCCAGAATGCCCCGCAGTTCGCCGGGCAGGAACGCTTTGAGAGCTCCAAAGTAATCCTGGGTCATGCCCGCAGACAGCATGGGGTTGTCAGGGAACTGCCCCTGGTACCACTCACCCCGCTCCCACATGGCAAAGAGCGCATCCACAAATCGCCCTGTCACGCCCAGGCCCACGGAGCAGAGGACCTCTATCATCAGTGCCCGGTTGGTGACGGTGAGGATCAGCTTCTTGCGAGTCACGCGGCAGCTCTCCAGGATGGCCTTCTCCGCTTCAGCGCCAGAGAAGGAGATGGCGCCGTCCATGTTCAGCACGAGGTCGAAGGAGCGGCCGGGAAACTGCGAGAGGTCGGTGGCGTTGGCTTCGACAAAGCGAATGCCCGCGACACTTTTGGCTCTTTCCTGTGCGATCTCCACCATGCGTGGCGAGAAATCCACGTGCGTGACCGAGAAGCCGCGCTGGGCCAGGGGGATGGAGAAGGCCCCTGTACCGCCGCCCACGCACAGGATGGTCTGCACCCCCGCCAGATGCCTCTCGATCTCGCGCCAGCGCAGCGCACGGTTGATGGCTTCGTCAGCCAGATCCCGCTCTTCTTTCGGGGCCTTGGCGTCCCACCATTGCTTCTCTCGTTCGAAGTTGACCTTCATGATCGCGACCCATGAGGGAGTGACACGGCGCATCAGGACAGCGAAACAACGAAAGGCTCACCACGGAAACAGAGAGATCACGGAAATGTCTGATGCGCCCTGGAAACGGTCATCGGTACGCTTCAACTCTTCTCTGTGTGCTCTGTGTCTCCCTGCTTTGGTCCCCCTTTCACCGCAAGTGCTCACGAACCAACCGCACCGTAGCATAGTCAGTCGTTCGTTCGATAATCGTTACCGTAATCTTCAGCGGGATGCTACGGGCGTGGGAGAGCGTGCGGAAATCGACCTCCATGCTCTCCCCGGCGTCCAGCGCAACACGGTCTAGGCGCTGTCAGGCCTGGTGGACAATGTTGCCTTCCACCATGGTCATGGCCGCTTTCAGGCTGCCGATGGCGCGTAGCAGGCCATCCGCATCGAGCGGCCCACTGCCCTCGAAGGGCTCGAACGTGGCGATGGGGTCTCGCTTCCACACCACCAGATCGGCCAACTTGCCCGGCTCGATGGAGCCTTTGATGTTCTCTTCGAAGCCGGCGTATGCTCCACCCATGGTGTGGGCGCGCAGGGCTTCGCGCGCGGTTATGGACTGCTCTGGGCAGTGCCGGTCGTCATCCAGGGTCACCCTCGTCACCGCACCGGCCAGGGTGATTTGCGGCAAGATCCATGGCGTCGCCGGCGCATCCGAGCCCAGCGCCACCGGGATGCCCGCGTCGAGCCATTCCCGCGTGACCATGCCCCGCGCTGCTCGCTTCTCGCCCAGTAGGTCGATCCACATTTTGCTCCCGAGGCGGATGAACTGCGGCTGCGTGCTGACTACCACCCCCAGGTCCTTGATGCGCTGCGTTGCTTCGGGGGTGGTGATGACGCAGTGCTCGATGCGGTGGCGCGGGTCGGGGCGCGGATTGGCATTCATCGCTTCCTCAAAGGCGTCCAGCGTCAGGTCCACCGCAGCATCGCCAACACAGTGCACGCAGATCTGCAAGCCGGTATCGTGGAGGGCCCGCACGGTATCCTTGAAGGTCTGCGGCTGCCAGGTGGGTGTATCCCAGCGCACACCGTTGTGGGGCTCGTGGCAATAGGCCATCTGGAACTGGCCGTCGAGCAGGAACTTGAAACCGCCGAAATCCATGAAACCGTTGCCCTTGTAGTACTCGATCTGGTTCAACGCGCGGTCAAGATCACCAGGCCACTCCAGCGTGTAGAAGACGCGACCACGGATCACCATCTGGCCGGCGCGGTCCACGTCAAAGAAGGCCTCCACTGTGTTCACACCGCGCACGTTGTTGTCGTGGAAAGTGGTGACTCCCTCAGCAGCGAAGGCTGGCTGGCCAAGAAGGGCAAAGTCGCGGGTCATGTCTGGCGTAGGCACCGGGGCGACCCTGCGCAGGACGTCCATTGCCCTGTGGTTGAAAAACACGCCGGTTGGCTCACCGTTGTCATCGCGCTCGATCACACCGCCGACCGGATCGGGCGTACTGGCGTTGATGCCGGCCAGCTTCAGAGCCAGGCTGTTGGCGGAACCATAGTGCCCGCCCTGCTGCAGCAGCCACACCGGGTGATTGGGCGACTCCGGGTCGAGCTCTTTGCGGCCAGGCAGCCCGCCCTGAATGATCAGATAGTAGCCCTGGATCCATTCCCCCTCTGGCGTCTGCGCCACGACCTCGCTCAGCTTCTTACGCAGATCCTCTGGGGTTCTGACCTCGGGCGGCAGGAAGGACACGTACCACTGCTGAGTGAGGCCATATGCCTGCATGTGGTTGTGCGGATCGATCAGACCCGGGGTCACCGACTGGCCGGCGAGGTCAATGGACTTGGTCTTTCCACCCATGAGAGCGCCGATGTCTTCGTTGCTGCCCACAGCCTGGATGAGTCCATCTTTGATGGCCACGGCCTGGGCGATGGTGTCCTGTGGGTCAACGGTAATCACGTTGCCGTTGAGCAGCACTGTGTCAGCGGCCTGCTCCTGCGGCGCTATAGGTTTGCTGGTGGGCGCGACGGTGTAAGTGGGCCGGGCAGCCGGCACGCTGGTCGGCACCTCCGGCGTGCTTCTCTGCTCCGCTCCTTTCTTGCCACAGGCCTCAAGCAACGACCCGATAAGGGCAACCAGTGTAGCCAATGCCCCATTCTTGAGGAAACTTCTCCTACTGATGTTTTTCATCGCCTCATCCTCCTATGATTCATCATGTAACGCACCACGTGCTCTGCCGACAATGGGTTAAGCAAAGACAACTGAAACCACTACAAGACGTGGGCAAGCCCTGTAAACGATCTCCGCATCCAGCATAGTCATTCCTATCCGTACGGACTTGTGCCTACACACATACTCGTCCCAGTTCGCCGGCCCCCTCAGGATGTCATCGAACGTGTCATGCGAGTCTTGGACTGTCTCTGGAGGATCTGAGCTGCTGCGTGCCTTGGCATGACTACGCTCCGTAAACTGCTGCCGACGAGATGGCGCTAGTTTACCGCCAACATGGGAGACAAGTCAAGCGCAGACGCGAGGCCTGCCGCAGCATGTTGTAAGCGGAAGTTGACTGGCACTACGGATAGGTGCCGCCTGCCTGGCCATGCCGTCGGAAGCAGACGAACAGGACTGTGAGGACAGCTACGGCGAGCGCCAGAGAACTGACAACGAACAGCCAGGGATGCGGAGCCTTGCGCACCAGTAGGCCATCAACATCCACCTGTGTGCCAGGCTCGCCACGGGTCACCATCTCCACCTGGTGAGGGCCGTTGCGCAAGCCCTTGGCCAGTGGAATCAGCACGTCGTATTCATCACCTGCGGTCTGCAGCATAATGTCTGGCACAGCCTCGCCATCCACGGCAACCTGTAGCGTACCTCCGTGGGGACCTTTGTGCACCACCATCTGCAGCTCCGTGCCAACAAACGTAAAACGTAATGCGTCGCCAGGCCCGCGGCTGCGACGGAAGGCACCCAGCACCGCTTGCTCGTCTTCCACCTGCGCCCACTGCCCCTCCCATTGCAGCGCCCAGTGGTCTTCCTGGTGGTAGCCTTGGTACACGCGCGGTGGCTGGTTGGTGTACTGCTTCATCGCTTCGTAGACAGGCATGGGCGTGAAATCAGGCTCCACCATACGGAAGTAGTAGAACACCTGGTCGGTCTCGGTGTCGGTAGCGCGCTTGAAGAACCAGAAGTTCATCATGCCCATCCAGGGCCACTCTTCCTGCGCCCTTTGGTAGGCCTGCACGGCATAGCGGGCTTGCTGCCAGACATCAACGCGGCCGTAGAGGGGAAAGGCCGGGAAATCGGGTGGCACGGCGTTCCAGCCCACTTCGGTAGCCCACAGCGGCTTGCCGGCATCCCCGTTGCGCACCAAAATCTCGCGGATCAATTGTGGCCGGGAGAAGTTGGTCAGATCAGGATGGGTGCGGTGGTCGCCCGGCCCGGTCCACAGGCCGTAGGCCATGCCGCCCATGACGTCAAAGTAGCCTTTTATCCCAGCGTCGTACATCTGCTGCAGGTAGGTCAGGTCGCTGAGGTTCATCGGGCCAGTTTCCAGTGTCTGTGCCAGGCCCGCACACAGGATCACACATTGCGGATCGGCCTCTTTGGCCCGCCGGTAGGCGATCTGCAGCAGCCGCACGTAGCCCTCCGCGTCCACAGGCTGTTCCCCCCACTCGGGGTAAATGTTGGGCTCATTCCAGATCTGGTAGTACTTCACCTTGCCTTTGTAGCGGCTGACGATGGTGTGCACGAAATCACCGAAATCCTCGAAATCGTCCGGTGGGGCAAGGGTTCCTCCGGCAGCGCCATCGGCACGTGACCATGCGGGGGGATTGTCCAGCCTGGCGATGACCTCCAGGCCATGTTCGCTGGCCAGCTCAACGATGCGGTCGTACTTCTCCCAGGCGCTGATGTTCCACTTGTGATCCCAAAAGTCGCCGCGAGCACTCTGCTCGATGTCCTCCCAGGGGAACTCCTGGCGGATCCAGCGGAAACCAGCCTCGTGGATCATGCTCAGGGCCAGTTCCACCTTGTGTGGATCCACTTCTTGCTCCAGGAAGGTATTGATACCGAAGGGGTTCACACCAGCGTGAGCAATGGGGATTTCGGGTTCCAACTGCAGCGGGGGACGGGTCAGGCGCAATACGACCAGCCGCCCAAAGCCCTTAACCTGCTCCCACGTATTCTCTTCACCTGTAACGCTATTCAGGTAAGCGCGGATCGGAGTGCGCAGGAACCACAGTGCAAATACCAGGGACAGGCTCAGCAGAAGCAGAACAGCCGCGATGCGCTTCAGATGAGCCCCCCTGGCTGGAGGAGCGCTCATTTTCGTCCAGAGACCCCGAGGCCCTTTCGGCCACGAGCCGTGCCTCTGGTTCGCTTCTTTGCGCGTTGTACTGGCCGTGCCTCAAGACGATAGTTCGGTGCGGTGATCTCCCACCTCTGGCTAAGGCTGAGATCAAAGAGGCGTGTTGCGACTCGAGGGTCGATATTGGCATCCTTCGTCATGGTGACAACCGTGGGCAGCCGCGCATTGTAACGATGGTCAAGAAGTTGGAATAACTTTTCCTGTGCCCAGGCAGAGGCGCTGTGCGTGCCCAGATCATCCAGGATGAGCAGGGGCGCGCGCCGGATTTCAGCAAAGCGGCGCTCAAACCCGACAGTGCTGTTCGGGCCAAAGGTCGCCCGTAGGTGATCCAGCAGGTCAGGCACAAGGACGAAAAGAGCAGGGTAGCCGTTGTGCACGCGGTAGTTGGCGACAGCAGCAACCAGGTGGGTCTTACCACAGCCATAGTCGCCCAGGAGGACCAGCCAGCCCTCTGGCTCTTGCGCGTAGGCCTTCACTATGGCCAATGTCCGGCTGAGATTTGTCCGCTGTGAGGCATCCAGGGCAAGATCCCGAGAACGCAGATCAAACGTGTCGAAAGTCTGGTGAGCATGCAGGCCCAGGCTGCTCAGTTCCGATTGATTCACCACTGCACTTCCGCGGTAGTCAGGAGCCAGGATGTGCACCAGGGCTGACCACTCCAGTTCAGCAAGGCGTGACCGCAGTCTGGCGTCCAGGTCCTCGAGCTCAGCATTGGTGGTGATCACCGTAGGCAATTGGGCGTTGTAGCGGTAGTTGAGTATCTGATAGAGTTTCTCCTGTGCCCATGCAGTGCTGCTTTGGGCACCGAGGTCGTCCAGAATGAGCAGTGGAGCAGTGCGCACGGTGTCAAAACGGCGGTCAAAGCTAACCGCACTGTCAGGAGCATAAGCCGCTCGCAGGTGATCGAGCAAATCCGGCACCACCACAAAGAGCACCGGCAGGCCTTGCTCCACCTGGTAGTTGGCGACGGCCGCGGCCAGGTGAGTTTTGCCACAGCCATAGCTGCCCTTCAGGAGCAACCAACCCTGAGGCTGCTGGGCATAGGCCAAGGCCCGTTTATAGGCTTTGCGCAGGTTGTCCTGCATCTGCGGGTTGAGGCCATGGCCATCGGCGACGAAGGTGTCAAAGGTCATACGCGTCAAGAGCCCCAGGTTGCTGGCACGACGCAAGTCCTGCAAACGCCGCCGCCCTATCTCCCGGAGCTTGCATTGACAGGGCACCGCACGACCAAAGTCCGGATGGCCGGGAGGCACGTCGCGCCGCAGATAGCCGGAGCCATGGCAAATGGGACAGAGGTCGCCGTTTCGCGGATCAGTGTTCGATGTATTCCTTGTACTCTTCGTACCAGCTCTTCTCACGTCTCCTGCCTTTGCCTTCGTCTTTGCCCTCAGTGGCCCAGCGCTCCAGAATGCGCCGCACGTATTTCCAGTTTCGCACGTTGTTCTCCACCGCAATGCGGAAAGCTTCCTCAATCCACTCCCGGGGATAGGTGCGTTCCGCATCCTGAAGCTCCTCGGCGATGATGGGCTGCAGCAAGCCGATGTTCTGTTCGTACAGCACAAAGATGTTGGGCCGTTCCACTGGCACCACCGGCTGCACCAAGGTTGTGCCTTCCGCCAGCTCGATCTCACCCAACTGAGCTTGCTCAAAAGCCTGCCGCCCCTTGCCACTATTGACGAAATAGAAGCGATCATCCCCTTCGCTACTGACGAGGCAAAGCAGCGTGCCCCGCGACACCGCTTTCTGCAGGCCTTCCCGCAGCGCCTCCTCTGGCGAGGAGGCCAGCCCCTGCAAGCTACGCAGCAGCCCGCCATCACTTCGCAAGTCCTGGAGCGTCACGTAGCGCCGCGCTCCCTTCTTGCGATGAAGCAACCAGAATACGTGCAACGTCACCTTCAATTCGGCCAGGTTGTCAATGAGCGGAAGCAGCTCGCCAAAGAAGAGGTCGGGAAGCGGGGTGTAGGCCAGTTTGCCAATTGGAAAACCGGAGAAGGCTCTCATGCGACACCTTGCTCGGATCGATAACCCAGATCCTGGTCATAGGTGGCCAGATCGGTGAACCTGGTCTGCTCACCTACAAAGCGAAGCGATATCTGACCTGTGGGGCCATTGCGGTGTTTGGAGACGATGATGTCGGCAATGTGCTGACGTTCGGTGTTTTCATCGTACATCTCTTCACGGTAAATGAAAATGACGACATCTGCATCCTGCTCGATCGTACCAGACTCCCGCAGGTCCGACAGGATCGGCCGCTTGTCCTGCCGTGATTCGACAGCGCGCGAAAGTTGCGACATGGCCATGACAGGCACGTTCAACTCGCGGGCCAGAGCTTTGAGCTCACGCGAAATGTAGGACACTTCCTGCACCCGATTCTCCTTGCGCACACCACTGCGCATCAACTGCATGTAGTCGATGATAACCAGGTTCAGGCCATACTCTGCGGCCAAACGGCGGCATTTGGTGCGGATCTCCATCGGCGAAGGGGACGGCGAGTCATCTACAAAGATGTGCGCCTCGGCGAGAGAACCGCTGGCTTTGACGAACTTGTCCCACTCGATATCCTGGATGTCTCCCACACGCAGACGCTGCGAACTGATGCCCGTTTGGCCGGCAATCAGGCGCTGCACCAGTTGTTCACCAGACATCTCCAGGCTGAAGAATGCTACCACCGCCTTATGCTTCAGCGCCGCACTCTGGGCAACGCTCAAGCCGAAGCTGCTCTTGCCCATGCCAGGTCTTCCAGCAACGATGATCAAATCGGAAGGCTGCAGGCCTCCCAACAGCCTATCCAGGTCAATGAAGCTGGTGGGCAGGCCTATCATTTCGTCCTGATGCTGATGCAGATACTCGATGCGATCATAATACTCTGTCAGGATTCGACTGAGCGGCGTCAATCCTCGCGAGACGCGGCGCTGAGATACATCGAAGAGAATCTGCTCAGCACGGTCAACGACCACCTCGACGTCCTCCGCTTCGTCGTAGGCCAGCCCAGCAATCTTGCCTGCCGCTTCAATCAGGCGACGGAGGATGGCGGTCCGCTCCACAATATGTGCGTAGTATTCGACGTGGATAGAGGTAGGAACGCTGTTGATCAGTGAGGTCAGGTAGGCAGGTCCGCCAACCGCCTCCAGTTGTCCACGCCGTTCCATCTCGTCGCACAGCGTAACAAAGTCAGCCGGTTCACGGTGTTCATGAAGATCGAGGATGCCAGCGTAGATCTGGCCGTGAGCTTCGCGGTAATAGTCCTCCGGGTGCAGGAAAGGTGCGATTTTGATGATTGCATCACGGTCAATAAGCAGGCTGCCCAAGACCGACTGTTCGGCGTCAATGTTCTGGGGCGGCAATCTATCCACAGTCATGTGTTAGCTTCCCTCGGGCGGTTCGTCTCCCAGATCCAGGCTGTTGACAAAGTCACGGAAAGCCGCAAGCTGCTCCTCTTCCTCTGGGGAGACAGGCTCCAGCTCAGGGCTCTCCACGATAGCGGCCTGTGCCATGACTTTGTCGGTAACGTAGATGGGCACGCCACATCGTACGGCCAGGGCCATGGCGTCACTGGGACGTGAATCTATCTCCACGTGCCGCCCGGCAACATCCATCACAATCCGGCCATGATATGTGTTGTCCTTCAATTCGCTGATTAGAACGTGGGAAACCGTAGCTCCCAATTCCTGGATGATGTTGTTCAGCAAGTCATGGGTCATGGGGCGAGGTGGCTCGATATGCTGCAGAGCCATGGCAATAGCGTCTGCTTCGTATTGACCGATCCAGATGGGCAGATATCGCTCAACCTCGACATCTTTCAGCAGCACCACACGGTGCGGAGATATGAGACTGACCCGAACGCTATCAATGCTTGTGGCAATCACCTGATGAACCCTCCCTGAGCCCCACACCACTGCAGAGCCAAGCCTCGATGTCAGCCACCGAAATAACAGTCTGCATGAACGAACGGGGCTCACTACAACATTATACTGTAGAGGCGGTTGGAGCCAAAACGGCTTGCTGGACTGGACAGCCAGGCCGCCGCACAGCACGGTTTGGCAAGAGTCAAGTGCCGGTGTAGAATAGCGTTCCTGGGGCATCTATACTGTCGATCCATGAAGATCACTGAATCGCTCTCGGTACAGGAGGGGAAATGGCTCTGCAATACCACATACAGTGTCGCGAAGGCGATGTCGCTCCCTACGTGCTCCTGCCTGGAGATCCAGGACGCGTGCCCATCGTGGCGGCGCAGTGGGATGAGGCGCACAAGGTAGCCCAGAACCGTGAGTACACAACGTACACGGGCAACTACAAGGGCGTGCCGATTACCTGCACCAGCACGGGTATCGGCTGTCCTTCCACAGCCATCGCCATCGAAGAACTGGCGCGCGTGGGTGCACGCACCTTTATCCGCATTGGCACCTGTGGCACGTTCCAGGACGATGTGCAGAACGGCGACCTGGCCATCTTTGACGCAGCCATGCGTTACGATGGCACGTCGCATCTCTACGCTCCACCAGAGTTCCCGGCGGTCGCCTCTTTGGACGTCACGCAGGCGCTGATCCACGCCGCTCAGGAGCTGGGCACGCAATACCACGTGGGCATCACACGCAGTGCCGACAGCTTCTACGCCCGCCACGCCCGCCCAGGCTCATCGTTCAACAACTTCTGGCAGTCCGGTTGGGCGCAGCACTTTGCTGACCTGCAGCGGCTTGGAGTCTTGGGCGCAGAAATGGAAGCCAGCATCATCTTTGTCCTGGCTCGTGTCTGGGGCCTGCGTGCTGGAGCCTGCGCCGTCGTCCTGGACAACGTAATGGAAGTGACTGGCAAAACGGGACATTTTGATCCAGAGGCTGGCTTTGCTCACAACCGTGAACCCATCGAGATCATGAGTCAGGTGGCTTCGGAGGCTGTGCGACGGCTTTACGATCAGGATCTGCATAGGTAAAGCGCTCCCAGGAACAAGATACGGGGCTCCTACGGCGCTGCTGGCTTGGATTGCATTGATGCTGGGTCTGCTTTTCGCGGCTAGACGTTGGTACCCGTGATCCTGGCCTGCAGCCAGGCTCTCCACATGGATAATGACCACAAGATGTGGTCATTATCCTGATCGGCATCTACCCTCAGCGGTTGTGAACTGGCCATGTAATTTGACTTTGGCACTATGTGGTGTATAATTGCACCATTACTCAATGCAGAGGCCAGGGCAGATGCAGGAAGAAGAAATCCAGAAGCTGGTTCGCAAGGCAGTACAAAAGGCTATCGGGGCAACAACCGATTCCCCTGCGCCTGTCACCCGACGCCGTGCCCTGACTGGACGAAAGGTGATTACCGAGGCCGATCTACGGGATGCTGCGCCCGGCAGCGAAATCGCGGTACCCGCCGATGCCTTGGTCACTCCCCTGGCCCATGACCTCATCCGCGAACGCCATCTGAAACTCGTTGAGGAAGGATCAAAACCCTCCCCTGCGACTGTATCATCGCTGCCAGTTCCTACTTCTGGCCAACAGAGTACACCGCCAGAAAAAACGGTGGCTCTGGGAGCAGACCACGGCGGTCTGGCCCTGAAAGAGAACCTCAAAGGCTACTTGCAGGAACTCGGGTACGCAGTTCTAGACTGTGGTACCTCCAGCTCCGAGTCCGTGGATTACCCCGACTTTGCCTACGCCGTGGCCAGGCTGGTAGCTGAAGGGCGGGCAGCGCGCGGCATCATGATCGATGGAGCTGGCATCGGCTCGTGCATGGCCGCCAACAAGGTACCTGGAGTCCGTGCGGCCATGTGCTATGACCTGTCCACAGCAGCGAACAGCCGTGAGCACAATGACGCCAACCTACTGACCCTCGGCGGCGGCTTGCTGGGCGCCAACCTGGCCCGGCAGATCGTCAAGACCTGGATGAGCACCCCTTTTGGTGGTGGACGTCACGCCCGCCGCGTCGACAAGATCATGGCCATCGAGCGCCGATACCTCAAGAAGTGAGCCCGTGGCAGAATCCGGGCCCACTGACCCTTTCCATGCGAGGACAAACATGTCTGTAGCAACGTCTGGTGTTGAGATTCTGGTTGAGCAGATCACCCGCGAAGTCGTCGCCATGCTGCGCGTGCAGCAAAACAGCAGCGTGTGCACGCTGGCCCTCGGCGCCACGTGTTCCAGTTGCATGTTGTGCGTAGAAAAGCGCCCTGAACTGGTGCAGCAATTTGTCGATGCCGGGGCGACGCGCCTGGGTGGTGCTCTCGGCTTGCATCAAGTGCCAGCGGGAGTAGCCCAATACATCGATCACACTCTGCTCAAAGCAGATGCTACTCCACAACAGCTTGGCAAGCTCTGTGCCGAAGCCCGGGAGTATCATTTCGCCTCGGTGTGCGTCAACCCATCCAACGTGCGGCAATGCGCTGAACTCTTGCGCGGCACGCCTGTGCTGGTTTGCAGCGTGATCGGCTTCCCGCTGGGAGCGACCGTGCCCGAGGTGAAAGCTTACGAGAGCGAGCGTGCCATCTGGGACGGCGCGACCGAAGTGGACATGGTGATCAATATCGGAGCCCTCAAGGGCGGCGATTATGCCCTGGTGCAGCGCGACATCGAGGCGGTGGTCCACGTGGCACACCGCAACCGCGCGCTGACCAAAGTCATCATTGAGGCAGCTCTATTGACCGACGACGAGAAGGTCAAGGCCTGCACCGTGGCCAAGGCCGCCTGCGCAGATTACGTCAAAACATCCACCGGCTTTGGCCCAGGTGGTGCAACCCTGCACGACGTCGAGTTAATGCGTCGTACCGTCGGACCTGATATGGGCGTCAAGGCAGCGGGAGGCATTCGCGACTATCCCACCGCACAGAAAATGATCGCTGCTGGCGCAACCCGCATTGGGGCCAGTGCTGGCGTCAAGATCGTGCAGCAGTCTGAGACAAAGTAGCCAGGAAGGAACATGGCAGGCACAAGATCGTTTCGCAACTCACTACTCATCGTCCTCTTGGTGCTGAGCTTCTGTTTGTCTCTCGGCCAGACGGCGCAGGCCGGGGGACCGATCGAGGTGCTCTCATCCACGACCCGCAACAATTTCCCCGTGGAGCTGTTCTTTGACATTGCCGTGGTTGCTGAGGTCAGTGACGTTGTGTCCATCCAGTTGAGCTTTCAGATGCGTGGTCAAGGTTCGGAGACTATCGCTCCGCTCGAGTTTGACCCAGGCCGACAGGCTGAGGCCAGCTACCGCTGGTACACAGAGCGAATCACGATCCCACCCGGCGTACCGATCGAATACTACTGGGTGATCGTGGATGAAGAGGGCCATCGCCTGCGCACGGAGCCACAGACGGTGTACTATGACGACGTGCGCTTTGACTGGCAGGTTCTTGAGCACAAAGACGTAGCTGTGTTCTGGTACGGGGGCGGAGAAGAGCTAGGCCACAAGCTGTTCGACTCTGCTGTGGCAGCGCTGCAACGCTTGACTGCGACGACCGAGGCAAAACTTGAGTATCCAATCCGTATTGTCATCTATGCCAGCGAGGAAGGTTTTCGGTCTGCTTTCCCCTATTTGAACGAATGGGTCGGAGGGCGAGCCTTCACCGAAGCAGCGCTCATCGTTCTGTACGCCGAGACCGATGCGGCCAGCCTGTCCTGGACGTTGGAACGAGGGATCCCACACGAGATCTCGCATATCCTCTTTCACCAGGCTACCGAACACCCTTACAGTTCCCCGCCAGCCTGGCTGGACGAAGGCCTGGCGATGCACAACGAAAACGCATCCCACAGCAGAGAGATGACCCTGGTGAGGCAGGCGGTGCAGCGCGGGGAGTTGCTTTCGCTGGCGCAGATCAGTGGGGGCTTTCCAGCAGATTCCAAAGCCGCCAGGCTGTCGTATGCGGAGAGCCTGAGCACTGTAGAGTTCATCCTGGGGCGTTATGGTGCGGAGGCAATGGCAGCCTTTTTGCAGGCTTTCAAGGAAGGCAAAACCACTGACGAAGCCACACGCCAGGCATTTAGCCTCTCGCTGGATGATTTCGAGGTTGAATGGAAGGATTACCTGGCTCAAATGTCCCCACCTGCACAACCAGGGCTGCCCTCTATTCCCATACAGGTTCCAAGGAACTACCTTGCCCTGCTGGCGGGGGGACTGCTGTGCTGCGGCGGTGTGGTAGCGTTGGCCGCCTTTGGGGTCTTGGTCCTGATCCTGTCGAAGCGTGCGCGAACTTGATTGGATTGCTTGCATCATAAACAAAGAACGGGAGGGTTGTACATTGATAGACCTGCGAGCATATGTGTTTCTGGATTCATTGCAGCCACAGATGGCGGCTTTCGTCGGTTCCACGGCGCGCGGCTTTCTGCCCCTTGTAGGCGACGCGTCACTATGGGTAGAGATATCGCCCGGCATTGAGATCAACCGCGTCACCGATATCGCTGTCAAGGCGACGAACGTCAAGCCCGCTCTGCAGGTTGTCGAGCGGTTGTTCGGCTTGTTGGAAGTACATGCCCCGTCTCAAGCAGACGTGCGTGACGCGGGCCGAGCGATTCTGGATGCTTTGGACCTCAAACCAGAGGATCGCTGGAAGCCCCAGATCCAGTCCAGCCAGATCATCCGTCACGTGGACGACCACCACGCCCAGTTGGTGAACCGCAACCGACATGGCATGATGCTGATTCCTGGACAGACACTGTACATCATGGAGGTATCTCCAGCAGCCTATGCCGCCCTGGCCGCCAACGAGGCCGAAAAGGCCGCCGAGATCAACATCATCGAGGTACGGCCATTTGGCACTTTCGGACGCGTATACCTCGGCGGCAAAGAGAGGGACATCATGGCCGGCTATGGCGCAGCGGTGGCAGCAATTGAAGGCATCAGCGGCAAGGAAACGCAAAAAGTAAAACGCGAATAGAATTCATCAAGGAGGACATGCAACAATGGCAGAAGCATTGGGTATGATTGAGATCAAAGGGTTCGCAGCAATGGTGGAAGCTTCGGACGCCATGGTCAAGGCGGCCAAAGTCGAACTGGTCAGCTACGAGAAGATCGGCGGGGGATACGTGACCGCCATCGTGCGCGGTGACGTTGCGGCGGTAAAAGCCGCGGTGGAAGCAGGCGTACGCGGTGCAGAGAAGGTTGGTGAGATCATTTCGGCACACGTCATCGCCCGGCCGCACGTCAATATCGACCTTGTGCTGCCCCTGGGTCGCACTGAGCAGGCTAGAAAAGAGATCGAGGGATAGTAAGTAAGCGAGGGAATCAGACATTTGTGTTCCCCTGGCTTCCTGGATTCCCTCCTCCAATGAGGAGGTGCGATGCTAATTGGAAAAGTGGTTGGCACCGTGGTCTCGAACCGCAAAGACCCCAAGATCGAAGGCTTCAAGTTCATGTTGGTCAAGCAGGTGGACGTTGATCTTCGAGAAACGGGGGACTATGTCGTGGCCGCGGATGTCGTGGGCGCAGGTGTAGGCGAGTACGTGCTCTACGCCAGAGGAAGCTCTGCCCGGCAGACGGTGCGCACCGACAAGCGCCCCATCGACGCCGTGATCATGGCCATCATTGACCAGTGGGAAATCGGTGGCAAGCTCAAATACCACAAGTACCGCGACGTTGACGAGGCCGAGGCGTCATGACAGAGATCGATGAGCAACGCATCCACTCCATCGTAGAGCGCGTTCTTGCCCAGCTGAACCAGGACGTGGATGCTCCACCAACCGAACGTCCTCCAGAGCCTGCCGTAACAGCACCTGTTGCCCCCAGCGCTGGCACGCTCTCAGGGCAGGACGGCATTTTCCCTGACGTGGACACGGCGATCGCTGCTGCTGAAGTTGCTTTTCGCGCCCTGGACGCCATGACTCTGAAAGTGCGAAGACGTCTCATTGAGGCAATGCGGCACACCGTGCAAGAGAACGCCGAACTGTTGGCCCGCGTGGCCTGGCAAGAGACCGGCATGGGCCGGCTAGAGGACAAGACGAACAAGAACCTTCTGGTGGCCACCAACACGCCAGGTGTGGAGGATCTACGCCCGCTGGCCTGGACCGGCGACCATGGGCTGACGCTGGTGGAACACGCACCCTACGGCGTAATTGGTGCAATCACACCCAGCACCAATCCGACCTCCACGATCATTTGCAACAGCATTGGCATGGTCGCTGCGGGCAACAGCGTGGTCTTTAACGCCCATCCGGGGGCCAAGGAGTGCTCGGCGCGGACGATACAGTTGCTGAACCGCGCCATCGTCCTTGCTGGCGGGCCACCGAACTTGATCACCGCTGCCCGGGAACCCACTATCCAGAGCGCACAGCGCCTCATGAAGCATCCAGGCATTCGTCTCCTGATGGTGACCGGAGGGCCGGGTGTTGTCCGCGTGGCCATGAACAGCGGCAAGAAAGCGATTTGTGCTGGTCCGGGCAACCCACCCGTAGTGGTGGACGAGACGGCGGATATTGAGCAGGCGGCAAGGGACATCATCATTGGCGCATCTTTCGACAACAACGTGGTGTGCGTGCTCGAGAAAGAGATCGTCTGTGTCGCCTCCATTGCCGAGCAGCTCAAGGCAGCCATGAAGGCACACGGCGCTCATGAGATCACTTCGTGGCAGATGAAACGCCTGGAGAAGATCATCTTCCGCAAGGTACACGAGCCCCCGGAAGAAAGTGTCATCGACAAGGCCTGGGTTGGTCGCGATGCCAAGGTCATCTTGAAAGAAATCGGCATTGGTGTGGGCGACGAGGTCAAACTGGCGCTGGTCGAGGTCGATCGCCAGCACCCGTTATTGTGGACGGAGCAGTTGATGCCAGTGATGCCTCTGATACGTGTGGGCAATGCAGACGAGGCCATTGACCTGGCTGTTGCGCTGGAGGGAGGTCGCCGGCACACGGCGGTGATGCATTCCAAGCACCTGGATCACCTCAGCCGCATGGCCCGTGAGATCAACTGCAGCATCTTTGTCAAGAACGGCCCTTCTCTGGCTGGCCTCGGCTTTGGTGGAGAGGGATATACCTCTTTCTCCATCGCCAGTCCCACAGGCGAGGGACTGACTTCTGCCAAGGACTTTAGCCGGGTACGTCGCTGCACCTTGGTGGATTCGTTCAGGATTGTGTAGGACGGCTTGAGTATGATGCAAGATTCAGGACCGGAGCTACCAGGCTGTGCTGCCTGTATCTCAAATCCTGGATCCTATACCTCGCGTCTCCCTGATTCTCAAAGGATGTAAGTTGGTGGCGAGTGACATCGTAGAAAAAGTCAAGGCTGCTGGCGTTGTTGGGGCGGGCGGCGCAGGGTTTCCCACCCACATCAAACTGTCAGCAACAGTGAATACCGTAATCGCCAATGGGGCAGAATGCGAGCCGCTTCTGCATGCCGACCAGCATCTGATGGCCCGCTATCCTGAGGTGATTGTTCGTGGGCTGCGTCTGGCGATGCAGGCCACTGGCGCCGAGCGCGGCATCGTCGCACTGAAGGCAGAGTACGAGGAAGCGACCGCTGCTCTGCAGCGGGCGTTGGAGGGCAACGACAAAATATCGCTGCATCTGCTGGGCAACTTTTACCCCTCTGGCGATGAGTTCGTCTTGGTCTATGACGTCCTGGGACGTATGGTGCCCGAGGGTGGCATCCCGTTGGAAGTAGGGGTGGTGGTCAACAACGTGGGAACACTCTTCAACGTGGCGCGCGCAGCAGAGGACATCTCGGTCACGCACCGCTACCTCACCGTGACCGGTGAAGTGAAACACCCGGTCACGTTACGCGTCCCCGTGGGCACTTCCATCGCCCAGGTTGTGGAGTGGGCTGGAGGCACGACGGATGCTGGTCGTGGCTTGACACCAGACGAGCTGGTCTTGATTGGCGGCGGCGCGATGATGGGCCAGGTGGTGCAAGCTACCGATGTGGTGACCAAGACAACTGGCGGTGTGCTGGTTTTGCCAGCGGACAAGGCGATCATCCGCTGGATGACCCGACCGCTGGCCAATGCGATCCGCAGGGGAATGTCTACCTGCGACCAATGCCGCGACTGCACCGACCTCTGCCCGCGCAACCTGCTCGGTCATGCTCTGGCACCGCACGAGATCATGCGTGCGATCAATTATGGCCTGGAACTACCTACGCACATTGTCACTGCAGCGGTGCTGTGCTGCGAATGCCGTTTGTGCGAGGCCTATGCCTGCCCCCTGGAACTCTCGCCGATGGCCTACTACCGCAGCGTCAAGCGCGAGCTCGCCCAGGCCGGCTGGAAGAACACGGTGCATCGCCGCAAGGACCTGACGCCACATGATATGTTCCCGTACCGGCGTGTGCCCATGAGCCGCTTGATCGACAAGCTGGGACTCACTGCCTATCGTGATTATCCCGTGCCCCTCAATGAGCAAGAGCAGCGGCCAAAAGAGGTGCGCATCCCATTGCAGCAGCACATTGGCGCGCCAGCTATTCCAACAGTCAGAGAAGGCGACAAGGTGAAGCGCGGAGATCTAATCGCGTCGATCCCGGATGGCAAACTAGGGGCGAATGTGCATGCGTCGGTGAGTGGCAAAGTGGCTGAAGTGACGGAGGAACACATTCGGATTGAGACAGGTTGAGAGCTTTCAGTTGGCAGTTGACGGTTGTCGGTTTGCAGTTGGGATAGGGACTCTGAAGATGGGACATGCTTACGAAACGCTCGATGCCTGGCGGAAAGCAGATGACTTGGCGGTTAAAGTCTACCGTGCGACAGCACGCTTTCCCAAGTCGGAGACGTACGGCCTGACTTCCCAGATGAGACGGGCAGCACGAACATTGCGGAGGGCGCAGCGCGCCAGTACATGAAGGAATACCTGCAGTTCTTGTACGTGGCCAAGGCTTCTTTGGCGGAGTTGTCTTATCACATTCATTTGGCATTGCGCCTGGGGTTGCTGGACGCGGCTGACCACAGTCGCTTGGACACCCTGCGCTCCGAAGCTGGGAAGCCCTTGCAGGGGCTTCTCGCGTGGGTCGAGCGAAAGATCGCCGAAGGCGTTTCCTTGAACAAGCGAGTTTCCGACTTCACTGAGCTCTACACTGTCAACCGTGAACTGCCAACTGACAACTGCAAACTGCCAACCGACAACTGAGGTGTATCATGCAACCAGCAATCGGTCTTGTTGAAACGAACAGCATCGCCATCGGCATCAAAGTTGGCGACGCGATGGTGAAACGCGCACCTGTGAACCTGCTCGAAGCACGGACCGTGTGCCCGGGCAAGTACATCGTGCTGGTAGGTGGCGATACCGGCCCGGTTGGCGAGGCCATGGAATCCGGCCTGGAGACCGCAGCCGATTCCATCGTTGACAAGCTATTCTTGCCCAACGTTCACCTCTCTGTCTTCCCAGCGATTGCTGGTGCAGTGGAAATGGAAGAGGTAGAAGCGCTGGGTATCATCGAGACCATCAGCGTAGCCTCGACCATCGTCGCGGCGGACGCGGCGGCCAAGGCCGCTGCAGTTACGCTGACCGAGATCCGGCTAGCCAATGGCCTGGGGGGCAAGTCCTTCGTCTTACTGGTGGGTGACGTGCCCAACGTGGAAGCTGCAGTCGAGGCAGGCGTAAACGTGATCAAAGACGAGGGGCTGCTCATCCGCTTCGTGGTGATCCCACAACTGCACGAAGACATGCGGCAGAAGATTGTGTAGCAGGGTATAGGATGCAACTAGCTAAGGTCATTGGCACAGTGGTTGCCACGGAAAAACATGAAGCATTGGAAGGCATCAAGCTGCTCATCGTGCAGCCGTTAACACCGGATGGTGAGCCGACAGGCAGGCCGGTCGTAACGGTAGATGGCACGGCCATGGCCGGTCCTGGCGAAATCATCTTCATGATTGGCGGGCGCGAGGGTGCCTTGGTGTTGGAAAAGTGGTTCACGCCAGTCGATCACGGCATCATTGGCATCGTGGATGACATTTACGTTGCTGTCAGCGCTCTTCCAGACTAGTTGTCCATGTACCTTGGTTCACCGGTACAGATGAAAACAATGTCCACCTGACGGTGTAGTCTAGCCCTTTACCGTTCGTCCCGCTCGACGGGATGGGCGTCCAGAACGGGGACTCTGTCGCAGCGGTCGCCCGCAGGTGCCCACGGGGCATGCAGAGCACATGCAGAGCACGAACGGCAAGCCTCTAGGCTACGGATGCATTTTTTGGAGTCTCACGACAGGAGTCAACCTTTGTTTCTAGGCAAAGTCATCGGCAATATCGTCTCCACCATCAAACTGAAGGACTTTCAAGGATTCAAGCTGCTGCTGGTGCAGCCCACCTATCCGGAGGGCAGGCCCTGGAAAGACCCGTTGATCTGTATCGACATCGTGGATGCAGGAGTCGGGGAGACAGTGCTCTACGTAGATGAAGGCAACTCGGCACGCCAGCTCTTGAATCTCGGGATCGATGTCCCTGTGCGGGCAGTCATTGTCGGCATCGTAGACGAGATCCAGTGGCAAGATGAAGAGGGACGGATGCAATCCAGGATGCCGCCGCATGAATCGTGACTTACTACTTCGTGCACCGAAGGTTGCTGAACTCCTTTGGCTCGATTATCACATAAGAACGATCGCCCAAGTTTGGCAATTAATGCAGTTGCACTGTGTATCGCGAGGCCCCACCCCTCCCCGGACGCTGGGCATGTCAGGAAAAGTGACCCTTGACCACCTATGCTGAACGTCAACAGGAAGCGGAGCTGCGCACGGAGATCGTGCGCGTTGGCCGTCTGCTGTGGGAAAGAGGCTTTGTCGCCGCCAGCGATGGCAACCTCTCGATTCGGCTGGGCCAAGACCGCCTGCTGGCCACTCCAAGTGGGTTCAGCAAGGGCTTTCTTTCGCCATCTGATGTGGTGCTGTGCAACCTTGAGGGCCAAGCTGTGTATTCGTCATACCAGAATAGGAAAAAGCTCAAGCCCTCCTCCGAGATCCTGCTACACCTAGAAGTGTACCGCCAGCGCCCTGACGTCCACGCTGTCGTGCACGCCCACCCCCCGCTAGCCATCGCCTTCACCATCGCTGGTGTCTCATTGGCGGAGTGCGTGCTGCCGGAAGTGGTGGTCAACCTGGGCGAAGTAGCCACCACCGCCTACGCTACCCCCTCGACCGCAGCGGGGCCCCAGGTCATCCGCCAATTGATTCGCGACCATGACGCATTAATCCTCGACCGCCATGGCACAGTGACAGTGGGCAAGACCTTGTTCGAGGCCTACATGAAGCTGGAGAAGGTAGAGCACCTGGCACAGGTGACCCTGGCCGCACGCCAGTTAGGCCAAGTCGGACTGCTGCCACAGGAAGAAATACGCAAACTGGTGGAAATGCGCCGCCAGAAGTTAGGCCTGCCGCCGGATTACACCGGGCCAGGCTGTGTCAACTGCGGTGCCTGTGGGCGCGAAACGGGTGACACAGTACCCAGTAACGCTGACGTCTTGGACGAGGACCTGGTGCGCCGCGTTGCCGA
The DNA here is from genome assembly GCA_030607875.1 of Chloroflexota bacterium. Classification (GTDB taxonomy): domain Bacteria; phylum Chloroflexota; class Anaerolineae; order UBA2200; family UBA2200; genus JAUWJD01. Next base: position 68,821 of record JAUWJD010000008.1, read on the forward strand.
AATGGTGGCTCGTGAAGTGCAGAAGCAGTTGTCTTAGACGGTCTACCCAGAAACCTGTTTTCCCCTGGCACTGCCCGCCAGGGCATGTGCCTTCGGAAAAACAGGTTTCTCCCCAAGCGCAGTGGGAGAACCACAGTGCCCCATCGTGAGCGCATCTATCGCACCGAAGCCATTGTCCTCAAGCACAGCAATTTTGGCGAAGCAGATCGCCTGCTGACAGTGTATACCCCCTACCTGGGCAAGCTCCGCCTGCTGGCCAAAGGCATCCGTAAGCCAACCAGCCGCAAGGCTGGCCACCTGGAATCCTTCACCCGCACGCAGTTGCTGGTGGCCCGTGGCCGCAATCTGGACATCATCACCCAGGCACAGATGATAGAGCCCTATGTGGCACTACGACGGAACCTGTGGCGCATGAGCCACGCTTACTACGTGGGCGAATTGGTGGACCGCTTCAGTGAAGAGCACTCCGAAAACCAATCCCTCTATCGCTTGTTGGCCGACGTGCTGGGCTGGATCTGCGAATCTCCCAATCTAGCGCTGACGATGCGCTTCTTTGAGCTGCGCATGTTGGGCCTGGTCGGCTATCGCCCACAACTGTTCCACTGTCTGCAATGCAATGCTCCTCTAGAGCCCGTGATTAACTGTTTCTCAGCGGAGGAGGGCGGGGCACTCTGCCCGCGTTGTGGCGAGGGCGAGCGGGGAGCAAAGCCTATTCCACTCGGAGCACTCAAAGTGCTCCGCTATATGCAGACTCACGACTATGCGGAGTGTACAGCATTGCAGTTACACCAGGCGACCCACACCACGCTGGAAGAGATCCTGCAGGATTACCTGGTCTACATCCTGGAGCGACGCCTGAAATCTGTGGAATTCCTCAACATCCTGCGCCGCAGCGGTCTGACAACCACTGCCAAGTGATCTCTCAATAGCCCGGCTGGCTGCCCTGTTGATGGGACGCAGGTTCCCCACTGCCCGAAATGCCCTGGCGAACTCTGCCTTGGTGCTTGCGCTTGCAGACCCACAGTATCATCCCCAATGCGCACCATGAAAGCGCAAGGGGCTGTACAACGTTGCCGCAGCACCCTTGCCATTTCGACTTGTGCATATCATGTTCGTATGCTACAATTGCAAGGTGCTGTGTCAACAGTTCGTCCCGCTCGACGGGATTGCCAAACTCAGGCAGTGTTCTTGTATGATAATCGAATCAAAGAGGTTTGGCAATCCCGTCAACGCCATCCCGTCGAGGCGGGACCCTTCGGCGGTCGCCTGCGGCCTTGTCTTCGCCAAGATCTTTGACCTTGTCTTCGCCAAGACCTGCGGCGAGACGAGCATGCAAAGCACGAACGGTTGATGCGCGAAGCAGTGGCAGCGACTTACCGACTGGCCGGCTGGAAGAGGTGAAGGGCGATGCCCAACGCGAGACGCGCTCTGGGGCAACTGGGCGAAGAATTGGCCGCGCAGCATCTGCAACGACAGGGATACGTTATCGTCGAGCGCAATTACCGCTGTCCACGTGGTGAGGTGGACATTATCGCTCGCGACGGCGAGCGACTGGCATTTGTAGAGGTGCGAGCACGGCGGGGCACAGCTTTTGGCACACCAAAGGAATCGATCACGCCCAAGAAACAGGCACGCCTTGCGACTGTGGCTCGCAACTACCTGCAAGAGAAGGGCTACGTTGACGTTGATTGGGGCATTGATGTGGTAGCCGTGCAATTCACACGCAGCGGTGTCCTGCAGCGCATTGAGTTGATTCGCAACGCAGTCATGGAGACGACATGACATCTGCAGGCCATGGCCGCCCTCTTTTTGCCATTGTGGGTCCAACGGCTGTGGGCAAGACAGCGCTGGCCCTACGTCTGGCAGACCAGTTGCCCGTAGAGGTCGTATCTGCCGATTCCCGCCAAGTCTACCGCTACATGGACATTGGCACAGCCAAGCCCACGGCGCAGGACCGCCAGCGTGTGCGGCATCATCTGGTGGACATCGTTGACCCAGACCAGCCGCTCACCTTGGCCCAGTACCAAGAACTGGCCTATACCGCCATAGACGACATCCAGCACCGCGGTCGTATCCCCCTGCTGGTCGGTGGGACTGGCTTGTACGTAAGAGCTGTGCTGGAAGGGCTCAACATCCCACGTGTGGAGCCAGACCCGGATTTGCGGGAGCAGCTCTATGCCGAGGCAGACGCCAGGGGCTACGAAGCATTGCATGGTCGCCTGCGCGAACTGGATCCAGTTGCTGCCGAAGGTATCGACGCGCGCAATGTACGGCGAGTCGTGCGCGCTTTGGAAGTCTGTTACCACTTGGGGAAACCTATCTCCAGCCTGCAGAACGCATCGCCGCCGCCGTATCGAGTCCTGCGCATTGGCTTGACCATACCACGGGCTCTGCTGTACCAGCGTATCGATGCCCGCGTGGAGCGTATGCTGGCTGCCGGGCTGGTTGAAGAAGTGCGCTCCCTGGTCGAACGTGGCTTCCGCCACGAGTTGCCGGCCATGTCGGGCCTCGGCTATCGCCAGATCGGCATGTATCTGCGGGGCGAAGTGTCGCTTGAGGACGCTATAGCACTGATCAAACGTCACACCCGTCGCTTTGTACGTCAGCAGGCCAATTGGTTCCGCGCGGATGACCCGAGGATCGTGTGGTTCGATGCCTCGCAGCGCGCATTCGAAGCTGTCCTTGCGCACATCCAGAGCTTTCTGGAGATGGATAATCAGAGTTAGCCACTGTTGCCCAACTGCTGTACAGCTTTGCAGCAGCAAGTTGCAGGAGAAATTGGATGGCATTGAAGATAGGGGACGTTCTAGCAGATAAGTACGAAATCGTCGATGAAATCGGAGAAGGCGGGTTCGGCCAGACCTACCTGGGTTACGATGCCGGCATGGACCGGCACGTAGCGGTCAAAGAATTGCTGCAAACCACCGCAGAAAGCGACCCAGAGGAGTATGAAGTCTATAAGCGGCGCTTCCGCAAAGAGGCCCAGATCGTCAGCAAGTTTGCCCATCCCAATGTTGTGACCGCCTACTCCCTGGAGACGGACGCCAAAGGCAACCTCTACCTCATCCTGGAGTATGTGGACGGCGGCAGTTTGAAGGAGACACTATCCCAAGGCCCGCTGGAGCCAGAGCGCGCCATAGCTATAGCCAGCGAACTCTGCGAGGCCATTGACGAAATCTGGAAGTGGGACATCGTCCACCGCGATATCAAGCCCAGCAACATCTTGCTCACCAAAGAAGGGCAGGCCAAGCTGACCGACTTTGGCGTGGCTCAGATGGGGCACGAAACGCGACGGACTCAAGAGGCACGTGCCCACCCGGGTACGCCTGCCTACAAATCACCCGAGCAAGCCAGCGCTACCGGCTACCTTGACCAGCGTTCCGATCTGTATGCCCTGGGCCTGGTGCTGTACGAGATGTTGACAGGTAAGCTGTACTTGCGCAATCGTGTGCCCCCGCACCGCCTGAGCCGCAAGGTGCCACGTGCGCTCAGCGCGGCGGTCATGAAGGCTCTGCAGGAGAACCCGATTGACCGCTACCAGTCCGCCGAGGAGATGCGCACTGCCTTGCAGGAGGCAATCAAAGGCGGGCAACTGCGAAACATAAGCCTGGCACTCGATAGCCTGCGAGAACAGATCGTCACACGCGGTGGCATCATCTTCATCGGCTTGCTGGCCTTGGCCGCCGTCATCTACCTGGGCGTGCAAGCCTACACCAGCTCTCACTCAGAGAGCGCCCGCTTGACCGCCACTGCAGAAGCGAGGCGCGAGACGCTGCGTGCTGTGCTGCTGGCCACACCCACTTTTACGCTCTCCCCCACACCTGTGCTGGCGGACGCCTATGAACCGGACGACCCCAATCCCCAACCATTCCCCATTGGGGAAACACAGCGGCACAACTTTTATCCAGATGGTGACGTGGACAAGGTCAGTTTTCGCGTCAAGGCTGGCCGGGTTTATGCAGTCATCACCAGCGACCTGGCCATTGGTGTAGACACAGTGATCGTCGTCTCGGTAGCCGGCCAACGGTATGAGAACGATGATGCCATGGCTGGCAGTCTGGCTTCCGAAGTGTACTTCACGGCCCTGGCAGAGGCCGTCGCCGTGACCACCGTAACCAACAAGGGTGAGTACGGTCCACATACGGCCTACGACCTGACGGTGATCGAGTTGCCGCCCACACCCTCGCCTTCGCCAACGGGTACCCGCCGGCCGTCTCCGACCGCGACGAACACGCCCACGCAGACCGCCACGCCGACGTCAACGAGCACGCCTACGCCGACCCGCACCCACACGCCAACAGCGACCGGCACGCGGACAGGCACGCCAACCACATCGCCTACGGCTACACCTACGGCAACGCGGACCGCTACCCCAACTGCGACGCTAACACATACCCTCGGCCCAACGGAGACACGGACCATCGCGCCAACGGTAACCCAGACCATCGCACCGACTGCGACGTTGGCACCCACGCCAACAGACACGCTGATCCCGACGCCTACCGATACGCTCGTGCCAACGCCGACCGATACTCTGGCGCCGACAGCGACGGATACACCGGTGCCGCCTACGGAGCCATTGGTTCCAACGCCCACGGACACCACCGTTCCAACGCCAACGGATACACAGGTACCGACTCCAACAGAGACCACAGCATCTGCCAGTGCGCGTTGAGTGGGAATGCGGGGCGGTGTATCAGGCAGTCGACAACAGTGAAAGGAAGATGGAGCATCGTGCCTAATCGCCGGGATTTGATCACTATTCTGCTTCTCGTCGGGTTGGTGTTGGCCGTTTTCTGGAAAGCCACATCAGGCGGCATCTTCTACTTCGGCGACATCTTTCAGTTGCACTATCCTTTGCGCAGCGCCTATGCGCTTGAACTGAAGCGTCTCTCCCTGCCGCTGTGGACACCACACCTGATGGCTGGCTATCCGCTGCTGGCTGAGGGACAACTGGGGGCCCTGTATCCTCCAAACCTCATCTTGCACGCCTTGCTGCCAGTGGCCATCGCCCTCAATGTCTTCATACTGGGACACTTGGTCCTGGCAGGCATTGCTGCATATGCCTTTGCCCGCCGGCTGGAAGTGTGTCGCGCAGCAGCTCTGTGCTCCGGGTTGGTTTACGCCCTGGGCGGATTCCTGGTGGCCCATTTGAACCACGTGAACATCGTGGCCTGTGCCGCCTGGATGCCCTGGCTATTCCTGCTGACCGCCCGCCTCATCACTGGTGATGCTGCCGAGCACCGTGCACGAGATGCAGCCCTGTTCGGGCTGGTGATGGGACTGGAGTTCCTCGCCGGCCATCCGCAAATCGCTCTGCTGACGCTCGTGGCCGTGGCAGCCTACGCGCTATACTTGACCGGGCTCATCCGGCCAAAGGTCTCGGTGCTGGCCCTGTTCGTCCTTGCGCTATCCCTGGGCGTGGCTCTAGCATCGGCACAACTACTGCCCAGCTATGAACTGACGCAGCTTTCCGGGCGGTCCGAGGGGCTGGACCCCGATTTCTTCACCTCCTTCTCCATACACCCCCTCTATCTCGTCCACTTGCTCTGGCCCTTTGTGCTTGGCAATCCTTATCCCAACGCTTCCATCGAACTAGTAGGCTACATAGGCTGGCTGCCGTTACTGCTGGCAATGTTTGCCCCATTCGTGGCGCGGCGCCGCGTTCAGCCTTCCGGACGGCCTAGCCAACGGACTCTGTTCTTCGCTGTGCTGGCAGTCATCGCCCTAGTGCTTTCCCTGGGACGCTGGAACCCCCTCTACATGCTCTTGTTGCGCCTGCCAGTGCTCAATCTCTTCCGCGTTCCGGCACGATACCTGTACTGGTTCTCGTTCTCCACAGCGATTCTGGCGGGCCTGGGACTCGACGCGCTTCTGGGCCGCAAGCATAGTTTGGGTACCAAGATCGAAGATGAGCGCGGCTGGCTGGTGATCGGTGGGGTTGCCCTGCTAGCACTGCTGGTGATCGTGCGAGTGCCAACTGCGGATGATTGGGTGGATATCTGGCTCTGGTTGCCTGTCATCCTTGGGCTGCTTGCCCTGAGCTGGCTGGCCTGGGCTTGGTGGGGCAGGGGCTCGTTGTACGCCATCCGTGCCACTCTGGCGCTGGTGCTTATTGTGGTTGACTTGATCGCCTTCAACGCCGTTTTTAACTTGACGTACAACCAGACCATGTCCTTTGAGGAATTCACTGCACCACCCCGCTCGCTGTCCTTCTTCCGTTCGCAGGAAGGTGTGTACCGACTGTACACGCATGAAGAGATCGTCCCGGTGCTGCCAGTGATGCGCGAGTCCTACTATCCCAACCTTCCGCTCATCCATGGACTGTCTTCTGGCAACGGCTTCCTCCCGCTTATCCTGGCGCGGTATGCCAGCTATGTGGAGCAGATGACACCGCGCATGCTGGATTTGCTGGGCGCAAAGTTCTTCATCATCCCGCAAATCCTGCCTGTGGATGAAGCCAGTGAGTTTTACGACCTGGAGGATCCTTTCACCTTGAACCCCGTTGGACGCAGTGTGCCGATATCACCCATACAGGTCGCTGCAGTGCAGGTGGAATCCTACGTCAGCCACTCGGTGGATTGGCCGGACGGAGAGGCAGTAGCGGAGATCCAGTTGCAGGGAGCAAATGGAGAACAAGAAACGATCGTCCTGTGTGCTGGATGGCAGACCGCCGAATGGGCCTACAATCGCAGTGACGTCCAGGTCGCCGTACGCCACCACCAAGCGCCGGTGTCCCGTTCTTGGCCTGCCCGCTCAGGTTTTCCACCTGAAGACCATACCGGCTACACTTACGGCACCACCTTCCGTCTGCGCGTCCCATTCACTGTGCAAGCAGTGGAAGTGCGGCCATTGGTGCCACCCGCATATGTGCGCATCGAACGCCTTATCCTGATCGATCAGGCGGGTACAGCTCACCTGCTTTCACACTTGGCGAATATGGGCGACCATACACTGGTCTACCGTAGCGAAGATGCCGCAGTGTATCTAAATCACGATGCACTGCCACGTGTCTTTGTCGTGCACCAAGCAGAGGCCGTCCCCGATGACACAGAGGCCTTGCGTATCCTGCGCCAGCCAGACTTTGATCCTCAGGCCAAGGTGGTGCTGGCCGCCGAGCAGGTGAGGGCTGGGCAACCTGCGACAACCGGCATGGACAAGGCAGAGTTGCTCATCTATGATGCACGCCGAGTCGTAGCTAAGGTACAGACAGCCACAGATGGCTACCTGGTGCTGACAGACACCTGGTACCCCGGGTGGCGTGCGCGGGTTGATGGACTCGAAGCGCCTCTCTTGCGCGCCAACCTGATCTTCCGCGCGGTATACTTGCCCGCCGGAGAGCACCTGGTAGAGTTTCTCTACGTTACAGAGTTGTTCCAGGTGGGTTTGGTAATCAGCGCCGCCGCACTGTTGCTGCTGGGCGGGCTCTGGGTATGGGGCGAAGCGACGAGGAGCAGGAGAGCCTAGCCACAGCGACATATCGTTGCCATGTTTCTGAATATGTCAAATGGCTGGCGATTGCCCGGCTGCTTGCCGCACGCCGCCAGGCGGTGTATAATGGTAGCGAATCTGCCGACCGGAACAGCCGATTCCCACCTGTAAGGAGGTATGCCAATGAACATCTTTAACCGTATCGTAGTCATCCTCGAGATTCTGCTGCTCATCGTTCTGCTGATCATCGCTATGGTCGTGCCGAACACTGTGTTGAGCAGCATGCTGTACACTGTGGAGCAGGCACAGGGAGCTCTCCAGCTTGACTGGCCAAGGAGCTACATCATCTTCCTGGCAGGGGCCATTCCACTGATACTCCTGCTCATCCTGCTGCTGTGGCTCGAGATACGTCCGCGAACCAGCAACAAGGTCGTGGTCCGCGGCAGAGACGGTACACGGACTGAAGTAAGCACTTCTTCCGTGGCCCAAAGCCTGCAGCATCACGTTGACGATATCGACGACGTTTTCAACGTCAAGTCCACGGTTCGTGGCAAGCGAGGGGGCGTGGTGATACTGCTCAATCTGGAGACTACACCCGAGATAGACATCCCGGCCAAGATGGCAGAGGTTTCACAGGCGGCTCGTGATCTCATCGAGGGCAAAATGGGACTGCGGGTGGCAGACATCAGGGTCCATGTCAAGCCAGCTTCCTACGGGAGTGCGAAAGTGCCCCAACCTGAGCCGGCAATTGTGCCGCCAAGCGCGCCGGTGGACACCGCCTCCGCCGAACAGCCAGCGCCCGAGCTCACACCAGAAGATGGCGACCCATACAAAGGCTTCTAGCTTCGCAGCCGGGCGAGAAAACCCGAGCCATGTCAGAGCACACGGAACAGAATTCGCGACACCGTGACTTGGATCTGCGAGCCAGGATCGAGGCCTTGCTCTTCGTAGCCGACGAGCCAGCCCCTGTCCAACAACTGGCACAGGCCCTCGAAGTGGGTGAACGGGAAGTGGTAGCCGCGCTGGAACAACTGGCGGAGCACTGCCGGGAGCGAGGCCTGCGCCTGCAGCGCAAAAACCATTTGGTGCAGTTCGTCACTGCGCCAGAGGCGGCGTCTGATGTGCAACGCTTCCTGGGCCTGGACAGCAGCAGCAAGCTGTCCACTGCGGCGTTGGAGACACTGGCTCTGGTTGCCTATCGACAGCCCATCACCCGGGCGCAGATCGAGGGTATACGTGGTGTGAACTGCGATGGCGTGCTTCGCACCTTGCTCTCGCGCGGGATCATCGCTGCACAGGGGCGACTGCATCAGGCTGGACGTCCTATTATCTATGGTACAACTTTTGAGTTTCTTCAGTATTTCGGTCTGGCCGACCTTGGTGAATTGCCTGACTGGAAAACCCTGCATCATCCAGTGGAGGAGGAAAGCTAAATGTGCCCGGACGCGAAGCGGACGAGGCGCACACGGACAAAGAGATACGAGACAGCAGAGAGCGCGTCGACACGGTCGCCAAAGGCGCACAGAGGCAAGGGGAAGAACAAGCTTGAGAAACGAGCGACAGCCCGCGCAGTGCCGGGTGCCTGGGTACTGAATCCTTACCTGGCCTTCTTGCTGTTGTTGGGTATTGGCATAGCCACGTTTCGGTTAGACCACCAACTACGACTCACGGTGCTCTGGCTGACGCTGCTGGTTCTGGTCCTGCTCTATGCCGAAACTGGGCGGCTGAAGGCCAACTATAGCCTGCTCAACTTGGCACGTGGTGCATTAGTTGGGACAGTCGTGGCCCTGCCCTTCTTCCTCTTTGCTAGGGACTTTTTCCACGCCACAGCTTCGTGGCTGTACGGAGTAAACGATCTGCAGGTACTGCTGGAGCGCGCCATCTTCCTGGTGCCCCTTCTGGAGGAGAGCTTCTTCCGTGGAGTGGTGCAGCGTGAACGTGGGTTGCGGGATGGAGCACTGCTCTTCGGCCTGGCGCAGGTGCTGTATTTTATCTCTGCGGCGGAGATCTACCCGCTGGTGATCGCCGCCGTGGGGCTGGGGATGATCCTGCTGGGGCTGCTCTACGGCTACATGTACCAGCGCTACGGCTTGACGAGCAGTACTGCCTGTCACGTAGCTGTGAACCTAGTGCTGCTCGTGCTGCCAGCAGTGGTGGACAGAATCAGCGCACTTTTAGCCTTCTGAGCGCCCACACTTTGTCACCTTGGGCCACCTATGGGAGCAGCTTCCGACACTTCCGACTTCGTCTGGCGCAAGTAACACGGACTACCCCGAATGGTGACAGACCTCCTGAGCTGTCAGCTCAGGAGGTCTGTTAGCGCAAACCCTCCGTGATGCTTGCCACTGATTGGCGGCTAGCTCTCCTCGGATTCTCCTTCTGCCTCGACGATCACATCCTGGGGCTCCTCAAGCAAGAACGGCTCTGGTTCATCTCCAGCCATAACGCTCTTGCCCCGGAACAATCCGCCCTCATCGATCAGCAACGAAGTTGCGTTAATCTCTCCCAAAACGCGTCCGGAGGGCAGGATCTCCAGCCGGCCAGAGGCGGAAATGCTGCCTTTGACTGCTCCCCACACCTGGACGTTGGTGGCCACGATATCAGCAATGACTTTGGCTGCTTCTCCAATAATCACATTGCCAGTCGCCTCGATAGAACCGTCAAAGTAGCCGTCAATCCGTACATTACCTTCGGCTTTCAGTCGCCCCTGAAAACTGGCGGTTGGCCCTAGAACGTTCTCAATTTTGCCCGCAAAGGCGACAAAGGTGCGCTCTTTCCTAAACAAGCATTCCCCCGTCGCGCCTACTTGTCCGGTACAGACGGCGCGTCTGAGTCGAGGTACTTTAACGGATCCACAGGTGTGTCATTCAAGCGGATTTCATAATGCAGATGCGGCCCAGTGGAACGGCCCGAGTTGCCTGATAGCGCAATAACCTGGCCTGCTTCGATCTCGTCTCCCTCGCTCACCAACAGTTGGGAATTGTGGCCATATATGGTAATAAAGCCCATCTCATGTTCCAACTTGACAGTCCAGCCATACCCTGGTTGCCAGCCAGCCTCGGTCACTACACCATCCTTGGTGGCAAAGATCTTGGTGTTGTACCAGACGGGTATGTCAATGCCCTTGTGAAACTCCAGCCTGCCCCCCAGAGTGCGATACCCAAACTTGGAACTGATCCGCTGGGTCTCGGTGGGCCACAGGTGTGGAGCCGCAGCCAGGAGCCGAAGTTGTCTCTCCAGATCTACTGGATTGCTGCGTTTCTCCGGCTCAATCTTCTCCATGCGCACGAGCACCTCTGCGCGCAAATGTGCTAGTTCGCGGAAGGTGCTGGGGAGAGTCACCTGCATCCCAATTACGTCCTGGCCCTTTTCCACAGCCACCGCCATGCTGCGCTCAGAGAGCGTATGGCTGATCCGACCACCCCTGGCATCAGCATCTGCAACAGAGCGCACGCTATGCAAGGTGCTTTCGTACGGCGAGGCATAGGACGCTACAGGAGTGGCAAAAGGGGCACTTGCCGGTGCTGGCAGACCAAGCAAGTCACGTATCTCAGTGCTCAGGACGCTAATACCGGCCAGCTCAGCCTGGAAATCCTCCACCAGCATGGACAAGCCTCGGACTTCTTCCTGCTGAGCAAGGATCGTGCTGCGCATCTCGCGCTCGCGTGCTAGTTGAATTTGCCTGTCCAGCTGCAGCTCGTGTATCTCCTGGCTGAGCCAGTAGGTGCGTACTGCCAAAAAGCCCGCGCCAGCGAGCAGAGCCAGGACCAAGACAAGACAGAGTGGCAACAGCCAGGTGGGTAAACGAAAACTGATCGGCGCTCGCTCGGAATGAGGCACCACGATCAGAGTCACCGGCTGTGTTCCCTTTTTTTGGGGCACTAGACCGTATCCTCCAGATTGCAGTAGACCCAGTTTGAGACGAAAGATGTAGCAGCCGGTCTCAAGGCCGGGATAAGCGAAGGAATAATGGCAAACAGGGCTCGCTTCAGACCGGACGGATCAATCGTTGGCCAAGTCAAACGCCGTTGTCAACCAGGCTCAATATTGCAAAAAGGCAGATTTTTGTCGACTACGCGTCAAGAGAACCTGCCAGCCGCCAGACAATAAATGCCATCTTACTCAAAATGACAAAATTGTCAAATTGAAGGAATCGCGATTGTATGCTATATTCCCCGCATGACGTGCCTGCTGATAGCCACCAACAACCGGGGAAAGAAACGCGAGTACGAACAACTTCTGGCCCCCTTGGAGGTACAACTTTGCACTCCACAAGACCTGGGCCTCTCGCTTAGCGTATGTGAGGACGGGGGTACTTATGCTGAAAACGCGCGCATCAAAGCGCTGGCTTACCAGCAGGCCAGCGGCTTGCTCACGCTTGCAGACGACTCCGGGCTAGAGGTAGACGCTCTGGGCGATAGACCGGGCCTGCACTCAGCACGCTACGGCGGCCCGGGTGCGGATGATGCAGCGCGCTATCGCCTGCTTCTGCAGGAACTGGCTGGTGTGCCATGGGCGAAACGCACGGCACGTTTTCGCTGCGTGATTGTAACCATCACACCAGGTGGCGAAACCTACAGCACCGACGGCACTTGCGAAGGAATCATCGCCCTTGAACCACGAGGAGAACATGGGTTTGGCTACGACCCAATCTTTTACCTGCCAGGATACAGACAGACGATGAGCCAGCTATCTCCTGACGTCAAGAACCGTATCAGCCACCGTGCTCGTGCGGCGCAGAAGATGCTGCCGATCCTGGCCCGCATTCTTGGCGAACGGACTCCCGCACACAGGGGGAACTGATGGGCAAGCTCGTCTCCGCCACGCGGGCAAGAGCCATACGCCAGCGGCTGCGCAAGCAGGGCAAAATAATGGTCTTTACCAATGGCGTGTTCGACCTGCTACACGTCGGGCACGTGCGCTACCTGCAAGCAGCACGCAAGTTGGGCCACGCCCTCTTCCTCGGCCTGAACAGCGACCTCTCGGCCCTCCAACTCAAGGGACCTGGCCTGCCCCTGATGCCACAGGCAGAACGCGCCGAGATTCTGTGTGCCCTCGCCTGTGTGAACTATGTCATCATCTTTGACCAGCCTACCGCTGAGCATCTGGTGGAAATGCTACAGCCGGATGTATACACAAAAGGTGGAGACTATGCTGCCGAGATTCCAGGAACAGAGCACGGCGAAGCAGGTAAACCATTGCCTGAAGCTCGCATCGTCGAAAGCTATGGTGGCCGCGTGGTGATCCTGCCATACACAGCCGGATGTTCGACGACTCAGATCATGGACCGCATCCTCAAGCTCAGATGCCCGCAGGAGGACAAAGTCGTTGACTCCCTCTAGCCAGCCATCCCAGCAAGCGAGCAGTGGGCAGGGCGACGTCTCGTCATCGGCGCAGTCCCGCCCTCCTTCCGGCGGGGTAGGACGGGGCCATGTCCCGTCATCGGTGGGACGGGGCATCGCCCGTGCAGCCACAATCGTCTCGCTGGGCAACATCGCCAGCCGTATCTTTGGCCTGATACGAGACAACCGCAATGCCTATTTCTTTGGAGCTACTGGATCGATGAGTGCCTTCGAGGCCGCCGCACTGGTCCCCAAGAACATCTACGAACTGCTGGTAGGGGGCATGGTGAGCGCCGCACTGATTCCAGTCTTTAGCGAATATGCCGACAACAGGGAACCGGAAGAGCTCTGGCATCTGCTGAGCGTGGTGCTCAGTCTGGTAGTGGTTATCATGGGCGGGTTCCTCCTGCTGGCTGAGGGTGCAGCCCCGCTGTTCACCCGTATGCTAGTTGGAGGGTTCGATGCGCGATTGCAGAGCCTGACCACCACGCTGATCCGCATCATATCACCCGCCGTGATTTTCTTCGGTGTGTCGGGTATTCTGACCGCCGCACTGTACGCACAGCAGGTCTTTACCTACCCTGCTATCGGTGCCGCCGTGTTCAATCTGGGCGGCATCCTGGGCACACAATTGCTGGCACCTCGCATCGGAATAGCCAGCCTCACCCTCGGCATTGTTTTTGGTGCATTCTTGCAGATGGCAGTACAGCTTCCAGGGCTGCGCAAGGCCAAAATCCGCTTCTCCCTGGACTGGAGACATCCGGCGCTGCGGCGGATCGCCGTGCTGTATTTGCCCGTCATTGTCAGCCTGATCGTCAGCCAGGTCGGCATCATCATCGACCGCAACCTGGCATCGCGTGTCGGCGAGCAAGCCATCGCCTGGATGGCCAATGCTACCCGGCTGCGAGAATTCCCGCTGGGGTTGGTTGCGACAGCGGTTTCTATGGCCGTGCTGCCAGCGCTTTCCCGCATCGATCTGCAGGGTAGGCGCGAGGAATTCAAGAGGACGTTGGGTCTTGGTATGCGTTTGGTCCTGGTGCTGATTGTGCCAGCATCAGTAGGCCTTTTTGTATTAGGCAGGCCCATCATCTCGCTGATCTTCCAGCACGGCGAATTCACGCCCTTTGACACCAGCCAGACAGCACGCGCACTCTACTGCTACCTGCTGGGAACACCGTTTGCCGCTGTAGACCTGCTGCTGATCTTTGCCTTCTATTCGCAGAAAGACACTGTCACGCCAGTGGTTGTTGGCATCATCTGTGTGTTCATCTATCTGGCCGTAGCTCCCACGCTCGCGTTTCTTCTGGATTTGGGCATGGTCGGCCTGGTCATCGCCAACTCGGTCCAGTTGACCAGCCACGCCATGATCATGCTGGCACTGCTGTACCGACGCGTCGGCACACTGGAGCAAGAGAACTTGGCAGCGTCGGTTGGCAAAATTGTGCTGGCATCCGCAGTGATGGGCATCTGTGTCTACCTGTCTCTTGCTGTGCTGCGCACCCTGGTACCTGGCGAAGGCACTGTGGCCAGAGCAACTTGGGTTGCAGGGGCCGGTCTCGTCGGCCTGCTCGTCTACGGTGCCAGCGTGACGCGGCTAGGCGTCAGGGAGGCCAACCTGTTGTTCGGCATGCTGCGCAGAAGAGCCAAGCGTGGACGAACCCCGAATGAAGTATAGCCCAGGCCTGTACAGGCAAGTTGCCACGCGCTCGACTATGGCAAAGGCACAGCGGGAAGCAAGTACAAAAGCAATTTGACAAAGCCAGGGTTTGCAATTACAATATCCGGCGTGGTGTGGCGCATTCGTCTAGTGGACTAGGACACCTCCCTCTCAAGGAGGAGATCGGGGGTTCGAATCCCCCATGCGCTACCTGTCCTGGCAGGAGCCATCGTCGCGTGGCTCTTGCTGACGTTTCAACAGCAAGACCTGAAGGGGAGTAGCTTCCCGCAGTGAGTTCGTCAACACGGCATGTATTGCCCGGCTCACTGGTTGGCAAGACATCATAGCAGGCGATACTCTTGGCCAATAAGCGAGACCTTCGGCTTTCCCGGCTGCCTGCCGGAGACAGTCGAAGGTCTTTTGCTGTAGATCCGATATCCGTGTGGCATTCCGTTTCCAGGAGAGAGATATGACAACAGAAAAAGCGTCGCTTGCTTCTCAAGGCGAAGAGTCCCCAAACGGACTCGATAACATGTACAGCGAGCCTGTGGACACCGTGGTTCGTGTCCTGCACACAGACCTCGTCCGGGGCCTGAGCCGCGAAGAAGCGCAGAGACGCCAGGGCATCTACGGGCTGAACAAGCTCGCCGAAGCGCCAGGAACCTCTTTCTGGCAGCTCGTTGTCGAGCAATTCAAGAACTTTCTAGTTTTGCTTCTGTTGGGCTCGGCGCTGATCTCGACGTTTGTCGGGGAATTTGTCGATGCGGCAGCGATCATGGCCATCGTCATCGTCAATGCCATACTGGGTGTGCTTCAGGAATGGCGGGCTGAACAGTCACTGCAGGCATTAAAACGCATGGCCGCGCCCAACGCCGTAGTCATCCGTGATGGGCATCAGGACACCATTCCGTCGGAGCAGTTGGTGCCTGGTGACCTGGTCGTGCTGAGCGCTGGCAACCACGTACCGGCTGACTTGCGCCTGATCGAAAGCGTCAATCTGCGCATCCAAGAGGCCTCACTCACCGGCGAATCTACCCCCGTCAGCAAGAATGCTTCCGAGGTGCTCGACGGCGACATGCCGCTGGGCGATCGGGCCAATAGCGCCTTCATGGGCACCCTGGCCACCTACGGCCGCGGCAAGGGCATCGTCACCGCAACGGGAATGCACACACAGTTCGGTCTGATCGCCAAGATGCTCAGCGCGATCACAACGGAGGAGACCCCACTGCAGAGGCGCCTCGCAGAATTGGGAAGAGTGTTAGGGACTGCCGCGCTGGTCATCTGTGGCATCATTTTCTTGGTAGGCGTGATCCGTGATACAGAGTTGGGCCTCGTGGTTTCCCAGGGGCTGACTGTGTATCTCAGCATTTATGAGAAGCAAATCGTCGAGCTTTTCATGATCGCTATCAGTCTGGCTATTGCCGCCGTGCCGGAGGGCTTGCCGGCTGTGGTCACCATCGTGCTGGCTCTGGGCATGCAGCGCATGGTGCGCCGGCACGCATTGCTGCGCCGCCTTCCCGCTGTGGAGACGCTGGGTACAGCCACGGCGATTTGTTCAGACAAGACCGGCACGTTAACCCAGAACGAAATGACGGTCACCCAGGTATGGGTTGACGGAAAACTGTATCACACCACCGGCCGGGGATACACTCCCGAAGGCGAGCTGCGGCTGGGCAAGGAGACCATTGACCCATCCAGCATCTCGGCTTTGTGGTACTTGCTGCAAGGCGCTTTGCTGTGCAATGATGCCCACCTGGAGCGCATTGAAACCGAGCACGGCGAAGGGAAAGAGACCTGGCGCATGGTCGGTGATCCGACCGAAGGAGCGCTGGTAGTGCTCGCTGGCAAGGCAGGGCTATGGCGAGAAAATCTGGAGACAGAACAGCCCCGCATCGCCGAGGTCCCATTTGACTCTGCCCGCAAGCGCATGACAACCATTCATGCTACGAGCATTGGTGACGCCCCCTACCGCGCCTACGTCAAGGGCGCTCCCGATGTTCTGCTCAATCTGTGCAGCCACATCGAGAATAACGGTGACATTGTGCCCTTGTCCGAGGCCATGCGCAGGGAGATCATGGAGGCCAACGGACGAATGGCCTCCCAGGCCTTGCGCGTCCTAGCCATCGCCTGCCGGCCGCTGGAAGAGGCCGACGTAGATACCTTCGACTGGAGCCGACAGCGTGATCTGGTCTTCCTGGGGCTGACCGGGATGATCGATCCGCCACGCCCTGAGGTGCGCACAGCAGTGAATATCAGCCGCCAGGCAGGGATAAAAGCGGTGATGATCACCGGGGACCACAAGGACACGGCTGTGGCTATCGCCAAGGAATTGGATTTCCTCACGTCGGGGCATCTGACACTCACCGGGCCAGAACTGGACAAGCTCAGCGACGAAGAGCTTGTTGACGTCGTGGACAAGGTGGATGTTTATGCCCGCGTCTCCCCCGCGCACAAAGTGCGCATCGTAGATGCACTAAAGAAGATCGGGCACGTGGTGGCCATGACCGGCGACGGCGTGAATGATGCCCCGGCCCTGAAACGAGCAGACATCGGTATCGCCATGGGCATTACTGGCACCGACGTGGCCAAAGAGACGGCAGACATGATCCTCACCGACGACAACTTTGCCTCTATTGTCGCTGCTATCGAAGAGGGGCGCACTATCTATTCGAACATACGCAAGTTTGTGTACTATCTGCTGTCCTGCAACGTCGGGGAAATCCTGATCATCTTCCTGGCCATGCTGGCTGGTTGGCCCCTTCCTCTGCGCCCCATCCATCTATTGTGGCTGAACCTGGTAACGGATGGCTTGCCTGCACTGGCGCTGGGACTTGAAGTCGGTGAACCTGATGCCATGCAGCGACCGCCGCGTCCCCCGCGTGAACCGATCATCAACCGCGAAATGATGTGGAGCACTGTGGTACAGAGCGTGGCCATCACCGCCACCACGCTGGGCGCATTTCTTCTGGGCCGGCGTCTCTATCCAGATTCACTGGTAGCTGCCCAGACCATGGCCTTTGTCACTCTCGTCTCTTCCGAGCTATGGCGGGCTTACACATCGCGCTCCGAGCACTATCCATTGCTCAAGCTTGGGCTATTCTCCAATCGCTATATGGTAGCGGCCACGCTCAGCTCATTCCTGCTTATGCTGGCGGTCGTTTACTTGCCAGTAGCGCAGCCCATCTTTTACACTGTCCCATTGGCCTTGCGCGATTGGCTACCCATCGTGCCACTTACCATCATCCCGGCCGTTGCGGCCGAGTTGACCAAGTGGTTTGCATCGCGCTGGGCGGCAGCCACACCAAGTGCGGCTGCTGTGAATGGATAGCAGATGCCCCTATGCCCAGGTCTAGAGAGCCCTTCATTCGATAGGCCCTTTTGTTTCTCAGCGGGTTGGTCGCCAGGTGAACGACAGAGGAAGTGAATAAGCCAGGCTGCCTTGAGCTTCGCCAGCTTGAGGTGTCTCGTATCACTTCGGGGCAGGTGCTGTACGCTGTGAGAAAGGAGACAGGAACGACATGGAAGATCGAATATCAACGATAGAGAAAAAGAAAAGCATCGCTCTGGTAGCACATGACAACAAGAAGCGCGACTTGTTAGAATGGGCAAAGTTCAACAAAGAACTCCTGGCTGAGCACAGGATCTATGCCACAGGAACAACTGGCAAACTGCTGGAGCAGGAGCTAGGCATCCAGATTGTGAAACTCCAAAGCGGACCGCTCGGCGGTGACCAGCAAATAGGTGCAAAGATCGCGGAGGGCGAGATCGATTTTCTGATCTTTTTCTGGGACCCGCTTGAACCGCATCCCCACGACCCAGACGTAAAAGCGCTGCTGCGGATCGCTGTGGTTTGGAACATCCCCATTGCCTGCAACCGGGCCACTGCTGACTTTATTATCTCGTCGCCATTAATGTCGGGAGAATATGAACGTCAGCTCCCTGACTATGAGGGCTATCGAGAGCGCGAGATCGTGATGACCGAGTCCAAGTGAGGAGAAAGACACATCCTCTGACGGATACCCACGGACATCATCACCGCTTTGAATCGCCACAGAGGTGGCGTCGTGTGCAGGTGCGATATCCTTGACACATTCCCTGCCTTCTTGACTTTCTGGGCACAGTCCCGACTCAAGCCCATAGACGCCCAGATCGAGGGCTGGGCCTCAGAATACATGTCCCAATGGCCAGAGCTTTTGCACAAGCAAGTGCAAGACTATGCCAGTCAGGGCGTGGATTGGCGAGAGATCGCTCGGGAGAGAGTGTTTCCCTTCCTCAACGACCGGCTTCCGGCCATGCACGTCGCTCATCGCAACCTGCTCGAATCCTGCCCGTCGATCTACTCCACTGCTCAGAAGGTTCTGGGATTTGAGAGCACGGCAACATTCGTCCTCTACGTCGGCATCGGCTGCGGCGCTGGCTGGGTCACCACGCTGGACGAGTCTCCGGCCATCCTGTTTGGACTGGAGAACATCGCCGAGTGCGGCTGGAGCGGGCCTCTAGCGCTCACCGGCCTGGTAGCGCACGAAATCGGGCACCTCGCGCACCACCGTTGGCGTGCGGAGCATGGCCTGGGCATCGGCTCCGGCCCCTGGTGGCAGCTTTACGAGGAAGGATTTGCGCAGCGCTGCGAACACGTAATCCTCGGTCAGAACACCTGGCATCAAGCAAGCGGTATCAACGAGGATGACTGGCTGGATTGGTGCCAGAACCACAAGGGTTGGCTGGCTGTTGAATTCCTGAGGCGGGGGGATGCTGGAGAATCGGTGCGGCCATTCTTCGGCTCGTGGTTTGATATCAGCGGTCGCAAGCAGTGCGGCTATTTCCTGGGGCACGAGCTGGTCAAGGAGTTGGAAGCAAGCGCCACATTGAAGGAGATTTCCCTGCTGGACGACACAGAGGCGCGATGCAGGCCTATTCTGCAACAGTTTGCTGGACGAGGGGCCTAGCACGTGCTCTCCCGCACTGCTGACATCCTCGTTGCCTTTGCCCAGCGCGTGGCAACCACGCTGCCACGATCAACGCTGGCCCGGCCCATTCGCAACCAGCCTTGGCCCACCCCTTCACAGAACGGCAGAATTGCCCAGGGCTGCTTTATCGAGTATACTACTGAAGATTCACCCACGCGACAAGTCCATCGTCTCTGCGCGGAACCTTTCTAGACCTGCAATCGTTCGTGAACCAGCAAAGCGTTTCGATGCCAAGAACGGGAGAGGAGAGCAAGCCATGAAAACGCGACATTGTGCTTCGATATTCCTGATCATTCTGAGTGTGTTGATCTTCAGCGCCTGCCAGAAAGCCACTCCACAGCCAACACAATCCCCTGTGCAGCCAGGTGCAACTCCAACACAGGCCGCTGTGCAACCAACCGCCGTCCCCACGTCGGCGGAGACCGGGGCAGGCAACGAGGTTCTGGCTGCGCGCGATGCCGCACTGACCTACCTCAGCGAGCACTACAGCCAGGACGCACCTGCATCTGGCTTGGGCTGGTCAGAGGAACGGGCCACACCGGAAGGGCTGGTGGGCTCCGAAACCTACCGCTATGCTGGCGGAGACTGGATCATCACGGTCTCTTACCCGGTGGTTGCGCCAGAAGCAGTGGTGTATCAGGTCGTGGTAGTTAACCCAGCCACGGCTTTTCAATGGCATGGAGAGGTGAACGCCACAGGCGACGTGACAGAATTCAGCACAGCAGCAGCCGATCCAGTGCTGGCGGCTCGTACTGCAACTCTGGCCTATCTGGGCGAGCACTATAGCGCTAACACCCCGGCCTCGGGAATGACGTGGACGCGGACAGCGATGACCCCAAAAGGGTTGGTTGGTGCCGAGGCCTACCAGTATCGCTCGGGGTACTGGGTGGTCACCATCTCCTATCCCGTGGTAGCGCCTGATATGGTCGTCTACAGCGTGGTCGCATCCAACGAGAGCACAGGCTTTCAATGGCAGGGAGACATCGACGCAAGTGGCAAAGTGGTGGAGACCACCGCTCTAATCAGCGGCCAGCCCGTTGTGGGCTGGTACGGCCTGGTAGGGAGCGGATTCGCTGGCGAGCAGTTCGACGCCTACCTTGCCTTGGAACCAGAAGGCACTGGCAAGGTCGGCCTGACGGGCACTGCTCCCAGCATCGATATCGAAATCGACGGCCTGCGCGACAGCGATACCCATGCACATTTCTGGGGCACGCTCGTCTGCGACGAGTCTGAACAGAATGGGTGCCAGATCGCGGTGACGCGGCTCCGCCAGGACGCACCGGGGTCTCTCTTCGATTCAGACCCCGTCGAGCGTTGGGAGGGAACCATTGCCAGCACTCCGGAAGGGGCCCAATTCGATGACTACTTCGTCTTGGCCGGTGACTTTGCGGTGCGCTACGGCATCGACAGCACCGACCCTGCTCTTTCGGCTCAGCTAGAGAGCCTGCGCGACTCGGAGGCCACTGTGCGCCTGTGGGGACGCTTGACCTGCGGCATCCCAGACCTAAACGGCTCACAGATCGGCGTGATCGCCATCGAGGTAGTCGGCGGACCCCAGCCTCCTACGCCGATGTCGGTTGACGGTTGGGTGGGCACCATCGTCAAACTCGCCGCTGGCGCGGAGTACGACGACTACTTTGAGCGTGAAGACGGCGAGCGTTTTGGCATTGACTCCACTGACGAGGATACGCAAAAGCGCATCGCGGCGCTGCGCACGACCGGTTCGCGGGTGCGAATCTGGGGCCACTTGCTCATCGATGTCCCTGATGTGGAGAACAAGCAGATCCAGTTGGAGCGCTACAAACTAGAGTCCAGGAGCCAAGCGGTCGAAGGCTGGGTGGGCACCATCATCGCCCTGGAAGCTGGTGCGCAACACGACGACTACTTTGAGCGTGACGACGGGCAGCACTACGGTATCGAAACCCCAGACCCCAAGCTGGCGAAACGGCTTGAAATGCTTCGTGAAGCCGGCGCTACGGTACGGGTATGGGGTGAACTGCTGAGCGATGTTCTCGATGTCGAAGGTCGTCAGATCCGAGTGGTAGAAATCGAGGAAGTCGAATAACCAAGCACTTGGCCTTGGCCACGGCCAGACTCTCGAGTCGTGGAGTAAAAGGCATCTCGACCGGATTGCGCAGGCCCACACCGTAACCAGGGATTGTCGAAATGTCCTGGAGGAGAAACCCAACCGCGTGACCCGCCCACCGTCACAGCTCCAGGAGCGAACCTGACGGCGCGGCGGGTCTTGCTTTACTGAGCATTTCTCATCGAACGAGGCGCGTGTCTGAGATATCCCCAGGAGGTGAACCGTGCGCGGATTGCTGCAGCCGCTTTTCCGGTTGAGCCACTGGATCGCCAGGATGAGCTGGCTCATCATCAGTCCTATTACCGTAGGCGTGCGACTGCTCCTGGTGAAGGATCAGACCATCCTGCTGGTGAAACACACCTACGGCCAGCGCTGGTACCTGCCTGGCGGTGGAGTTTCAAAGGGCGAGACTTTGGAGGAGGCAGCCAGGCGCGAAGCCAGCGAAGAAATCGGTGCAGAACTGGGCAACCTGCGCCTGTTCGGTGTCTACTCCAACTTCTACGAGCATAAGAGCGACCATGTGCTGGTCTTTTTGTGCCCGGATTTCGCGCTGACAGGCACACAGGGCCCCGAGATAGAGGACTGGCAGTTCTTCCACTTTGACAGCCTGCCCGAGAGCATTTCTCCAGGCACAAGACGAAGAGTCACAGAGTACGTGAATGACGCCAGTCGGCCCGTAATCGGCCTTTGGTGAAACATGCAGCACGCACGACCGGCGCACGAATGCCCAACACAAGGAGACAACCATATGCCACAGCAGACAATTGCCGAATTCCAACGAGAACGAGAAGAGCTGAACCAGATCGTGATGCAGTACGCCGACTTGAGCATCAAGAGGTCCTTCAGTCTGGATTCACAGGCATATCGCGAGGGTGCCCTTGCGCAGAAAACCAAGGAACTTCTGGGGCTGGTCGCCTCGCTGGTGCTGCGATGCGATGATTGCATCAAGTATCACATCATCCGCTGCCATGAAGAGGAAACGACGAGCGAGGAACTGGTAGAGGCGCTGGCCATCGGTCTCGTGGTAGGCGGCTCGATCACCATCCCCCATCTGCGAAGAGCTCTCCGGGCGTGGGATGAATTGCAGGGGGCCTGAAGGCCCACAGCCAGAGCGGACACGGTGCAAAGGCAAATCCTGGATCGGGCAGAATGGCTTGGGCTATGCGCACCCCCGCATGGCGGCTGCCGCGTCGAACATTGGTGCCAAGAACACAGGAAATGCAGGCGGGTGGTCGCTCGCTGAATCGATAGCAACGAGGAGGGAGAGATGACTTTCTGGGAATCAAGTTTCTTCGGCAACACGCTGCGGGACTGGTCGACTGCACTTTTCGTCGCTGCGGCCGTGCTGCTGGCGCTGTGGCTTCTGGTGCGCGTCGTGTTGAGGCGTCTGCCCACCTTTGCGCGCACGACCGAGAGTGACCTCGACGATCTGATCGCACTCATGGGCGCCCAGACGCAACTACGCCTCCTGGTGATCCCTGCCTTGTACGCGGGCATGCTCGTGCTCACCCTGCCTGAGGCAGTGAGTACCTGGCTTCGCGTCGTGGCCTGGACCGCACTCCTGATCCAGGGAGCCATTTGGGGAAATACGCTGATCGACTTCTGGCTCAAGGACTATCAGGAGGAACACGGTGAAAAGGATGCAGACCGTGTCACCACCGTTGGAGCAGTGGGTTTTGTCATCCGACTGTGTCTGTATGCCCTCGTCGTGCTCCTGGCCCTGGACAATATCCCAGGCATCGAGGTCACCGCCTTGCTCGGCAGCCTGGGCATCGGCGGCATCGCCGTGGCACTGGCGGTGCAGAACGTGCTGGGAGACCTCTTTGCCTCGCTCTCCATCTCCCTGGACAAACCCTTCGTGCTCGGAGATTTCATCGAGCTCGGCGATGAATCGGGCATCGTGGAGCACATCGGCCTCAAGACCACGCGAATCCGCCGCCTTTCCGGGGAACAACTGGTGGTGGGCAACAACGATCTCTTGGAAAGCCGCATCCGCAACTACGGACGCATGGGCGAGCGCCGTGTGGTCTTCTCGATTGGAGTAGCCGGCGAGACACCACCCGAGAAACTCCAGCAGATTCCCACGCTAGTCCGGGAAATCATCGAGGCGCAGCCACAGGTGCGCTTCAGCCGGACCCATTTCAACGAGTTTGGAGATTTCAGCCTGAATTTTGAGGTAGTCTATCACATCCAGAAACCTGACTACGACCTGTACATGGACACACAACAGGCCATCAACCTGGCCATCCTGCGACGTTTCGCGGAGGAAGGCATCCAGATTCCCTATCCCACACAGACGGTATACGTCACCCACCAGAAGCCCGAAGCAGCGACGGGATAACCCTGCGCTGGTGGAGAATTCGATGAGCAATCGTGTAGCAGCTTTGCTGGTCCGGGACGGCTAGCGGAAGCATACCGATGATCATGGGCGCCCTGATCACGCTTCTGGCGATTTTCGTCGCCCGCCACGCCGGCCTGGAGCACCTTTCCCGCTCCGGGAAGCACGTTGAACCGACATGACGATTGGCAGATTCTTGCCAAACTGCACCCAGGAATGGAGGGAGATCACATGCGCAGTGGACGGTCGATGCGGTTTGTGGCCATAGTGACGTGGGCACTGGTCTGGAGTGTCTGTATTGCGGTGATGCGGGGAGCACCAACATCTGCGGGGTATCCCTTTGCAGCGCAACTCAAATCACAGGGTTCCAGTAATCATCCGGTTCCTGCGGCAGAAGAGGGTACACCCTTCGCTTTCCGCCTGGGAAGCGCCTACAGGGACTATGGTAAGGACGTTGCAGTAGATGCAGCGGGCAACATCTATGTCGCCGGGTACTTCCAGAGCACTGTCGACTTTGATCCGGGACCAGAGAGGGCTGAGCGCACCAGCGCCGGAGACCCGTCGCATCCCGCCACCGGCGCGAGTGCGGTAGACATCTTCCTGGCCAAGTATGATGCCAACGGCGAGTTCCTCTGGGTGGATGCCATCGGCGACCGGGGCGCAGACATGCCCCACACTATCAAATTGGATCACCAGGGCAATGTCTACGCAACCGGCTACTTCTCCGGACTGGTTGACTTTGACCCCTCGCCGGGCACGGCCAACCTCGCCGCTGGCATTGGGCGGGATGCCTTTGTCGCCAAGTACAGCAGCAGCGGAGACTTGCTCTGGGCACTGGCGATTGGCGACCCTGAGACGAGCCCCACCGCTGAAGAGAGCTGGGAAGATGGCCTGGATCTGGCCCTGGACGAGTCAGGCAACGTCTATGTGACTGGAGTCTTCAGCGGGACCGTTGATCTGGAACGGTCTGACCGCAATGACAGTGAGGATACCTTCATCAGCAACGCCAGAGATATCTTTGTCGCCTCCTACGACACGGTCGGCAACTACCGTTGGGGTTTCGCTATCGGTGGACCTGGGCCAGACAGTGGGCAGGCCATCGACGTAGGCGCTGACGGCACCTGCTACGTAGCAGGGTTCTTCAGCGATGTGGCAGACTTTGAGCCAGGCATGAACCGCCACAACGTGACGTCGGCAGGCGGATGGGACGCCTTCTTCGCCAAGTACAGCGCTGCCGATGGCAGCCTGATGTGGGTCAAGGGATTTGGCGGCAGCGTCAACGATCAGGTACGGCCTGGCGGCATCGTCGTGGATGGTGAACAGCACGTCTACCTCTGCGGTGATTTCGGGGATACAACCGATTTCGATCCCGGACCTGGCACGGTAGAACTCACCAGCAATGGCTCTGGAGACATCTTCATTGCCAACTACGACGCCGACGGCAACTACCAGTGGGCCATCGGCATGGGCGATACCGGCCTCGATGGCGCGCACCGCGTGGAACTGGATAGCCAGGGCAACCTGATCACTACCGGCTGGTTCAGAGGCACAGTAGATTTCGACCCCGACCCCTACATCAGCCGAACCCTGACCGGGGCCAGCGACGTTTTCCTGGCCAAATACACCGCCACTGGGGATTTGCTCTGGGCCCACGGCTTTGGGGACGCCGTGTCCATCGAAGACGAATGGAGCCAGGGAACGGGAGTGGCTGTGGACGGCTCCGACAACGTGATCGCCACAGGGCGGTTCTACGGCACAGTGAATTTCGACCCTGGCGCGGCTGTCCTGGAGCTGAGCAGTTCAGGTCGTGCAGACGTCTTCCTCCTCAAGCTCGACGCCGAGGGCAACCTGCGGCCCCAGGGCCACCACGCATACCTGCCCATCATCCTCAAGGGCTTTTGCAGCCGACATGAGGTCCGGTCAAGAGATTGTAGTTCGCCGTACATCTCTTTCGTAGGCCAGCGCAGGACGTGACCGCTGGAAACGGCCCCCGGTGCAGTCCCTGTGGGCCAGGCAGTGCACCGGGGCCAGGCTCCTAGAGCCTCTTGTCCAGGCCGTTTGAGCCCGTTGAGCGGGCGGGCATGACCTGGATAGGCTGTTGAGCACAGCTCAAGGCCACGCCTGCCCGGTCAGACTGCGCTCGTCGGTGTCGCTCAAGCCAACCGTGCTGAGAGTCCACCTCGGTCACGAGAAAAGGACGACCTTGATCTGATCCGGTTTCCACTGCCCTTGGATGGTCAGCAGCATCGTGACTTGCTGGCCGTCCGACCACAACTGGCGCACCCAGGTGGTGCCGCCCAGTTCGAAGTACGTCTCCCCGCTCAGGGCAAAGGCACTAGAGCCCAGCACTGCCTTTGCCTTCTTGGGGAAAGCAAACCTCGGATCATGGCTGACGATAACGCTTTGCCAGGCTTCCTGTGTGGCCTCGTCCCACGGCGGAGGCGCTACGGGTTCTGGTTCCTCCGGCGGTGGTGGAGGAGGTGGTGCCTCCACAGGGCTCCCCCACGTCTCTGCTGGAGCAGCAGCCCACTCTTGCTTCAAGTAGCTCAGCACCCAACCACAGATGTCAAAAGCTTTCCACTTGGGATTGGCAACAGGCTCAAGCCCGGCAATATAGACGGCGGCTGCCAAGCGAGGGTAGTTGGCCATGGTCTGAGCGTAGCCCCAAAGTAGATGCTTGTAGACCGCCGCTGTGATGTGGTCATAATCGCGCCAGCCATAATGGTCATCTGGATCATTCTGGCGCGGCCCTCCATCTACGCCAAGCTCTGATACCAACCACCACTTGTTGCGGGCCCATTCCGGCAAGGCAGGCCACCATTTCTCGAAACGGTAGGCATTCCAGGTATCGTCCAGCTTGTGAGGTTCCCAGTACTCGTGAAAGTGCACGCCGTGGGCGACCTTCATGGCCGGATAGAGCAATTCCCATTCCTCCATCCAGGGGCACTGGTTTTCCGGTCCCACGATCTCCGGAGTCCCGGTGGAGAAACCACCGACCAGGGCGTGATAGCCTGCGCTCTGAAGCCGCTCAGCAAAGGCCTGTTCGAATTCACACAGTCTCTTGATAGCCTCCTTTCCCTTGGCCGCTTCGTTGCTGCCCTCCCACCACTTTACCACATCACCCAGTTCCTTGGCCTTCTGGATCACACGCTCCGCAAAGTCTCGGCCCGCTTGCGGGGTGAGTTGCAGGGTGTTGTCCACAATTCGGCCGATGAGCGCAGTGTTGGGACTGGCTTGATGCAACTTCTCGAGCCAGCCTTGATCGGGGTTGACCACTTTGAACACCGCGGGCTTCCCACGCTCGACCGCTTTCACCACGCGGTCATCCGGGCCCAGGCCCTGAGCGCCTAGACGCTTTATACCAGCAAAACTCATCATCACACCTCCTTGACCGTTATTCGGTTGTTCTGCAGACGATATAACCGTCCCATACGGCAAACAGCCGACCGCTCGCCCGGATCACGCCAGGGCAGGGGGACGGCTGCGAAGCATGGACAGGTTCTCCCCCATGGCCTGTGCACGGAATATGCCGGACTGCCGGGAGGGCATCGTTGTAGATACATGAACTCTGTGCACATCATATCACAAGCCAGGCCAGCAAGCAACCCTGCGCGCCCATCTGTGGTTACCCAGTTTGTAGCAAGCCAGGGATTTCCAAGATGTCGTTGCGGCTTTGCCGTTCTGATAGCAGCGCGACTGGCTGAGGCTGATGCATCCACGATGCTGGAGCGAGCATGTCAGATCGCTCAGAGAACCCACGTGCACGCCAGCCTGCACACGCTCTACTGCTTGCACCACGTCGGCCGTACTCTGCCGTTGCCGCTGACCGGAGCATTGGCTGACTCTATTGGCATCACTCAGACGATACTCCTGCTGGCGAGCCTTATGCTGGGAATAGGGATCGTGAGCACACGATATGCGGCTGATCGACCCGGTCCAGTACCAAAAGACACGGAGCGCACAGACAGCACCTTGGGAGATCTTACTGCTTCGTGCACCGAAGGTTGCTAAACCCCTTTAGCTCGATTATCACATAAGAACGACTGCCCGAGTTTGGACTCGGTTCCGGATTGTGTTGGTCGGCTATGCGGCAGTTTAGCGGTACCAGGGATAGTATGCGATCAACTTCGACAATAAGTACCGATAGTAGGTTATCCTGCGACAAGAACTGACCAACACACTTTGAAACCGAGCCCGAGTTTGGCAATTGCCGCAGTACCCTGTATGTCTATGAACCGGTAGGGCCTTCGACCTTGAGAGTGCGTCTCCACTTCAGGGAAGGTGATGATTTTGAAATCTACCCTGTTCCTGGCACCAACCTGATAG